>DASTRX010000016.1:0-43042 GCA_035760985.1 Polyangiaceae bacterium
GGCCCCCGCGCGCGCAGAGACGGCCGCCCTGACGTGAGCCAGGCGCGCTCGCCCGGCACTCGTGCTGCCTGTCAGCCCTCGGAGGCGAGCTTGTTCTCGATTGCCTGGAGGTGAGCGTTCACCTCCGGGTCCTGACGACGCAGGGACTCGACGCGGCGGCAGGCGCTCATGACCGTGGTGTGGTCGCGGTTGCCGAAGGCCCGCCCGAGCTCGGGGAAGCTGCACTTCAGGCGCTGCCGGCACAGGTACATTGCTACCTGGCGCGCGAAGGCCAGGCTCTTGTGACGATCCTTGCTGAGCAGCTCGGCGTTGGAGAAGCTGAAGTGACTGCAGACCGCGCGCTGGATATCTTCCACGCTGCTCTGGTCGGCCTTGAGCGGAGAGACCAGCGACAGCTCGCTCTGCGCGAACTCGAGATCGATCGGGCGCCCCAGCAGCGATGACTTGGCGGCCAGACGGATCAGAGCGCCCTCCAGCTCGCGCACGTTGCTCTTGATGGTCTGTGCGAGCAGCACCGCCACCTCGTCCAGCAGGGGGATGCCCTCGAGCGTCGCTTTCTTGCGCACGATCGCGACGCGCGTCTCCAGCGCGGGGGTCTGCACATCGGCGACGAGCCCGCTGGTGAAGCGCGAGATCAGCCGCTCCGGCATGCGCTGCAGCTCTTGAGGGTACTTGTCCGAGGTGACGACGATCGGCTTGTCCGCGTCGCGCAGCGCATTGAAGGTGTGGAAGAACTCCTCCTGCGTCTGCTCGCGGCCCGCCAGGAACTGGATGTCGTCCACCAGCAGCGCGTCGCAATTGCGGCGGTAGCGGGTGCGGAACTCCTCCATCCGGTGGTGCTGCAGCGCCTCGATGAACTCGTTCGTGAAGCGCTCGGCGGAGACGTACAGAACCCGCGCCTCCGACTTGTCTTCGATCAAGCGGTGGGCGATCGAGTGCGCCAGGTGGGTCTTGCCGAGGCCCGTACCGCCGCAAATGAAGAGCGGATTATAGCGCGGACCGCCGACGCCCGCGGACGCCACCGCTGCGGCGTACGCCAGCTCATTGGACGGGCCGACGACGAAGTTGGGGAAGGTGTGCTTGGGATTGATCGGATCGCCACCCTTGAGGCTGGGAATGGGCCGCGCCGGCGGACGCGCCGAGCCCGAGCCGTCCCCCGGGGGGCGGCGCGAGGAGCGCGGCGGCTCGGAGTCACGCGAGCCAGATTCGGCGGAGACCAGGGCGAGCGCAGGCCTCGGAGCGGGCGGCAAGCTGGAACGCTGCGGCAACCCGTCCGGGAAGTCGGCGAGCGTCGCGCGCAAGCCTGTTTCACGAACGCCTGTTTCACGCGAGACGCCGTCTCGAAGCAGGCGCGTGCTGCTGGGCGGCGGCGGGATCGTGCCGGGCGCCGCGGCTCTGTCCGCCGCGGCTCTGTCCGCCGCAACTCTGTCCGCCGCAACTCTGTCTGCAGCCGACGGCAAGGTACCGATGGGCGCGGAGAGCTGGCTCGAGATGCGCCAGTCGACACGGATCGCGGGTGTGCTCGCCGGTGCTTGCTCACCGTCGGTATCCTCGGCGCTCTTCTCTTCCTGGCTGCGCTGCTCCAGCTCGTAGCCCAGGTCGGTGAGCATGGCGGGCAAGAAATGGGTCTTGACCCAGTCGCGCACGAACTCGTCGCGCGCTGTCAAGCCGAGAACTCCGTCACACAGGCCGTCGAATTGCACGCTCGAGAACCACTGATCGAAAGACGCCGGTGAGCGCAGGCGAGCCTTCTGCAAGGCACGCTGCCAAGTATCGATCGCTTCAGGTGAGACGTTCATTACTTCAAGCTGTTTGGACAGTAGGGGGGGTCAAAACAGCCCCACAGGACTCGCTGCACATACATGCTGCGAGCCCTCGAGGCGAACGCGAAGGGCTAACGCGGAGTCGAGCCGCCGTACAGTGAGCAGCGCTCACCAGACCGGACGACCCTCTCGAAGCTCGGATCACGCAGCGCGCCGACGCCCCCCAGCATCGTGCGGCTCTTCATCGACACAGACCGGAGTGCACCGGCAAACAACTGAGTCCGGCTAGACAGACCACAACCCGCCAGCGCACCGCTAGCCTCACAGCCCGCGTGAGCGCGCAGATTGTACCCGTCCAGATCTCGACCGCCCAGATCACTGGCGGTCCGAGCGTTCACAGCATCGTCGTTGGCAGTCTTGTCGAGCTTATTGACCGAACAGGCAGCACGGGCCCAGGTCGTGTCGCTCGAGGGGGTATCGCCTGACATCGCTGGTCGAGAACTCCAAACGAGAGAGTCACCTAGCATCCTCGAGCGACGGGCTTCAATGGACGATTTTTAATCTGTGACGATCTGGCGTCAAAACCGTCGAATAAAAATCATGCGCGCACATGCGTGCAGTCTCGCCCGCGTCGCTGGACAGCCCACCTGACAACTAAGTGATGAGACTCTGAGAGGATTCGGTTCACGAGAAATTTCGTGCTCCGCGCACGTGTTCATCAAACCGATCTGCCGTCGCATCAAAACCGCGGTTTCACAGCGTCAAGAGTCGCGAACCGAAAATTTGTCGGCGCATCCGTACGCTCCACGATCATCGCCGCGCGCACTTCCGCGGCGATGATCGATCCGGCGTACGCCTCTAGCCTGGAATATTGGCGATCGTCTCGTTCACGTTCCGCGCGCGTTCCATTGCGACGAAACACATGCATGGCGCGAGCAGCCTGCGTCACGGATGACCCGTGCGATCGTCCACGCCATGCAGCTCGCGCACGACGTGAGCCTCGCATTTTTTTGTTGCGCAGCAGACGCGAGCCGGGGTGATCGCGTTTCCGTTGCACTGCGTTTCGCGCGAGCGTGCGCGTGCTGTCTGTGTTCGCGCCGCGTGAGCGAACGACCGCACACGAGACGCCGGCGTTGTTCGATGCAAGTCAAAGTGAACGCGCGCGGAAGCTGGTCTGACAGCGCCGCCAGCGGGGGAGCCGACGTGCCGGCAGGTCGGCTCCTGAAACGTTGGGGTGCCTTTTCCAGCGGGAGGTGGGGTTTTCGCTCGCTTCGGGCGGCTGGGGCAAGACTACCCGCGCGCGGGTGGCGGCCAGCCGCTGGTTTTGTTGCCAAACGCTCCGGGACTGATCTATGGGCGGTCGTAGTTTGCGCATCGCCCGCGTTTCCGCGTGTAGCCTGAGCCTGGCTGCCCTGTTGTTGTCCGGGCGGAGCCATGCCGACCCGAGCAAGTTGCCGCCGGAGATCGGCTACAACTACTCGGAGCTGGAAACGCCGCGCATCGCCGCGATGGGCGGAGCCTTGCGGGCGTTCAGTAATTCGCTCGAGGCACTGCAGGACAACCCGGCGAACCTCGCGGCGACGCGCGTCTACCACATGGGCGGCCTCGCCCAGTTCTGGGCGGGTGCCAACCGCCAGTCGTACGGCGCGAGCATCGTCGACTCGGTGGTGAGCCGCTCCCACCTCGCGGGTGGTATCTCGGCGAACTGGTTGTTTCAAGACCCTGACGGCGTCGATCGGCACGCGCTCGACCTGCGCTTCGGGCTCGGCTTTCCGCTCTCCGACCGCGTGTTGATCGGCGCCTCGGCGCGCTATCTGGACCTGAAGGAAGACGGCTTCCCGCGCGGGCTCGACCTGCCGCCGCCGAGCGTCGCCTCCAGCGGCCAGAACAAGAAGAGCATGGTCAAGGATATCACGTTCGACGCGGGCATCACGATCCGCGCCGGGGATAACGTGCAGCTCTCGCTGGTGGGCAACAACCTCACCGATCCGGGCCACGGCCTGTTGCCGATGTTGCTGGGCGGCGGCATCGGCTTCGGCAGCAACCTGTTCACGGTCGAGGCGGATCTGGTCGGCGACCTCACCACGTACGACCAGACCAAGCTGCGTGGCATGGGTGGGTTCGAATACCTCGCTGGTGGCCAGTACCCGATCCGCCTCGGCTACCGCTACGACGACGGCCAGAAGAGCCACGCGCTGAGCGGCGGCCTGGGCTACGTCTCCAGGGAATTCTCCTTCGACGCCTCCGTGCGGCGCATCCTGGGCGACCAGGGCGCGACGGCGTTCTTCCTGGGTCTGCGCTACCACGTCGAATCGCTCGGCATCGCGGGCGAGTGACCGCGGGCTGCGCCCGGCGCAGCCGCGTCAGCTCATGCGCCCGAACAGCGTCGTCGACACGTAGCGCTCACCGCTGTCCGGCAGCATCACCACACAGCGCTTGCCCTGCCACCGTGGCTGTTGCGCCAGCTTGAACACGGCGGCCATGGCGGCGCCGGAAGAGATCCCGGCCAGCACCCCTTCCGCACGCGTCAGCCGCCGGGCGGCGGAGAACGCCTCCTCGTCCGTAATGGCGACGACCTGATCGACCATGTTGCGGTCCAGCACCTTGGGCACGAAGCCAGCTCCGATGCCTTGAATGTGATGCTGCGCCGGGGTGCCGCCGGAGAGCACCGCTGCGCCGGCGGGTTCCACCCCCACGCTCACCAGGCCTGGCACCAGCGGCTTCAGCGTGCGGCAGACGCCGGTGATGGTTCCTCCCGTACCGATGCCGGCCACGAACAGATCCAGCCGCCCGCGCGTATCGCGCAGGATCTCGGGCCCAGTCGTGGCCGCGTGGATGGCCGGATTGGCGGGATTGTCAAACTGCCGCAGCAGCACGGCGCCGGGCGTCTCCCGCCCCAGCTGATCGGCGCGCGCGACCGCCTCGCGCATCAGAGTGCCCGGCGTCAACACCACCTGAGCGCCATAGGCCTTGAGCAGCGAGACTCGCTCCTTGCTCATCGCCTCGGGCATGGTCAACATCAGCTCGTACCCGCGCGCGGCAGCGATCATCGCCAGCGCGATGCCGGTATTGCCGGAGGTGGGCTCGATCAACGTGGCGCCCGGCTTCAGCCGGCCGCTGCGCTCCGCCTCGTCCACCATCGAACGCGCGATGCGATCCTTGACGCTGCCGGCGGGATTGGCGCCTTCCAGCTTGCCCAGGATCTCCAGTCCGCACTCCTCGGACAGCTTGCGGAGGCGGAGCAGGGGAGTGTCGCCGATGAGATCGCTGACGCTGTCGACGAGGGCCATGGGGATGCTGGAAATATCGCATAATTGCGGCAAACGCGCCATCCCTGGAATCGGTGGGGGGCGAGTGGCGAGCTGTGTCGCCCCGGCAACCTCGGAGAGGGGGCCAGGAGCCAGCCTGCGAACGCGCATCCGAGACAAGTAAGGCGGAGTGAGGGGGCCCGCCGAGCAGGCGCGGCGTTCTGGAGCGAAGAACTGAAACGCCGCCGAGGTGTCAGCCTGCTGCGAAAGCATCGAGCCGGTCCGCACGCGCGAGGCTGCGGCTCGAACAGCAGCTGACGCGAGATACTGGTCGTTTCTACCCTATCGGGTGCTCGCGGGAGTGCCACGGGCGGTGATCGCGCGGGTGAAGCGTCGTGACCCAATTGTGTGCTGGAGCGACCTCGAGAGCCACGGCCCTGCGCGCTCTTGCAGCGCTTGTGGGAAGCGTAGTACGGCGCCTGCAGGGAGGAGGAGGGAACGATGGGCACTGTGATCGGGTGGCGAGTCGGCTTGTGCTGCGGAGGCGCACTGCTGGCGGGTTTGGGGTCTGTGAGCTGCGAAGGTGAAAGGCGTGAATATGTTCCGCCGAATGGATCAGGCATGCCCAACGCGGAAGCCGGGTCGCCTGGGACGGCGACGCCGGGCGACAACGCGGTACAGCGCACCGAAGGAGACCCATCAGGCGGCGAACTGGTGACGGACATCAACCGCCTGCAGCCCGCGGACGTGAAGGATTCGTCCGGAGCTGCATCGCAGACCAATGCGGCTTGTGCGGAGGGCAGCACGGAGCCATGTGGGCCACCGCGCGAGGAGGGCATCTGCAAGTTTGGCAGGCGCACGTGCACGGGGGGCCAATGGGGCGAATGCACCGGCGCGGTGTTTGCGAAGGACCGCGATTGCAGCTCGACGGCGGACAACGACTGCGACGGACAGCTCGACGATACTCAGGACGGCGTCTGTCGTTGTTCTCCAGGTAGCTCGCAAGCCTGCGAAGAGCACCCCGGGCTCGACGGCAAGGGGCCGTGCAAGTCCGGAAGGCACCTCTGCGTGTTGGCTGGAGGGAGTGGTGCCAGTGATTGGGGACCTTGTGAGGGCTCCGTCGGGCCCGCGAGTGCAGACTCCTGCACTGTGACCGGAGACGACTCCAACTGCGACGGTACGCCCAACGGGGGCTGCACGTGTGTGGAAGGTGCCACGATCGCCTGCGGACCCGAAACGGACAATGGCATCTGTCAGCGCGGCACGAGCACCTGCAGAAACGGTGCCTTCAGCGCGTGCGAAGGCGCCATCTTCCCGGCACGGCGCGACTGCAATTCACCGCAGGACAACGATTGCGATGGGCTCCCCGATAACACGGTTGACGGTGTGTGCACCTGCACCATCGGCAGCACGCAGCCCTGTGGTGCGCACCCGGATCGCGACGGCAACGGCCCCTGCCGCGCCGGCACTCAGATCTGCGAAGGCTCGGCGCAGAACGCTACCAGCCGCTTCGGCGCTTGCAGTGGCGCCGTGGGCCCGGCACAGCGCGACCTGTGTACGGCCGCCGGTGACGATTCGGACTGCAATGGCACGCGCAATGGTGGCTGCCAGTGCATTGTGGGCGGAGGCAATGCGCCGTGCAGCGGAGACGCCAGCAACTCGCGATGCAACGCCCAGGGAACGTGTGCGCCGTGTCAGGTGAATGCGGATTGCTCGCTCGTGAGCGGCGGGAGGACATCGTGCAGTGAAGGCACCTGCGTTGTTCCCGTGCCCGTGGTTAGCATCCAGCGCTTCGCGTGGACGAGTCGCCAAGCAGCCGTCGACATGGGATCTACTCAGGGTCGAGCTTGCTTCTTGACGGGCGTGGGCGGGAAATTCAACCGCGCAGGAGACGTCGTGCAGATCGTGTCCCAGGGTGGCCGCTGGTTACTGACTGGTTCAGTTGACTCCGCAGGCACGAATAACTTCGTCGAGGCGCGTGCAGCCTGCCTCCCTGCGTCGACGGTTACAAACGAAGTCAATGTTCAGGCGCTGCCCAGCGCTCGTGGCGGTGTCGACTTGGAGAGCCCGACGACACACGCCTGCTTCTTTACACGAATCGCTGGCAGTTTCCGAACCGGGTCGGAAAACGTGCAGCTGGGTACAGCAACAGGTGTTTGGCGCCTGAGCGGCAGCGCGCAGCAGGAAGCGGGCGTGTCCGCGTCGGCGCGGTGCATGCCCATGCAGCCATTGTCGGAGAATTTTCTCTTGGCGTTTGGCGCTACGTCGCCACTGACGTTGGATCCAACGCTCAACGGGGCATGTTACTTGACGCGCGCGTCGGGTGAGTTCGAATCCGAAGGCGACCTGATTGAGACCGAATGGATTGGCACCGTTTGGCAACTTCAGCGCGCTGCTGGAAGCACGCTTCAAGCCGCAGCCGTGTGTTTTGGGAAAAATGAGGGAGGGGTGCCTGCCTTGCCATGATGCTGGTTCAGCACGCGCGCAGCCGGGCACCGGGCTCGGCGCGCTCGCGCATAGGCCGTTGCCGAACAGTCTAACGGACGGACACTGACTCGACCGTGACGTCTGCGAGTCCCCAGCAATATAGGCGGAACTCGTACGGCTTTGTGCTCTCTTCGGCTGTGACGTGGAAGACAAACGGGAAGTCGGCAGTAGTGCCGCGAGCTTCGCCGACAAGGATTGGCATCTCGGTGATCGTGCGTTCTCCATTGAAGACGTCGAAGCCGCACAACCGTTGGCGAGGGTCGACGTCATCTGCAGGACCTGTCTTGATTGTCACGTAGCCCAGATGCTCCCCTTCGTTGAACTTGACGAAGGGCCCATACATGATGTGCGCGGGAACGTGGCCTTTGGGCGCGAACACGATGTAGTTTGGGTTTGGCTGGAATCCCGGAAGATTGGAGCGAAAATCCCGGACATCCATGTAGCGATAGTCCAGTTCCTCGCGGCGTACGTAGAGCGCCCACTGGTAGAGACCTGGCACATTTCCATGACCATCGTGCAGGGCGATCAGCTCCGAGCGCTTGGGCTGGACCGCGAACGGCAGCACTCTTTCGAGGCTCGCATTGGGTAGATCTATGCGTACGAGGGCAGCGAGCTTGTATTGCTCCTGAAAAGACGCGAGATGCCCGAAGCCGCGCCCCGCAAAGCCGTCTGGATCGAGCCAGGTCGCAATGTACTCCGGTTTCCGGCTGACGACATACTCCGGGTCCGACTTCTCATGACCGGCTACCCCTGAGCCCAGGTTGGGTACTTCGCGATGAGCGATCACCGGGTCTGCCAGTCCCAGAATATCGATGGTTCGGAGCCCGCTGTAGTACGGAAGAACGCCGGCCGCGTCCGTGGCCAACACGGCTCCTGGTGGCGCGTGCTGCTTCAGGTATTGCGCCAACGACATCCAAGCGCCGACCGCATGCGCCTGGCCAAAATGGTGTGGGGCGCGGGCCAGCGCTCGCGCAAATAGGCAGCAGACAAGTGCCAAGCTGGCGCCTGCCAGGGCGTGCGCTCGCGGTAGCCAGGACGATACCAGCCGGGCGAGCAAGGCCCATGGCACCAAGCACCCAATCAAGATCAACGGGAATACATGGTAGATAAAGCGTTCCTGGAAATGATCGCCACCCACCATGACGGTGTAGAGCAGATAGAAGACCGCGGCGGTTGTGAGGGATAGGGCTCGAGCAAACTCGGCCTCGAGCCGGCGGGCGATAGGTACACACAACAGCAAGCACGCTGCCCAGGCCACCACCGAAGCTCGGCTCAAGGACGCCAAGCCCATTGTCTCCAGGCAGTCTCGAACGTAGTTGACGCCGCGGTGCCAGGCGTGGCTGGGGCTGCCAACCTTCGCGTAGAAGGTGTTGGGCAAGAACCACCCATAATAGTACCAGCGCGCCAGAAAATATGTGCCGAAGATCGCGACAATTGGCACCACGAAACGTGCCAGGCCGCGCAGCGTTGCCGATGCTTGGCGCAGTCGGATCAGATCGAAGATCGCGAAAGCCACTGCCGGAGCAACCACCACCGCCAGATCCATGCGCGTGAGCAGGGCTGCTGCGAAGGCAATGCCCGCTAGCGCGTATCGCCTGCGAAAGAGTAAGAAGTATCCGACGAGGCAGGGCAGGCAAGCGAAGCCGGTCTCCAGGCCCCACACGGCAAAGAAGACAAAGCGCGGATCCAACACGAGGGCCGCGCCCAGGAGGAGCGCACACGCCCTACCCAGAATCGGTCGAGCAAGACTGACCGCCAGCGCGACGCTGCCGACCGCAGCAAGAGTGCCAACGGCACGTACGAACGGCTCGAGCGGGAGATCGAGCCAGTGGGGCAGGATCATCAACGCGGTAAACAGAAAGTTCGTGTAACCTTCAACGCGTTGGTGTGGGTTGAAGTTCAGCCCGAATCCGTGCACGAAGTTCAGCGCATGCCGCGCCGAGATGTACGCGTCGTCTACGAGAAATCCGTACATCAGATCGCGTTCGAAGCTGGCAACGCGATACACCAGTATGCCGAGTGCTAATGCGGCCAGAGCCCAGTGGCCCGGCACGCTCACGAGCGCTGCCAGTGCGCGGCTCGGTGCAGCGCTGAAGCCGCGGCCTCGCGTGGGCGTGTTTCCCTCGCCGGCATGTGTCGCGCTGGAAAGGCCGCTCACCGGGTGCTCTTCCGAGGCAGAGGGGGCGCTGCGTTGCTCAGTTGCTTGCGAGCGAGCGGTGGTGATCATGGGCTGGGAGGGGTAGGGTAAGTCTGTCCGAGTTCCTGGATCCACTGTTCCAGTTGCTGCACGTACATTGGATCCGCGGAGCTTCGACCCAACGGCGGCATTCTATACCCAGGATTGGTGCTACTGCTTCGACGATACAGGAGAGAGTTCTCCGGCGCTCCGGGTGCGATCAAGAAATCATTGGGAAGGCCTGTCGCACCACTCGGAGTTACCCAAACGACGCCCTGCTGCGCGAGCGGTGTCTCGTAGCGTGCGTCCCAGTGGGCTTGAATCCCTGGCAGCACGCCGTGACACATGGAGCAATTCGCTGCCCAGTAGGAACGAATGCGCGCTTCCAGCGGAGTTGTTTCGTCGGTCAAGGGCACCAGATGGCCCAAGGCACGAATCTGCGACGGCGAGAGCGCCGCATCCAAGAGTCCGATCTGCCCCCAGGTAAATAGCTGATTCGCGGGACGAGAACTGCCAGGGTACAGAAAATCGCCATTCAATTGCGACGTGCGCAGACCCAGCGCGCTCCCAGCCGCACTGTTATGGCAAACCACGCAGTCTCCCGGCCCCGGATAGAAATAACGAATGCTGCGCGTCTGGCCATTAGCGCCCTGGATGGCAATCTCCTCGGTCTGGCTTTCCAGCAGCAAGTCAGCATCTGTGCCTGCCTGATTCCATTTGTAGGTCAGCCCGTACACGCCCTCGCTGTTGGTTACCAGGAAACGGGTCTCGAGCCTCCGGACCGCTTCGGGATGCGACTCATCGAGCGCGATTTCGAAGTGTTTGACCAGTACGGAGCCAGCGGGGAGTTTCCAGGACCGATCCTGCGAGAACTGTACTTGTTCGCCCTCAGGGACCGAAATCCAACGGCTCTTACTCGCGCCGTCGCTGTAAAGCGGACTTTGAACGGCATATGGCACGAGGCCTGGGCTCGGAGTTAAGGTCTCGGTGTTGGTAAATGCTCCGGTTTCACTCAGGTGAGCGGGAGCGTTGGAGAACCCATCGGTACGCGCGAGGCGATAGACTTTGCCAGTGGCTCCGAAGGTGGTGAAGTACAGTTCTCGGTTTTCGTCGACGCCGAACGCGGTGATGCCGTTGACGCGGTCGCGAAGGGGGCTCGCGACGAGCAACTCGCGCTCTCGAGCGGTGACCCTTGTTCCGTCGTAGCCGTAGCTCAGTGCCCAGATGCTACCTTTGATGAAATCGGCGAAAATGTACTTGCCGTACAGGTAAGGAAGCGCGGAGCCGCGGTAGACATAACCACCCACGATCGCAGCTGCCTCGGCGCGGGTGAAATCGATGACTGGGCCGGTCCAGTTGCCGATGATCGGATCTGGCACGCTACGCGGAGCGGGCAGCGTGCCCTCAAAGATGTTCCACTGGTAGTTGGCGCCAGGCTGGAGGACATCCAGTTCCTCATGTTGCACTTCGCCTACTTCGCCGATCCAGGCGATATCGTCCTGTGCGTCGTAAGACATCTTCCACGGCATGCGTAGGCCGAGCGCGTAGAACTCTTCGAGCACCCCCGGGCGACCGACGAATGGATTGTCGTTTGGAATGTAGTAGTTGGCGGTCGTACCCGTCGCGGGCTGGCGCGGAATGGGATGACTGATATTGCCGCCCTTCATGTCTACATCGATGCGCAGCACACCGCCAAAAAGGTCCTTGTCGATGCGTTGGCAGTTGGCGTACTCGCAGCGATATGCGCCCTCATCCCCCACCCCCAGGTAGAGGAACCCATCGGGCTTGAAGAACATCGATCCACCCTGATGCCAAACGTGCTCGTCATACTGATCAATCAAGATCAGCTCTGAGCTCGGATCGAGCACCAGTGTATCCGGATCGATTGTGAAACGCGCCAGCCGCGACATGGTCGGAGTGGCATCTGGAGGCTGTTGGCCGACTATGGGATTCGCGCTATAGGCGTAGTGCAGGTAGACGTATTGCCGATTCGGTGAGTTGGGCTGCCCAAACTCTGGATGGAACGCCAGACCGAGTAGGCCGCTATCGCCTCCACCCTGCGTAACCGCCGAGAGATCCAACACCAGCTTCTTTTCCGTGGTGCCAGGCTCGTTGGGGAAAGCGTACACGCGACCCTCGCGCTCGGTAACGAACAGGTGCCCCGTCCCCGGCCCTGCGGTGAGAGACACTGCTGTGTTGAAGCTCAGGTGCGGAAACGCAGCCACTGCAACCCAACCTTGCGCAGCAACATTCGCCGCCTCTGGCAAATTGAGGAAGGCGATGCTCGGTGGGCGTTCCTGCAACCCCGAGAATGGTGGCGATCCGGCGTCGTCGAGAGGCGGCTCGAGGATGGCGTTGCCTCCATCAGACTGCTCGACGTTCGGTGCACCCGCGTCGACGGCGGTCGTGACGGGCTCCACAGAGACGCTCGAGTTCGAGCCTCCAGCGCCAGAGGCTGAGCCATCGGTGCCGGCGGGAGTGATCAACGTGCTGTCTTTCAGGTCGCACCCGCACAGGAGGGCACCCGCCTGCAGTGCCGCCAGTGTCACTCTCGTGCGAGCGCGGATTGCGGCTTGCCAGTTACCTCTCCGGGTCAAGACAGGTCTGAGCCTTTCATCGATAACGTGAGCCGCTCGAGACAAAGCATGCCTTTTCTGGCACAGCACCTAGTAAGAGGCCACTTTTTTCCCCGGATCCAAGAGCTCTCCCCTGTAACGGCGCCCTTTTTGGCCACAACGACGCGAGGACCCAGGGCTCTGACCGGTGGCACAGTGTGTGCGGCGGTTGGCGGAACCCATACGCTGCTGAATCGGCGGATCCCGCTGGATGCTACGATCTGTCCGCACGCCCTCCGCGCTCGCACGGCAATCCAGCCGCACTCACGGACTCAACGCATACTTGATCAACCTGTGGTCGTTCCCATGGATCGCGACCAGCTCATTCTTGTCGCTGATCGCCATGCCCGAGACGCTCGGATCCGTCGGGATGAGCCCGCGCGAGCTGCCGTCGGCATTGAACACCTCGATGCCATCGAAGTCGGAGGCGTAGATGCGCCCGCGCCCGTCGACGGCCACGGCGTCCGGCGGTGAATCGATGAAGCCGGCGCCAGACCCCTGGCTTCCGACGCGGTCGCGAAAGGTGCCGGAAGCATCGAATTTGAAGACCGCGTACTCGAAGGTGTCGATCACGAAGATGTTGCCGGTGCCATCCATGGCGGCGCCGTCGATGAAGATGGAATTGTCGAGCACGGGCCCGATGGTGTCGACGTCGAGGGTGACGCGCAGAGAGCTGTCGAAGCGCAGCATCTGGGTGCGAGCGACGGTGAGCAGGCCATTGTCCGGCGTGGGCGCGATGGCGAGGACGAGGTCGGAGTAGTCGGGAAGGTCGACGATGCCGAGGGAGCGCCCGGTCGCGCCTTCGAAGCGGGTGATGGTGCCGCCCTGATTGACGTAGACAATGCCGTTGCGGTCGGCAAAGAGGCCGGTGATGATGGCGGTGTCGACCACGAACCACTGGCTGGAGAAGCTACCGTCGGCGGTGAAGCGTTGAATGCGCGCGGCGGTGTCACCGTCGGAGAACTCGCCGACGTAAATGGCGCCGCTGCCTTCGACGCCGACGAAGCGGGCGTCGTCGAACAGTCCGGGGCCGATGCCTTCGCCTCCTACCGCCCAGACCAGACTCGCCAGATTGGCGGGCGGGGGCGGAGGGGCGAGCTCGCTGCCGGTGTCGGCGCCTGCGCTGTTGGCGCCGCCGGCGCCCGCCGCCGGTTGCTGTCCGGCGGAGTCAGCCGCTGCCCCGCCCGCGTTCGAGCCACCCCCGCTGGAGGCGTTCATCGCAAAGCCGGCCGGAGCGGATGTCGCCGTGTCGTTCGCACCAGAGCTTTCCGCGGTCGGCCCATTCGGTGAGCTCGCCGGTGTTTCGGCGGAGCCGGCAACACCGGTAACTCCGGGGCTGGCTCCCGGTGTGGTTGGCATGTCGGACGAGGGCGCCAGGCTCGGGGTGCGCTGATCGACGCTGCACGCGCCGAGCGCCACGCACAACGACAACGGCAGAGAGCTTGGCGACGCGCGGCGCCGTGGAGAGCCCGCTTTTCCTTCCGTGCTTGCTGAGCGGTTGGCCATGGGCCGACGCTAGCATTGCCGCCGCGGCGCGTCGCTGCGAAGGAGATGGCTCCGGCCGCCCCAGCGTCTCTCAGCAGGCCTTGCTGACGCGGGCTACGAAGTCTCGCAGCCAGCGTTGCGCAGGATCCTGGTCGAGGCGGGGGTGCCAGTACATGCCGTATTCGAACGCGGGTAGCTCGAGGGGGGCTGGCAGGATGCGCAGGGGGTAGCGCTTGGCCAGGGCGCGCGCGAGGCGCGCGGGCATGGTGCTGATGAAGTCGGTTTCACAGACCACGACGGGCGCGATCAGAAAGTTGGTGACGCGCAGGGCGACGCGCCGCTGCAGGCCGCGCTGGCTGAGAACGGTATCGACGACACTGCCCGGCGTGCCCGACGGGGCGACGACGACGTGACGTTGCGCCAGGTACTTTTCCAGACTGAGGGCCCTCTTGATCTGCGGGTGATCGCGGCGCACCATGCACACGAAGTCTTCGTTGAACAGGGCTTCGCTCCTCATCGCCTGCAGCTCGCGACTGGGCACGCTGAGCGCCAGGTCCGTCGCGCCGGACTCGAGCAGTTCCCTGGCGTTGGGAAACACCACCACCGAGAGATCGATGCCCGGGGCGCGCGCGGCGAGCTCGCGTAGAAGCGGGCCCATGACGAGCGCCTGCAAGTAATCGGCGGCGGCGATCTTGAAGGTGCCGCGCGCTGTGCTGGGGTCGAACCGGGGCTCACCAGCGATCGCGTTTTGCAGATCGCTGAGCCCGCGCTCCAGCAGCGGCAGGAGCCGCGCGGCGCGCGGGGTGAGCGCGAGCTCGCGGCCAGTGCGCACGAGCAGCGGATCGCCGAGCAGGTCTCGCAGGCGCGAGAGCGCGTGGCTGGTTGCGGACTGGCTCAGGCCGATGCGCTGAGCCGCCCGCGTGACGTGGCGTTCGCTCAGCAGCGCGCGCAGCGCCACGAGCAGGTTGAGGTCGACACTAGACAGCGCCCGATCATGCATGACGTGCATCATGATAGTGCCGACGTTGCATTGGCCGCATCTCAAATGCAGACCTACAGTGGCTTTCGTAGGAGGAAGTCATCATGTACGTCATCACTGGAGCTACGGGTCACACGGGTTCGGTCGCGGCGGAGGCGCTGCTCAGGGCGGGAAAAAGGGTGCGTGCGCTGGTGCGGGACGCGGCCAAGGCCGAGCGCCTGAAGGCGCTGGGGGCGGAGGTGTTCGTCGCCGACCTCGCGGACCAGGCCGCCTTGGCCCGAGCGGTGCGGGGGGCCGAGGGGGTGTTTTTGATCTCCCCGCCCGACCTCAGCGCGAAGGATTTCATCGCGGAGCGGAAGCGGCTCACGCAAGCTCAGGTGGATACGCTTGCGGCAGAAAGGGTGCCGCATGTGGTGCTGTTGTCGTCCATCGGGGCGCAGCTCTCTGCGGGCACCGGGCCGATCCTCTCGACGCACCATGCCGAGCAGCAGTTGCGAGCAGCAGGTTTGCCGGCGACCTTCGTGCGAGCCGCTTACTTCGTCGAGAACTGGGCTGGCGTGCTGCAGGCCGTGAAGAGCGACGGCGTGCTGCCAACGTTCATCGCGGCCAACCAGCGCTTGCCCATGGTGAGCACGGTGGACATCGGTGAGACGGTGGTCCAGGCGCTGCTGGATGGGCCGCGCGGCGTGCGGGTGATCGAGCTGTCCGGTCCGAGCGAAGCGACTCCCAACGAGGTGGCGGCTACATTCTCGCGCATTCTGGGCAAGCCGGTGAAGGTGGTGGAAGTACCCCTGGCCGCCGTGGTGTCGACCTTCACCTCGTTTGGCATGTCGAGCAACCAGGCGGAGCTCCTTCGCGAGATGTATGAAGCGCTCGCTCAGGGCAAGCTCGAGCCCGAGGTGGGTGAGCACGTGCGAGGCACCACGCCTCTGGAGACTACCCTCCGCAAGCTGCTCGGCTGAGGCTCACTGCCTCGGCGACGCGTCGGGAGCGAGCAAGAGGTCGTCGGTGATCTCCATCAGGAACACCGGCTGGGCATCAGGTGCCGTTTCGGCGATCGCGTCGACGAACTTCGCTCGCGTCTCGGCGTCATCGTAGAACATCTTGGCCTCGAAGGCGCGCTGCCAGGTCTCGTAGTCCGGCCACTGCGCGTAGCCAACGAAGCGGCCGTCGCGGTCGCGATGGAGACGCGAGCCGAACGAGCCATAGCGAGCGGTGATGAGCTCCGTGCCGCGGCGCCAGGCCTGGCGGAATTGCTCTTCCTTCCCCGGCTTGACGCGCCACCAGTAAACCGCAACGAACATGGGACCTCCGGCTCACCAGCATAAGCGTGCCGCCGGAGGTCGCGAACGGGGCAATCCGCCCCCGATCGGCCGTTATTTGCAGCGGCCCACGTCGAAGATGCCGACCTGGGCGCGCGCGGCCGCACAGGCGTTGGCGTAGCTGATGCCATCGCAGCCGCACACGGGCTCGCCCGTGGTGGGGCAGCTCGCCGGGATCTCCACGCATTCGCCGGGTGCATCCGCCGCGCCGCAGAGCGCTCCGGGCTGGTGCTGGCAGAACAAGCCCTGATCGCAGGTGGGCGCGGAGGGAGGAACGAAACCACCGCAACTTTCACCGAGGCCGAGGGTGCCCGGGCTCGGGCACTCACCGGTCGCCTTGACAGAGACGCCGGCTGCCGAGGCGCTGCAGCCGCTGCTGTAGGTCTCGCCGTCGCAGCCGCAGACAGGGCTGTAGATGTCAGCGCAGACCTCCGCCTTGGGCGTGCACTCGCCCGTCTGGTCGCTGGAACCGCAACGAGTGGAGGGCAGGAACTTGCAGTACTCGCCGTCGGGGCAGCTCGTGCCGAGCAGACCGCCGCAAATCGTGGGCCGGGGCGTGACGTCGACGCACTGTCCAGCGATGCACTGGTAGACGGGGCAGTGGTTGTCGCAGCGGCTGTCACCGTCCTCGTCGATACAGGCGCAGGGCACTTGCAGGCAGCCGGCGCCGGCGTTGCATTGATCGCCGCCACCGCCAGCACCGGTACCGCCCACTCCAGCGCTGCCTCCGACCGCAGTGCTGCCGCCCACACCTGTGCCGCCGCCGGCACCCGCGCCGCCGCCAGGACCCGCGCCGCCGCCGGCGCCATTTCCCATGCAGCCCATCAGTGTGCAGGAGATGCCGCTTGGGCCGCACCAGCACGTGTTGCAATCGTCGGGGGAGCGAAAGGTTTCGCCGTGCGCGTAGTGTTTGCCGCCGAGCTCACAGCTGCCGGCAGAGCTACCGCCGTCATCTCCGTCACCCGCAGAGAAACACCCGCGCGCGTCCATCCCCATCTGGGTCAGCGCCACCAGCGCTACCCAGCCCCACAGCAATTGCAGGCCTCGGCGCGGTGGAGTCGAACGGGTCAACAGGGTCATGGCGGGTCTCCGTATGCAGGGGTGATCGGGGGCGCGGCCAGCCCCTGGCACAATCTGAGCCAAGATCCGCGCGATTGCGCAGCGCTTCGCGTTTGCTGGCCGGGTGCGGAAGATCAGAGCAAGGAGTGTGCCTTGCCAGCTGGCACGGCGCCGGCGCGGGCGCTGTTTCAAACCCGTCGTGTGCCAATCCGGGCTGCGACGGCCGGACAGCACCGGCATCTCTCGTTCGCAAAGGCGTTGGCCGAAGCTTGCGTTGAGAGGGCTCGAGCGCGATGGAAACTGCAGCTGTGTCGAACGGTCTCGTGATGCGCATGCGCGGCGCCGTCCGCGAAATCGCCAGCGCTCCCGGCTTCGGGGGGCTGCTGGCGTGCAGCCTCGTGCTGGGGCTCGCCTCCTCGTTCGTGCTGCCCTTTCTCTCGTTGTGGGGCACGCAGGCGGTGGGCATGAAGCCGCTGACCTTCGCCCTGTTCATGACTTCGAACGCCGTCTGCGCGATGGCCGCCAGCACGTTCCTCGCTCGCCTGTCGGACACGCGCTGGTCGCGGCGCACGGTGCTGCTGATCGGCGGCAGTGGCGGAACGCTGGGCTATCTCGGTTATGCGTTCGTGATGCAGCCTGCGCTGTTGATGTTGATCGGGGCGACCCTGGTCAGTGTGTCCGCGATCAGCTTCTCGCAGATCTTCGCGCATGCTCGCGACGAGCTCGCGCGCTCCGAGCGCGGCAATGCGGCGTTTGCGCTGGGCGTCCTGCGGGCGTCGTTCTCGCTGGCGTGGACCGTCGGCCCGGCGCTGGGCGCTCTCGTGCTCTCGCACTTCGGGTATCGGGGTTCGTTTCTCACCGCTTCGGGCTTGTTGCTCGCCTACCTGTCGTTGGTCTTCGGCCTGGTTCCGGCGCGGCCGCGCGACACGCCCGCAGCGGCTTCAGCCGTCCAGCGAGAGCCACTTGGTCGGTTACTGACGCGCCCCTTCTTGCTCGGGCAGTTTGTTTCGTTCGTGCTGATCTTCTGCGCGATCTCGATGAACCTCATGAACCTGCCGTTGCTCATCACCCAGGAGCTCGGCGGCGGCGCGCCTCAGGTGGGGACTGCCTTCGCGGTCGCACCGGTGTTCGAGATTCCCTTCATGCTCTGGCTCGGCCGGCTGTCGAGCAGCGCCCGGCAAGCGCTCATGATCCGCGTCGGCGTGCTGGTGGGCGTCGCCTACTTCCTGGCGCTCGGTTTCGCGCGCGGGCCGGTCGATGTGTATCCGGCGCAGGTGCTGAACGCCTTCACGATCGCGGTCACGATGAGCCTGGCGATCCCGTATTTCCAGGACCTGCTCCCGGGGCAGACGGGGCTCGCGACGAGCCTGTACTCGAGCTCCTGGAGCCTCGGTTCGCTGATGGGCTACCTGAGCTTCGGGCTGCTCGTGGAGCAGCTCGGGCACCGCGGCCTGACGCAGCTTTGCGCCGGTCTGGCTGTGGGGTCCCTGCTGGTGCTCGTCTCGAGTCGGCGCCCTGTCCCCGTGACAGAGCCTGCACTGGCTGCCGAGCTCAGCGCACGATCGTGATGCGGTCCCAACGCACGGCGAGCTCGCGCTCGTCGTGCGATCCAGGCTCGTGCTCACTGGGTTTTGCCACACGATCGTAGCGAAACTCGATCACGCTCGCCCCCTCGCCGAAGAAGCGCGCGAGCAGCGGCACGTCGTACACGCCCCACTCGGCGCTGGGCTGGAACGCCCCGGCGACGTTGTCGTTCAGCCGCACCTCGACGCTGAGCGGCAGGGCGGGCGGATAGGCGCGGGCTTCGATGCGCAGGTGGGCATCGTGTTGCCCGCTCAACCAGACGCGCAGACGCGAACGGTGGCCGTGGTTCCAGACTACGGTTCGTTCGCCTTCGAGCTCGTCGTTGGACCAGCCGTCGAGCAATCCCGGGCGGGCGTCATTGGTGCCGAGGTCGAGCACTTCCTGCTCGGGTACAGGACCGAGGGTGAAGCGCCGGAAGCGCGCGGCGAGTTGGCGCTGGTCGGTGGACCCGGCGTGCAGGGTCGCAGGAGCGATGGTTGCGCCATAGTCCAGCCGTACCTGGTTGGTTCCAAGCTTCAAGAACTCGGGCGGCACCAGAAGAGTCGAACGACTCCACACCGGCTCGATCTGCAGTTTACCCAGGGGCTTGCCATTGACGGACACGCGTGCAGTCGTGCCGGGTTCGGCAATTGCCTGCGCGGTGAAGGTGAGCAGGTGGGCGTGCGCTGGCGTATCGAGGCGCCCGCTGAAGACTGAGAAAGGACCGTCATTCCAGACGAAGGCCGTCTTGTCCTCGACCTCCGGTGGACTGAAGCCCGCCAAGAGATGGTCAGAGTCCAAATCGGTCCCTACCTCGATGTCGAAGTCGCGTACCAGCGGTGTCAGATCCAGGGACTCGAGCAAGATCGAAAGCTCGCGGTCGTCATCACCTCCGGGGGTACCGACCTGCGCTGGCTCGAACACCAGCTCATTGTTGCCGCGTTGTAGGGCGGGTACGTCTGCGGCCAGAATCCAGGATGAGACCGGCACGGGCCCTTCGAACAGGCTCTTGCCATTCAACGAGAGCCTCAGTTCTTGTGTCGCTCCGGTGTCGTACGCTCGCATGCGGGCACGCAGGACGTACGGTTGATCCGATGCTGCGGCTCGAAATTGGATCACGCTGCGGTGCCCGACTGCCCAGCGCGCTGGCTTGCAATCGATCTGCTCACCCATGCCCCAGCCCTGCGCAAAGTTGCCGGAGTGGCGCAGGAGATCGAAATAGATGCTTCCGTCAGATCCCTGTTCGACGAACGGGCGATGCAAGCCCATGTCGTGCGCCCCGTCGAGTGAAGTGTCGAAGCCGCTCGGCGGCTCGCATCCACCGGGCCTGCGGAATAGCCCCAGCCAGCCTCGATCTTCCACACTGCTGTAGCCCTCGGGCAGCAGCTGGTCGGCGAGATAGTACGGCACGATGACGTAGTTGACCGTCGGTTCTGCGCCACAAAGATGATGGCCGTAGATCAACGGCTCCGCCCTATGAAAATACGTATAGCCACCCGTGAACGCCGGCCGTAGCCCGAGCACCCCGAGCCCACACAGATCCGGCTTTTCGCCGGCGCTCGCCAGCAACAGGTTCGCTTCCTGGTCGGAGTGCCACACCGAGCGCGACCCGCGTGGCGTATCCAGGTACTGCCCCATGTGCCGGTAGTCGAGGTGCGGCAGCGCCAGCGCCGTGGCCAGCGTGGAGGCGCCCAGCCCCACCCAGCACCAGCGCGCATAGCGGCCGGCGCGGTGCAACAGATAGTCCGCGCCCAGCCCCACCAGCACGCAGGCGAGCGGCAGCGCCGGCACGATGAAGCGCAGCTCCTTGTGTGGGATCACGGAGTGCGCGAGCAGGGACGAGAGCACCGCCATGCCCAGGCCCGGGATGCGCATGCCGCCCAGCACGGCGAGCGCGCCGAAGATCAGGACTGCGGGGCCCGTGCCATCCCACAGCGTCTTGGCGTAATACCAGAAGGGCTCGACTCCGAAGGTGGAGGCTCCACCCCGCAACAGGTTGAAGTCGACATACGCGATCAGCGAGTGGAAGGGACGGCCCCAGGTCGCCCAGTCCAGCAAGCCACCGGCCAGCAGCGTCGCGACGCCGGTTGCGAAGTACAGGATCACGTCTCGGCGCCGGCGCTCCCCTCCGAGCCAGAGCAAGAACACCAACCCGAAGAGCGCGTTCTGGTAGCGCAGCAAGGTGGCGAGCGCGATGCACACGGCGGCCGCGCAGGTGCGGCGCGGAATGCCGTCGAGCAGGGCCAGCGCCGCCAGCACGACCAGCGGCGCGCTCAGGCTCTCCGAGAGCGTGCGATAGCCGAACACGACGGACGCGGGCAGCACGGCGAGCACCAGAACCGCGATGAAGCCGGCGCGCGGGCTCGAAAGCCGCGCACAGAGCCGAGCACTGAGCCAGAGCGAGGCCGCGCTGCCGAGCACGGTGAGGCCGCGAGCGAGCTCGACGAGCGTCAGCGAGGAGTGCACGCCAAGCGCTGCCGCCACGCGCCACACGCCCGCGATCAGTCCGGGCAGGAGCCAGCTGCGCGCTCCGTCGCGGAACTCCCAGGGAATGAAGCCGTTGCCGAAGGCGAGGCGGTGCGCCTGCTCGAGGCTCTGGTAGATCTCGTCAGGCCAGTAGATGCTGTGATCCGTCACCGCCAGCCACAGCCGCAGCGCGCTCGCGGCGAACACGACGAACCCGATCAGCGGCCACCAGATCGCGTCCGTTCGTGAAGGCACCGCACTGCTGACAGCTTCGGAGTCCCTTGCGGCAGTCGATATCATCGCTTGCTGGAAGCAGTTTTTTCGCAGGGCCCGCCTGTCGAAACAACTCCAAATGCAGCCTGAATGGCGCGGCCCAGCAGCCTGGCGAGCTCCATCGCGGCGGGCCAGACCGTGACGTCACGTGCCGCGCGATGGCGGTACATTCTGCCACCCACACATACACCTGGCTTGGTGGGACAGGAGCTCGATTGCTGCGCAGCGGCGGCTCAGTCGTCGTTCACCCGACGCAGCTCGAGCCCCTCGAGCCGGATCGCGATGTTGCGCGAATCTTGCGGGCTCGGCTGCACGGCGAAGGAGTAGTCGAGCACGAGCAGAATGGGATAGCCCTGGTGAGCGGCTGCCGGCACGCGCACGACGTAGTCAGAGACCACGTTGACGGCGACGTCGAGCTCAGCGAGCTCGCGCCCGTGCAGTACGATACGGGTCGGATTCGTCGCGTGTTCTCCGTCGCCAGCGGCGAGCAAGCGCAGTCGCAGCTCGAGCTCCACTCCGACGTCCTGTTCGGGCAGGGTGAGTTCAGAGCTGAGGCCCGCGGACCAGCGTCCCGAACCGGTTTCGACGCCGTACCAGCCGTGGCCGAGCATGTCGCTGAGCGGCGGTCGGTCGCTGGCCAGGAAAGTGCCGAGCGGCATCTCCTTGGGGCGAGTGTCTTCGGGGGCGCGGGGCCCCGCTGCCGGGTAGATATGATTTCGTTGTTGCACGAAGGCGATGGCGAACGCGTATACGGCCAGGGCGATCATCAGCCCGCGTCCGAGCCAACGCAAGAGCGCTACGCTACGCTGCCAGCGTGGCCTCTGAGGAAAGCCTGGTTTCACGTCGGCTCTCACGTGAAGTGCCAACCCCCACCGAACAAGGCGGACCAATACCCCATCAACACCGCGGATGCGGCGAGCAGGATCGCGCGAAGCTCGATGCCGCGCCAGGTCGCCGGCAGTACATACAGCGGAAACAGTGACAGCAGATAACGCTGGGTGCTTTCAAACGTGCCGCCGCCGAGCGCCAGGTACAGGCTGCCGAGCACCAGCGCGGCGTCGCCGAGCCGGCGGCGATGCAGGAGCCAGATGCCGCCGATCAGCGCCACCATCGAAGGGAGAAAGCCCTGCAGCAGCGTCTCGACGGAAGAGTGAACGAGCGCATCGACATCGCCGAGCATGCGAAAGAAGGTGCCGGCGCCAAAGCGCCGCGGCCATTCCGTTGCCTGCGCACGGAAGTACACGCTCAGACTGCCGAACGTGAGGTGAAGATAGAGCGCGTACCCCAGCGCCCCCACCCCCGTGAGCGCGATCGCCAGGTTGGGCCAGAGCGCGTCTCGAAGCGGGCGCCCCAGACCTCGCTGTTGCCAGTAGTTCAGGAACAGCGCCAGGCTGAGTAGAAACCCGGTGGCGCGCGTGGCGCTCGCGAACGCCCCTAGCACAGCCACCACGAGCCAGCGCTCTCGCGAAGCCGCCCAGTAGGCGCCGATACTGAGCAGGAGAAACAGCGACTCCGTGTAGTACGCGCTCAGATGAATGGAGCAAGGGGCGAACAGCAGAAACAGAGCGGCAAAATAGCCGCTGGTCTCATCCCGCTCACTCGCGATTAGCTGAAAGAACAGCAGTGCGGCGAGCAGCGCGCACAGGTTCGAGAGGCACGGTGCAACGATCAGGTCCGGGACTCCAGAGAGCTGGGAAAGCCCGCGCACCAGCATCGGAAAGCCGGGAAAGAAGGCCACACTTGGCGAGGCGTGGCCGCTGGGGTCGGCATACCCGTGCTCGACGATGCTGCGGTACCAGCCGCCATCCCAGCGCGCAAGCGTCTCCGTCAGTCGAGTGAGCAGTCCGTTGAAGCCGAGATGAGCACGCGGATTGGGCATCTGCTCCGAGGCAGCCACAGCGACCGCCATGGCAAAGCATCGGCTAACGGCCCAAGCCGCCACGAGCTTTGCCGGCATCCATGCGCGTTGCCACGACAGCAGGGCTCGTCCGAGCCTGGCGAAGCGCCGGCCCGCTTCAGACCCAGGCCACCTACTTGCAGGACTGGCCGTCATCGGCTCGTTCGGCACCGTCTAGCCAATTTCGGGGGAGGTTTCGATTGGTTCTGATCGAGCCGCAACACATTTCAAGTCTTGCCCAGACTTCCCGGCTTACCGAAGGTCGATGCCGATGCCCAGCTTGGGGCGCCCCGATCAGCGCAGATCGAGTCTACCGGAAGACGCGATCTGCGCTTGGGTCTATCGCGAATGCGGGCTAGGAATCCGCGATGGACCTGAGCGAACGAACGGACTCCGCCGCGCGCCGCCACCCGTGGGAGACGGCGCGGGTGCAGGCGATCCGGCAGATCGTGAGCGGGCTCGGGCTGCGAGCGCCGCGGGTGCTCGATGTGGGGGCAGGGGACGGTTACCTGATCCATGCCCTGCACTCGGCGCTCGGCTTTCAGCAGTCGATCGCGCAGGACATTCACTTGAGCGAGGGTCTGGCGCGGGAGCTGAGCAGGCCCGGCGTGGAGTTCGTGCGCGAGCTGACGGACCCGGCCTACCGCGCCGAGTTGATCCTGCTGCTGGACGTGATCGAGCATGTCGAGGATCCCGTGGCGCTGCTCTCTCAGCTGAGGCGGGAGCGGCTCGCTCCCGGCGGGCGGGTGCTGATCACGGTGCCGGCGTTCCAGCGTCTCTATACCGAGCACGATCGGGCTCTGAAGCACTTCCGGCGCTATTCGCGCGCGCAGCTGATCGCCGAGGCGCGCAGCGCCGGGTTCGAGGTGCTGGACTCGGGCTATCTGTTCGCTTCTCTGCTCTTGCCGCGAGCTGCCCAGGCGCTGCGTGAGCGGCTGCTGGCGAAGGCCGGCAGCGTGTCCGAGCAGGGCATCGGCGGGTGGCGGCAGGGCGCCTTCGTCACGCAATTGCTTCACGCCGGGTTGGTGCTCGATAATCGCCTGTGTCTGGCCGCCAGCCAGCGCGGTCTGAGGGTGCCCGGGCTCACGGTTTGGTTGACGTGCAAAACATCATCGTAGTCGTCCCCTGCTACAACGAGGCGGAGCGCTTCAACGCGCAGCGCTTTGTCAGCGCGGCGCAGGCCGATCCCAGCCTGTCGTTCTTGCTCGTGGACGACGGGTCGACGGATGCCACGCGCGCTATCTTGGAGCGCGCGAGCCAGCAGCTGCCGGCGCAGATCCAGGCGCTCGGGCTGGCGCAGAACTCGGGCAAGGCAGAGGCGGTCCGGCGCGGGCTGCAGGCGGCCTTCGAGCGTGCGCCGGCCGTGGTGGCTTACTTTGACGCGGACCTGGCCACGCCGCTGGAGGAGCTGGCCCCGATGCGCGCGCTGCTCGAGGAACGGCCGGAGTTGCACGCCGTGCTGGGGTCGCGCGTGGGCTTGCTCGGGCGCGATGTGGTGCGTACGCCCACGCGGCACTATCTCGGCCGCATCTTCGCCAGCGTGGCCAGCGTGCTCCTGGACTTGAACGTGTACGACACGCAGTGCGGCGCCAAGCTGTTTCGCAACACGCCCGCGGTGCGCGAGATCTTCGCGGAGCCGTTCCATGTCAGCTGGACTTTCGACGTGGAGGTGCTGGCGCGCCTCGCGAAGCTCGCCCGCGATGGCACCGTCGCGCCGCTGGCGCGCTCCGCCATGGAGTACCCGCTGCGCCGCTGGCGCGACGTGTCGGGGTCGAAGCTCGAGCCCAGCGCTGCGCTGAAAGCCGGTAGCGAGCTGGCCACGCTCTGGTACCGCTACGGGCGCAAGTGAGGCGGGCACATCCTGGCGGGCCCCAGCGCCGCGCGGCGCCGAGCCCACCCGAAGCGGCTTCGAGTGGGTTTGTGCCGGGCCTCCGCTTCACGTCGCAGGCGCCACCTCGGGACTCTGCGCGGCGCCCCGCGCTCAGCGCTTTTCTTCGCTGCGGTCGTTGGCGGGCGGTGGGCTGGGTGAGAGCTGGCTCACGCGCTCGCGGAGCTCCGCGGTCATGCCCACGTCGAGCGCCTTCAGCGAGGGCTCGAGCTGTTCGAGGTTGCGCGCCCCCAGGATCGGGGCCGTGATACCCGGATGGGTCGCCACCCAGGCGACGGCGACGCTGGCCGGATGGTGGCCGATCTCGCGAGCCAGCGCGCTCAAACCGAGCGCGATCTGCTGGTTGACGCTCTCGCCGTAACGCAGCTTGTACATGGCGTTCGTCTCGAGGCGACCCTGCGCGCCCTTGTTCAGGTACTTGCCGGTGAGCAAGCCGCCGGCGAGCGGGCTGTAGCTGCACACCCCGAGGCCCATCTCGATCGCCATGGGCAGGATCTCGACCTCCGCCTGGCGCTTGGCCAGGTTGTACATCGGCTGCAAGCAAGCGAGCGGCGCCCAGCCGTTCCGCTCGGCGATGCCGAGGGCGCGCATGGTCTGCCAGGCGGAGAAGTTGCTGGCGGCGGGGTAGAGGATCTTGCCCTGCGTGACCAGCAGCTCCAGCGACTTGAGCGAGTCGTCGAGCGCGGTGGCCGTGTCGAAGTGGTGTAGGTACAGGATGTCGATGCGATCGGTGTTGAGGCGCTTCAAGCTGGCCTCCACCGCGCGCACCAGGTGATAGCGGTTCGAGCCGCGCGCGGTCGGCGCCGGGCCCGTGCCGAAATGGGCCTTGGTGGCGATCACGAGCTCGTCGCGCGAGCCCGCCATGAACTTGCCGAGCAGCGCCTCCGATTTGCCGCCCGCGTACACGTCGGCGCAGTCGAAGAAGTTGATGCCTGCCTCGCGGCAGCGCAGAAACATGCTGCGGGACGTGGCCTCATCCGCGTCGCCACCGAAGGACATGGTGCCGAAGCAGAGCCGCGAAACCTGAACACCCGTGCGACCCAGAGCCCGATATTCCATGCCCCCGGTCCTATCATGGGCGGCTGGCGCCGAGCAAAGGGCAGCCGGAGCCTCAAAAGCTGCCGCTGAGCTGCAACGTGCCCCCGCCGGGTGCCGGCGCCAGCGCGACGTCCATCCGCACGGCGGAAGCCGGAAAGGCGATCTGATAGCCCTTCTCCGTGCTCGAAGGCACCAGCAGCGTGACGACGCCGCCCAGCGTGAGCAGCCCGCCCGCGACGAAGGAGCCGACACTCCAGCCCAGCCGGTCGCTATGGTTCAAGTCACCGACCCCGGCCGCCAACAGCGAGCCCGCCGTGATACCGAGCGCGCCCGCGCTCAGATCGGCGATGCCCGCCACGTGGCGCAGCGTGCGCGCCTCATCGGCCTTGGCCTTCCACGCCGCATCCAGCGCGCCTGGCGAGTAGCCCGGCGCGCGCCCGCCGGACTCGCGCTCGAGCCGCTCGAGGTCGCTGGGAATGAACAGCTGCATCAAGCCACCCAGCATCGACACGCCGCCCGCGATCCAGACGAAATGGCCCCAGCTGTCGTCCTGGCCGTAGACAGAGATCAACCCCGAGGCCACCAGCGCGGCCCCTCCGCCCAGCGACCACCAGCCGTTGCTGACGCGTGCATCGCGGGCGTCCCGCGCATAGCGGTCGAGCACGGACGCCGGGTGATCCAGGGGCGCCGCGCTCGCCGGAGGAGCCGGCGAGCCCTCGGCAGCGAGCAGGTCAGGGGAGGCCGAGCTTGCCGCCAGCACCAGGCCGGCGGCGAACACGACTCGAAGGCTGGACAGGTCGTGCATACCGGCACTGTATCGTCCGACCGCAGCGGCCGTTGCCTGCCAAATTCGCGGGGTCGCGCTCAGGGACGCTGCACGCCGTTCGCGTTCACGAACAGCGAGTACAGCGAGGTCGTGGCGGTGATGAACAGCCGGTTCCGCTTCGGCCCGCCGAAAGTCAGGTTGGCGACCGCTTCGGGCACGCGGATCTTGCCCAACATTTCGCCCTCGGGGGCGTACACGTTGATGCCGGCGCGGGTGCTGGCCCACAGATTGCCGTCGCTATCGAACCGGAAACCATCGAAGATGCCCGCGTCGCACTCGGCGAAGACGCGGCTGTTGGCGAGCGTCTTGCCGTCCTTCACGTCGAAGACGCGCATGTGGTGGGGCCGGCCCGAGTCGGCCACGAACAGCTGGCGCTCGTCCGGCGTGAACGCGATGCCGTTCGGCTTGTCGAAGTCATCCGCCACGACGCTCAGGGCGCCGCTCGGGTCGAGGCGAAACACGTAGTTGCCTCCGAGCTCGCTGGGCGACTTCTTGCCTTCGTAGTCGCTGAGGATGCCGTACGGCGGATCCGTGAACCAGATGCTGCCGTCGCTCTTCACGACCACGTCGTTGGGCGAATTGAGTCGCCTTCCTTCATAGCGGTCGGCGAGCACCGTGATCGAGCCGTCATACTCGGTCCGGGTGACCCGCCGGGTGAGGTGCTCGCAGGTGACGAGCCGCCCCTCGCGATCACGAGTGTTCCCGTTCGAGCAGTTCGCCGGGTTCCGGAACACCTCGACGCCCAGCCACTCCGTCCAGCGGAGCATGCGATTGTTGGGGATGTCGCTCCAGATCAGGTAGTTGCCATCGGCGAAGTAGCAGGGCCCTTCCGCCCAGCGCGTACCGGTATAGAGCTTCTCCAGGCGGCAGTTGCCGAGCAGCAGGGAGCTGAAACGCGGCTGCAGGATCTCACATTCGCCTTGGCTACGGTCGCTTTGTGTAGAGCTTTGCATGACGCGGCGAGCCTACCTGCCTCTGCTGTGGCTGTCTCGCGCTGGAAATGGAGTCGAGCGAAATCCATCGCGTAGTCACGTGCGCCGTACTAATGTGACGGTGAACTCCCAGGTATGACGATCGCGACGCAGCAGGCTGGTGCGGGCACACCCCGCACGCCGGAACGCACCCCGGAAGAGGTGCTTCAGTTTTGGTTCTCGGAGCTCAAGCCCGCTCAGTGGTGGAAGAAGGACGGCGAGCTCGATCGCAAAATTGCTGAGCGTTTCGGCAGTCTGCACGCGGCGGCGTCCCGCGTGGAGCTGTTTCACTGGCGAGCAACGAACGAAGGCCGCTTGGCCGAAATTCTCGTCCTGGATCAGTTCTCTCGGAACATCTACCGCAACCGTCCCCAGGCGTTCGCTTGCGACCCGCTGGCGCTCGCGCTGGCTCAGGAGGCGGTGGCCCGCGGTGTGGATGACGCGCTCACGCTCTCGCAGCGCAACTTTTTGTACATGCCGTACATGCACAGTGAATCAGCCCTGATTCACAAGGAGGCGGTGCGCGTGTTCTCCAAGGCGGGCGAGCAGCAGTACGATTTCGAGCTGCGGCACAAGGCGGTGATCGATCGCTTCGGCCGCTATCCGCACCGCAACGCCATCCTGGGGCGCCGCAGCACCCCCCAGGAGGTCGAGTTCCTCAAGGAGCCCAACAGCGGGTTTTAGGCCCGCCTCGGCGAGCCGGGGTTTCGCCGCCTGCGGCTCACGCGACGTCGATGAACACCTTCATCGTCTGGTCGCGCTTCTGGTCGATATAGCGATACGCTTGCAGGTAATCGCCGAAGGCGAAGTGCTCGCTCATCAGCGGCTCGGTCACGATGTCGCCCGAGTCGATCCAGGCGACGGCCTGCTCGTAGTCGGGGCGCTGATACATCAGCGTGCCGGAGATGCGCAGTTCGCGGTCCTGCACGAGCCCGAGATCGACACGCGGCTTGTCGCCGAACACGCCCACGACGATCAGCGTGCCACCCTTGGCCAGGTTGGAGACGGCAGCGTCCAGCGTCGCCTCCACGCCCACGCACTCGAAGGCCAGATCGAAGCCCTCGGGCCCGAACACGCGCTGCGCCGCCGTCTTCAGATCCTCGCGCGCGGGGTTGGAGGTCTCGCTGAGCCCACAGCGGCGCGCGATCTCCAGGCGGTGCTCGCTCAGATCCGTGATCAGCACGCGGGCGCCCGCGGCGCGCGCCGCCTGAGCCACGAGGTTGCCGATCGGGCCAGCTCCGAGCACCACCGCGCGCCGCCCGGTGAGCTTGCCCGCGCGCGCGATGGCGTGCACCGCGACGCTGATCGGCTCGACCAGCGCGCCCTGCTCGAAGCTGAAATGGTCCGGCAGCTTCACGATCTTGTCGGCGGCCGTGACCCACAGCTCCTGCGCACAGCCTGGTGCTTGAAAGCCCTGCACGCGCAGCGCGTCACAGATGTGCTCGTCCCCGCGCAGGCACGGACCGCACTTGCCGCACACGATCTGCGGCATCGCCGTCACCTTGTTGCCGACCTCGATGCCTTGCACGCCGGGGCCCACGGCCTCCACCAGCGCCGAGAACTCGTGGCCCTGCACCACGGGATAGCTCGTGTAGGGGTGCTTGCCGTGGAACACGTGGATGTCGGAGCCGCACACCCCGATGCGCTGGATGCGCAGCAGCACCTGGCCCGGACCGGGCGTGGGGGCTGCCGTCTCGTCGATCTGAATCTGGCCCGGGGCCGTCATGGTCGCGCGCTTCATGGTCGTCTCTCCTTGCAGCTCGGAGTGGGGGAAGTCACCGTGGAATGGTCTCAGGCCAAGCCGTTGAGCCAGCCGCCGTCGACGTAGAACGTGGAGCCGACGCAGTAACTGGAGCACGGCGAGCACAGGAACACGAAGAACTTGGCCAGCTCTTCCGGGCTGGCGAAGCGCCCGATGGGCGCGTTCTTCTTGGCGATGTCGTCGAGGTAGCCCTGCCAGTCCCCTCCGGACGAGGCCGTCAGCTCGCGCGCCGTCTTCTTCCAATCGGGGGTGAGCACCAGGCCTGGGTTCACGCAGTTGACGCGGATGTTGTCCGTGATCACCTCGTTGGAGAGGCACTTGGAGAACATCATCAGCGCCGCCTTGGTCACATTGTAGATTGGCTCGTAGCCGAGCGGCTGCTTGGCGCAGATCGAGGCGTTGTTGATGATCACGCCGCCGCCGCGCTTCTTCATCAGCGGGATCAAGCCGCGCGAGAGCCGCACCGCCGCCATGGTGTGCAGGTCCCAGTAGTACTGCCACTTCTCGTCGGGCGCTTCCTGGATGGTCTCGTTGCTGCCCGTGCCGGCGTTGTTGATCAGGATGTCCGCGCCGTCGAAGACCTCGGCGGTCCGCGCCAGCACCGACTGCACGCCGCTCGCTTGCGCCACGTCGGCGCCGATGCCGATCGCGCGCACGCCGTAGCGGCCCTCGATCGCCGCTGCGCATTCCTTCACGCGCGGCTCGTTGCGCGCGCACAGCACCAGCTGCACGCCCTCTTCCGCCAGGGCCTCCGCCACCGCCAGACCGATGCCCACACTGCCGCCGCTGATCACGGCAACTTTACCTTTTAGCCCCAGCTCCATGCCTTCGCTCCGATCACCGCGCTCGTCGTACTCCGAACGCCCGCGCTCGCCCAGTGCGCTCCGCTCATTGGGCGCAGCGCACTCGGAGATCGCGGGCCCGCCGCGCGCGTCAGGGTGCACTTTTCCGGCGCTGTTCCAGAAACTCCAGGATGCGCGCCGCGCGCGCGTCCCAGGTCAGCCCCGCCGCGGTCTGCTGGGCGGCGGCCGCGAGGCGGCGCGCCAGCGCGGCATCCTCCAGGACTCGGGCCACGGCCTGGGTGGCCGCCGCCTGGTCACCGGTCGGGACCAGCAGCGCGTTCTGATCGTGCTGCAGCACCTCGCGGAGATCCGGCAGATCCGGCGCCACGATCGGCCGCCCCGCGGCGAGGTACAGGAAGATCTTCATCGGCAGCACGGTATTTCCGATCAGGCGCAGCGGCACCTGGCTCGGGGGCTGCAACAGCACGTCTGCCGCCAGCAGATAGCGCGTGACCATCTCGAAGGGCTGCCAGGGCACGAGCTGGATGTTGGGCTGCTGACGCGCCAGCGTCTCCACTAGGCCGCGGCCTTCGGAGCCGACGAGCAGGAACAGCGCGTGCGGCAGGCCGCGTGCCAGCCGGAACACGGTGTCGAGCCCCTTCGTCAGGTTGATGTGGCCCGTGTAGACGACGAGCGGTCGCTCCGCGGGCAGCCCCAGCTGAGCGCGCAGCTCGGCGCGGCTCGGCGGGTCGCGGAAGCGCGCCGGATCGTGGCCGTTGTGTGCCACGAGCAGGCGCTCGGGCTCGACGCCGAGCGCGGCGTACGCCTGGCTCGCCAGGTGCGAGTGCAGCACCGCGCCCAGGAACGCGGGGCTGCGCAGCGCGGCGCGGAAGGGCGGGCGCAGCACGGGATATTGATCGGGCCAGGGCCGATAGGTCTCGTAGGCGAAGGGCTGTCGACCGCGCGCCAGCAGGAACAGCGTCGGGAAGTTGCGGGTGTACACCACGTCCGCGGAGGTGACGGCGGGCAGGCGCAGCGCGTGCGTGGCGTGCCACCACTTGCGAGGCGTCGACCAGCGCTTGAAGGGAGTGGGCGCCGTGACCAGCTCGAAGTCGCCCTGCACTCCATAGTGCCGCGCCAGCTCGCTCGCGCTCCGTGGCTGCCGTTGCGCTGGCAAGACCAGTCGCACCTCGGCGCCGCGGCGTGCGAACGCGGCGAGCGTCTGCAGCGCTTGCTCGGAGTCCGTTTCCCGTGCAGGCAGGGGGCGGTCGAAGACGTAGGCGATTTTCATGCGGGCGCCGGCGTTGGCGCGCCCCCCGTACCACAGCTCGCTCGCTCGATCCGCGGGTGCGTGCGCCGCTTGGCCCGCGGGCCCGCGAGCGACTTCGCGCACCCGAGGCCAGCGCCTGCCGTGCGCGCTGGATTTCGCGCAGCTGTATTTGGCGCGTGGACGAGCGCCGGTGCCGGTGAGGCGTGGCGCACTGCCTCGTGTCTCACGCGCGTGCGGTCTCGCAACGCTGAGAACGGCCTGCAGCACATGTGTGATACCTCGCTGCGTGATGCGCGGCGTTATCTCGATCTCGCTCGCCCGCGCCGCGAGTGAGGCTTTGTCACGAGTACGGAATGTGTCTATGCTGCGCCTGGCTCGAGAGCCCTCTCCATAACCTTAGGGTGCGATAGATGAAACGAGTGACCAGAGTTAGTCCCGGGTTTGTGCTGATCGCTGTCAGCGCGGTTGCGCTGGCGTTCGCCGCTTGCGTGAAAGAAGGCGACGAGCCCCCGCCCCTCGGCGGCGCAGCGGGCCCGACCGCGGGCGCGGCAGGTGCTGGAGGTGGCGCAGGTGCCGGTGGTGGCGCAGGTGCTGGTGGCGGCGCGGGCGCGGGCCAGGCCGGCAGCGGGAGCGGCGGCCAGGGTGGCAGCGCGGGCGGCGGCGCGGCGGGCTCGACAGCCATGCCCGACGCCGGTGCGGACGCTGGCAACTGATCCTGATCGACTCAGCTGATCCGGTCGAGACGGGATTTCCTGCCAGGAGGGGCGGCTCACGCCGCCCCTTTTTCGTCTTCGGGCCCAGCTGCGCGCAGCGCGCCGCGGGCGTGAGCGCCACCAAGTAGCTACCAGGTAATCGGTGGCGTGGGCAGCCGCGCCGGCTTGGCAAACAGGTAACCCTGCAGCAGATCGCAATCCAGCGTGAGCAGGGTGTCGCGTTCCTCGCGCGTCTCGATGCCCTCGCAGATCACGCGCATGTCGAGCTGCCCGCATAGCTGTGCCAGGCTGCCGAGCAACTTTTGCTTGGTGCGATCGGAGCCGATGTTCTCCACCAGCGAGCGGTCGATCTTGACGATGTCGGGCTCCAGATGGGCGAAGCTGGTGAGGCCGGCGTAACCGGCGCCCAGATCGTCGAGCGCGATGCGGTAGCCGAGAGCGCGCAGGGCCGCGATGCGCGCGCGCACGTCTCGCATGCCCTCGAGGGTCGCTCGCTCGGTGATTTCCAGCACCACGCGCTGCGAGTGGTCGGTGAGCGGGCAGTGGCCGAGCACGAGCTCGTTGTCCAGCAGATCGAAGGGGTGCAAGTTGACGAAGATCTGCGCGCTGTCCGGGAAGCGCGCGATGTCGGCAGCCACCCTGCGGCGGATCGCGCGCCCGAGCTCATGTACGCGGTTCAGGCGGTCGGCGGCATCGAGCACCGCCTTGGGACCCGGCAGCGTCGGTTCCGGGCTGCGTAGCAAGGCCTCGTAGGCGAACACGCTGTGCGCCGACCAGAGCACGATCGGCTGGTACGCCATCCACAGGTTGGACAGGCAGCGCCCGAAGCCGGCGTGCAGCCCCGCCAGGTCCCCGATCTGCTTGTCCTCGAATCCGAGCTGCGCGAGCGCCTCGCGCTTGATGCGCGCGATCCGGTGCAAGCGCACGGCCTTGTGCGCGATGCTCTCCAGCTCGGCGATGTCGATCGGCTTGGTCAGATAGCGCAGGGCGCCGAGCGCCACGGCCTCCGTGGCGGTGCCGATGTCCGGAGCACCGGTCATCAGGATCACCGGCACATCGAGGTTCTCGTCCCGCAGGCTCTGCAGCAGCTCGACGCCCGTCATGCCGGGCATGTTGATGTCACTGAGCACGAGATCGATCGGCTCGCGCTGGAACAACTCCCGCGCTTCGAGGGCGCTGGAGGCCGGCAACACCGAGAAGCCCTCGCGCCGCAGCGCCTTGGCAAAGACGCGGCTCACCGCCTCGTCATCGTCCACCAACAAGATCTTGCCGGCGTCGGTCGTTGCCTGCGCTGCAGCCATCGTTACCACGATCGATTCCCCCCGTGACCTTCGGCGCGAAGCGGCCCACGCTTAAGGCATCCTAGCGCAGAACGGGGTGGATGTGCGGCGGAGTGGTATCTTTCGCGCAAGCGCGGGCTGCGCCACCAGGCCTCAGAACGCGCGGTCGAGCACCGGTTCCGAGCGCTCGAAGCGCTGCAGGTTCGCGATGAAGTGGTCGACCAAGCGATCCCCTTCGTTGTGATGGCCGCCGGCGGAGTGCGGAGTGATGAAGCAATTCGGCGCGCTCCAGAGCGGATGGTCCGGCGGCAGCGGTTCCGGATCCGTGACGTCGAGCAGCGCGGCCTGTAGCCGGCCGCCCACGAGCAGCGCGGCGAGAGCGTGCTGATCGACGGTCGAGCCGCGGCCCACGTTGTAGAACACGGCGCCCTGCTTCACTCCCGAGAGGCGGGCGGCATCGAAGTAGAGCTTGGTCGCGTCGGCGCCGGGCAACAGGTTCACCACGTGATCGGCCTCGGCAAGCGCAGCCGGCAGCGCGGGATCAGCGAAGCTCAAGGTGCGGATCGGCTCATCTCCGCGCCGCTCTCGCCGCACTCCGGTGAGATGAGGCGTGAAGGGCCTCAGCAGCTCGACCAGCCGGGCGCCGATCGAGCCGAGCCCGAACAGGATCACGCGCTGGTTCTCCAGCAGCACCGAGCCCTGGCGCAATTCGCCTTGCGGCCAGCTGCGGTCCCCCCACTGCGTGCGCAGCGCCCACGGCAAGCGCCGCGCCCAGCACATCATGAACGCCAGCACGTGCTCGGCACAGGGCGAGGCGTAGACGAACGAGCTCTTGGTCAGCACGGCGCCGCGCTCCGCGAACAGGCGCCGAGCTTGCGGCTGATCATAGCTGGTGTAACCGGCGCTCGACAGCTGGACCCAGCGCACGCGGGCGCTCGCGAGCACCGCCGCGAGCGGCGGCTGCCCGAAGGCCACGTCGGCCTGGCTCAGCTCTGCGGCGGCATCTCCGCCGGCGTGAAACACCAGCCGCGCGCTCGTGGCGCGCTGCAGGCGCTCTCGTTGAGCGGGGCTGAAGCGGTGATTCGTCCAGACGGTGAGGGGAGCCACCGCCGCCTTCTAGCGCGACTCCGGGGGCTGCAACAGCGCGGACTGGACCTTCAGAAGTAAGGGGCGCACAGGCCCTCGACGCGCTCGGCGACGGCTGCGCTGGCCGTCACGCCCGGAGATTCGATACCGATCAAATTGATCAGTCCGGGCAGACCGTGCGCGGCCGCGTCCTCCACCACGAAGTCGCGAAAATCATCCCCCGGGCCTTGCAGCTTGGGGCGGATCCCCGCGTAATCGGCGGACAGCTGCTCGTCCCGCAGCTGCGGTAGATAGCGCCGCGCCGCGCTGGCGAACTGCGCCCGCTTGTCCCCATCCACGCGGTACGAGAGCTCCGACACGTATTCCGTGTCGGGCCCGAGCGTCAGCTTGCCGCCCAGGTCGAAGGTGATGTGGATGCCGAGGCCCGCGTGCACGGGTGCCGGATAGATGAGATGGCGCACCAGGCCGCGCAGCGAGGGATCGAGCACGAAGTAGTCGCCCTTGCACCAGTGATAGCGGTAGCGCAGAGCGTCGATGTCCAGCCCGGCCCGTTCCGCCAGGCGATCGGCGTGCAGCCCGGCGGAGTTGACCAGCACGCGGCACGAAAGCTGCGCGCGCTCGCGCGCCCCCGCGGAGGCCGTCGAGAGCACGAAGCCGCCCGCCGCGCGATCGATGCCCTCGACCTCCGTCTGGAACACCAGCAACGCTCCGTGATCGCCCGCTTCCTTCTGGTAGCTGTAGATCAGCTCGTGCACGTCCACGATGCCGCTCTCCGGCGACCAGACGCCGCTGATCGCCGACACGCTCGGCTCGAGCCGCGCGATCTCCGCGCCGGAGAGGTGCCGCAGCTCACCCGCGCCATTGGCCCGGCCGCGCGCGAAGATGGACTCGAGCTTGGGCTCCTCCTCGGGCGCGGTGGCCACGAGCAGCTTGCCGGTCTGCCGGTGCCCGATGCCGCGTTCGCGGCAGCGCTGATAGAGCAGGCGCCGGCCCTCGACGCACAGCGTGGCCTTGAGCGACCCCGTCGGATAGTAGAGACCGGCGTGGATCACGCCGCTGTTGCGGCTCGAGGTCTCTTGCCCGGCGCGCGCGTGCCGCTCGAGCAGCACCACGGAACGCCCTGCGCGCGCCAACCTCGCCGCGCAGGCGAGGCCGACGAGCCCCCCGCCGACGATGCCGACGTCGAAGTCGGTCACGGCCGCGTGCCGTCCGAGGCGCCTCGCCCAGAGCTCTTGCGGCGGCGCGCCTTGAGGCCCTCGAGCAGCGCGCGACCGAGCAGCTCCACCCCGAACGGTGCATCGTGCCACAGATAGCGCTTCCCCAGCCGCTTGGGCTCCGCCGCCAGCCTGTGCACCCACTCCAGCCCGGTGCGCTGCATCCACAGCGGCGCCCGTGAACGATGGCCCGTCGTGAAGCTGAAGCTCATGCCGACGCCGATGAACCAGCACGCGGGCAGTGCGCGGCGCAGCTTGCTGATCAGCCACTCCTGCTTCGGCGAACCGAGCGCGACCAGCACGATGTCGGGCCGCGCCTCGGTCAGCGCCTGACGCGTGGGCTCGACCGCGGCGTCATCGGGCTCGGTCGGAAGCCAGGGGCTGGAGAAGCCGGCCACGGAGAGCCCGGGGAACTCCTGCGTCAGCTGCAGCGCCGCTGCCTCCGCCGTACGCCCCTCACCGCCGAGGAAGTAGATGCGACGGCCTTCCGCGGCCGCGCGCTGCGCGAGCGGCCGGATCAGCGAGGAGCCCGCGATGCGCTCGGGCAGGGGCGTGCCTTGCAGGTACGCGGCCCAGACCAGCGGCATGCCATCGGCGACGCGCAGATCCGCCTCGGCATAGAGAACCTGCATCCGTTCATCGCGGCTGTAGCGCCGTAGAAAGTCGAGGTTGGCCGTGATCAGCCAGCCGCCGCGCTGACGGGCGAGCGCGCCGAACAGGGCGTCGAGCAACTGCCCTTCGGAACACGCCGCGAGCTGCATGCCCAGCAGATCGATCTCCTCCAGGCTGTGCACGCGGCGCTGGGAGGGCGGGAGCTGATCTCCGCTCTCGGAGCCGGGCACCCCCTCGAGACCTGGGGTGCGGGCAACCCCTGCAGAAGGGGAGAGGCGCTGCGAAGGCTCGGGCACGGACATGCTGGAACCTGAAGATACCTCAGGACCTGGCGAAAAGCATCGACGGCCCAGGGGCGCGGTACTAATGAAATGCCGAGGTAGCGCCGCATGTCGTCCGTGCCGTCGTCCCCGCCTGGTTCCGTCCCGGCCGCGTCGCCTGCTGCCGTCTCGCCGGACGCGGTGGGCGTGGTGGTGATCGGCCGCAACGAGGGTGAGCGTTTGAAGCGTTGCCTGCGCTCGCTGTTGGCGCAGGGAGCGGGGCCGATCGTGTACGTCGACTCGGGCTCCACGGATGACAGCGTGGAGTTCTCGCGTTCGCTGGGCGTGATCGTCGTCAATCTGGATACCAGCATTCCGTTCACGATGGCTCGCGGCCGGAACGCTGGTTTTGCCGAGCTGCAGCGCTCCTTTCCCACGTTGCGCTGGGTGCAGTTCGTGGACGGCGACTGCGAGGTTCGTCCTGACTGGATCGCCAAGGCGCGCGCCGCCTTCAACGAGCGGCCGGAGGTCGCCGCGGTGTGCGGCCGCCGCCGCGAGCGGCATCCGGAGGCTTCCATCTACAATCGGCTCGCCGACATGGAGTGGAACGGGCCGATCGGGGAAGTGGAGGAATGCGGCGGCGACGTGCTGTTTCGCAGCGGCGTGTTCCTGGAGGTCGGCGGCTTCAACCCGCGCATGATCGCGGGTGAAGAGCCGGAGTTGTGCGTGCGTGTCCGCGGCGCCGGCTACAAGGTGCTGCGCATCGACGAGGAGATGACGCTGCACGACGCCGCCATCACGCGCTTCTCGCAGTGGTGGACGCGCTCGACGCGCAGCGGTCACAGCTTCGCCGAGGGCATGGCCATGCACGGCTCCGGCGAGAGCCGCCACAACGTTCGCCACACCCTGAGCGCGCTCGTCTACGGCCTCGGCTTGCCGGCGCTCTGGTGCGGGTCGCTGTTCTTCGCCGCTTCCGGCCTGTTCTTCTTTCCCTTCGGGCTGGTGGCGGTGGGCGTGCCGGCAGCGTACTTGCGCGCCGCCTTCGGTGCCTATCGCGATCGGCGCCGCCGCAAGGACCCGCGCGCGCACGCCGCGCTGTACGCAGCCTTCTGCATGCTCGGCAAGGTCCCGGAGACGATCGGTATCCTCACCTACTGGAGCAACCGCTTGCGCGGCCGCTACTCGGGCCTGATGGAGTACAAGCCAGCCCCGCCGATCAGCGGCGGTGTTGCTTCGGGCAACGGCGCGGGCAAGGAGGCGGCCGTGGTATCGCGCGACACGGCGCCCGGCGTCAGCAATGGCGCGTCGCACGGTCCTGGCCAGGTCGCGCCGGGTGTTCCAGCGAATGGGGCGACGGAACCATGTTGAAGCTCTCATCCGGCAGCCGGGCGCGTGCCGCGGTGCGGCCCGCGCTGGTGGCGGTGCGCCCCGCGCTGGCGGCGGTGCGCGCGCGCGTGCAGCCGTATGCGCGCGATGGCCTGGCGCAGGCGCTCTCGACGCTGGGCGCCACCAGCCCCCGGCGCTTTGCGCGCGGTGCGCTCACCGTGGTCACGTTCCACCGAGTGCTGCCCGCCGATCGGCTGCGCCAGTACCCGCTCGGCGGCCTGGCCGTGACGCCCGAGCAGCTGGAAGCGATCCTCGGTCAGCTCGCGCAGCACTTCGCCTGCACGACCTTGATCGATGCCTACCGCTGCTGGCAGCGTGAGCCCGGTGCCGCGCGCCCGGTGCTCGGCATCACCTTCGACGACGGCTCGCTCGACAACTACGAGCACGCGCGCCCGGTGCTCGACCGCCTGGGTTTGAAGGCGAGCTTCTACATCCCGGTGGGGCTGGTCGACGAGCGGCGCTGCCCCTGGCACGACAAGCTCGGCTTCGCGCTGCTGCGCGCGGTGGCCGTGGTGCGCAAGCGCCGCGACATCGATTTCGATCCCTTGCTCGCCCCCTTCGGGCTCGGCACCGCCTCGTTCGCGGCGCTCTTGCCCTCGGACGCCGCGAGCCTCGCGGCGCAGGGGGTTGGCGCTGCCAAGCGGCTCGGCGCCGAGCGGCGCGAGCAGGCGATCGCGGCGCTGGAGCGCGCGCTCGGCGGCGACCAGGTCCCGGACTGGGCGGGGTTGATGAGCTGGCAGCAGATCCGCGAGCTCGGCGCGCAGGGGCACGAGATCGGCAGCCATTCGCTCACGCATCCGCTGCTCCCGGACCTCGAGGCGCGCCAGCTCGAGCGCGAGATCGTGCAGTCGCGCGCGCGGCTGCAAGAGGCGGCGGGCTGCCAGGTCGACTCATTCTGCTACCCCAACGGCAGCTACGACGGGCGCGTCCTGGAAGCGGTGAAGACCGCGGGCTACCGCTGCGCGGTGACCACGCGCTGGGGCCTGAATCGCGGCGGCTCGGAGTTCGAGCTGCGGCGCTGCGACATGGACTACGCGCGCCTGCAGAGCCGGAGCGGCGAGTTCTCGGCGCAGCGCCTGTGGCTGCGGCTCAGCGGTCTTCAGCCGGGTCTGAACGGCTCTCCCGCCTACGCCGTGTGAGCTCTGCGAACAGCCGCGTGAAGAGCGGCGCGTTGTGCCCGGCCTCCACCAGCGCGAAGCGTGCGGCGCGCGCCCGGGCTTCTGCGGAAGGTGCCGGCACCCAGTTGCCTTCCAGGGGCTCGACGGCCACGGCGGAGAAATCGCGGAACGAGCACACGAAGGTCTGGCCGCTGGCCACGTCCAGCACGTGCAGCACGACCCGGCCCGCGTCCAGGTGCGGCTCGCTGAGCAGCTCCAGGCCCTCGTCGGCCTTCTCGCCCGAGAGCTCTTCCAGCGGGTTCTCGCGAGGAAATTCCTCTTCGCCCCGCTCCGCCCCCAGCGGCTTCGCGCGCGCCACCAGCACCGAGCAGGGGGCCTCGCGCACCACCTCTTCCGCGACCGAGCCCATCAGCAGGTGATCCAAACCCCGGCGCGAATGCGTGCCGACCAGCAGCAGATCCGCCTTCAAATCCCGCGCCTGCGCCAGCAGGCACTTCGCCGCCTCCCCGAAACAGACCCGACCGGAGACGCGCGGCAGGGGCGCACCCAGTGCCCGCGCGCGGTTCTGGACGAGCCGCACCAGGTTCTCCTGGGCCCGTTCGACAAAGGCCTCGGTGAGCTCCTCGGCTTCCTGGAGGCGGGTCGGCGTCGCCTCCGGCAAAGCCAGGACTGCCACCAGGTGGGTCGACGGGGAACCAGCCGAGATCTGCAACGCCTGGTCGACGGCGGGGATACAGAAGTCCGAGTAATCGACTCCGACGATCAGGGTTCGTTCAGCGGCTGTCATCTCTCACACATCACACCGTCCTGCCGCCGAAGCAAGCCTGCGCCGCCGCTGTCCGGGCCTTTCGCGGACCCCCTTTTTTTGTTGTTGGTTTTCGCCGCTCTCGGTGGCAGCGTCGGAGTACTCGGCGACCCGCCTGCGGTTCGCCATTGCACGGTGGTTGGATAGGCATGGGCAGTCGCGCTTTCTTTCGAGCTTATTGGCTGATCTGCGCCCTGAGCGTGTGGCTCGGGAGCTGCGCTCCGCCGCAGCCGTTCGTGTGGGCCAGCCGCCTACCGCCGACCGATGACAAGGCAGCGGCGTTCCGCATCGGCCCTGGCGACGAGATCTATGTGCTGGTCGCCGATCAGCAGGCGCTCTCCGGCGCCTTCACGATGGGGCCTGACGGCAGCTACGTCCAGCCGGTGGTCGGCAACATCTCCCTCAACGGCCTCACCACGAAGGAAGCGGCGCAGCAGCTCACCGCCCGCCTCTCGGGCATCCTCGTGCGGCCCCAGGTCACCGTCACCGTGACCAAGCGCCGCCCGATCCGTGTCTCGGTGCTCGGCCAGGTGCAGAAGCCCGGGCGCTTCGAGCTCCCGTATGACGAGAGCCTGCTCTCGGCCATCGCCAACGCGGGCGGCCTCACCGAGTTCGCCGACGAAGACTCGATCTACGTCGTGCGGCGCGATCCGCACCTCCTGCGCATCCGCTTCCGCCTGCGGGATCTGGCCGCGCCGGAGGCGGTCAGCGCGCGCTTCCGCCTGAACGATAGCGACGTCGTGGTCGTGGAGTGAGCGCGCCGCCAGTGTCCCGGACACTAGCCCAGGGTCGCACACAACCAGGTCGAAGGATCTGATCGCACCAGTATGCTCGGCGCTGCCACTAGCCTGTTGCTCGCGGCGTTCTCCGCGTCGGTGATCGAGGGCGCGATCGGGGCCGACAGCGAAGTGGCGGTCGGGCGCGCGCCCGTCGACTACTCGGGGCCGTCGGAAGACTCGATCACCTTCACGCTGGTGCCGGGCCTGGCCATCCGGAACCGCACTCCGGACAGCACGCTCACGCTCAGCTACACCCCGCGCATCTTTTATCGCCTGCCGAACGCGCTGCACGTCAACCACCCGCTGGTGCTCCATCAGGTCGCGCTCGACCACACTCTCGACATCGGCAAGTGGCTCGCCTGGACCACGACCGCCACGCTGGCGATCGGCGAGATCGACTACACGGCGGCGGGCGTCGTCTTCGATCCCACGCTCGCCTCGGCAGTGACCACCTCGGTCACGGACATCCTGCGCACCACCGCGAACACCGGGCTCAAGTACCTGGTGCGCCCCACGCTCTCGCTGAACCTGGAGGGTGGCGTCGAATACACGACCACGCTGGACAAGACCAACGTCGTGCCCATCCCGCCCTCGGCGGACGGCACGCTGCCGGCGGGGACCGGCCTCACCCAGTGGGGCAGCGTGATCCCCGACAGCTTCCAGGCGCGCGGCAAGCCCGGGTTCGCCATCTCCATCGGCAAAGCCTCGCACGCGGGCGCGTCCGCGGAAGTGACCTACCAGTGGTTCCGCCGCACGGCGCGCTACCTCGTGCTCTCGCCCGAGCTCGACTGGGACACCAAGTTCGGCGAGCGCACCACGCTCGGCGTGGCGGGTGGCGTCGCCTACGTCTGGACGCTCGACGCCGTGCCCCCGCAGCCCAAGAAGAACTCGCTCGGCGGCACCGGCAACATCGACGTCAAGTCCATCGTCTACAAGGGCCCCGGGCTCATGACCACGCTCGACTTCAATGCCGCGCTCGACTGGTACTTCGACCCCATCCTCGGCACCTCCACCCCGCGCTCCGGCGCGACGGCGACCGGAGTCTTCCAGGCTGGCAAGCGCTGGACGATCTCCCCGCTGGCCTCGTTCTACACCAACCTGAAGAACACCCGCTACCGCCTGATCGCCGCCGACGGCACGGCCCTTCCTTCCGACGACCCTGCGGTCATCCAGCAGCAACAACAGGCGAGAGAGATCACGCCCGACTCCACGCTGCTCCGCTTCGAGCTACCCTTCGACTACCGCATCGACGACGGCGTCAGCTTCGGCTTCGGCGCCCGCACCCTGCTGCGCAGCCGCCCCATCCCCGATCCCGACTTCAAGATCGGAGAGCAGGTCGAATTCTGGATCTTCGCGGGCCTCACCGTCCGCGCAGCCACCTCCGTCGACCACGGCTCCTGGCTGCCGCTGTGATCCCTCGGGGGTCTGAGGCAGACCCCCGCCCCGCATGCGCGGGGCCCCACCCCCGCCAGCGCCCGCGCGGCGCGGGGGGCCCCAGCCTCATGATGCGTCTGCCGAAACTGGCTTTTCGTCGGCAGTGACGAAGGAGCGCTCGTGAACACCGTCTTCGTGTCCCTGCTGGCCAGCGCCCGCTTGCACGACATCGAGCCGCTCGCGTACCTGCGCGATCTGCTCTGTCTGCTGCCCAGCTGGCCCCGGCAGCGCCTGCTCGAACTCGCCCCCGCCTATGGGAAGCAGACCTTCGAGCAGCCCGAAACTCAGCAGAAGCTGGGTATCCGCTTCACGGAGCCGTGTAGCGTCGGAGCGGGCTTCGCCTCACTCTACCGTGGGTGACGCGAAGGCAATCAGTCGGGCGGAGCTTGCTGCTGGGGCGGGCGGCGGCTCGTGTCCAAGAGTTCGGACGGGATCGAAAGGTGACCAAACTCGGCCGCGAGGGCCTTGGGGTCGAGTCGCTCGCG
>DASTRX010000017.1:0-26127 GCA_035760985.1 Polyangiaceae bacterium
GAAGCTGAAAGCGTCTACCGATAGCGTCCCGGATTATGCCGCATACGAAAATGCCTCCCAGCTAGCCCAGAGCACCCGGGCGGCCGTATGCGGCATAAAACCGAACTCGGCATAATGCTCGTTATGCCGAGTTCGGCATAAGCGGCACAGCGTGACCAGATTGTCCGCACTGTGACGGCCGCCCTCGGAGCGGGCACGAATGTGATGCAGATCGAGGAAGGTGGCGTTCCGGCAGCCGGCGACGCGGCAGCGCCGCTCATCTCGGCGCAGTACCGCGCGGCGCAGCGCCGGCGGGATGTCTTGTCGAGCCCGCGCGCTCTTGGGCGCAGGAGCGCGGTCGGTGCCAGCGTGACCCACGTGGGCGTCGGCAGGGCGCGCATCGTGGTGGTGTCGGTGTTCGTCGGCGGTGTTGCCCACGTGGGCGTCGGCGTCCGGGCGCGGCTCGCGATCGGGCTGTTCAGCGCGGCCGGCGTTGCAGCAGGGGTCGGCGGAAGGACGCTGCTCGTGCGATGGGTGCGCGTCCAGTTTTGGCAGACGCTGCGCGTCGCACTCGGCCATGGCCACGATCTCGGGTGCGATAGGGACCAGCTGTCCGTTGGCCAGCTGGCGCCCGCTGCCGCACTCCGGACAGACGCTGATCGCAATCTGATAGCTCGATCGGCCCTCATCACGTGCTCCGGGTACAGGGCCGCTGATGCTAGCGCCGCCGAGAGCAGCGCCGCCCGGGGCAGGCCCGCCGAGAACGCAGCGCGCCATCTCGAGCAGCGCCGCATTGTCGTCGCAGCAGCCGGAGCTGCGCCCGCGCAGCTCCCGCAGCGCCTCGCGAAACAGCGCGTAAATCTCCGACGTCACTTCGAAGCGCAGCACGTGGCGCATCGCGCGCGGGTCCGGTCGGTCTGATGGGGCATCTCCCCGGCGCTTGCCCGCGACCAGGTGTTCGAGCTGGCGCACGGTCTTGCCTCGTGCCGCTCGCAACCAGGCCTCTTCCGTCTCTCTCACCGCCACCCGCGTGAGCTCGCGCAGAGCGCACCAGCCGAGCCGGCCCTGCTCGAGCGCCGCGCGCGACGCCGGCAGTTGCTCCAGCGCTTCGGCGACGCGCAGCTTTTCCAAGATCGACCGCGGCGTGTAGCCGAACAGCTGCTCCGCGTAGCTGACGAAATTGCCGAAGCCCATGTGCAGGTGCGCCTGCGCGCGCTGCGCGCGCAGCAACCAGTGCCCCTCCAGCGCGTCGGCCGCGGCGCGCTCCCGCGCCAGCCGCGACAACGCCTCATGTGCGATCTGCCATTCGCTCATGCCACCCTCCCGTTGGGCAGCACCCTACCATGACGATTTTCGAGCCTCGCATCGCGGCGCAGTTCTGCGCAAAGCGACGGCGACGAGGTTCTTGCCCTGCAAATGCTCGCACGCTTTGCTCGCTGCCTTTGCGGTAGAGCAACGCACTCTTTTTTGCTCATCGCCGCTCGCGAGCGCTCGAAGCGCGCGGATCGTGTCGAGCGAAATCGACCGGGCGCATGCGATTCCAGGAGCGCCCTGCGGCGCCGTCTCGCGCGCGATGGAGCGAGGCGCGCTCAGCGAGCCCTGTGCCGCTGGCGCCCTGTCGCGCAGCTCAATCCCGCGTACCAACAACTCCGGCGATGGCTAGCAACGCGACTTTCTGGTGCGGGGCTGGCGAAGTCCGAGGACATCGAGCCCACGTGGGCATGGCGCTGACCCGACCAGACAACATCCCGCACGTCGCCGTCCGGACCCACGCACCCTGCCGACCATCCCAGTCGGAAAGCGCCCCGAGGTTTCGGACTCCGGCGTGCAGGCTGAGGTCCGGCCCATCCTCTTCTCCTCCCAGCGTGCTCCCGGCGCCGTGCTCCCGGCACCGTGCTCCCGTCTGCACGTCGCCGCGCGCCGGCGTCCCGGGCCCGGGTAGTCCCGGGCCCCGGTGCGGAGCCGCGTCAGCGTCCGAAGGCGGCGCGTCGCGCCTCGGCGAGGTCCGGCGCCGGTGGGTGGCAGGTCAGCGTCACGGGCACCCCGCGCGCCGTCAGCTCGCGCAGCGGCAGCTCGTGGCCGCGTCGGTCCAGGAGGGCGCTCTGTTCGGGGTGCGCGGCGTTGGGCTGGATCAGCAGGTAGCCGCGGCCGCGCTGTCGGAGCGCGAGGTCGCAGTCGCCCGCGGCTGCAGCGGCCAGCAGCGCCGGGAGGCGCGCATCCTCCGGGTGATCGCGCGTGAGCGTGAGCTGCTGTCCGACCATGGGCTTCAGGTTGGTGTCGAACGCCAGCATGAAGCTCTCCAGCTGCGCGCGTTCGCGCAGCCCGGCAGGGTAGCAGACTCCGTCGGGGCTGCCGCCTTCCGCCATCGAGCCCAGCTGAAAGCAGATGGGCTGGATGTTCTCGGCGGAGATCTGGGGCAGTTCTCGTCGGGGTCCTTGTCACAGCAGCGCGCGTAGTCGATGTGGCTGTTGAGGTGGACCGGCTGCACGCGGGCGGCCGCGTCCGCGCCGGCGGGGTCGATGACCGTGACGCGGCTCTCGTGCAGATGGCCGATCACGCTGCTGCTCGAGCTGGAGCCATGGCCCTCGAAGCGCGTCAGGTTCTGCGCGTCGGTGTTGGTCACGAACAGCTTGCCCGTCTGCGGCCATGGCGGAGAAGGAAGCGGTCACGACGTGGGTGGTGGACGATACGGGCCTTCTGAAACAAGGAAGACATTCGGTTGGGGTGCAGCCGCAGTACACGGAGTCCGCGGGCAAGATCACGAATTGCCAGATCGGGGTTAGCTTGGAGATCGCGACGGCGAGCCAGTACGCCCCGATCGACTTCGTTGTACCTGCCGGAGTGCTGGGTCAACGATGCGGAGCGTCGAGCTCAGGCGTGAATCCCCGAAGAAGTAACCTTCAAGATCAAACCCGAGCCGGCGCTGGCCATGATCGAGGTCGCATCCGAGGTGAGTCGTGGAGCCCGAGCGGCGCCGTTTCGACGCTGAGTGATGGCGGGGAACTCGACGGACCCGCTGGCAGCGAGCCCGCCGCTCCCGCCCGGCTCAACGCCGCGGCTCAATCAGCCGGACGAGCGTGCCGATGATGCGGTGAAACAGAGCGCCGAGCTCGGGCGGGAGCGGCTGCACCCAGCCGAGCGCTTCCGCCGTTTCGAGGCACGCCAGCGCCTCCCGCGCCGAGGCCGCAGCAGATTGGTAGCGCGCTTGGCGGTTTTTTGCCGCGTGAGTAGGCACCTTCGGCCAGATTCAACGGGATGCTGACCAGGGCCCGCTCGAGCTGATCACCGAGTGCCGAGCTACGCGCGCGGAGCGCAGGAAGATACGGTGAGAGCTTGCGAACCAGCTCGAGGACGACGGCGTAGATTTTGAGCGTCATGATGGACTCCGTGTGAGTGGCCCTCGGCGCGAGGGCCCCACCGACGCCGCAGCGCGCGCAGGGCGTGTCCAGGCTGCCTGCCTTCCGAGGCAGGCACCGGCGAAGCCGGCTTGGCCTGGACACGCACGAGCACGCTGCGACAATGAGCAGACCCGAGCCAGAGCCCCTCGACGTCTCAACGCCGACGAGCGTCGCGCGGCTCTCCGCTCCGCTCAGCCGGTGTACGCCAGGAACTGGCGCAAGGGCTTGGCAGTGGTGCGACCCCCACTCACGCTCTCGCCCTGGCCCGAGCTCTACCCCAAGCCCTGCCCCTGCCCCTGCCTCTGCCTCCGCCTCCGAAAGGATGCGAGTTTCCGACAGTACTGAGTGCCGCTGGCACGGGAAATTCCCCGGCAGAGTTGCCGAGCAGCGGGGGGCACAGCGGCCTCGGCGCTCACGCTGCGCGGAACGGCGGCGCACAGGCCTGCGCCAGCTCCGCGATGGCGCGCTCGAGCTCCAGCTCGGAGCGCTGCTCCCCGTGTCGCACGCTGACGACGCCCGCGCGCGCCTCGCGCGCGCCGACGCAGAGCAGGAACGGGATGGCCAGCTGCCGAGCGCGCGCGATGCGGCTGCCCAGACGCTCATCGGACACGTCCAGGCTCGCGCGCAGCCCCGCCGCCCGCAACGCCGCGAGCAGCGAGCGCGCACGCTCGAGTTGATCTGCACCCAGTGCGAACACGCGCGCCTGCTCGGGCGCGAGCCAGGCCGGCAGCCGCCCCTGGTAGTGCTCCAGCAGGATGCCGAGGAAGCGCTCGACGCTGCCGTACAGCGCGCGGTGCAACATCGCCGGGCGGCGGCGCTGGCCGCCGGCGTCCACGTATTCCAGCGCGAAACGCTCGGGCAGGGCGAAGTCGACCTGGATCGTCCCGCACTGCCAGATGCGCCCGCACCGATCGCGCAGCTTGAACTCCAGCTTGGGACCGTAGAAGGCGCCCTCGCCGGGCTGGTCCCAGAGCTCGCTGCCGAGTCCGCGCGCGGCCTGCTCGAGCGCTCGCTCCGCGACGTCCCAGCTCGCGTCCGAGCCGAGCCGTTCCGGCGGTCGGCGCGACAAGCCGACGGCCAGCTGCTCGAAGCCGAAGCCGCGATAGAGCAGCTGCAGCGAGCGGCAAAAGCGCTCCAGCTCCTCTGCCAGCTGGTCCGGACGGCAAAAGATGTGGCCGTCATCCTGCAGGAACTGCCGCAGCCGGAACAGGCCCTGCAGCGCGCCGCTCGGCTCCTTGCGGTGCACCACGCCAAACTCCGCCAGGCGCAGCGGCAGATCGCGGTGCGAGCGCAGCGCACTGCGATAGATCTGCGCGTGGCCGGGGCAGTTCACGGGCCGCAGCGCGAGCCCGCGGCCGTCCTCCTCCCGGAGCTTGAACATGCCCTCGGCGAAGTGCTGCCAGTGGCCGCTGGCCTCCCAGATCGGCTGCGGCAGCAGCTGTGGCGACCGCACCTCGGCGTACTCTTGCTCGCACAGCACCGCCCGTGCCGCTTGCTCCAGCGCGCGGCACAGGGCCAGCCCGCGCGCGTGCCAGAACACCATGCCGGGCGCGTCCTCCTGAAAATGAAAGAGGTCCTGCTCGCGGGCGATGTCACGGTGATCGATTGCTTCCGACATGTCTCTGTCTCCTGTGCTTGGGTCAGGGGCAGACAGGGCCGTCGAAGGCAAAATGGCGGCAGGGCCCGTCCGCGTGGGAGGGGCCTCGGGTGATGGCTGGTCAGCGCGCGCTCACACCACCGGGCCCACCCCTGGGGGTGGTCGTGGTGCTGACGGTGAGCCCGCACGCTGGAGCGATCCTGGCCATCAACGACACGATGCCGCTGGGCTTTGCTGGTCGCAGCCGCCGCCGACGTGGCGCGCCCTGCGCCGTCGCGCCACCCCTGGGGGGACCGGCGGTGCAACTCGCGCCCGGGTATGCTTCAGCGCGGGAGGGCCGAGCATTGAGCAGCGATCGACGCCTGTATCTCGTTTCGAGCCAGCCGGGGGCCCCGGCCAGGCCCGTGCGCGCCCGCGGTTCGCACCTGCGCCTGGTCCACGCGGAGCCCGAGCCGGAAGCAGCGCTGGCTCCGCTCGCCTCGGCGCTCAGCGCGGAGGCGCCGGCCTCCACGCTGCGTCCCACTCGCGGCACCGGATCGCTCGCTGGAGCGCCCCTTCAGCCAGCGCATGATGCAAGTCGCGAGCGACGCGGCGGTGTTCGCGATCGCGCTGCTCGTGGGCCTGCGCCCGAACGCCTGAGCGCGAACGCCTGAGCTCAGGCGGCCGCGCGCGGCTTACAGCGCCGGCGCGCTCGCTTGCGCCAGCAGCGCCTGCAGGATCGCCACCGCCACCACGCTGCCGCCCTTGCGTCCGCGCGCGACGATGTGCGGCACATCCAGGCCCAGAGTGGCCTCCTTCGACTCCGCCGCGGACACGAACCCCACGGGCACCCCGATCACCAGCGCGGGCCGCGCGCCGTGATCGCGCACCAGATCGCGCAGCGCGAGCAGCGCCGTCGGCGCGTTGCCCACGGCGGCGATCGCGCCGTCCAGCACACCGAGCGCGTGCGCCTTGCGCATCGCCTCGATGGCGCGCGTGGAGTTGTGCGCCCGGGCGCTCGCGATCACGTCATCGTCCGAGATGAAGGAGTGCACCGTGCAGCCGCGCTCCGTCAGCCGCTCCGAGTTTGGGCCGCTGGAGATCATGCTCATGTCCACCACGATCGGGCAGCCCGCCTCCAGCGCCTCCACCCCCGCGCGCGTCGCTCCCGGCGAGAAGCACATCAGATCCAGAAACTCGAAGTCGGCCGTGGCATGGATCACGCGCCGCACGATCTGCCACTCATCGGGTGGAAAATGATGCGACCCCGCCTCCTGGTCGATGATGGCAAAGCCACCGCTCTCCAGCTCACGCCCCGACGTCGTCTGCAGCGTATCGCTCATGCTCTGGCTCCTACCGCACTCGACAAGCCAGCTTATTGCGCCGCTTCGAGGCACGCGATGGCAAATTTGACGCGCGGGCGGTTTCCGCGCCCGTGGGCTGTCTCGTGGTAGGGCCGCGCTCCAGGAGGCGCAGCAAGGCCGGCAGCGCGCAGCTCTCGGGAGGGTCGGCTGCCGGCCTGGGCCGGAATCGGCTGAAGAGAGCGGGGAAGGGCTCGCCTCCGCCCGTCCTTGCGCTCGCCAGGATGTGCCCGCTGAGCGGGCACATTCTGAAGCCGGCGAGGGCCGTAGCGCGCCGAGCCCCCCCGGCCTTTATCCGCGCTTTATCCGCGCTGCGCGGATCGGTGTTCGCGGGCGTCGGCGCAGGCCTGCACGAAATTCGCGGCGAGCGCGGGGTTGCTGGCCCAGTGGGCGTGCACGTAGGAGGCGAGGACGTTCCCCGCCCGGTAGCCTTCGAGCTCGGGTTCGCTGCCGCGGCGGCGCTGCAGGCGGTAGCTGTCGCCGGGCGGGGCGTCGATCAGCTCGGAGTAGCGGAATTGATGACCGCGGAAGCGCTGGCCGGCAGGGCCGAGCAGGGACGGGCTCAGGGTCTCGACCTCGACGTAGCCGAGCGCGACCCGGCGCTCGCGCAGCACGGCCTCGCCGCGCAGGCAGCCGAGCATGCGGTGGCTGGTGCCGTCGAGGGTGCGGATCGAGTCGACGAGGTACATGAGGCCGCCGCACTCGGCGTAGATCGGCGCGCCGCCTTCGGCGAAGGCGCGGATGGCGGCGCGCAGGGCGTGGTTTTCGGCCAGCTCGCGCGCGTGCAGCTCGGGGTAGCCGCCACCGAAATAGAGGCCGTCCACGTCGGGTAGCTCGCGCGCGGCGATCGGAGAGAAGGAGACGAGCTCGGCGCCGAGCTGCTCCAGGCGGCGCAGGTTGTCGGCGTAGTAAAAGTGGAAGGCCGCATCCAGCGCCACGCCGATGCGGCAGCGGCGCTCGCGGGCCGCCGCGGGCGCAGGCGCCGGGGGCAGGGCAGGGGCCGAGCGCGCGATCTCGATCAACGCATCGAGATCGAGGCCGTTGGCGACTTCGTCCGCCCACTGCTCGAGCAGCTCCTCGGGCACGGTCCGGTGGTCCGCCGTGCGCAGCCCCAGGTGGCGTTCGCGGAAGGCGAGCGCGGGCCGCTTCTGGAGTCCGCCGAGCAGCGGCGGCTGGCCGGCGAGCGCCGCGCGCAACAGCTCGAGGTGGCCGGCGCTGCCCGCGCGGTTGGCAGCGATGCCGGCGACGCGCAGCGCGGGGTCGAAATCCGCGAAGCCTCGGGCGAGCGCGGCGATGCTGCGCGCCATGCCGCTCGCGTCGGCGACCAGCAGCACGGGCGCGCTCAGCCACTTGGCGATCTCGGCGCTGGAGCCCTCTTCGCTGCTGGGCGAGGCGCCGTCGAACAGGCCCATCACGCCTTCGATGATCGCGATGTCCGCGTCCTCTGTCGCAGCGCCGAAGGTGTCCAGCACCGCCTGTTTGCCCATCATCCAGCCGTCGAGGTTCTGGCTGGGTTGCCCCGCCGCGAGGCTGTGATAGGTCGGGTCGAGGTAATCGGGGCCGCACTTGAACGCCGCGACGCGCAGACCGCGGCGGCGCAGCGCGCGGATCAGGCCGACCGTGAGCGTGGTCTTGCCGACGCCGCTGGAGACGCCGGCGATCAGCAAGCGCGCGACGCTCATGCCTTACTCGCGGCCCCGGAAGCGCCGCTGGTAGTCGCGGCTGTACAGCGCGCTCTCGCGGAAGTCCTGCTCCGTGAGCACGCTGCCGACGATCAGCGTGGCGGTGCGCTCCAGCGGATCTCGCGCGACCGCCTCCACGATCGTGCTCAGCGTGCCGCGCACGACGCGCTGATCGGGCCAGCTGGCGCGGTACACGACCGCGATCGGGCCATCGGGGCCGTAGTGCGGTGAGAGGCGCTCGACCACGCTGGCCAGCACGTGCACGGACAGGTGCACGACCAGCGTCGCGCGCGAAGCGGCGAAGGCCTCCAGCGACTCGCTCTCGGGCATGGCGGAGGCGCGCCCGCTGGTGCGGGTGAGCACCACCGACTGCGAGACCTCGGGCAAGGTCAGCTCTTGCTCGAGCAGCGCGGCGCAGGCCGCGAAGGCGGGCACGCCGGGCGTGATCGTGTAAGGGATGCCGCGGCGGCGCAGGCGGCGCAGCTGTTCTCCGAGCGCGCTCCAGAGGGAGAGATCGCCCGAGTGCAGGCGCGCGACGTCGTGGCCCGCGGCATGCGCGCGGACGAGCTCCGCCTCGATCTCGTCCAGGTCGAGCGGGGCCGTATCGATCACGCGCGCGCCCGCCGGGGCCAGCGCGACGATCTCCTGCGGCACGAGCGAGCCGGCATACAGGCAGACCGGGCAGCGAGCGACCAGGTCGCGGCCGCGCACGGTGATCAGGTCGGGCGCGCCCGGGCCCGCGCCAATGAAGTGGACGGTCATGGCGCGCCGCCCCCGCCGCGCGTGTCGATCGCCAGCGCGCAGGTGGCGCTGCCGGCGATGCTGCGCGTGCCGATCAGGCGCGGCTCGCCCGGGCTGGCGGCGCGCGCTGCGCCCGCCAGGGCGGCGGTCTCGGCGATCGAGGGGACGCCAAAGCGCTCCAGGCTGTGCGCGGAGCAGCTCAGCGCCTTGCTGCTCTGGGCCTGCAGCTCCGCCAGGGGCAGCACCACCAGCGGCTTGCTGAGCCGCTCGGCGGCGAGCAGCAGTGCGGGCTCGGCGTGCTTGAACTGGGCGGTGTACAGTCCGCTCAGCTGCTCGAGCACGCAGCCGCCCGCGGCCAGCGCCTGCTCCAGCGCCGCGAGCACGTGTTCCACCGGGCACCCCGCGCGGCAGCCCAGGCCCGCGGCGATCATTGCTTCTGAATGCGCCATTGCATCACCGGCAGGGCCGGGCGCCAGCCGGTCATGGTGCCGAGCGGCGCGGCGCTCTCGATCGAGAGGCGCCGCAAGTCTCCTCCCTGCGCGGCGTGGGCGGCGAGCAAGCGCGCCTCGGTCTCCAGCGAGACGGCGTTGGCGACCAGCCACCCGCCGGGCTCGAGCGCGCTCCAGCACTGTTCGAGCACGTCGGGATCGGCGGCCCCGCCGCCCAGGAACACGGCGTCGGGCGCCTCCAGGCTGCGCAGGGCATCCGGTGCGCTGCCTTCGACCACCTGCAGCTGGGATACGCCCAGCGCGTGCGCGTTGCGCCGGATGCGCTCGCAGCGCGCGGGCTCCTGCTCGATCGCCACGGCGCGGCAGGCGGGATGGCTGAGCAGCCACTCGATGCCGATCGAGCCGGAGCCGGCGCCGACGTCCCAGAGCAGCGCGCCGGGGCGGGGCCGCAGCGCGGAGAGCGTGACGGCGCGGATGTCTTGCTTGGTGAGCTGGCCATCGTGCTCGAACTCCGAGTCCGGCAGGCTCGCGCGCACCGGCACCCAGATCGCGTGCGGAGCGATCGCCAGGTCCAGCCCGACCACGTTCAGATCGAGGCAGCGCGAGAGGTCGAAATCGCTGGCGAGGCAGCTGCGCACGCGCTCCTCCGGGCCGCCGAGCGCCTCGAGCACGGTCAGCCTGGTGGGCCCGAAGCCGCGCGCCATCAACAGCCGCGCCAGCTCCGCCGGCGTATCCTGATTCCACGACAGGGCGAGCACGCGCCGGCCCGGGTGCAGGTAGCGCACGATCGTGCGCAGGTCGCGCCCGTGCAGGCTGACTACCTCCGTATCCTGCAGGGCCCAGCCCAGCCGCGACGCGGCCAGCGAGAGCGAGGACGGAACCGGGTAGCAGATGAACTCGCCCGGCGTGAGGTGCGGGGCGAGGGTGGCGCCCACGCCAAAGAAAAAGGGATCTCCGGTGGAGAGCACGACCGTGGGCTGGCCCCGCCGGGAGAGCACGCGGGCCAGGCCCAGCGAGAAGCGCGTGGGCCAGAACGCCGTGTCACAGCTGACGATGCCCTGCAGCAGCGAGAGCTGGCGTGCGCTGCCGAACACCAGCTCGGCGCGCTCGAGCGCGGCTCGCGCCGCGGGCGAGAGCCCCTCCACTCCGTCCGCGCCGATGCCGACCAGGGTCAGCCAGGACCCTCGGGTCGGGTCGGGTCGGGCGCCGCCCAGGATCGGGTCTGGCGCGTCATCGGGCTCTGGTGTAGCGGTGGGATCGAACGACATGGCCTTCCGGGTCGTGATTTTGGGGGGAACGAGCGACGGGCGCCAGCTCGCCGAGCGGCTCGTGCTGGATCCTCGCTACGCGGTGGTGCTCTCGTTTGCCGGACGCACGCGCAGCTTGCAACTGCCGCAGGTGCCCTGCCGCGTGGGCGGGTTCGGGGGCGTGCAGGGGCTGGTGCAGTACCTGCGGCGCGAGGGCTGCCAGGCGCTGGTCGATGCCACGCATCCCTTCGCTGCGCAGATGTCGCTGCACGCCGTGCGCGCCGTGGAGCAGACCGGCACGCCCCTGCTGCGCGTGGAATGCCCCGCGTGGCGCCGCGCAGCGGGCGATCGCTGGCAAGACGTCCCGGACATGGAGCACGCCGTGCAAGCGCTGGGGTCGGTGCCGCGGCGAGTCTTTTCGAGCGTGGGCAGGCTGGAGGTGGAGGCGTTCCGCGCGGCGCCGCAGCATCACTACCTGATCCGCGCCGTGGACGAGTTCAGCATCGATCTGCCGCACGCGCGCGTGCTGGCCGCGCGCGGGCCGTTCGACGTGGCGGGCGAGCGGGAATTGTTCGAGCGTGAGCGCGTGGACGTGATCGTGAGCAAGAACGCGGGCACCGCGGCCACGTACGCCAAGATCGAGGCGGCGCGCGCGCTGGGCTTGCCGGTGGTCCTGGTGGCGCGGCCCGCGCTGCCGCCCGCGCCGACGGTCGCGAGCTGGCAGAGCGCGCTCGGCTGGCTCGCTCGGCTTCATGAGCTCGAATCCAGCCGCCGGGGCGTGTAGACCCAGGGCCGCGCGCGCCCGCGCTCGATGCAGCGCGTGCTGTGGTTGCCGATCAGAATCAGGGTTTGCATGTCCGCCCACGCGGGCTTTGCCTCGCCGAGGGTGGTGATGCGCAGCTGTTCGTGGGGCCTGCCCACGCCGCGCGCGAACATCACCACCGCTTCCGGTGTGCGCTCGCGACGCAAGATCTCGAACGCCCGGACCAGCTGCTCCTGCCGCGCCTGCGAGGCCGGGTTGTAGAGCGCGATCACGAAGTCGGCCTGCGCGGCCAGCGTCAGCCGCTTCTCGATCAGCGCCCACGGCTTGAGGTTGTCGGACAGATTGATGGCGCAGAAGTCATTGCCGAGCGGCGCGCCCAGGCGCGCCGCCGCCGCCAGCATCGCCGTCACGGCAGGCAGCACCGTGATCTCCAGATCGCGCCAGCTGGGCGGCCCCTGCTCCAGGGCCTCAAACACGGCCGCGGCCATGCCGAACACGCCGGCGTCGCCGCCGGAGACCACGACCACGCGCACGCCTCGCTGCGCCAGCTCCAGGGCACGGCGCGCGCGCGCCAGCTCATCGCCGTTGTCCGAGGCGTGCCGCGTCAATCCCGGGCGCTCCGGCACGCGGGCGAGATACGTGTGATAACCGACGACGTGCTCGGCCTCCGCCAGCGCGCGCTCGACCTCGCCCGTGCGCCAGTCCGCTCCCGCGGGCCCCAGCCCGACCACGCGCAGCCAGCCGCTCATGGCGTTCGAGGTGTCCCCGAGGAGACAGCCAGCGGCTCGGCCGCGCGCGGCCGCTCCACCTCCAGCTGCGGCACCAGGATCAGGGAGAAATACACGGCCTGCTCGTCGTTCTTCTCGCGCAGCGGCAGCACGCGCTCGCGCGCCGTCGTGCCGTGCTCGATGAAGGTCGCGTGCTCCGCGCGCCCGACGCGCTCCAGCACGCGCCGGACCTTGGCGAAATTGCGCCCGAGCTTGATGATGGCGATCGCGTCCGGCGCGCTCAGGCGCCGCTCCAGCTCTGCCTCGGGCAACGTGCCGGGCAGGATCGAGAACACCTTGTCGGTCGAGACCAGCGGCAACCCGGCGCTGGCGGCGCAGCCGGCGAAGCTGGTGATGCCGGGGATCACCACGCAGCGCTGCTGCGGCGCGAGCCGCGCGTGCAGATGCAAGTACGAACCATAGAACAGAGGATCGCCTTCACAGAGCACGGCCACGTCCTGCCCGCGCGCCAGGCGCTCCAGCAGCAGCCGCGTCGAGTCATCGTAGAACGCCTCCAGCGCTGCGATGTAGCGCGGATCGCGCGCGGAGAGCTCCACCGTATACGGGTAGATCAGCGGCAGCCGCTCCGCCTCCGGATGCAGATGGCGCTCGGCGGCCGCGAAAGCGTTGCTCACGTTGCCGCGCTTGGAGAAATACGCCACCACGCGCGCCTTGCCGAGCAGCTGGGCGGCCTTGAGCGTCACCAGCTCTGGGTCGCCGGGGCCCACGCCGACGCCGAACACGGTTCCGTGATTCACGCTTTTCCGTCCTCTTCTCAGTCTTCTCGAAGAGCCAGCGCGTTGATGGCTGCCACGGCCAGCGCGCTGCCCCCCTTGCGGCCGCGCACCACCATCCAGGGCACGCGCAGCTCTTGCTCCAGCGCGGCCTTCGACTCCGCGGCGCCCACGAAACCCACCGGCACGCCGATCACGGCGGCCGGACGCGCCCGCGTCTCGTCCAGCAGCTCCAGCAGCCGGAACAGCGCCGTGGGCGCGTTGCCGATCGCGACCAGCGCCCCGTCGAGCTGCTCCGCGAACAGCGAGAAGGCGGCGGCGCTGCGCGTGGTGCGCTGCTCGCGCGCCAGCGCGGGCACGCGCGGATCCTCCAGATTGCAGAGCAGCGCGTTGTCGTGCGGCAGGCGCGCGCGCGTGACGCCGCTGACGATCATCTTGGCGTCGCACAGGATCGGCGCGCCGCGCAGCAGCGCCTCCGAGGCCGCGTGCGCAAAGCCGGGCGAGAAGGCCACGTCCTGGCTCAGCTCCACCATGCCCGAGGTGTGGATCAGCCGCACCACCACGCGCTCCTCCTCGGGGCTGAAGCGGCGCAGATCGGCCTCGGCGCGGATGATCGCGAAGGACTGCCGGTAGATCTCTTCCGGGCGCCGTTCGTACTCGTACCGTGCGGTCAAAGTCGTGGCCCTTCCGCCAGCTGCCAGGGCTGCACGTCGCGACAGGGCTGCACGTCGCGACAGGGCTGCGCGTCGCGACAGGGCTGCGTGTCGCGACAGGGCTGCGCCGCGAAGCGTGCGGCGATGCGCTGGCGCAGAGCGCTCGGGTCGAGCGGCGCGCTGCGCGCGGTCTCCGCGACGCTCGCCGCGAAGCCCAGGCGCGGGCCATCGGCGCCGTGCAGCACGGTGATGGCCGCCGCGCCGCTCCAGGCGCAGCTCTTTTCGCAGCCGGAGACGTGCAGGGTCAGCTCGCCGCTCGCGGCTGCGGGAATCGGGGCTGCGGGGATCAGGGCTGCGGGGATCAGGGCTGCAGGGATCAGAGCTGCCAGCTCCGTGGCGAGGCGGCGGGTCTCACCGCGGGCCGATGCGCAAGCAGGCGAGCCGCTGCACGCGACGAGCCGCAGCGCCTTGCGCTCCACCCCGAAGCGCCGTGCGCGCGCCTGCTGCGCGAGAGCGGCAGCGCTGCTCTCGCGTACGCGGGGCAGCAACAAGGCGCGCCGCGGCGAGAGCCGGACTTCACCGTCGCCGTAGTGCTCGGCCAGCTCCGCGACGCTCTCCCAGTCGCTGGCCTCGAGCGAGCCGAAGGGGAGCTCGAGGCCGAAATAGCCGCCGCCGGTCCCGGAGAGCGCGTGAAAGCCGAGCACGTCGCTGGCCCAGCGCGCTCGGGGCGGCGAGGGCTCGAGCCCGAGCGCGCGGGCCAGCGCGGCGCTGCCGCGCAACTCGAGCAGCTGGCTCATCCTGGCGCGCGCAGGGACGGTTGCGCCGAGCCAAACCAAGAGCGCACGCACTGCCTCCGGGACTGCTTCGCTGCCGCAGGCGCCGAGCGGCGTGCCCGCGGCGCTGAGCTCGGCCCAGCCCGGCCGCAGCACGTCGACGCGCAGATCGAAATGCAGATCATCGAACAGCGTGCTGCCGCCGCTCAACAGCAGCGCGAACTTCTCGGAGAGCGCGCGCGTGAGCTCGGGCTCGGCGAGCAGCGCTTCGAGCGCCTCGGCCAGAGGTTCCAGCGGCGGGCAGCGCGGATCCAGACCCTCGAGGGGGCAGAGGCTCAGCGCCGGACGGCGCTCGGCGGCGAGGGTGGGACTGGCCAGCTGCAGCCCCAGCAGCTCGGCCTGAAGGTCGGGCAAGGACGATTCCGCGGCGCCGCGCAGCTGCAGGTTGCCGCGGCGGGTGAGCTCGACGAGACCGTTGCCGAAGCGCCGCGCGGCGCTCGATACTCCGCGAATTTGCTGCGCGTTCAGGCGGCCGCGCGGGGCGCGCACGCGGACCAGCAGGCCGTCCCCCGATGGCATGGGAGCCCAGACGCCGGGGCAAAAGCCGCGCGTCCGAGCGATCTGCCATTTCGGGTTTGCCATTCGTGGGGTCGCCCAGCATAGCGGGGGTTCTCCACGAAGCAATCATGGAAGAGGCAGGCACCACAGTGAGCGGAAGCCGATGAGAAAGATCTCCGCGATCGGCATGGGCACGGGCAACCCCAAGCATCTGACCGTGGAGGCGATCGAAGCCTTGAGCGGCGTGGACGCGGTGTTCTCGATCGACAAGGGCAGCGAGAAGGCGGCCCTGAGCCGCATCCGCCGGGAGATCTGCGAGCGCTACCTGGAGAACAAGCAGTGGCGATGGATCGAGCTGCGCCAGGGCGGGCGCGATCCGCGCGCGGCGTCCTACGCGCAGGGTGTGGAACAATGGCACGAAGAGCGGCTCCTGGCGTATGAGCACGCGATCGCGCACCAGCTGGGAGAAGACGAGCGGGCGGCGATCCTCGTGTGGGGCGATCCGTCGCTCTATGACAGCACGCTCCGCTTGCTGGAGCTGCTCCGCGCGCGCGGCCAGGTTGCGTTCGAATATGACGTGATCCCGGGCATCAGCAGTCCGCAGGTGCTGGCGGCGCGGCACAAGATTCCGCTGAACCGCATCGCCGGCGCGGTCCAGATCACGACCGGGCGGCGCCTCTCGCAAGGGCTTCCGGCCGAAGCCGACGACGTGGTCGTGATGCTCGACGGAGAGTGCTCGTTCCGGCGCCTGCCCGCCGCGCAGCTGGAGATCTACTGGGGCGCGTACTTGGGCACGGACCAGGAGATCTTGATCTCCGGGCCCCTCGCGGAGTGCAAGGACGAGATCGAGCGGGTGCGCAGCCTGGCGCGCGCCGAGCACGGCTGGATCATGGACACCTACCTGCTGCGCAAGAAGGTGCCCGGCTGAGCTTACCGGCGACCGCGGGCGGGCCGTATCGCTTGCCGTGGCCCCGCCGCGCGTAGGCCTATTTCTCCATGACGGGGAGAATGACTACCAGCAGCTGATGCTCCAGGACGCGGAGCAGGCGGCGCGCCGCCATTCGCTCCAGCTCGACGTGCACGTGGCGGGCAAAGACGTCGACCGCCAGATCAATCAGCTCAAGGTGGCGATCTCCGCGCAGAGCTCCGCGCGCCCTGAGCTGATCCTGGTGAGCCCGGTACGCGAACAGCTGCTGCTCACGCTCCTGCGCTCTGCGGCGCGAGCGGGAATCCACTGGGCCTTCTTGACACGCTGGCTCGACGACATCCCCGCCTTACGCCGCGAGTTCCCCGAGGTGGACATCTACTCCGTCTCGGCGGACCAGAAAGAGATCGGCCGCCTCCAGGGGCGCCAGCTCGACATCCTGCGCGGACCCGAAGACGAACTCATCTACCTCTCCGGCCCTGCCGGCACCTCGTCGGCGCGCCAGCGCGCCGAGGGCATTCAGCCGGAGCTCGAACGAGCGCGCGGGAAATGCCAGACGTTCTACGGCGACTGGTCCCAGGAGAGCGGCCGCGCCGCCGCCCGCCGCTGGCTCGCCGGCTTTCCCAAATCCCAGCGCCCCTCCTTCGTGATCATCGGCCAGAACGACAACATGGCGGTGGGGGCGCGCGAGGCCGTCGCGGCGAGCCTCGATTCCTCCAGAGGCGCCAAGCTCCGCGTCATCGGTTGCGACGGCTCATTCTCCTTCGGCCAACGCCTGGTGAGCCAGGGCAAGCTCTCGGCCACGGTCGTGGTGCCCCCCGTGTCCGGCAGAGCGGTCGACGCCTTCGCCCAGCGCCTGGCGGGCCGAGGGCGCCCGAATGCCGTAGAGACCGTCGCCGTCGCTTCCCACCCCTCGCTCGAGGCGCTGCGCACCAAACATGTGCGCTTGCGGCTCTGAAGCGAGAGCGCGGGAGCGCGGGAGGCGGAACATGAGCGAAGCCTTGCTGATGGAATAGGGCCGGGCCTGTGGTTTACGGCGCGGTTCGGAGCTTCGGGGCGCTGGGCGAGCTTCGGGGGGCTCCGCGTGCTGGCGGGGGCGTGAGGTTGGCGGCGAGAGTTGGCGGCGTGAGGGGGCTTTGAACCGTCGAAGCGCGGGAGCGCGGTGATTGTCCGGGTTGCCCAACCCCACGGACACTCTGGCGAATATCCACGTCCAGGGCGCGTGGAAGGAGCGGTCCGCCTGCAGGTGGATCTCGAACGGGACGAGCCGTTGCCCGGGATTGTATCCGCATGACACAATAGATCCTGCGCGCCGGATCGAGCGCGAAGTCGAGGTCGGTGGCAAAGAGCGAGGCGTGCTGCTCGCGCATCTCCTCCAGCGTCGGATCGAGGACGGTCTCGACGTTGTTGGGGGCGTTGTTGGAGTCTCCGAAGCCGCGCAGCGACAGCACGATCGATGACCAGTCGCCCGCATCCTGCCGTCGGCTGGCGCCCGAGCCACGGTTGCCGCGACAGTCGCTGGGCGCGCCGGTGCGCGCAACCTCCCGGTCGCTGTCGAGCGCCATCGCGACCGGCGAGATGATGCCGTCGCCGCTCCAATCCGGCGGCAGGTGGAGGGGCGCGGCCAGCTCGATGCCCCCCGCAGTCGAGGTCCGGGCGGCAGTCGTGGTCGAACTGATCGGCTACGCCGTCGTTGTTGTCATCGATGCCATTGCTGCAGCTGTTGACCACACCGGTGCCGTCTTCGGCCGCGGCCGGGTTGTAGCCGTCGATCAGGCCGTCGCCGTCGTCGCCGTCGTCGCCGGTGCCGTTGATGCAGGTGCCCGCTGCGGCCCCTTGCTCACCGGTGAACGCCGCGCCCGGCACGCCGCCGGTGATCGCCGGAGCCGTGGAGTAGATGAACAGGTCCTCGGTGTCGAAGGCATCGAGCACGCCGGTCTAGAGCAGCGCGCCTTCGTTCAGCGCGGCGTTCGCGCCGCTGCGGAACGGCGGCAGCCCGGTCAGTCCGCCGTCAAAGTCATGGCGCGGCGGTGAGTCGTCGAGGATCTCGTTCACGCCGTTGCCGTCGGAGTCGGTGCCCTGCGCCGAGGTCGCCGCCTGCGGAATGCCGACCTGATCGTCATAGTTCATGACGCTCAGATAGTTCGGCTTGCAGTTGGCCTTCAGCGCGATGCCCTCGATGAAGTCGTTGCCGCCCGTCTCGCCCAGCCGCCGCCGTATTGGCAGGCGGCGTCGGCGAAGTCGGTCGCTCCGTTGCCGTCGTCGTCGAGCGTATCGCTGCAGCTGTTGGCGCCGCCGCCTTCATCCAGCGCCGGAGCTCCCTTGCAGTCGCTGTCGCCGGCGCCGGTGGTGCCATCCCCGCCGTTGTCGATGCCGTCGAAGCAGGAGCCCGGCGGGCCGCCGTCCTCGGGACAGCGTGGGGTCGCGGAAGGCAGGCCGCGCGACGGTGCCGTGGCGGAACGCCAGGCGCCGCACCGGGTCGAAGTTGACCGCCTGCACGGCGTAGAAGCGCGCGTCGAGCCGCGAGATCGACTGCACCAGCATCTGATTGCCGCCGCCCAGGTTCTCCGCCACGGGCGGGCACTCCGGGTCGAGCTGATCCGGGTTGCCGTCGCCGTCGTCGTCCAGACCGTTGTTGCAGTTTCCGATCACGCCGCCTTCGCCGCTGGCCGGGTCGTTGAGCGTGCCAGTATCCACGTGCAGCGTGATGCCGTATTGTCCTTCGGGGTTCATGACCGCGCCGGCGTCGATCGGAGCCTGCGAGAAGGCGCGGAACATCGCCTGGACGCCCTGACGGCCCGGCGCCTCGCCCGCCATCCAGTCCAGCTCCAGGAACAGATCCCTGTGGTTGATGTCGGCGTTGAACGGCGCTGCGTTCAGCGGCAGGTCGATGTGGCCGTCGCAGTCGGCGTCGATGCCGCGCGTCTCCCAGGCATCGAGCAAACCGTCGCCGTCGCGGTCGCGCTGCGCCGGGGCCAGCGCCAGCGCCGTGCAACCGCGGCTGTCGCCCCAGCTGCCGGCGCCGAAGCTGCGCACCAGGCTCAGGCTGTTCGTCTCTGGAAACAGCTCATGCACGCTCACGCGCTCGTTGTCGCCCGGGTTGCGCCCGATGGCGAGCGAGTTGCGGTGCGTGGGCGGATCCTTCTCGTTTGCCCCTGAGAAAATTAGTGCTAAAACTAGCTGGGTGAAGGCTCGGCGTCAGCTCGCTTTCCGGTTTCGAACGTGGGGTGGAGCCCGCAAGGGTGCGGGCCGGCCGCCGAAGGGCGCCGTCGCCGGCGTCTCTCACCTGCGCCGTCCGGCGCTGTCGCGGCACCATCCGGTGCACGTCACGTTGCGCATCGTCGCGGGCTTGCCGTCGTTGCGTGGCGCCATCTTCGGCAAGGTGCGCCGCGCACTGGCGGAGGGGCAGGAGCGCTTTGGCTTTCGGCTCGTGCACTTTTCCGTGCAGAGCAATCACGCGCATCTGATCGCGGAGGTGGCGGATCGGCGGGCGCTGTCGCGGGGGATGCAGGGTCTTTCGATCCGGGTGGCACGCGCGGTGAATGGGGAGCTCTCGCGCAAGGGGAAGGTGTTCGCCGATCGCTATCACGCGCGGACGTTGACCACGCCGCGAGCCGCGTATCTTGCCCTGCGCTATGTGCTGCTCAACGCGCGCAAGCACCAGCGATCGCCTCGACCGCCGCGAGCGGCGGTCGAGGCGGAGTTGCCCACCGGCTTCGTCGATCCATGCTCCTCCGCGCCCTGGTTCGACGGTTTCAGCCGTCCCGCCGAGCTGGCGTTTGGTGCCGCCAACGCGCGGCGGCGCTGGCGAGCTTGCTCGGAGCGGGAGGCGCCGGTCGTGCCGGCGAGGACGTGGTTGCTGCGTCGAGCCGTGCGCCGCTACGCGGCTTTCGACGTCGATGACGCGCCCGCGTGACGCTCCTGGCAGCGGCGCAAGCGGGGAGGGTGTCAGCTCGAGCCGGGGCGGCGGGAGTGATGACCTGAGTCGGATGCGGGCAGTCCTGGGGTCGCGCGGAGTCGCACGGGGCCGAGCCCCGGATCCTCGCCGGCCCGGATCGTCGCGGCCCGGATCGCTCCAAAGGAGCCGCACCCAATGGGTTTGGGATCCAAGAGGAACCGGTACCAAGCGCTGCTCGAGGAGTCGGACGGCGGCATCGGCGAGCAGCGATTGCTTGCTGCTCATCGCCCAGGAATTGTCGACCATGAGCAGCAGGTCCAGGCGTTGCGGGGCGGCGACATTCGGCGCATCCGTGCCGCCGGCGTCCGCAGTGCCTGAAGCACGATGGTGAGGGCCGCTGCAGGCGCAGAGCAGCACACACGCGAAAAAGATGGAAGCGCTCGCAGAGGACGTCATAGGGGCTCGCTCGTAGCGGGTCCCCCCCTTGTGAACGGCGACATCTGGGCGGAGGTCAGCGGCCCGCGAACGAGCCTGCTACTCGCCGCCGAGCACCTGCCGGAGCTTTTCACGCCAGAGCTGCCGGTGAGAACGGGCGCGCCCGCACCGTCTTCGCGAGCTCAGGGCTCGCCCTCCTGGAATGGGTTGACGACGCGTACGTTTCCAAAAAGCTGACCGTGGTTGAGGTCCTCGCTGAGCAGCACGGTGCAGCCCGAAGCCGAGGCCGCGCCGACGATGAGTGAGTCCCAAAAGGAGAGCGAGTGCTCTCGGCAGCGGGCGATCGCTTCGAGCACCAGCACCACATCGATGTGTACCACCGTCAACTCGGCGGCATGGCGAACAGCCTGCTCGGCAATGTCGGGCGTCGCGATGGGTTGCTGCCCCTGGGTCAGGGAGGCATAGAGTTCCTGTAGCACCTGGGTGCTGACGACGAGCTCTTTCTGCGCTTGCTCTGCGCGCAGCCGTTCGCCGGCGAGAGCTTGCTTCTCCGGCTCGCCGTCATCAAATAGACAGGTGAGGACGTTCGTGTCTACGAACGTTCTAGTGCCGATCATGGAGCTCCTCGCGCGTCCAGCGCCGCCGTGCTCGTCGCTTGGCTCTGCGCTTTCCTTCGCGCGCGCTCTCGTGCGCTAGCTCGAGCAGCGACTTCAGCGCTCGCGCCTGCGACTCAGCCTTGCCCGCGAACACCTTCAGATGCTCGGCCAGAATCGCGTTCACGCTGGTCCCCTGCTCCAGGGCCCGAATGCGTGCACTCTTCAGGACTTCATCGTCCACGGTGATGGTGAGGTTCGCCACGGATTCTGTGCAGCACGGAACCAGTGTGGCGACAAGCCCCGGGCTCCCCGATGGACGGACTGGTAGGACAACGTCGCATCTTCTCCGTCAATCCGTGGAGCACAGCTCCCGCCGCGGGACCCGAGACGGTCCCGTGATCCAAAGCCCCTCAGCTGGGCATCGAGTGAGTGACTGCGTTGCCGCAGCTTCGTGCGCAGCGCAGTTGAACGGCAGAAATGGCGGGACCACAGCTCCCCAACTCCAGGAGAATGCACTTGGCTCATCTGAAACTGAAGGCACTTCGTTGCGAACGCAAGCAGGACATCACCGGCAAGGACGAACCGCGGATCAGGGTCAACGGCAGTCCCGTCTGGAATGGAGTCGTGGAGAAGAACGGCTCGGCTCCCATCAACGTCTCCGTCCGCTTCGAGAACGAGGCGTCCGTGACCGCCGAGGAGATGGACGGCGCGCACTCCAAGCAGATTGGGGATGCCTTCATCGTGCGCGAGCACGGCAACCCCCAGTCGCATGACGTTCAACGCGCTCGCGGCCCGCTCGAGTCGCGGCGGCGAGCGGTGATCCGAGCGGGATGCGGGCAGTCCTGGGGTCGCGCGGGGTCGTGGAGGGCCGAGCCTTGGACCCTCGGGTTGCGGGGATTCCTCCGGGCCCGGGCACAAAAATCAAGCCGCAGGGATCGGGCGGGGAGTGGGCGCCGCGAAAATGTGGCGAAGTCCGAGGCCGCGGGCACTCTGCGGCCGCCGCTGGAACGCGAGGGCCGGATTGCTGTCGGCGGCGGGAGGTGGGATAGTCGCCGGCCCCACGCGCTCCCGAAGGACCGATCATGAATCCCGAGCAGCCCGACGCAGACGTTTATCAGCAGAAGGTGGAGAGGATCCGGCAGAGCTACGAGGAGCGTAAGGCCGCGGCGGATCAGGAAAAGGGTCTGATCGCGGTGTTCACCGGGAACGGTAAGGGCAAGAGCACCGCTGCCTTCGGCATGGCGCTGCGGGCCGTGCAGCACGGGATGAAGGTGGGCGTGGTGCAGTACGTGAAGGGCGCCATCGCCACCGCGGAGCCCGATGCGTTCGCGCGCTTCGGCGAGCTGGTGGAGTGGCACCGGATGGGCGAGGGGTTCCACTGGATCACGCAGGACGCGGAGCTGGATCGGCGCGCGGCTGCCCGGGCCTGGGAGAGGTCGCGGGAGCTGATGGCGCGTCCGGACATGGGTCTGGTCGTGCTGGACGAGATCCTGGTGGCGCTGCGGTTGCGGCAGCTGGAGGAGTCGCTGGTGATCGAGGCCCTGCAGCAGAAGCGTCCGGACCTGCATGTGGTGCTGACGGGGCGAGGGGCCACCAAGGAGCTGATCGAGGTCGCCGATCTGGTGACCGAGATGAAGATGGTGAAGCACCACTACCGCGCGGGCGTCAAGGCCCAGGCGGGCATCGAGTTCTGAGGCGGCGCGCGCCGGATGAGGTCTGTGCCTGCAGCCATGAGGGCGCGAGCGGAAATCGTCGCCTGTGAGACGTGCGGCGGCAAAGCGGAGCTCGACGCATCCGGGCGGACGCGCGGCGAGCGGCTGATCGCCGAGTTGAGCACGCAGTTGCGCGCGGCGCAGGCGCTCAGCCCCGAGCTGCCCGTGGATGTTTCGAGCGTGCGTTGTCTGTGGGCGTGTACGCGCAGCTGCGCCGTGGCGGTGCGTTCGGCGACGCGCGTCGGTTACGTGATCGCGAATCTGGAGCCGACGGACGTCAGCGCCGCGGCCTTGCTGGACTATGCCGTGCTGTACGCCGCCAGCGAGGACGGCGCCGTGCCCTACAAGCAGTGGCCGCCCGCGCTGAAGGGGCATTTCCTGTGCCGCTTCCCGCGGGCTGCGGATTTCCACTCCGCCGACCTGGCGTCGGCGGGCTCACACCCCCCAGAAGAAATGACCGAGCCATGAACAAGCTGCCCACCACGATCGTCACCGGATTTCTCGGGAGCGGGAAGACCACCCTGCTCCGTCACTTGCTGACGCAGGCCAACGGCCGCCGTCTAGCCGTGATCGTGAATGAGTTCGGTGAGGTGGGGGTCGACGGTGAGCTGCTGCGGCAGTGCGGCATCGGCTGCGATGAGGATCCGGGGGCGCCGGCGCCGCTGTACGAGCTGGCCAACGGCTGCCTGTGTTGCACGGTGCAGGAGGAGTTCGTGCCGGTGCTGGAGACGCTGGTCGAGCGGCGCGAGCGCATCGATCACATCCTGATCGAGACCAGCGGGCTGGCGCTGCCGAAGCCGCTGGTGCAAGCGTTTCAGTGGCCGGAGATCCGCGCCAACTGCACGGTGGACGCGGTGGTGGCGCTGGTGGACGGCCCGGCGGTGCTGAGCGGGCAGTTCGCGGAGGATCCCGCAGCGGTCGACGCGCAGCGCCGCGAGGATCCGGGGCTCGATCACGACGCTCCGCTGCGTGAGCTGTTCGAGGATCAGCTGGCCGCGGCGGATCTGGTGATCGTGAGCAAGGTGGACGAGCTCGGGCCCGGCGGCTTCGACAAGGTGCGTGCGCAGATCGCGAGCCTGACGCCGCCGAACGTGAAGGTGATCGGCTCCGAGCGCGGGGTGTTGCCGCTGGACGTGGTGCTGGGGCTGCAGCGCGCGAGCGAGGATGCCATCGATCAGCGTCACACGCACCACGACGAGGATCACGAGCAGGGCAAGGAACACAGCCACGAGCTGTTCGACACGATCGTGGTGCGGCCGCCGGTGCTGGAGCGAGCAGCGCTGCTGCGCGGGCTGGAGGCGGTGGTGCGCGAGCACGAGGTGTACCGCGCGAAAGGCTTCGCCGCGGTGGAGGGCAAGCCCATGCGGCTGGTGGTGCAGGGCGTCGGGCGGCGCTTCGACAGCTACTTCGACCGGCCCTGGCAGAGCGGCGAGTCGCCCGCGACCGAGCTGGTGTTCATCGGCTCGCACCTCGATCACGATCAGCTGAAGCGCACGCTGCTGGGCGCTGCCCGGGCCTGACGCCGGGCGCAGAGAATGCACGTTCTCGCGACGCGCCCGGGGGGGTACGCAGCCGGCGATGGCGTGGTCGATCTCGGCCAGACGCCGGGCGACGTCGTGATCCTGTCGGCAGCAGACACGGATCTACTGCTGCTGGCGGGCGCGCAGGAGGGCTTGCCGGCGGACGCGCCCTCCTTGAGGTTGGCGAGTCTGCTGGCGCTGCGTTCGAACGCCTCGGTCGATCTGTATTTCGACGCGGTGTTGCGCCATGCGCGTCTGGTGGTGGTGGCCCTGATGGGCGGCACCAGCTACTGGCCGTACGGGGTCGAGCGGCTGCTGGAGGGCGCGCGCGAGAGCGGGCTCGAGCTGGTGTTCGTGCCCGGCGACGACACGCCGGATCCGGAGCTGGAGCGACTGAGCAGCGCGCCCGCGGAGGTGTGCCAGCGCGTGTGGCGTTACTTGCGCGAGGGCGGGCCCGACAACGCGGCGGCGCTGCTGCGCTATCTGGGCGCGCGCTTCTTCGCGCGCGGGCACGAGCCAGAGCCAGCCCGCGAGCTGCCGCGCGTCGCGCTGTATCACCCGCGCTGCGGAGCGACCGAGCTCGCGCGCTGGCGCGCGGACTGGCGCCCGGGCGCCCCGGTGGCAGCGTTGCTCTTCTATCGAGCGCATCTGCAAGCCGGCAACCTGGCGGCGTTTGATGGTCTGATCGCGAAGCTGGCGGACGCGGGGCTGAACCCGCTGCCGATCGCGCTGGCTTCGCTCAAGGAAGTCGAGTGCCGCGCGGCGGTGGAGCAGCTGCTGGCCCAGGCCTCCGCCGCTATCATCCTGAACACGACGGGGTTCTCGGTGGCGAGCCCGGAGGACCCGGCGTCGGAGCTGGGGCTGTTCGGGCTGGGCCTGCCGGTGCTGCAGGTGATCGTGAGCGGCGGCAACGTGGAGGACTGGCGCGCGGGCTCGAGCGGCCTCGCGCCGCGCGATCTGGCCATGAATGTGGTGCTGCCGGAGATCGATGGGCGCGTGATCACGCGCGCGGTGAGCTTCAAGGGGCTGGCGCGCCGCTCGCAGCGCACCGAGGCCCAGGTGACGCAATACCAGCTGGAGCCGGAGCGCGCGGCGTTCGTGGCGGAGCTGGCGGCGCGCTGGGTCGAGCTGGCGCGAACGCCCGCCGCCGAGCGGCGCGTGGCGCTCGTGCTCGCGAACTATCCGGCGCGCGACGGCCGCATCGGCAACGGCGTGGGGCTGGATACTCCGGCCTCGGTGCTGGAGATCCTGAAGGCGCTCGCCGCCGCAGGCTACTCCACCGGGCAGCTGCCGCACAGCTCCGCGGGGCTGATGGCGCTACTGCTCGCGCAGGTCACCAACGAGCCGCACTTGCTCGACACGCGGCCCGCGCTGCAGAGCCTCTCGCTCGAGGAGTATCAGTCCTTCCTGTCGAGCTTGCCCGCCGAGCTGGGCCAGGCGATCGAGCAGCGCTGGGGCCCGGTCGAGAGCGATCCCCGCTTCCGGGACGGCCGGCTCGTGGTCTCCGGCGTCCCGCTGGGCGAGCTGTTCCTCGGCATTCAGCCGGCGCGCGGCCACGAGCTGGATCTGGCCGCCAGCTACCACGATCCGGATCTGGTGCCGCCGCACGGCTACGTGGCGTTCTATGCCTGGCTGCGCCGCAGCTACGGCGCGCACGCGGTGGTGCACGTGGGCAAGCACGGCAACCTGGAGTGGCTGCCGGGCAAGAGCGTGGCGCTCGGGCGCAGCTGCTGGCCCGACGCGCTGTTCGGCGCCCTGCCGCACTTCTATCCCTTCATCGTCAACGATCCCGGCGAGGGCACGCAGGCCAAGCGCCGCGCGCAGGCCGTGATCATCGACCATCTGGTGCCGCCGCTCACGCGCGCCGAGAGCTACGGGCCGCTGCGCGATCTGGAGAAGCTGGTTGACGAGTACTACCAGGCGCTGGTGCTCGACGCGCCGCGAGCCGGCGTGTTACGGCGCGAGATCCTGGCCCTGGCGCGGCAGACCGAGCTCACGCGCGAGCTCGGCTTCGCCGATCAGGCGCCCTCTGCAGCGGGCGATGAGCAGCTGCTGGTGAAGGTGGATGCCTACCTGTGCGAGCTCAAGGAGTCGCAGATCCGCGACGGGCTGCACGTGTTCGGGCACTCGCCGCGCGGCGCGCAGCGCATCGACACCTTGATCGCTCTCGGCCGCTTGCCGGCGCGGCGCGGGGAGGGGCGCGATCAGGGCCTGGTGGCCGCGCTCGGGCGCGCGCTGCTCGATGACCAGAGCAGCTGGGATGCCGGGCAGGATGCCGCCGTGCCCTGGCGCGGGCCGCGCCCGGAGTTGCTGCAGCGGATCTCGCCCGATCCGTGGCGCACGGCGGGCGACACGCGCGA
>DASTRX010000018.1:0-5986 GCA_035760985.1 Polyangiaceae bacterium
AACTCCGCGAAGAATAATGCAGAAGGGGGCGCCGAGATCAGCCGCATTCGAGTTGACGGAGGGGCGGCGCAGAACAATCTTCTCATGCAGTTTCAAAGCGATGTGTCCAACGTAGGGATCGAACGCCCGCTCGATGTCGAGTCGACCGCCCGCGGCGCGGCCATGCTCGCCGGTGTGGGGGCAGGTGTGCTCGCCGACATCCAGCAGGCGGCGCGCTGGGTGGAGCATCCGCAGCGGTTTCAACCTCAGATGACGAACTCCGAGCGCGAACGACGGCTGTCCGATTGGCAGGCAGCGGTGCGCCGAGCACGCTCCGTCTTGGAGCCAGCAGTGCTGGGTGCGGAAGAAGGCAGTCATGGCAGCTGAAAAGAGCGGGGGGGGCACCCGTTCCGAAGCCATCGTCGATGTCCCTGTCGACTGGGAGGCGCTCGAAGATGCCTTCGAGAACAACGCCCCGGAAGTGCATAGCTACCTGCATCTCGGCACGGGGGAGGTGCTGCGGGTGGTGGACGGCATCGCCGACCCGCAGATGCATTCGCGCATCGCCGCTGACGCGGCCTATGTGCGCGTCGAGCCGGTCAGCTCACGCGAGCAGTACCGCTGGATGGAGCGCTTCATCCAGATGCTGGATCCGGGCGACCTGCGCGACGAGCTGGTGCTGGCGATCGACGGCCGTGGCGCATTTCGCCGGTTCAAGGACGTGCTGATGGTGAACGCGACGGAGCGCGAGCGCTGGTTCGCGTTTCGCAGCGAGCGTCTGAAGGTGTTCATGGAGGCCTGGCTCGAGGCGCACGCCTTGCGCGCCGTGCCGCGCCCGGTAGCGAACGCCCCGGCGGCCCCGAAGGACCAGAGCTCCGAGCCGCCGCCAGTTTCCCAGGATCAGCTCGGAGGCAGGCGCACGCGCAACGCCGAGTGGTTGCGGCGCCAGCTGAAGGACGTGGCCACCACGCTGGGCGCGCGCGACCTCGATCGCGTGCTCACCTTCGCCGAGTTCGTCAAGGCCCGGCGCGTGTCGCGCGGCTACTCGCAACGCCACGAGGCCAACGCGGCGGAGGACGAAGGGGCCGAGCCACCGCGCCTGCGCACCAGCAGCGCTCCGCCGTCGGCGCCGCCGGAGGACGGGCGGGGCGCCGAGAAGACGCTGCCCTCCTGAGCTCGCCGGCTCGGAGCCGCGAATCCTCGTGCGCAAGCTACCGCTCGCCCGTCTTTGCCCCGCCGCATGGGCTTGCGGTTTGAGCGCCGTGACCTTCCTGCACGCGGGCCCCTCGCGAGCGGCGGACGCAGCGGCGACCGCGGCTCCTGCGGCGACGCCCGCCCCCGCGGCGCCGCGCGCCATCGACCGCGTCGTGGCGCGCTTCACGGCGCCGGAGACCGGCGGCGTCGCGAGCCCGCGCTTCATCTTCGAGCGCGAGCTGGCGTTCGAGGCGCGCCTCGAAGCGCTCACCGACAGCGGCTTCACACCGTCCGCGGCCACGCCCTACCTGGACCGCCACGTGCGCTCCGCGCTGGAGCGGCACATGGCCGAGACGCTGCTGCAGAGCCTGGAGATCACCCCCGAGCCCAGCGGAACGGACCTGCAGCTGCGCATGCGCTCCGCGCGCCTGGCGCTGGTCGAGCAACTGGGGGGCGAGACTGCGCTGCGCGACCTGCTGAGCGCCGAAGGCCTCGCTCCAGACGAGCTCGGGCCCCTGCTCGTGCGCCGCGCGCGCGCCAGCCTGTACCTGGATCGCATGGTCGCCACCATGCTCACACCCAGCGATACCGAGCTCCGCATCGTACACCGCACGACGCGCACGCCGTTCTCGGCACAACCGTACGAGGTCGTGGCGCCCTTGCTCGCCCGCTGGTACGTGGCCCAGCGCTTGAACGCTGCCGTGCGCGCCTTCTACGAAGGAGCGCGCTCGCGCATCAAAGTCTCGCTGGCCACTCTGCCGGCGCCTGCGCCCGCGCCGCGCGAAGCTGCGCCGAGCGAAGGCGCGCCGCCCGCGCCCAGCCCTGCGCCGCGGGTGCCACGCCCGGCGCCGGCATCCGACACTCCGCCAGCCGGCAGCCGAGCGCCCGACAAGCCAGCACCTCCTGCTCCCGCCCCGACTGATTCATCCGATGAGACACCCGCCGCTCCACCCTGAGCGCCGGTAGCGCCAGCTCCACCAGCGGGCTAAATTACAGGATTGTGCTGGTGATGGGAGAAACCGCGATGTCAAAGAGCGAACGGGGCAACTGGTGGAAGAGGGCCCTGGTGGCGGCGCTCCTGGGCGGCACGGCAACACTCGCGGCGGGCCGCGCGCTGGCGCAAGGAGCCGCGCACAAAGCCCCCCAGGCCACCGAGCACGCCGCGGCTCGTTCCGGCGTCGAAATCCTCTTCACGGGCTTCGCCCGCCGCTCCGACAAGGGCGCGTCGATCTTCGTGCGCATGACGGGCGAGGTGCCGGTCGCGCTCGATCGCGCCGGCCGCCGGCTCACGTACAAACTCGCGGGCGCCAAGCTCGGCGTGCCAAACAACGGCAATCCGCTGCCCACCGAACACTTCGGCCCCCCCGTCTCTCACGTGGCGCTGGTCCAGAGCGCTGACGGCGTGGACCTCGTGATCGACCTCAGCTCCGACCCCGACGCCAACGGCCCCAGCCATCGCGTGGTCACCAGCGACGGCATCGCCACGCTGCACGTCGAGCTCCCGCCGGCGCAGTCCTGAGTCGCGGGAGAGAGGGCCAGGGCCGCACGAGCCGCCACCTCACGAGGCGTCCTCGGGACTGCGCGTGCCGTGAGCACTGCACCGCGCGTGCCGCGAGCCGAGACGACTCGGGACCGCGCGTGCCGTGAGCGCTGAGCGATTCGGCACCCGACGCGAGCGCCGAGACGACTCGTGACCGCACGTGCCGCGAGCGCCGAGACGATTCGGCACCGCGCGTGCCGCGAGCGATGACATCGGCGGCTGGATTTTGATGGCCGGACCTCAGCCGCACGGCGCCGCCGAGTCCTCGGGACTCCGTCCGGCTCCAGGTTCGACCGGCGTGGTCGAAACTCCCGCAAGGGGGGGGCGCCGTGCGGTTTCGCAGCGTGCCGTCCATCGTTGGCGCCCGGAGGCGCGGTGCGGTTTTCGGCGCCGTCCATCGTTGGCGCCAGGAGGCGCGGTGCGGTTCGGCGCTGTCCGGCGTTCGCGCTGGGCCAGCTCGAGCTCCCGCTGGCGGCGTTCGCGCACCGGGAGGTGGGGCGGAGCCCATGTTCCGGTCAACGCTCTCGCCCCCAGTCGGCCCGTGTGCTGCCGTTCGGCCTCCGCTGGGCGAACTGCGCCGGTCGGGGCCCGCGCACCAGTTGGTGGGGCGCCGTGCAGTTTCGAACCATCCGCTGGCGGCCCACTCGCTCAGCGGGGGCGCGCAGGAGCGGGATGCAGGCGGCGCAACGCTTCCCGGAGCCATTGTTGCGGCGCGGCGGAGGCGAGCTCGCTCTGCTGCCGGAGTTCCGCCATCACGGCGCGCACGTCCGCGGCGCGAAAGCCCAGCTGGCACAATCCAGAAGCCACCTTCGCGGAGACATCGAGCGAGCTCGGCGCCATCGGTGGCTCGTCGCCGTCCACCGGCATGCCGGGAATACCCGGCAGCACGCGAAAGTCGCTGGCATCGCCTGCGCTGCGCAGCTCCCCTCGATGGATCGCGCGGTGATGGGCCGAGCACAGGGTGACGAGGTTGTCCGGGCTGTGGCTGCCGCCCTCGGAGCGGGGGCGGATGTGATGTTGATCGAGGAAGGTGGCGTTCCGGCAGCCGGCAACGCGACAGCGCCGTTCATCGCGACGCAGCACCGCACGGCGCAGCGCCGGCGGGATATCTTGCTTGGCCCTGCCGGCAGGAGCGGGGGCGCCGCCAGTCCTGCCCATGTTGGTGTCGACGAGAGCACGCCCCTCGTACGTGGACCGGTGCTCATCGACACTGCTGCCCACGTGGGCGCAAGCAGTCACGTGCGCCTCGTGCGCGGGGTGGCGTTCACTGCCGGTGCTGCCGAGCTGGGTGAGCGTGCCCGAGCGATCGTCGTGCTCGGGCTGGTGTTCAGTGGTGTCGACGTGGGGACAAACACCAACTGCAGCCGGCCGATGCGCTGCTGAAGCGTCACCGAACTGCGGAGTCTCGTGTGCTGCGTGCCCCGCGAGCTCCGGTAGGCGCTGCGCGTCACACTCGGCCATGGCCAGGATTTCGGGCGCGATCGCGACCAGCTGTCCGTTGGTGGGCTGGCGCCCGTTGCCGCACTCCGGACAGATGCTGACCGCAATCTGGTAGCTCGCGCGCCCCTCGTCACGTCGTTTGTGCGCAGAGCCCCCGAGAATGCAGCGCGCCATCTCGAGCAGTGCTGCATCGTCACCGAAACAGCTGGAGCTCCGCCGACGGAGCTCCAGCAGCGCCTCGCGAAACAGCGCGTACGTCTCTGCGCTCACCTCGAAGCGCAGCACGTGGCGCACCGCGCGCGAGTCCGGTTTGTCAGAGGGCACATCTCCCGGACGCTTGCCGGCGATCAGCTGTTCGAGCTGCCGTACGGTCTTGCCTCGCGCCGCATCCAGCCAGACCTCTTCCGTCTCTCTCACCGCGACCCGCGTGAGCTCGCGCACGGCGGACCAGCCCAGCCGGCCTTGCTCCAGCGCCGCTCGCGCTACCGGTAGCTGCTCCAGCGCTTCAGCGACGCGCAGCTTTTCCAGGATCGACCGTGGCGTGTAGCCGAACAGCTGTTCCACATAGCTGACGAAGTTGCCAAACCCCGTGTGCAGGTGCGCCTGCGCTCGCCGCGCGCGCAGCAGCCAGTGCCCCTCCAGCGCGTCGGCTGCTGCGCGCTCCCGCGCCAGCCGCGACAACGTCTCGTGTGCGATCTGCCATTCGTTCATGCTGCCCTCCCGTTTTGAGCAGCACCCTACCATGGCGATTTTCGAGGCTCGCATTGCCTCCCAGTTCTGCGTGGACCAACCGCCACGGAGTTTTTGCCCTGAACGCGTTCGCGCGTCTTGCTTGGGGCCTTGGTGCAGGGCAACGCACGCTTTTGTACTCGGCCGCCGCTCGAGAGCACTCGCCGCCAGTCGATCGTGTCCAGCGAAATCGGTGGCTGGCTTATCATTTCAGGGGTGACGCCCGGCGCGCTCTCGAGCGGCGACGGGACGGTGCAGTCTGCGCCTTGCCTTGCCTTGCCTTGCCTCGCCTTGTCTTGCCTCGCCTTGCCTCGCCTTGCCTCGCCTTGCTTGCCTTACCTTGCGGCCGTCTCATGTGTCCCTTCGGCGTGGTCCGCGAGCGCGGGCGCCCGGTAGCCGCGCGCTCGCGCAGCCCGCACCACGTCGCCTGGGGCATTCGCGTGTTCTGGGCGTCTCGACGGGAGTATCTCGCCCGGAAGCGCGCCCTGCAGAGCCGTCCGATACGAGGAGCCAGCTCGGTGCTCCTCGCGACTCACGTGCGCGCTCTTTGCGGCGCTCCGGGTCTTCGCCCACGTGGGCGCGTGTCCACTTCGCCCGCTGCCGTTCCGTGCGCCCGATCGCGATCCATTGCCCACGTGGGCGTCGATGGAAGGGATTTGGATCAGGGGCCACCTCGATCCAGACACGCCATCCCGGCGCTGAGCCAGGTACTCCGGCGCTCCGCTCCGCTCCGCTCCGCTCCGCGCGCGGCGCATTGCCGTCCGCATCGCGCAGCGCCGACGCGGCCCGTTTGGCCCGCCACCGTCCGCGTCGCGCGTCGCCGTCCGCCTCGCGCGCCGTCCGCCTCGCGCGTCGCCGTCCGCGTCGCGCGTCGCCGTCCGCCTCGCGCGTCGCGATGTCGTTCGCCTCGCGCGTCGCGATGTCGTTCGCCTCGCGCGTCGCGATGTCGTTCGCCTCGCACCTCGCGATGTCGTTCGCCTCGCGAGCCGCGTCCGCATCGCGCAGCGCGGACGCGACCCCGCATGGCCCGCCGCCGTCCGCCTTGCGCGCCGTCCGCGCCGCCAACCGCCGCGCGCCGCCAACCGCCGCGCGCCGCCGTCCGCC
>DASTRX010000019.1:0-103140 GCA_035760985.1 Polyangiaceae bacterium
CTAGTGTTGCGTCTCGAAAGTAACAATCGTCGGCAAGATGTCGCCCAGTGCTGGTGCCAGATTCGTGGAGAGCGGAGACGCAACACGTCGGCGCCGAAGGCGCCGCATGAAAAAAGCTAGTGTCGCGTCTAGAGTGCCGCGCGGCTTGGCCCGACCCGGGCCGCCGCAGGCGAACCGGCCCGGGTCGGGCCACGATTGCTACTAATGAGACGCGACACTAGTCGGCGATAGCCGAGCGGTCGTTTTCTCTCAGCTGAGGAAACGAGCATGAAGCTACCCGGCTACCGACTGGAGGCGGAGATCGCCCACAGTGAGCACACGTCCGTGCAGCGCGCGATCCGCGAGCGCGACGGCAAGGCCGTGGTGATCAAGAGCCTGTCGCGCGAGTATCCATCGCCCGCCGAGCTGCGGCGCGTGGAGTTCGAGCATCGCCTGCTGAACAAGCTGCGCGGCCCGGGCGTGATCGAGGCGCTGGAGCTGGTCAAGACCGGCAGCAGCCTGGCGCTGGTGCTCGAGGATTTCGGCGGCCGCAGCCTCGCCGCCGAGCGCCTGCCGCTCCCGCTCCCCGAGTTCTTCGCGATCGCCAGCCAGGCCGTGAGCGCCCTGAGCCGCGTGCACGGCCTCCAGGTGATCCACAAGGATCTGAAGCCCGCCAACCTGCTGGTGAACGCCGACGGGCTGGTGAAGCTGATCGACTTCCAGGTGGCATCAGAGATCTCGCGCGAGCGCCAGGACGTGAGCGTCACCAACCACCTGCAGGGGTCGCTCCCGTACATCTCCCCGGAGCAGACCGGGCGCATGAACCGCGCGCTCGACTACCGCTCGGACTACTACTCGCTGGGCTGTACCTTCTTCGAGCTGCTCACCGGCAAGCTGCCCTTTCAGGCCTCGGATGTGATGGGCTGGCTTCATTGCCACATCTCCAAGGCCCCGCCTTTCGCTCACGAGCTGAACCCGGCGCTGCCGGTGGCGCTGTCGATGCTGGTGCACAAGCTGATGGCCAAGGAGCCGCGCGAGCGTTACCAGAGCGCGCGCGGCTTGCTCGCCGACCTGGAGCGCTGCCGGGCGATCACGCTCGCGGGTGATCGGGAGGCCAAGATCGCGCTCGGGCAGGATGACGTCTCGGAGCGCTTCGGGCTCACGCAGCGGCTGGTCGGGCGCGCCGCCGAGGTCGAGCGCCTGCTCGACATCTTCGAAAGCGCGAGCCGCGGCGCGGGCAGGCTGCTGCTGGTCTCCGGCTACTCGGGCGTGGGCAAGTCCTCGCTGATCCGCGAGCTGCACAAGCCGATCACCTCCAAGCAAGGCTACTTCGTGTGCGGCAAGTTCGACCAGCTGGAGCGCAGCTTGCCTTACGCCGCCTTGCTGCAGGCAGTGCGCGCGCTGATCCGCCAGCGCCTGGCGGAGTCGGACCAGCAGGTGCGCGCCTGGAGCAACGGGCTGCTGGCCGCGCTGGGGGACGGAATTCGCGTGCTGTGCGAGGTGCTGCCGGAGCTGACGCGAGTGGTGGGCCCCCAGCCCGCGCCCGAGGGGCTCGATCCGGTCGGCGCGCAGAATCGCTTCAAGCACGTGTTCGCGCGCTTCCTCGAGTCGATCGCGGCAGCGGGCCATCCGCTCGTGATCTTCCTCGACGACCTGCAGTGGGCGGACTCCTCGACGCTCGATCTGATGGCGGACCTGTTCACCGGTCACGACATCCGCCACAGCCTGATCATCGGCGCGTACCGCGACAACGAGGTCGGCGACAGCCACCTGCTGCGCAGCACGCTGCGCCAGATCCGCGAGCGCGCCCCGACCGCCATCAGCGAGCTGCTGCTGCAGCCACTCGACGAGGCCGCCATCACGGAGCTGGTCTCGCGCACGCTGCAGCTCGCGCCCCGGCTGTGCGCGCCGCTCGCGCAGGAGCTCCAGCGCAAGACGCAGGGCAATCCCTTCTTCGCCAGCGAGCTCTTGACCACGCTCTACCGCGAGGGCGTGCTGTCCTTCGCTTCGGAGCAGGGCCGCTGGGTGTGGGAATTGGACGCCGTGCGCAATCTGGCCGCCACCGACAACGTGGTCCACCTGATGGTGCACCGACTGGAGCGGCTCTCGCCGGAGGAGCTGGAGGCGCTCGAGGTCGCTGCTTGCATCGGCAACGTGTTCTCGCTGAACACGCTGGCAAACCTGCTGGAGCGCTCGGCGGATGCCACCGGGCGCCTGCTGTGGCAGCCGATCCAGGAGGGCTTGCTCGTCCCGCTGGACGACGACTACCGACTGATGAGCTCGGAGCACGCGGAGTCCCTCGCCGGCGTGCTCGACGTGAGCTACCGCTTCCAGCACGACCGCGTGCAACAGGCCGCGTATTCGCTGATCGCCGAGCAGGAGCGCAGCGCCATGCACCTGCGCATCGGCCGCAAGCTGCTCGCCGACGCCGCCGATCCCGCGCGCCCCAAGGACCTGTTCGGTATCACCAATCACCTGAACCTCGGCCAGGAGCTGATCAGCGAGCCATCCGAGCGCGTGGCGCTGGCCGAGCTGAACCGCGAGGCAGGGACCAAGGCGCTCGCGGCGACGGCTTTCGGCGTGGCTGCGAAGTACTACGATGCGGGCGCGGCCTGCCTGAGCGCCGCTCAGTGGCGAGAGCGCCCGGGGCTGCGCTTCGCGTTGTTCTCCGAGCGCGTCGGCGCGGTGATGATGTCCGGGCAACGCGAGCGCGCGCTGACGCTGTGCCAGGAGCTGCACGACTTTGCCCCGACCAAGGCCGACCGGGGCCGCGTGTTCCTGCGCCAGGTCGAGATCCTGGCCTGGGAGGGCAAATTCGTGGACGCCGTGGCGGCCGTGCGCGAGGGCCTGGCCCTGTTCGAGATCGACTTCCCCGCGCAGCCCGACGCGATCGGGGCAGGCATCGGCGCAGGCATCGCGAGGATGCAGGCGCACCTGGCGCGCGTGCCGATCGATCAGCTGGCGCAGCTGCCGGACATGACGGACCCCGAGCGGCAAGTGGCCATGCAGCTGCTGTTCCAGTCGGTGCCGCCGGCGATCATGACCTACCCGCCGCTGTTCATCCTGGCCGAGCTGCTGATGTTCGATCTGGCGCTCAGCCACGGCCTGACGCCGGTCAGCGCCAAGAATTTCGTCGACTGCGGCATGATCCAGGGCTCGGTGATCGGCGACTACGCCTCCGCGTATCGGCTGGGGCAGATCGCGTTCCGGGTGCTGGAGCGCTACCAGGCGAAGTCCCTGGGCAGCCAGGTCCACTTCGTGTTTGCCACGTACGTCTCGCAGTGGGGCGCCCCGTACGCCGAGGCGCTCGAGTCGTTCCAGAAGTCGCACCGCCTCGGCATCGAGATGGGTGACCACTTGCACCTCTCGTACGCCGTCGGGCTGGGCCTGCGCATGCTCTTGAACCTGGGCCGTCCGCTGGACGAATGCGAGGCCGAGGCCGCGGTGGCCCAGGGGCTGCTGGAGCGCATCCGCGTATTCAGCTCCGTCGACAACATCCGGCTCTCCCGCCGCGCCATCGAACATCTGCGCGACGGCGCCGAGGACCCCGCCGCGCACGAGCGCGCCGATCAGCGGCTGACCAGCGAGATCGTGGCCAGCGGCAACGCGCAGTGGGGCTTTCAGCACGGGCAGATGCAGATGATGACCAACGTGCTGCTCGGGGAGTGGCAGAGCGCCCAGCGCTGGTCGGAGTTCACCAACGCGCGCCTCGTGGCGGCCTCGACCCTGTTCACGCTGCCCGAGTTCTATCTGTGCGAGGTGCTGATCATCACCCAGCAGCTGTGGCCCGGCGCTGCTCCGGAAGCGCGCGCCGCGCTGGACCGGCAGCTCGACGAGTTCGTCGGCAAGCTCGAGGGCTGGGCGCGCCTGTGCCCCGTGAACATGGCGCACAAGCACCTGCTCGCCGCAGCCGAGATCGCTCGCGTGCGCGAGCAGCCGCTGGAAGTCGTGATGAGCCTCTACGATCAGGCGGCGGAGGCCACGGGCGACGCCTTCCTGCATCTGCGTGCGCTGGCCACGGAGCTGCACGGCCGCTACTGGCTGGCACGCCAGCAGCGAGCCTTTGCGCTGACGCTGCTGCGCGACGCGCTGCGCATGTACAGCTCCTGGGGAGCGCGCGCCAAGGCCAAGCGCCTGGAGCGGCAGATGCTGGAGTGGTTCGGGCGCGTGCGGCTGGAGCAGACGGCGCCGGCCGATATCACCAAGGATACCGTGCTCGCCTCCAACACCGTGTTCGAGAACGAGCTGCAAAAAGGCACGCTGGACCTGGCCAGCGTGCTCAAGGCCACGCAGGCCATCTCGGGTGAGGTCAAGAGCGAGCGCCTCTTCGCGCGCCTGATGGACGCCATCCTGGAGAACGCAGGGGCCGAGCAGGGCTGCCTGATCCTGGTCGAAGAAGGCGGATCGCTGTGGGTCCGGGCCTGCGCCAGCATCTCTGGCGGCGCAGCCCGCAACCCGAGCCGGGAGGTCAGCGTCCGGCACGTGCTCGAGCAGGAGCCCCGGCTGTGCCCGCAGATGGTGCGCTACGTGGCGCGCACGCTGCAGCCCCTGGTGATCGACGAGGCCACGGCCCATCCCGACTTCGGCAGCGACGACTACGTGCAGCGCACCAAGGTGAAGAGCGTGCTGTGCATGCCGATCCTGAACCAGGGCGGCCTGGTTGCCGTGCTGTATGTCGAGAACAACGCCACCACCCACACCTTCACCGCCGACCGGGTGGAGACCCTGCGCCTGATCGCGGGCCAGGCCGCCATCTCGATCACCAACGCCTCGCTGTACGAGAGCCTGGAGCGCAAGGTCGAGGACCGCACCCGCGAGCTCCGCGCCAAGACGCGCACCATCGCGGCCATGCTCGACGGCATGCAGCAAGGCGTGTTCACGCTCGACGAGCAGCTGACGGTGCAGCCCGAGTACTCGCGCCACCTGGAGCAGATCGTGGGCAGCCAGGACATTGCGGGGCGGTCGCTCGGGGAGGTGTTGTTCCGGGGCGCCGAGCTGCGCGCGGACATCATCGCCACCAACGAGTCCGCGCTCCGCTTCAGCTTCGGCTCCTCGACCGCCATCGCTCACGCCAACGCGGACCACCTGGTCAAGGAGTTCACGCGCGTGGGTCCGGGCGGCTCGCGCCAGCACTTCGAGCTGGATTGGGGCTGGATCGTCGGCGAGAATGCCAAGGTCGACAAGGTGCTGGTCACCGCACGCGACGTCACCCTGATCCGCGGCCTGCAGCGCGCGGCCGAGCAGCACGCGCGCGAGGCGGCCCTGATGACGGAGATCCTCGACGCCGGGCTCGACGATTTCCGGAGCTTCAGCGACGCGGCCCGCCGGAGCTTGCGCGACCCGATCGCGCGCGCGAGCCAGCCCGGCACCCTGCAGCCAGACGCGATGCGCACCATCTTCCGCAGCGTGCACACGCTCAAGGGCCACGCGCGGGCGCTCGGGCTGAGCCACATCGTGGCGGCCGCGCATGCGGCCGAGGACGCCTGCTCGGCGCCGGGAGCCGCCGCCGCCGGTCCGGCGGGATCCGTGTTTCAGGCGCTCAGCGCCCTGGATGCGCTCGTGGTTGAACACGAAGCCGTGGGTGAGAAGAAGCTCGGGCGGCTCTGGGTGGGCGCGGACGAGCGCTTCAAGGAGGCGATCGGGGCGATCGAGAGCGCCCTGTCGCAGACCAGCGATCGGCCCTCGTACCCGGCGCGGGCGCTGGCACAGGTCAAGACGGCGCTGCATCGCATGAACGCGGTGCCGCTCGACCAGGTGCTGCGCGAGACCTCGCGCGTCTTCCCTTCCCTGGCGCTGGAGCTCGGCAAGTCCGTGCCGCGCATCGAATGGGAGGACGACGGCACGCTGCTCGAGGGCGACTGGGGGCGGCTGCTGAAAGACGCGCTCGTCCACTCCTTCCGCAACTCGATCGACCACGGCATCGAGACCCCGGAGGAGCGCGCGCGCGCGGGCAAGTCCCCGCAAGGGAAGATTGCGCTGCGCACCGAACGGGACGGGAGCTTCGTGAGCATCCACCTCTCCGATGATGGCCGCGGACTGCCGCTGGAGAAGCTGCGCAGCAAGACCGGCAACGCCAACGGACCGGACCAGGACGTGGCCGAGGCCATCTTCGAGTTCGGCGTGTCCACCGCGGAACAGGTCACACAGGTGTCCGGACGCGGCGTGGGCATGGACGCCATGCGAGCCTTCTTCCGCGAGCACGGGGGCGACGTCTCGATCGCCTTCACCGGCGCCGCGGTGCAGGGCTACCGCCCCTTCGAGCTCGTCTTCCGGCTGCCCACCGGTGCTGCGCTGAAGAGCTGAGGCACGAACGCCGGCGCTCTGCCCGGCCCCAACTTGCGCTTGGGCTCGCTGGCGTGCATGTTTACGCCATGCATCCGAGGAAGTTCGCGACCCGCCAGGGCGAAGCCACGCTGCGCCAGGCGGAGCTATCTGACCTCGATGGGCTGATCGAGCTGAACAAGCGCTGCTTTCCGACCCCGCTCGAGGAGAGCGTGATCTGGAACCGGGCGCAGCTGCGCAACCACTTGCGGGTCTTCCCCGATGGGCAGTTCGTGGTCGAGCGCGGCGGCCGCCTGATCGGCGCGGCGCACTCGCTGATCATCAGCCTCGGCTCCGACCCGTACCGGCCGCACACCTACTCCGGCGTGACCGACGGCGGCTACTTTCACAACCACGATCCGGAGGGGGACACGCTGTACGGCGTCGACGTGTACGTCGACCCGGACGCGCGCCGCCAGGGCATCGGGCACGAGCTGTACGCGGCCCGGCGCGCCGCCTGCAAGCACATGAATCTGCGCCGGATCCTGTCCGGTGGCCGCATCCACGGGTTCATCGACCATCCGGAGCTGTCGCCCGAGCAATACGTGCGCAAGATCGAGACAGGCGAGCTGAACGATCTCGTGCTCAGCTTCCAGCTGCGCGAGGGCTTCGTGGTGCGCGGCGTGCTGCGCAACTATGTGCGCGATCCGCGCAGCCGCAACAACGCCATCCTGATCGAGTGGCTCAACCCGGAGCATGTGGCGCAGCCGTCGGTCGGGGCGCGCAAGGTGCGGGTGGCGGCGGTGCAGCACCAGGTGCGCCGCACCGCGAACTTCCAGGCCTTCGCCGAGCAGCTGGAGTACTTCGTCGAGGCGGCCTCCGGCTACCGCGCGGACTTCGTGGTGTTCCCCGAGTTCGTGAGCATGCAGCTGCTCTCGCAGCCGGGGCTGGAGCGGCTCAGCGCCCGCGACGGCGTGCTCGAGCTGGCCGGGCGCACCAACGAATACCTGGAGCTGGTGAGCTCGCTCGCCCGGCGCTTCGGCATCCACATCATCGCCGGCACCCATCCCATGGAGCTGCGCGGCACGCTCTACAACGTGTGCCCCTTCGTGTTCCCTGACGGGCGCATCCAGCTCCAGCCCAAGCTCCACATCACCCCCGGCGAAAAGGCCTACTGGGGGCTGGAGGGCGGCAGTGATCTGGGCATCATGCACACGCCGAAGGCCAAGGTCGGGGTGCTGGTCTGCTATGACGTCGAGTTCCCCGAGGCGGCACGCTACCTGAGCGACCGCGGCGCCGAGATCATCTTCGTCCCCTACTGCACCGACGATCGCCAGGGGTATTGCCGGGTGCGCGCCTGCTCGCAGGCGCGCGCGATCGAAAATCAGATCTATGTGGTCACGGCCGGCATCATCGGCAACCTGCCGAGCGTGGCCGCGATGGACATCCACTACGGTCAGGCCGCGGCGTTCACGCCCAGCGATTTCGAGTTCGCGCGCGATGGGGTCCAGGCAGAGGCGGACCCCAACGTCGAGATGCTGCTGGTCACCGATCTCGACATCGACGACCTGCACCGCACGCGCGCCTCGGGCAGCGTGCGGCCCCGGCTGGATCGCCGGCGGGACCTGTTCGAGTTCAAGGTGCACCTGCAGAGCGACCCGGACGAGCCGGGGCTGGCCGAGAGCCTGCCGTTCGATCTGGAGATGGGCTCCGAGTCGGAGCGCGCCTGAGGGCTGGCGACGGTCCGAACAGCGCTTCGACCGAGGGCGCGATGACCTCGCGCAACACGCACGCGCGCAGCTCTTGCCGGAGCGAGCTGCTCAACAAGCCGTGCCGCAAGAGCTGCTGGTCGCGCTCACCCGCTGCCGCGACCGCCGCGGGACGCTGCAGCTCAGCCCGGAACACCGCGGCGGCTCGCTCACGCAGACTTGCCGGCCCCGAGCTCAGGGCCCAGGCCAGGAACTGCCACGCCAGCTCGGCGTGCTGGGTCTCTTCCGTGACGATCTGCTCGAGCACGCTGCTGGCTTCGGCGTCTTCGCAGTGAGCCAGAGCCTCGGCCGCTTCGATCGCGGCCACCGTCTCTCCGATGCAACCCTCGAGGATGCAGGCCGTCACCACGGAGCCGAGGTCCGAGGCCTCCAGCGCGCCCGCGATCGGCAGCGGCCCCGGCCCCAGCTCGCGCTCCGAGTAGCGGCGGGCCAGGCCGAAGCAGGCACGCGCGTGACGGATCTCGTCCAGCATCGCGCTGGCGCTTCGGGTCAGGAGCTCGGGTGGCGCTCCGAGGCCCGCGAGCTGGAGCGCGAAGCGCGCGAAGGCCGCGACCGAGGCGTGTTCCATCAGCGCTTGCCCGGTCCAGCCTTCGAGCAGAGCCGCGCGCAGCTCCGGATCCACAGGTGCCGGCGTTCCGCGCGCTGGAGCGCCCGCGTACCAGTCCGCACGCTCGACACGGCTGGCCACGCGCTCTTCGCCATCGATCAGGAAGGGGCGACCGATCACGCAGCTCGCGGAGATACATTTGCGCCCCTCGACGGGCGAGCTGCCCGTGACGGAGCAATACCCGCCGCTGCTCGCGCAATCCAGATCGCTCGCGCATTCGTCGAGCGGAGACTGGCAGCGAAACGCCGTCCCGCCGCAGCCCGGGCTCTGCGTGTAGCTCACGCACAGCGCGTTGCCGCAGTCCCCATCGGCGCCGCAGCTCGCAGGTACGCACTGCCCAACCGGGTTGCCGCACAGGCAAACGTAGCCCTGGGCGCAGTCGGTATCGGTGACGCAGCCATACTCGCAATAAGAGCCGTAGGCGCCGGGTGCGGTCACGCAGCGCCCGTACGCCTGCTGAGTGCACTCCCCGTCGTCCTGGCACCCGGGAAAGGGCGCCCCCATGAGTGTGTTTCCCGCATCGCTCCCGGGCCCGGCGTCGACGACGCTGCTCGTAGGGGGCGGCGGGAGCGGACAGTCCCCGCGCTCGGGACGATGAATCAAGCCGTTGGCACAACGTTCCCAGCCGCCGCCCAGGGCGGTGGTGGGCTCGCTGCAACTGATCGGGAAATTGTCCACGGCTCCGGCGCCGCCGTTCGCGACCGTGCCGCCGGAGCCTCCATGGCCCCCGCGCCCGATCCCGCCCGAGCCGCCGCTGCCGCCGCTGCCGCCCGGCGCTGTGCCTCCACCGCTGCCCCCGACGGAGGGGAACTCCACGTCGTCATCGACACCCGCCCTGCCACCGCAATGGCTCACGAGAGCGCCCAGGCTCCCCAGAATGAGCCAGCGCCAGGGCTCGATCTCGGCGCGCCACAGAACCCTGCGATGTGTCTTCGGCATCTCTCGCTGCGACCCTTTCCCTGCGCACATGAAAACTGTCGCAACGCTCTGCAGCCCGCATGCCACGCAGAAAACCAGCTGAATTTGTTATAGTTCGTAGCACACGGAGGACGCTGGCACAGCTTTGTGTGCCACCTGGCTGGGCGTGTAGCGGGCAGTCCTGGTGGGACCCGCGACGCGCGCTGGCGAGCCCCCCTGATCCCTGTTGCACGGTGCGCGGCCCAGCCCCGCCGTGGAGCCCGCGGTGGAGCCTCCTGGGTGAACCGTTTCGCCACGGCGAGGCAAAGCGATGCGCACGCGCGCGTGCAGCACTGCGCGAGTCAGACCCATTCTGGCCGGAACGCCCCTTGCAGCGGCCCCTGGTCGATGCGCGTCGCACGATCGGAGGTGAGAGCGTATGCCCGAATGGCTACAGGCTGGCTGCTGGGGTCTTCTGGCGGGCGCCGCGCTGCTCGTGGGTGCGCTCGTCGGCTGGTTTGTTCGTGTCTCTCCGCGCTGGGTGGCCGGGGTGATGGCCTTCGGGAGCGGCGTGCTGATCTCGGCGCTCTCCTTCGACTTGATGGACGAGGCAGCGGACCGCGGGGGGCTCAGCGCTACCTTGCTGGGCTTCATCGCCGGGGCGCTCGTGTACACGCTGGGGAATGTGGCGCTGTCGCGCTACGGCGCCAAGCACCGCAAGCGCTCCGGGGGCCAGCAGCCTTCGGAGGCAGATGCAGCCGGCAGCGGCCTGGCCATCGCGCTCGGAGCGTTGCTCGATGGAATTCCGGAGTCCATGGTGATCGGGGTGAGCTTGCTGGAGGGCGGGCGCGTCAGCCTGGTCACGGTCGCCGCGGTATTTCTCTCCAATGTTCCGGAAGGGCTGTCGAGCTCCGCTGGAATGAGACGCGCGCAGCGCTCGCCCGGGTACGTGTTCGGGGTCTGGGGCACGATCGCCGTGCTGTCGGGCGCCGCCGCGCTCGCCGGCTTCCTGGCATTTCGCGGGATCGGCGCGGGCCCGATCTCGGCGACCATGGGCGTCGCGGCGGGGGCCATTCTCGCCATGATCATCGATACCATGGTCCCGGAATCGTTCGAGGGAACGCATGACATGGCGGGGCTCGTCACCGTGGCGGGGTTCGTGGCGGCGTTCGCGCTGTCGCGCTGGGCGGAGTGAGCGAGCCGTGCCGGCTGAACGATAGACCCCGCCTGGTCACGGCACATCGGTTGCATCTCCAAGACTGCGATGCCACTTCGAATCGAGGACTATGCGATCATCGGCGACACACAGTCGGTCGCGCTGGTGGGCCGCGATGGCTCGATCGATTGGATGTGCCTGCCGCGCTTCGACTCACCCGCCTGCTTCGCCTCGCTGCTCGGCGACGCGCGCAACGGGCGCTGGCTGCTCGCGCCGAGCTGCGAGCTGTCCGCTGTGCCGGAGCGCAGGTACCGCGACGGGACGCTGATCCTCGAGACCACGTTCCAGACGGCTCACGGCAAGGTCCGGGTGATCGACACCATGCCCCCGCGCACTCGCCAGCCCGATGTGCTGCGCATCGTGGAGGGCCTCGAAGGCGAGGTACCGATGCGCTGCGAGCTGGTGATCCGCTTCGACTACGGCTCGGTGGTACCCTGGGTCACTCGCTTCGATGGCGGTAGCCTGCGCGCGATCGCGGGAGCGGATGCGCTCGTCCTGCGCACGCCGGTGCAGACGCATGGCGAGGATCTGACCACGGTGGCCGAGTTTTCGATCCGGGCGGGGCAGCGTGTGCCGTTCGTGCTGTCCTGGCACCCATCGCACGAGCCTGACGCTCCCTCTTGCGATCCCTTCCGCTTGCTCGACGACACGGAAAGCTGGTGGCGAGAGTGGTCGCGGCACTGCCGTTATCATGGCCCCTGGCGCGAGGCGGTGCTCTCGTCGCTGCTGGTCTTGAAAGCGCTCACGTTTGCGCCCACGGGCGGCATCGTGGCGGCCGCCACCACGTCCCTGCCCGAATGGCCCGGCGGCGTGCGCAACTGGGACTACCGCTATTGCTGGCTGCGCGACGCCACCTTCACGCTGTACGCGCTGAGCCTGGCGGGCTACCGGCAGGAGGCGGCAGCCTGGCGCGACTGGCTCTTGCGCGCGGTCGCGGGCGACCCCGCCAAGTTGCAGATCATGTACGGCATCTCGGGTGAGCGCCGGATCATGGAATACGAGCTGAGCTGGCTGGCGGGATACGAGGGTTCCCAGCCGGTGCGTGTGGGGAATGCCGCCGTGCAACAGCTGCAGCTCGACGTCTACGGCGAGGTCCTGGACGCGCTCTATCAGACCGAGCGCGACCGGAAGGACGTCGAGCCCGCCGCCTGGAACCTGCAACGCGCCCTGCTCGAATATCTGGAGGGCGCCTGGGCGCAGCCGGACGAGGGGCTGTGGGAGGTGCGCGGGCCGCGCCAGATGTTCACGCATTCAAAGGTCATGGCGTGGGTGGCCTTCGATCGCGCCGTGAAGGCGGTTCGCCATCTGAACGTGTCCGGTCCGGTCGAGCGCTGGGAGAAGCTGCGCGATCGCATCCACGCCGATGTCTGCGCCAAGGCCTGGAACGCGGAGAAGAAGGCCTTCACGCAGGCCTACGGCTCACCTCATCTCGACGCGAGCCTGCTGTTGATGCCCGAGGTCGGGTTTCTGCCCGCCACCGACGAGCGCTTCGCCAGCACCATCGCGGCGATCGAGCGGGAGCTGCTTCAGGACGGCTTCGTGCGCCGCTACCCCACGCGCGGGCAAGACGGCCTGCCTCCGGGCGAGGGCGCGTTTCTCGCATGCAGCTTCTGGCTCGCGGACTGCTACGCGCTCGCTGGGCGCAGCGCGGAAGCGCGCACGCTCTTCGAGCGGTTGCTCGCGCTGCGCAACGACGTCGGACTGCTCGCGGAGGAGTACGACCCGGTCCAGCGCCGCCAGCTGGGCAACTTCCCCCAGGCATTTTCCCACGTGGGTCTGATCAACACCGCGTTCAACCTGACGCCCCGCCACCCTCAGCCCGCCAGCGAGCGGCAGCGAGATTGAGGCGACCCGCCATGAGAGCTCTCACCACCCTGCCCGGCTCCGCGCACACGCTGCGCCTCGAGCAAGTGCCGGAACCGCCAGCGGAGCAGGGGCAGATCCTGGTGGAGACGCGCGCGATCGGCCTGTGCGGCACGGATCGCGAGATCTCGAAGGGTCAGTACGGGGAGGCTCCGCCGGGCGCGCAGCGCTTGATCCTCGGGCACGAGTCGATCGGTCGAGTGCTCGAGGCGCCGCCCGGCACTGGCTTCGCCGCTGGCGACTGGGTCGTCGGCATCGTGCGCCAGCCGGATCCGGTGCCCTGCCCGAGCTGTGCCGTGGGCGAGTGGGACATGTGCCGCAACGGCCTGTACACGGAGCACGGCATCCGCGCGCGGCACGGCTTCGGCGCAGATCGGTACCGCATCGAGGCGCACTATCTGGTGAAGGTCGCGCCCGAGCTCGGCGAGCTCGGGGTGCTGCTGGAGCCCACGAGCGTCGTGGCCAAGGCCTGGGAGCAGATCGCCCGGATCGGCGCGCGTGCTCACTGGCAGCCGAGAAGGGCGCTGGTGACCGGCGCGGGTCCGATCGGTTTGTTGGCGGCCTTGCTGGGGCGGCAGCGCCAGCTCGAGGTCCACGTGCTGGACCGCGTGACAGACGGGCCCAAGCCGGAGCTGGTTCGGCAGCTCGGCGCGACCTATCACTCTGGCGAGCTCGCGGCGTGCGGCCAGGACTGGGACATCATCGTCGAGTGCACGGGCGCGGCAGCGCTGTTCTTCGCGGCCATCGAGGCCGCTGCGCCGGACGGGATCGTGTGCCTGACCGGCGTCTCCAGCGGCGGCCACCTGCGCGAGATCAATGCGGCGGCGCTCAATCGTGAGCTGGTGCTCGAGAACAACGTGGTCTTTGGCACGGTCAACGCGAACCGCAGGCACTACGAGCAGGCGGCGGTGAGCCTCGCGGCGGCAGAGCGAGCCTGGCTCGAGCGGCTGATCACGCGGAGCGTGCCCGTCGAGCAGTTCGCGGACGCCTTCGAGCGCCGGCCGGGAGATGTGAAGACCATCCTCACCTTCTGAAGCAACGGGGTGGCGCTGCGCTCCCACATGCCGGAAGCGGTCCCGGCGGGTTCCATGACGTGAAACCGCGCGCCCGGCTGCAGCCGCTGTAGGCGCGTCCGCTGCACGAAGGCGGGCTGTTCACCCTGCCAGACGCGCCGAACTCTGGCAGCATTGTGCTCGCGCCCGCATTCCGCCCGGGCCCGCAGAGGACAACGTGAACAAACCTGAACTGCTTCGAAAGACGTCTCTGTTCGAGGGCCTCGCGGAGGACGATCTCCAGGGCCTCGCGGCCCAGCTCGAGGAGCGCTCCTTCCGCGCGGGCGAGCTGATCTTTCAGCACGGCGACGAAGCGACGACCATGTTCATCGTCGCCGAGGGCCACGTGAACATCCACCTGCCCGGCGAACAGTCGCGGCGCATCTCGCTCAAGGACCTGGCGCAGGGCGAATACTTCGGTGAGCTCTCGCTGTTCGATCACCAGCCGCGCTCCGCCAGCGCGCTGGCCACGACGCCCGTCGTGCTGCTGGAGCTCACGGCCGAGACGCTCTCGGCCTACCTGGCGCAGCACCCCAGCGCGGCCCTGCCCATCCTGCGCACGATGACCGAGCGCCTGCGCGAGACCAACACGCTGCTCTCCAAGCGCGCCGCAAAGAACGTGCTCGAAGAGCTGGACAAGAACCTGACCTGGACGGATCGACTCGCCGATCGCATCGCCGAGCTCAACGGCAGCTGGATGTTCATCCTCGGCCTGATCGCGGTGACCGCCAGCTGGGCGCTGCTCAACCTGCGCAGTGACGGCGCCTTCGACCCCTACCCCTTCGTGTTCTACAACCTGGTGCTGGCCGTGCTCGTCGCCCTGCAAGGGCCGCTGATCGTCATGAGCCAGAACCGCCAGACCCTGAAGGACCGCGCCCAATCGCAGACCGACTTCCAGGTCAACCTGAAGAACGAGGTCAACATCGAGACCATCCTGCGCGAGCTGGGCGAGTTCCGGGCGGAGGTCACCACATTGTTGAAGAAGGCCGAACGAGACAGCTAGAGTTTGTGGCCGCGTCACTATCCTACGCTTGCGCCAGCTTCCTGCGCCCTCCCCCCCCAGGGCCACTTCGCCGAGCAGTTTCAGGTTCCCCGGGAAACCTCATTCGCGCGCCAGACACCCCCTCGGTCTCCATGCAAACCGGCCCGGACCACCGAGGGCTCCAGGCGATGCATGAAAAGGCAATCGGGCTGCAAGCGTGGCGACGGCGCCCGATCGGTCAAATTTGGCCAACGGTCCTCCCGTTTCTTCACGGCCGCTCTTGCCCGGCGCTCGCCTTCGAGTAGCCTCCGCGCCGATGAAACCGACAGCGTCCGGCCGTGGGCATGCAGAGCGGCGAGTGAACGTGCGCCGCGTCGATCAGTGCGAAACGCTGGACGAGATGTTCCGGCATTGTTTTCCGGCATTTGGCGGCGCGTTCCTGCGCCGGATCTACACCATCCTGGACCGCGCGATCGGGCTCGGCTGTCCGCTGACGATCGCCGTGTCGGGGCCGGTCACGGTCTCGGGTCAGCATCAGGCCTGGCTGATTCCACTGCTGGAGACGGGCTGGATCGCCTATCTGTCGACCACCGACGCGGCCTGTTATCACGACGGGCATCGCAGCTTGAACGCGCACCGCGATGGGCCGATCTTCGAGGTGCCGATCTGGGGTGATGACGCGGCGCTGCGCGACGAGCGCACGATCCGCGTGACCGATATGGCGTTCGACGAGGACGTGCTGCTCGATCAGGACAAGTTCATCAGCGCCATGCTGCAGCGCCCGGAGTTTCAGCGCAGCATGACGGGCACGGAGCTGCGCAACCGCATGGGCGCGTTCTTCGCCGAGCAGGAGCGGCACAACGGCGTGACCGGCGGCTTGCTCTCGACCTGCCATCGGCTCGCGATCCCGATCCTGGTGGGCGCTCCCGCGGACGGCAGCGTGTTCCTCAACTCGATGAAGCTGTGGGCCATGCAGCGCGCGGGCATCTTGCCGAACTATCAGTTCTCGCTCGATCTGCACGCGGAGGTGTTCGAGGCCTGCGCGTATCACCGCTGGGGCCTGTTCGATCAGGAGCCGCACGCACTCGGCACGTTGATCCTGGGCGGCGGCGTGCCCAAGAACTTCAACCTGCAGCCGGAGCCCGCGCTGGGGCAGATCCTCGGCATCCCCAACGTGCGCGGCTACAACTTCGACGTGCAGATCGTGACCGCGCCGGTGACGGACGGCTCGCTCTCGTCGTGCCCGCCGGCGGAGGCCGTGACCTGGGGCAAGGTCGACAAGGACACGTATCAGCAAGCCACCGAGAGCATGCAGGCGGACTATTCGACGCTGATGCCGTTCGTGGTCAAGGGCTTGCTGGACAACCGCAAGCGCTATCAGGCGCTGGCGGAGCAGGAGGGGCTGGAGGCGCTGTGCGCTCGCGAGCCCCGGGCGCGCGGCTATCTGCGGCCCACGGAGGGGTATCGATTGTACGCGCGGCGCGAAGAGCTGGTCTCGCGCCTGGTGGAGGACGTGCGCGCGAACCGGGAATGGCTCCAGGAATCGCTCGCTTACGGCCTCGCGCGCAACTGACCCGCTCGCTCCCCTCTCCCACTCTATCCGCAACAGCGCTGGATCCCCGCAGCCCGTCTGATCGGGCCGGCGCTGCCGTTCGCCCATGTCCGCCCGCCCCGTGCTCGAAAAGAGCCTCTGGAGCCTGACCTGGCCCCTGCTCTGGAGCTTCGCGCTCTCGCTCTCGCTCACCTTCGTCGACGCGTTCTTTCTGAGTCGTGTCTCGGATCGAGCCGCCGCCGCGGTCGGCGCGCTGCTGCCGGTGCTGAGCCTCACCATCATGGTGTTCTCGCCCGTGTCACAGGCCGGCGCGAGCGTGGCGAGCCAGCTGATCGGCGCGGGCCGCGATGAAGACGTGCCCTCGACCTACATGGCCCTGATCTTCCTCGATCTGGGCATGGGGCTGCTGGCGAGCCTGTGCTTCCTGACGCTCGGCTCGTACCTCCCGCGCTGGCTGGGCCTGGAAGGCGGCATGGCGGAGGACGCGGCCACCTACCTGCGCATCGTCGGCGGCGGTCAGGTGCTGAAGGCCGTGCAGATCGGCTTCACCAATATCCTCAACTCGCGCGGCGACACGCGCTGGGTGTTCGCCGAGGCGCTGTTCACCAACATCTTTCACGTGCTGAGTAACCTGGCGTTCCTGCACGGCGCCTTCGGGCTGCCGCGCTGGGGTGTGGCAGGCATCGCCTGTTCCACGCTGCTCTCGCTGAGCCTGGGCATGAGCTTCACCATGCTGGTGGTGCGCTTCAAGCTGCGCGTGCGCTTGCCCTGGTCCACGCCCTGGCCGCTGCTCTGGCAGCGCCTGCGGCCGATCCTGCGCATCGGCTTGCCCGGCGCGATGGAGCCCATGTCGTTTCAGGCGACGCAACTGGTCGTGAACATGTTCCTGATCCGGCTGGGCGCGGCCGTGCTGGCGGCGCGCGTCTACGCCATGAACTTCTTCACGCTGACGACCATCCTGTGGAGCGTCGCGCTGGGCATCGGCACGCAGATCGCAGTGGCGCACCGGGTGGGCGCGGCCTTGCATGACGAAGCACACCGCGTGCTCAAACGCGCGCTCGCGATGGCCATCACCGGCAACGTCGGGCTGTGCGCGCTGCTGGCGCTGGGCCACCCCTGGCTGCTCTCGCTCTTGACCCAGGATCCCGCGGTGGTCGCGGCCGCACACCCCGTGTTCTGGATCGCGCCGCTGGTCGAGGCCGGGCGCGCCGCGAACATCGTCGCGGGCGGCGCCCTGCGCTCCACCGGCGACTCGCGTTTCACGGCCGTGCTCGGCTCGTCGCTGATGTGGCTGGTCGGTGTTCCAGCTGCGTACGCGCTGAGCACCCGCCTCGGCCTGGGCCTGGCCGGCATCTGGACCGCGATGGCTCTCGACGAAGGCGTGCGCGGGGTGATGAACTTCCTGCGCTGGCGTGCAGGGCATTGGCGTGAAATGCGCGTGCTCTCGCGAGCTCCGCTGGCTGCCACCGGCGAGTGACCGTGCGCTGAAACGAGCCGCGCACCGGCGCGCCGTGAAGGAGCAGCACAAAAAGGTGGGCGCAGAATAGCCCCGTGGCCCAACTTGCGTCCGCGGGGACATTGGCCCCGTTGACGGGGCTCCGTCGCACTGCGACAAACAAGGGAGAAAAGGGCTTTCTCCATGTACCGGTACCCACTCACCGTCGCCTCCGCGGCTCTCGCCGCCGGCCTTCAGCTGCTCAGCAGCACCGCCTCCGCTCACATCGAGCTGGAACTGCCGATGAACCGCTACTCGGACGCGAGGCAGGGCGACAACAAGTCGTGCCCCTGCGGGGCGGGCACGACCAATCGTCGCTGCAACAAGCCCGACGAGCTGTCGGATCCCGATCGCTCCGAGGACCGCGTCAGCACCTTCGCTCCCGGCGATACCATCACCGTGCGCTTCGACGAGTACGTCGGCCACTCCGGGCGCTTCCGCATCGCCTTCGATCCGGACGGCGCGAGCCTCGATCACTTCAACCAGAACATCCTGCTCGACGAGCCCGACCCCGTCGGCAAGCAGGGCAACATGGGCCAGGGCTCGATCTGGGAGTTTCAGGTCACGCTGCCCGACATGGAGTGTGAGAACTGCTCGCTGCAGCTGATCCAGGCGATGGACGGCAACATGGTCGACCCCGTGCTCGATCCCGTACAGCGCCCGAGCACGTACTTCCAGTGCGCCGACATCCGGCTGGTCGAGGGCACGCCCCCGGGCGGTATTCCCCCGGAGAATCCCAGCGAGCACATCGGTCAGGTCCCGGCTCCGCCGGCAGCGGCCCCCGCGCCAGCGGACAGCGCGACCGGCGCCGCCGGCGCCCCGAGCACCAGCGGGAGGATGGCCGTGATGGGTACAACCACCGCTACGCCCAACTCCACCAGCGTCGCTCCCGCGATGATGGATGCGGAGTCTTCGGACAGCAGCGGCGGCTGCTCGGTGGGCGGGGCTCGCCCGAGCCGTGGCTCCTCCGCCCTGCTCGCGCTGTCGACCGCGCTGGTCGGGTTCGGGCTGTGCTCGCGCCGCCGCGCCCGCCGCCAGTAGGATTTGTTTGAAAGCGGGCTCTGGAGCGCTCCGCGCGTCCTCGAGCCCGCTGCCCGCGGCAATCTGCCCCATGCTGCGCGCTCGGGTGACCGAGGGTTCATGGGTCGACGCGAGCAACTTTCGGCCTTATTGGGTACACTGCGCTCCGCCTTCCGGTTGCGAAGGCGGGTTTTTCCGGCATGCCCAAGCCCGAACTCACCCTACGGACCATCTTCACCTCGATCGTGGTCGTGGTCGCGCTGCTGGCGCTCGGCGTGACGGCCTCGGTGTTATTGCTCACGGAGTATCTGAGCCGCTCCAGCGCGCAGCTGGCCGACGCCGTGGAGAACGTGCGCGCCGCGGAGGAGACGCAGATCGCGCTGCTGTTGCACGAGCACGCCTCGGATCGCGCCAGCGCCGAGCGCTACGAGGCTGAGATGTTGAACAACCTGGACGTGCTGCAGCGCAGCGCGCTGCCCGGGGCAGCAGCACGGCGCGTGCAAGAAGCCACCGAGCTGGTGAGATCGTACATTGCGGCCACCGGCAGCGGCGGGCCCTCGCCGGAGCTGACGAAGCAACACGGCGCGGCCTACCGTGTGCTGGACGAGATCTCCGACATCAACGTGAACGACGCGCAGCTGGCTCGCGACACGGCGGCGCGCTGGGATCGCCGCCTGCACGACGCGAGCCTCTCGATCACCGCCCTGGTCCTGGTGCTGGCGATCTGGCTCTTGTGGTGGATGCGCACGCAAGCATTCCAGCCGGTGTTCGCCCTGGCCGACGCCATGCAGCGCTTCGGCCGCGGCGAGCGCGAGGTGCGCGCGCTGGAGTCGGGGCCCGCGGAGCTGCGCGAGATGGTGGTGCGCTTCAACGAGATGGCGCGCACGCTCTCCGCGCAGCGAGAGGCCCAGATCGCCTTTCTGGGCGGCGTGGCGCACGATCTGCGCAATCCGCTCTCCGCCCTGTCCACTTCGGTCGCGTTGATCCCGCCGGGCGAGCCCTTGCCGCCCGAGCCGCGCATCCGGCGCACGCTCGAGCTGGTGCGCCGCCAGCTGACCAAGCTGGAGCGCATGATCAACGACTTCATGGACATGACCAAGATCGACTCGGGCACGCTGGAGCTGCACACGGGCCGCCACGATCTGCGCGCGCTGGTGCAGGAGGTGGTGCAGTTGTTCGAGGCGACCGCCCCGGGGCACCGGCTGGAGCTCAGCTTGCCGGACGACGCGCTGGTGGTCGAGTGCGACCCGCTGCGGGTGGAGCAGATCTTGAGCAACCTGATGAGCAACGCGATCAAGTACTCTCCGAGCGCGAGCAAGGTCGAAGTCAGCCTGTTTCGCGACGGCGATGAGGTGGTGATCGCGGTGCGCGATCACGGCATCGGCATCGCGGAGCAAGATCTGGAGCACCTGTTCGAGCCGTTTCGGCGCTCGCGGCTGGCGGAGGAGACGATCCCCGGCGCCGGGCTGGGGCTGTACGTGGTGCGGCGCCTGATCGACGCTCACGGCGGCCGCATCGAGGTCGACAGCGTGCCCGGCCGCGGGGCGAAGTTCGACGTGAGGCTGCCGCTACCCCCGGGGCAGGTGGCGCCGCTGGAGCTGCGAGCCCAACCCGGCGTGTGCTGAGCCGCGCCGGCGCCTCCCCGGATCACTCGCGCCGCGCGTACAGCTCCGAGAGCACGTGGAACGCGAGCTTGGGCTCCCAGGGCAGGCCCGGATAAGCGTTGCCCGTGCCGCTCTCCAGCACCTTGACCAGGCCATAGGAGGCGCAGTCCAGATCGAGGTGGGCATCGGCGTGGTGCGGGTTGAGGTAGCTGGCAAAGGTGAACCAGAACGCGCCCGCGACGGGCTCCTGCTCCAGCGCGCGCAAGACCTCGCGCAGGTACTGGACTTGCACGCGCTCGTCGCGCACGACGTGCTGGGTGAGGCGCTGCGGACGCGCCGCTCGATCGACGATGTTCCAGCCCAGCGCTCCGCGGTCCTCGGCGCCGCGGTAGGTGCAACAGCCAAACTCCGTCACCACCACCGGCCGACCGTGGGCCAGGTAGGGGCGCAGCTGCGCCCCGTAGCTATCGCGGTTGCTGGCATCGAGGTAGTGATCGACGCCGATGATGTCGAACAAGGACCAATCGACGGGCTCCCAGCTGCCGGCGGCGTAGCTCAGCGGCCCCTCGAAGCTCTCGCGCACCGCCCGCGCCGATTCCGCCAGCGCGCTGTGGAAGGCACGCACCTGCTCCTCGATGCTCAGCCCCGCCGAGGTGAGCAGCGCCGGATCCGCGAGCGCATGCAGACGATCGAGCTGCGTGTCGCCCGGTAAGAAGCCGCGGTTGAACACCGTCAGCTCACAGCCGAGCACGAACACGACGTTGCCCCGGGCGCGCAGCGGCTCGGCCGCGCGCGCCGCCTCACGGAAATACGGCGCCAGCTCCGCCGGGCCCAGCTCTGTCGGGAAAGGTGAGAACCACACCTCCAGACCCAGGCTCGTGGCCGCTTCCGCCGCGAGCACCAGCCGCTCGATCTCGCGGCCGCTGATGCGCACGGCCGTGCAATGCAGGTCACGCGCGATGATCGCGATCTCATTGCGCACCTGCTCGGGGTCGAAGCTCGGCCTGGACAGCTGATCCAGCGCTCCGAAGGCTGCGAAGCCCGTGTCGTAGTTGATGCCTCGTAACCGCAACCTGCACCTCCGAGCGCAGTTCTAAGACGCTCCGGCGCAAGCCCGAGCCCGGTATCGACCAGATGCGCCGCGTGCCGCAGAGCGCCCCGCGAGCGCTTATGTAGTCGAGTTGGACGATCTACCACGATGGGCCAGTCGCTGAAGCGCGCCGCGCGGACCAAGACGCGCATTCTGCAGCGCTTGCACCGGGCGCTGTTCAAGGAGAGCCAGTTGGCGCCCATCGCGGTGCGGGTGGAGAGTGAGCTGGGCAGCGCCGTGCGGAGCAACGCGGCCCTCTCCTTCGCGGGGCACTCGCGCTGGCGCTGCTCACCGCGCGCTGGCAGGTTGTGCCTCACGGCCTCCGCGTTCGTCAGCGCCTTCGGAGACTATGCCTGACCTTACCCCAGTCCAGAGGAGAAATATGCTCGCGCGTAAGTACTACGATCATGGTAATTTGGGCCTGGCTTCGCTGGCCGCACTGCTCGGCAGCGGACTGATCGGCTGCGGCGCCTCCGCCTCGCAGCTCGCGCGGGAAGCGCCGCGCGTTCCGATCGCGCACATCAGCGAGCTACCGGAGGCGGAGCGCGCCCAGGCGCTCTCCTCGTTGCCGATGTTGCTGGAGGTGCGCCAGGGCGATCGCTTTCCGATCGACGCCGTGCTCGATTCCACGCTGCTGAAGCTGGACACCCCGGGCACCTGGACCGTGGAGGCGTTGCAGCCGTTCTACGTGCTGCTGCGCCCCGAGGGACCGCCTCTGCTCAGCACCGACGGCGTCGACTTCGAGCAACACACGCAGAACTCGTTCAACTTCGGCTTCAATGCGCAGAAGGGCCAGCCCGTGCGCATCCGGTTGGCGCTCAGGCTGCGCGCGGCCGAGCCGCCGCGCTAGCGTCTCGGGAGGAAGCCGGCGCTGCGCGCCCTGTTCAAAGCAGCCCGAGCGCTCGATACGCGAAGAACAGCACCATCTTCGAGAGCACCTCGGCGCTCAGCGCGGCCACGACGAAGGCGATCCAGCGCCGAGCCCCCTTCAAGCCGGAGGCCGTCACGAAGCCGCGGTACTGGAGCGCCACCCCCCAGCCGATGCCAGCGAGCGCCGGCAACGACAGCGCCATCATCGCCGCCGACACCTGCGGCAGCTGACCCGATTGCAGCACGGGTGGCGGATCGATCAGGACGAGAGCAGCCAGGGGCAAGCTGAAGACCACCATCGGCACGCGGGCCACCCCGACCACGCCCAGGAAGTCGATGCACCGCCCCTGACGCCCGGCGAGCAGCGAGGCCAGCCAGAGCAAGAGCGCGGGCAGCGGCCAGGCGACGAGCGACTGCAGCGCGACCTCCGGCAGGCCCAGCGCATGCGGGCCGATGTGGATGTCCAGAAAACCGTCAAAGTTGATGCGCAGCTGACCGAGCGCTGCACCAGCCAGCAGCGCGCCGGCGCCCACCAGCAACAGGCGCTCTCCGCCGAAGCGCGTCAAGGGGTCGAGCAGCAGCCTGGGCCGGGCCGCGGCCGGCGGATGCAAGGCGGTGAGCAGCGCTTGCGCCTGGTCCGGCGGCAAGGCCCCCTTCTCCACCAGTTGCCGGATCCGCACGTCGGATGTCGTCATAGGCCTACCTTCCTGAGCTCGGCCGCGGCCTTCCTCGCCGTCATGCGGCCTTGTTCGAGCGCATCGAGGATCGCGTGGCGGCGCTGCTCACGCTCGCCGTCCGCGCGCTCCAGCTGCGCCAGGATGTCGTTCAAGCGGTTGCGCACCGTGGGATAGCTGCTGCCCAGCTGCTCCGCGATCGCCTTCAGGCTCCCGGAGGCACGCACGAACGCCGTGACGAACGCCAGATCGTCCGGCGCGAGCTGCAAGAGCGGCGGGATGTCGAACTGCCCCTCGAGTTGCGTCTCGCAGGACTTGCAGGCGAGCCGCGTCACCTGCAGCTCCGCCTCGCACGCCGGACAGTGGCTCACCAATCGCGCCATGACACCAACAATGTGATTGCGGATTTGAATAAAATCAACACATAGCTAAGTAAAATTTATCACCTCCAGCTCAAGTGTGCGAACCCGCAAAAGAATCACGTGCGAGCGTCACCCCCTCGCCGCGTCGGGATGAGATGGCCGGCCGCGCGTCGATCGACTATCCATGCGGCCTCTCCTGATTCGATGACGATGCAAACTCGCGCAACTGAGCTCGACGGCCTCGCAGGCCAACGCTTCTGCATCGTGGGCGGTGCCGGCTTCATCGGCAGCCACTTCACCGATGCGCTGCTCGGCCATCCCGGCGTGCGCCAGGTCACGCTCTACGACAATTTCTCCTCGGGGCGCGCCTGGCACTACGCACATCACCAGGCTGACGCGCGCTTGCGCGTGATCCGCGGCGAGGTCGGGCAGCTCGACCCGTTGCGCGAGGCGCTCGACGGGCACGACGTGGTGATCCACCTGGCGTCGAACCCCGACATCGCCCGCGCGGCGACCGAGCCGAGCGTCGATTTCTGGCAGGGCACGGCGCTCACTCACAACGTGGTCGAGGCGATGCGCACGAGCAGCGCCAAGCGCATCCTGTATGCCTCCGGCAGCGGAGTATACGGTGACCTGGGCGAGCGCGAAGCGAAGGAGGACCACGGCCCGCTGATCCCCGTCTCGACCTATGGCGCCAGCAAGCTCGCGGGCGAGGCGCTGATCGCCAGCTACAGCTACATGTTCGATCTCTCGGCGTGCGTGTTTCGCTTCGCCAACGTGGTGGGCCCGCGGCAGACGCACGGCGTGGGCTTCGACTTCGCGCGCCGCTTGCTGGCGGCCCGCGCCGAGCGCCCCACGGGCCGCGTGGCGCTGCGCATCCTGGGCGACGGCACGCAGAGCAAGTCGTACATCCACGCGAGCGACGTGGTGCGCGCCGTGCTCACGGCGCATGTCTCGACGCAGCCGGGCGCGCCCGGCGCCGTGCCGTTCCAGGCGTACAATGTCGGGACGGGGGACTACATCACGGTGACCGAGATCGCACATATCGCGCTCGAGTGCGTGGGCCTGAACGCGGCGGACGTAGAGTTCCAGTACACGTCCGGCAACCGCGGCTGGAGGGGCGACGTGCCGATCGTGCGGCTCGACAGCGACCGCATCCGCGCGACCGGCTGGAGTTGCGAGCGCTCCTCGCGCGAGGCGCTGCGTCAGTCGATCCTGGCCATGCTGCCGGATCTGCGATCGGGGCGGATGTGACGGCCGCCGTGGAGACACAGGAGCTGAATGCGGCGCACCCGGCTTCGGCCGCGCCTCGGCTGTCGGAGGAGCTCGAGCCGCAGCTGCTCACCCCGCAGCAGGACGTGGCAGACCCGCTGCTCTCGATCGTGGTGCCCGCGCTGAACGAGCAGCTCACGATCGAAGACTTCATCTCCTGGTGCCAGGAGGGGCTGCAGAAGGTCGGCGTGGCGGGCGAGATCTTGATCGTCGACAGCTCCAGCGATCGCACGGCGGAGCTGGCGCTGGCGCGCGGAGCACGCGTGCTCCGCACCCCGAAGCGGGGGCTGGGCCGCGCTTATCAGGACGCGCTGCCCTTCATCCGCGGGCGCTACGTGTTGATGGGCGACTGCGACTGCACCTACGATTTTCGCGAGATCGCGCCGTTCCTGGAGAAGTTCCGGGCTGGCGCCGAGTTCATCATGGGCTCGCGTTTTCGCGGCTATATCGAGCCGGGCTCGATGCCGCCCCTGCACCGCTACCTGGGCACCCCGGTCACGACCTGGATCCTGAACTTGATCTTCTCCAGCCGCTTCTCGGACATCCATTGCGGCATGCGCGGGCTCACGCGCGAGGCGCTGCTGCGCATGGATCTGCGCTCGCAGTCCTGGGAGTACGCCTCCGAGATGGTGCTCAAGAGCGTGCACATGCGGCTGCGCACCGAGGAGGTGCCGATCCGCTTCCTCAAGGATCGCGAAGGGCGGCTCAGCCACCACAAGCGCTCCGGCTGGTTCTCGCCCTGGTACGCGGCCTGGATCAACCTTCGGGCGATGTTCGTTTACGGGGCCAACTTCTTCCTGTTCAAGCCCGGCCTCGGGCTGCTCGCGCTGGGCCTGCTGCTGACCGTGCCGATGGCGGGCGGTGACGTGGCGGTCGGGCCGCTCACCTTCTCCCTGCTCTGGATGATGCTGGGCGTGGCACTGGCGATCCTCGGCCTGCAGTCGATCTACATGGGCGTGCTGACCCAGGTCTTCTTCGACTACACGGGCGAGGCCACCGAGCGCTGGTTCCAGCGCTTCCCCTACACGCGCACGGTGTTCCTGTCCTGGGCCTCCATGGCCCTGGGCGCGGTCGCGAGCGGCTGGCTCGCGCTGGCCTACGTCAGCAACCAGTTCCGCCTGGAGGAAGGCGCGCGCGTTAACAATCTGGGAGTGTTCGGGCTGTTGCTGCTGATCGCGGGCTTCATGACCTTCACCTTCACCCTGGTGCTGCACTCGACCCGGGTCGCGGTGCGGCGGCGCGTCTGATGCGCGATCGAGCCTTCGCTCAACACTACACGCCGACGGTCGTCGATCGCTTCGGCGTCTGGCTGTCGTCGCGCCAGATCCGGCGCTGGGTGCCCTCCTTCGCGGGCAAGCGCCTGGCGGATCTGGGCTGCGGCTACCACGCGGCGTTCGCGCGCAGCGTCCTGAACGAGGTCGAGTCGGCGACCCTGCTCGACGTGGCGCTGGCCTCCGATCTGATCGAGCACCCGCGCGTCAAGGCTTGCCTCGGGCCGCTCTCGGACACGCTGCGCACGCTGCCCGACGCGAGCTGTGACGTGGTGCTGGCGATCTCCGTGATCGAGCACGTCTGGGATCCGCAGGCGGTGCTGGAGTCGATGCTGCGCATCCTGGCTCCGGGTGGCCAGTGCCTGATCAACGTGCCATCCTGGAAAGGCAAGCGCTACCTGGAGCGCGCGGCGTTTCGCTGGGGCGTGAGTCCAGCCGAGGAAATGGACGACCACAAGATGTACTACGACGAGCGCGATCTGTGGCCGCTGCTGGTGCGTGCCGGCTTTGCCCCGAGCCGGATCCATTGCTTCTCGCACAAGTTCGGGCTCAACACCTTCGCCATCTGCGCGAGGCCGTCATGAGCGAGCTCGACTCTGGCAGGGGCGGCCCTGTTCCCGGCAGCCCGATTTCTCGGGACGACTGGGACAGCCACTGGAGCCGGTATGCCGGCAGCAACGAGCTGAATCCAGCGAACGACTATCGCCGGCAGCTCATTTACGAGGCGCTCGATCTACAGAGCGGCGAGCAGCCGGTCTCCCTGCTGGAGCTGGGCTGCGGGCATGGCCAGTTCGCCTGGGACCTGTTGCGCAGCTACCCCCGAGTGCGCTTCGTCGGGCTCGATCGCTCGGCGGAGGCAGTGCGGCTCGCGAGCGAAAGAGTCCCTGCCGGCGTGTTCCTGCAGGCTGATCTCGCTCAGCCCGACTCCCTGCCCGCCCAGTACCGCGGCTTTGCCAACCGCGCCGTGTGCTCGGAGGTGCTGGAGCACGTCGACGATCCGGCGGCGCTGCTGCGCGGTGCGCGCTCGCTGTTCGCGCCGGGTTGCCGGCTGGTGATCACCGTGCCGGGCGGCCCCATGTCGGCCTTCGATCGGCACATCGGCCATCGCCGTCACTTCACGCGCGACGCGCTGGCGCGCGTGATCCGCGACGCCGGTCTCGAGCCGGTGCGCGTGGAAGGCGCGGGCTTCCCCTTCTTCAACGCCTATCGGCTGGCGGTGGTGGCGCGCGGCGATCGCCTGATCGCCGACGCCGCGCCGGGCAGCGATCGCCCCCTGCCGCTCTCCGCTCGCGCGGCCATGCTGGCGTTCTCCCGCCTCTTTCGTTTGAACCGCGCGCGGGGGCGCTGGGGCTGGCAGCTGCTGGCGGTCGCGCAGGAGCCGGGGGCGCTCAGCGGTACACGCTGACCCGCTCCAGGTGGAGCGTCGACTCGCCGTCCACGCGCAGCCGCACCCAGCGCGCCGGCGTGGGCTCGAAGCGCGCCGACCAGGTGCGAAAGTTGGTCTCGCGGCGCCCGACCTCGCGCCAGGTCTGGTCATCCTGGCTCAACTCCACGACCAGCGGCAGCGCCAGCGCGCTGCAGCAGTCGGTGCGATTGCGCACGCGCACGCGCGAGATCTGCTCGGGCTGGCCCAGATCGATCTCCAGCCACGGCGACGGCTCGTGCTGGGTGTGGAAGAAGATGCTCATGCCGAGGTGGTCACCGCAGCGCCGAGCTCCAGGGTCGCAGTGCAGCGCCTCCGAGCTGGCACGCCAGGGTTTGCCCGCGGCCAGGTCGGTGCGCAGCACGATGCCGTCACGCAGCAAGAGCGCGCTCCGGAACCCAGCGAAGACCAGCAACACCAGGCACAGGCTGACGCGGCGCCGGCGCTGCGCCCGGAGCCGTTGCAACGCCAGCTCATCGGCGCACGCCTCCGCCACCACCCCGGCAGCGAACGCGCGCAGCTCGCCGAGCGGCTCCGGCAGGGGCTCGGCGCTGTGCTCGCGGCCCAGCGCCACGAGCGCGCAGCGCACCGCCTCGCGATACTCCTCGGCGGCGCGCGCGGGGTCCGGACCCGCTTCGAACGGCTCGCTCGGTTCCTCGGCGCGCTCTCCCCGCGCGAGCGCCTCACGGGCGCTCCGGCGAGCCGCGCGCTGCTCCTCGCTGGCGGCGAGCCGCTCCTCGAGGCTCCGGATGGCTCGCCCCCGCCACAACCACTCGGGGAGACGCGGCCGAATCACCCCTGGCACGCTAGTGTTGCTCGAGCCAGCCGAGCAAGACTGGAAGGGGTCGGAGCGACGTGGTACGTCCCGCGAGCGGTCGCGCGATCTCGATGTCGAAAGCAACCCCGATCCGCTCCGCGCGCCCGCTCGGCCTCTGGCTGATACCGCTGTTGATCGGCGTGCTCGCCGTGTACGCGCTGTGGTCCTCGGCGGGCAGGTTCGGGCACTGGCCGGTCTACACCACGCTCTTCGATCTGCTGGCGGAGGGATTCCGGCGCGGCCAGCTGTACTTGCCGGTCACGCCCGCGCCGCAGCTGCTCGCGGCCGCGAACCCCTACGATCGCGCCAACGGCAGGTACTGGATCATCGACGCGACGTTGCACGACGGCAAATGGTACCTGTACTGGGGCCCGCTCCCGTCGTTGCTCCAGGCCCTGACCAAGAGCGCGCTCGGCATTCACCAGCTGATCGGCGACCAGTACCTGGTGCTCGCCTTCTCGCTGCTCTCCACGGGCTTTGGCGCGCTGCTGATCGAGGACATCCGGCTGCGCATGTTCAGCCGCGTGCCGCGCTGGGTCTCGGCGCTGTGCATCCTGGCGCTCGCGTTCATGAACCCCGTGCCGTACCTGGTCTCGACCGCGGGCCAGTACCAGGCGGCGATCGCGGGAGCGCAGACCTTCCTGGTCGCGGGCATGTGGTGCGCGTTCCGGGCGGTTCGGGGCGATCTCGCGCCCGCTCACGCTCGCCGCTGGTTGCTGCTCGCGGGCGTCGCGTTCGGGGCCGCCGCGAGCTGCCGGATCAGCGTGACGGCAGCGGCGACGCTGGTCGCCCTGCTGGCTGCCTGTGGGGCGGCCTGGGGCCGGGGCTGGAAGGCGCTGGGCGTGAACGCCGCCTGCATCGCGGCGGCGCCCTTGCTCAGCCTCTCGCTGCTGCTGCTCTACAACCACGCGCGCTTCGGGCGCTGGCTCGACTTCGGCATGAAGGAGCAAGTCTCCTATTTCGAGTTCAAGCTCTCTGCGCGCTACCTGCTCACCAACCTCTACGCTTACGTGCTCTCGCCGTTCGAGTGGACGTGCCAGTTTCCCTACGCCTTGCAGAGCATGGCGCACGGGCCCAAGACCCCACCGTCCTGGGTGCCCCGGGCACCGGACTACATCTTCCCGGAGCCCATCTCCGGCTTCCTCGCCTCTGCGCCCTTGACCTGGCTGTTCCCGGTGCCGCTGCTCGTGAGTGCGCGGCATTTGCGCCAGCTGCGGCGTGAGGCCTGGCGCACTTACGCCTTTTGCGCGCTCAGCTTCGCGGTGCTCGGCAGCATCAGCGGCATCCTGGTGCTGTTCGTGTACGCGGCGACCATGCGCTACCTGGGCGACTTCATCTACGGGCTCGCATTGCTCAGCGTGCTCGGGGCCTTCACCTGGATCGGTTCGCGGCGATCGGTGCTCGGCCAGCGGCTCGCCTGCTTCGTCACTGCTGTATTGTGTGTCGCCAGTATCGCGCTGGGGCTCTTGCTCGGCTACCTGGGCTACAATGATCACTTTCCGCGCTTCAACCCGGAGCTGCACGAAGCGCTGGTGAAGCACCTTTCGGTGTGCTCGTTGTTCCATCGCTGAACCGACCGCGCTAGGTTGCGGCTGCGGCCCGTGGCCGATGGGCCCGTCGAGCGCCCGAATATCGGGTACGTCGCCCATCCCTACCCCGGCAAGACCAAGCCGCCCTACCCCGCCAAGTGGGACGAGGCGTTCGGCTTCGTCGCGGAGCGCTATCCGCTGATCGCTGACCGAGATCGGCTACATGCCGCCCGACGCGCCCGGCGCTCACATCCCCGCCATCGATACCGGCAACTACGGAGCGAAGATCACCTACTACCTGGAGCGCAAGGGCGCCTCCTGGCTGGCCTGGTGCTTCAGCCCGGGCTGGCCCCCCACGCTGATCGCCGACTGGAATTAGACGCCCAACGCCGCGGGCAGCCAGTTCCGTGAAGTGATGCAGCGCCGCCCGGCGCTCTGAGTTCAGTGGGCAGTCCTGGGGTTGCGCGGGGGGCTGTGGTGCCGAGCCCACTCGATCCAGTGCCGCTCACTCGATCCATGGCCGCTCACTCGATCCACGGCCGCTCACTCGAGCAGGCGAAAGGCGAGGAACGTGGTGCGCTGCGCCGGGTTGAAGTTGTCATCGCTCACGAGCAGCAGCGTGCGCTCGCCGCTCGGCAGGCGCGGCCCGAACGCCATGCCCTCGAGGTTGTCCAGCGTCTGTTGCCCGGGCTGGAGCTGCGGCAAGATCTCGTCCAGGTCCAGCACCAGGCGCTTGGGCAGGAGCGGGATGGCGTCCGTGACCGCTGCAGGGCGGGCGCTCGGCAACGTCACTTCGAAGATGCGGATGGTGTTGACGCCGTGCACGTGCGGCGGTGCAACATAGGCTCGCTCCAGCACGAGCAGGCGCTGATCGTCGAGGCTGAGCAGCTCGGAGACGCCGTTGCCGCCCTCGAGATCCGCCACGCCGCCGGCGGGCCGCGGAACGGGCTCGGCGGCATAGCGAAACTGCTCGGGAGGACCCGGCTGCGCCAGATCCCAGCGCAGCAGCCGCACGATCGTGCCCTGCTCGAAGCTCGCATCCGGGCCGTCTTGCTGCAGCGCGGTCTCGGTGATGGCGCTCAGCCAGCGACCGCTCGGCGATACCGAGAGCCCCTCGAAGGCCCCGTTGTCGCGCGTGCCGCGCGTGTGGGGCCCGTCCGCTTCCGGCAAGAGCGCCTCCGGCAGGGGCAGGCTGCCCGTGATCAGCCCCTCCTGCGTCACACGCAGGATGCTGGGGAAGCGCATCCCGGGCTCGTTGTCGTGATTCTCGGTGCCGATGAAGAAGCCGCCCGCCGGGTCAGCGGCGAGGCTCTCGCCGTCGCACAGATCCAACGCTCCCGTGCCGCGGGTATCCCGCAGCGGCAGTACGGAGCGGGGCTCGACGCGAAAGCGCGTCGCGCTGAGCTCGACCTCGAACGAGTAAATGCGCGCAGGCCCGCGCGAGCAGTTGTCCGAAACGCCGTAGAGCGTGCGCGAGGATTCCGCGTAGGACAGCCCGGACAGGCCTCCGAGCGCCGCCGCGCCCCAGGATGGAGCGAGAGCATTGGCAGCGGGGGTGCGCTGCGGGTTGAAGTCACGCAGGAAGGCGAGGCGCAGCACCGGGTGGCCCGGCGCCTGCGGCGGCGTGGCGTGACAGGCAACGAGCACACCGAGCACGAGAACGGCTGCCATCCGCGCTGTGCAGGCGCTCGAGTGTGAGCAGCTCCTTCCTATCTTAATCTGCATTAACGCCGTCAACAGCCTCGTCAGGCACCCCATGCTAACACGTTAAGGTCTAATTCACCTCGGTCTGTCTCATGCTGAGACTCTCAGAAATGGAACGGCCTCTCCAGGTCGGAATGCTGCATTGACTTCATGTCGGATGATTCGGGCGTCGTTCGCCCTGGGTATCGTTGCTTTGGGTTTTGCGCTGGGTTGCGCCGAGGAGCACCGGGCTCCGGCCGCCTCCAATGAGCTGGACGTGGCGGGGCTCACGGCTCGGCAAACCCGGCCGGGCAGCGGCGACGAGTGCGAAGCCGGCGCGCAGCGCGCGTGCAATGTCACGCTGGAACAGCAGGGCGGCCTCATCACCTGCTACCGCGGCGTGCAGTACTGCCAGGAAGGCGGCTGGGGAGACTGCATCGAAGGGGAGCTGACGCACGAGGTGCAACCCGACAGTGTGCAGGAGCCCGGCCTCTCGCGGCTGATGTCCCTGTCCAGCGCAGTGCCCGCCGCGTGCAGCCAGGCGTGCGACCCGGCGTGCATGCGCTTTGTCGAATCGTCGCCTCCTCTGACCGGGGGTAGCGGCTCGGGCGACAGCGGCTCCAGCTGCACCCACGACACCTGCACGGTCGACGCCTCACCTCTGGCTGCCAGCTGCGGCTCGTGCGTGGCGACGGTGTGCGCGGCCGACAGCAGCTGTTGCAGCACGGACTGGGACAGCGTTTGCGTCGACCTCGCCTACAGCAAATGCCTGAACCGCTTGCCGCCGCTCGGCCTGTGCGATTTCGGCATCTTTGCCACCCAGACGGTGACGACCGCCAACCGCCCCAGCGCGGGCGCGGCGATCGGCGCGGGCGGCGACGTCACGATCGGGACCGACGCCACTCCCAGCAGGATCGTGACCAAGGGCAACCTCACCATTCAGTCGCCCAACGGCAAGAACGTCACCACCAGCGGCGGAGTCTGGGTGGGCGGCAGCGTCACGGCCCAGAACGGCGGCGGCGCCAAGTACACCGGCGACTGGAACGTGGGCGGCGGGATCAACCTGAATGGCGGCAACACCATCATCGGTACGGTGCATGCGCGGCAGTCCATCCAGAACCTCGCCATCACGGGCGATGCCTACGCCGGCGCCAGTTTCAGCGGCGTGACCGGCAGCGGCGCCCGCATCTCGAGCTCGACGCACGCGGCGCCCGTGATCGATCTGCCAACGGCCATCCCCACGCGCAGCGTGTCATGCACGAGCACGACCGACAAAACCATCGAGAGGACCACGGTCACGCTTCCACCCGGCAATTATCGCGACGTCACGCTGCAGAACGGCAGCGTCTCGCAGCCCAGCATCCTGGTGCTCAGCCCGGGTGGTAGCTACACCTTTCGCAACCTCACCATCAACTCGGGTTGTCAGTACTGCAAGATTCAGCTCGGCACCACCAGCTCCCAGACAGGGCCGTGGGACGTCTCCGTCTGCCAGCGCGCGCTGCTGGAGGGCCCGTACTCGTACATTGCCGGCTACACCGGCGCCGTGTTGAACGACCCCTCGCAGCTGATCCTGTACGTGAACGGCAACGATCCGGGTGCCTACCAGTACGCCGCGAAGATCGGCAACGACTTCAAGTTCGTGGGCGTGCTCATGGTCCCCAACGGGAGCTTCCGCTCCGAAGATCGCGGCAGCGTGAAGGGCGCGGTCTGGGCGCGCGCGGTGAGCGCCGGCACGGATCTCGGCGCCACACAGATCAGCCGCAGCGACTGCGAAGCGCTGAACCTCGCCGGCACGATGCCGGTCAGCGGCACTTGCCCGATCTCCACGACCGTCACGCCCCCGATCACGGTCGACGAGTACGTGTACGAGGCGAAGTGCCCGGATTCCACCGCCCCGCGCTGGAAGAACCTGACCTGGACGGCGAGCGTACCCACGGGCTCGTCGGCGGCCTTCAGCGCCAAGGTCGGGACGAGCGTCGCCGATCTCGCCAGCCGCACGTACACCGCCCTGGGCACGGCCGCGCCCGGCACGCCCAGCACCACGACCTGCAGCCTCTCCGGCCCCAGCCCGCTCTGCCCGGTGGCGCTCACCGATCAGCTCGAGCTCGGCTACAATCAGGGCTCGTTCCTGTCCCTGCGCATCGAGGCCAACGCCGCCGGGGGCGCGGTCAGCGTGTCAGACTGGAAGGTCAGCTACACCTGTCAGTACGACGAGTGAGCGTGAGAGCGCCCGATGGCCGCCGTGCTCAACGCCGCCGCGCGGGAGGCCGCCGGCGCTCCTCCTGGTGCGCGTGCTCCAGCAGCTCTTCCAGCATCTCCTCGAACAGCTCGTTGAGCGCCTCTTCCTGCTCGGCTTGCGCCGGGCGCGGACCCGCCAAAAATTCGCTGACCGTGCTGCGGCCGTCGCGCAGCTCGCGCGCGGCATCGCGCAGCTTCTCGATGTAGCCCAGCTCGCGCTCCAGCTCGCCCAGGACCTCCGACGCCATCTCGGCGCCGCTGGCAGCGCGGCGCCCGCGCGGCCAGGAGACGCCGGGCAGCGATTGCTTGAGCGCCTTGAGCCGGGCGGTGAGCGCGCGCAGCTGGCGGCGCAGCTCGCCGTTGTGCGCGAGCAGGCGCGCGCTGCGGCCCTCCAGCTCGTCCTCGTCGCTGGTCGCGCCCTGCGCCAGCCAGGTGCGCTCGAGCTCGAGCAGCTTGGCCAGATCCTCGTTGGCGTAGGCCTGCGTGACCTCCTTCATCAACGCGGTCAGGCGCGCTACCTCGCTCGCGTCGCGCGCCTTGTCGGGGTGCAGCGCCAGCGCCAGCTTGCGGTACAGGGCGCGCAACGAGTCCGTGTTCTTCTCGCTGGGTTTGCTGGCGGAGGCGTGCTCGACCTCCGCCGCGTCGCTCGCCCATTCCGGATCGAAGGGCGGCGCTTCACGCTCGCGCTCCTCGCCCTCCGGGGCGTCGACCGCGTCGGGCCGCGGCAGGTCCGAGATCACCTGCCCGTGGAAACGGCGCAACGCCGCGCGATCGCTGCGGCTCAGCCGGCTGCCGGCGGCCAGCAGCTGATCGAAGATCTGGTGGATCTCCCGCAGGATCTCGGCCGCCTGCGCACGCAGCGCCGCGCTGCGCGTCGCCAGCTCGTCGTGCGCGTCCCGCACGGTGTGCTCGGTGGCCTCGCAGCTGCGCTTCTTCTTCTCGATCTCGCGCAGCAGGCGCTCGTTCTCCTTCTCCAGCGCCTCGAGCTTCAGGCGCGCGGCAGACTTGCGCAGCACGAGGCCGGTGGCCGGCTCGAAGGCAGAGGCCGCTGCCGCAGAGACCGCTGCCGCAGAGACCCCTGCCCGACCCCGCTTGGGGCTGGCGGTTTCTTGCGGCGGGCGGCGCCGTTGGCTGTTCGGGGACGTGGACATCCGGGGGACTCTGGGCGCCCAGCGGCCGAGACGCAAGCCCTGGCGACGCGGCAGCGCGCTGCCGGCGCCGTGCGCGCCTCTTTCCGCCGACCTGGCCGCTGGTACAGCCCCGGCCCGGGCCCTCCGGACGCCGCTCCGGATCGTTGCGCGATCCGCGCCGCCCTCGGCGGAGCAGCGCCCAGCAGCTGCCCCTGGCAACGGACCACATGTGACGAAACCGCGAAGCGCTGGCTGGCTCCTCCAGCCGTGCACGCGAACGTCAGCGGCTCTGACAAGCGCTGAGCCCCTCACACGGGGATTTGGGTTGGGCGAGCGGGCCCTGTGCCGCAGCACGCGGCACCAAGCTCGCTTGCCGTCCCGACTCCTGGTGCTCAGGCGCGCATCGCCTGTACCGGGCTGATCCGCGCGGCGCGCAGCGCCGGCAGCAGCCCGCCAAGGCCGCCCACGACGGCGCCCGCCGCGACCGCGAGGCCCAGGTCGCGCAGCGTGGGGGTGAAACGGAAGGCCAGCTCCTGTCCCGTCGCGAAGTTGAGGCAGCGGAACTCAAGCAGCGGTGTGATCAAGGAGAGCAGCGCCCCGCACAGCGCACCGCCCAACCCGAGCGCCACCGACTCGACCACGAATGCCGTGAGGATCTGCAGCCGCCCGAAGCCGAGCGCGCGCAGCACGCCGATCTCGCGGCTGCGCTGGGCCACCGAGGCGTGCATCGTGATCATGGCGCCGAGCACCGCGCCGATCGAGAAGATCAACGTCTCCACCACGCCCAGGATGGTGATCACATCGGGCAAGCCCTGCGAGACCTTCTTGTAGTACGCGCTCTCGCTCGCCACGCTGAGCCCGGTCTGCTTGTCGGCGGTCAGCGGCTCCGCAAAGCCGTCGAGCTTGCTCGGCGACTCGAGCTGCGCGGTGATGGAGGAGATGTTCGCCTCCAGCGAGAACGCGCTGCGCACCGTCTCCAGATCGACCCAGATCTCCGACTCGTAGCTGGATCCGCCGCTCGCGAACACGCCCACGACGGTGGGCCTGCGCGACGGGCCCAGCTCGATTTGTTCGCCGATGCGCAGGCCAGGATAGCGCCCGACCAGCGCCTTGCCGACCAGCGCCTCCTCGGTGCCGGAGCGGATCGGCCGCCCGTCGATGACGCGCACTTCCGGCCGGAGCTGAAAGACGTTCGCGCTCACGCCGCGCACCTGCAGCGTGGAGATGCGCGTCTTGTCCGTCAGACTGGGCAGCATCATCTGCACCACGGACTCGGCCGTGATCAGCGCCTGGCCGTCGGCGTCGCGCCGCACGCCGGGTGCGGCCGCGACCAGCCCGGCCACGGAGTGGTCGATGCGCGACTGCCCCTCGGACCAGGCGTCGTGCTCCATGACCAGGGCCTGGTCGGGGCTGCCCGAGCTGGAGACCGTCTGGCGCATGCCCGAGGCCAGCATGCGCGAGGCCGCCAGCACGAACACCACCAGCGCGATGCCGCCCGTGGTCGCCAGGGTCGTGGTGCGCCGCACCCAGAGGCTGCGCAGATTGTATCGCCAGAGCGCCAGCATGCCGTCTTCCTCGACCTTCCTTCAGCCGATCTTGCGCAGCGCATCGCTGACGCGCAGCTGACTCACGCGGAACATCGGCACCAGCCCCGAAATCAGGGACAGCGCCGCCCCGAGCAGCAACGCCAGCCAGGCCACGCGCCGCGGGATCACGATCGGCGGGAAGTTCATGGCCTCCTGCAGCACGCGGCTCACGACGCTCTCGAACAGCGGATAGGAGATGGCGATGCCGATGCCGGCCCCCAGCAGGCCCAGCAACGCCGCCTCGCCCAGCACCAGCGCGCACAGCTGGCGCGCGCCGAAGCCGATGGCGCGCATCACGCCGTATTCGTGAGTGCGCTCGCGCACGTTCATGGCCACCGTGTTGCCGACGATCGACATCACCACGCCCAGGATCAGGTAGCTGACCACGTCCAGCGCGGTCAGGATGGCCCGAAAGTTACCCAGGTTGGCCTGGGCCATCACGCGATCCTCCATGCTCAGCGTCTGAAAGGGCGTGGCCTCGAAGGTGGCGTCGATCTCGTGCGCGATGCGCCCGCCCTGATTGGGCTCGACGATCTCGGCCGAGATGAAGGCCACCTTGTCCTGCTCGTCGCGCGGCAGCCCGCGGTTCAGGAAATCATAGTGGACCCAGACCCCACGCTGCGCGAAGCCCTCGCGGATCGAGTGATAGATGCCGGAGATCGTCACCTCCCAGGTGCCCGGGAACTCCCGGCTCTCGAAGATCACTCGGTCGCCGAGCTTCCAACCGAGCTCCTGGGCGAGGATGTCGCTGACGAAGGCTCCGCGCTCGTCGTCGAGGAACGCTTGCTTCTGCTCAGCAGGCGCCACCAGCTCGCTGTGCATGGCCATGCAGGGCCCTTCGTCCCAGCCGAAGGCTTGAAAAAACTTCTGATCCTGGCCTGGCAATTTGAAGCCTGCCCAGCGGTTGGGGCACGCGTGCCGCACCCCCGGCACCTCCCGGATGCGCTCCGCATAGCCCTTCGGCAACCGACCCGCCCAGCCCAGCTTGGCCCGCGTGACCACGCGATTGTTGGGAGTCTGCCGGATGTTCTCCTCCTGCGCTTCCACGAGCGCTCGCGGAAAGATGAACGCGGAGAGCATGATCGCCACTGTCAACACGGTCATCACCGCGCGCAGGGGAGAACGGCGCAGGTTGCGAACCACGAGCTGGCTGAAATGCATGAGGGGCTCCGAGGATACCCCCGCGAGGCGCGCGAGCCAGAGCTTTTTCCGGTGAAACGCCGGAGCTCTTCAGCTTTGAGGCGATCGCTTTTCGCGTCGAGTTTGCGCCGCGCCGGACATCATTCCGGCGCTGCCGGCGCGCTCTCGAAATCGTCCACGTAAACGATGCCCGCCGATTCCTGGCGCAAGCCGAAGCTGATCGCGATCGTGCCCGGGGGGACGGCGGGTGTGGCAAACGGAAGGCGCACCCAGGTACCCGGAGAGCGGGCAGTGAAGGCGGGGCCGCCCACCCAGCGCTGCCACTGGTAATCCGACGTCAGGCGATAGGCGATCCAGCTCAGCGTGGGCAGGGCTGCGCGCGGGTCCGCCTGATAGTACAGTGAGAGATCGTAAGTGCTCCCTTCCGCGACGAAGATCGAGCACTCGCCGAAGTCTCGCTGCACCAGCAGCTCCGCGGGCTGATCGCTCGCTTCCGAGAGCTCCAGGCGCTCGCTCGCGGAACCCGTACGGGCGAGCCCGGAACGGCTGAACGCCGCCGTTGCCGCGTCCCCCACCAGCTCCAGACACTCGGTGCCGCCGCTGTCGGTGATCCGCTCCAGAGAGCCATTGCGCAGGCCCGGCACCTCGCGCGCCGGGGACACGCCGCCACCGATGACATCGCCCACCGTCGCCACCTGCATCCGGTAGCACTCCGCCCCGTCCGGGCAGCGCACGCCGGCGGCCAGGCTCGACGCGAGCCGGTCCAGCTCGGCGAAGTCGAAGCAGTAGCTGCCGGGCGCGTCCGGCGCGGAGCAGTCCTCGCGCAGGTGATGGAACAGGATCGGCAGCCAACCGCCGCCGCAGCGCGCGACATGGTCGACCCAGCCGAGCAACGTGTCCGCGGTGTCCGGCGGCAGCCGCCGTTCGGCTCCGTCCGGCGGCTCATCGACGGAGCGCACGCCGCGTAGACGGAATGCGTCGCCGGGCGGCAGCGACTCCGACCCGACGTCGCAGCTGTCCAGACTCACGCCGTTGGTATCGCGAGCGCTCGAGTAGCCGGAGCTCCGCGCGATCTCCAGCACGGGCCTGCCCAGGCTGCGATCCGAGTCCGCCTCGACATGCCCGTACGGATACGCAAACGAACGCGCCGCCAGCCCCAGGCGCACGAGCTCCGCGCGATCCGCCACGATCTCGCGGACCCGCTCGGCTTCGGGCAGCTCGGTGAGCGACAGATGCCCCAGCGTGTGCCCGCCGATCTCGTGCCCGCGCGCTTGCAGCCCGAGCGCGTCCGCGACACTCATGGCGCCGGGCGCGCGATTCGCGCTCGCCGCGTGCAGCTGCGGACTATTGACGTAGAACGTGCCGCGCAGCCCGTGCGCCTCCAGCACGGAAGCTGCTTGCACCTGCGGCCGATAGCTGTCGTCGAAGGTCAGCGACACCACCACCGCGGGCGTGTTCGGCGCGTCCGACGCTGCCGGCGCTGCCGGCGCACCCGCATCCGGCGCGGCGCTCGGTGCGCTCGAAGTCCCTGCGTCGGCGGCAGCCGCTCCGGCGTCCGACACGGACGCGCCGGCGATCGGTCCCATCGCGAGCGGTGGTGCAGAGAAGTCCAGGTCGGTCCCTGGCTCCGCTGGCGAGCGCACCGCGGAGGGCTCGCTCGCCACCGGAGCGCGCTCGCTCTCGCCGCTGCTGGGCGGGCTCGCCGCTCTCACGCTTCGCGCTGGCGCCGACTCGGTACCGCACGCGCAGCACAACCCAATCCAGACCAGCAGGCGCTTCATGATGCGACGGACCCTCCTCAGACCCCAGCCGCAGCTCTACACCGCGACCACCGCGCGACGCATGCACTTGGCGCTCGACCCGCGCGCATTGACGGCACATCCAAAAGATTCCAAGCGCGCAGTGCGGCCGCGTTACTCGCTGACCTCTCCGGGTCGCACGATCCGCGCAGCGCGGATCGTGGTCGGGGCGGCGCCCGCGACGACGGATGGCGTCCCGCGGTGTGCCTTGCTCGGTGTCGCCGAGTTCACGAGATGAGCCCGCACGGTGACCGCCCCCATGGACCTCCAATGATCGCATCCGGGAGCTCCTGCGGCGCAACCCCGAGCGGATGCCCTGATCGCTGCAAATGGCGCTACCGCCCCGGCACGATCTCTGCATCGTGCCGGGCCATGGACACCAACGGTACCCGCATGGAGCCTCAGCCCAGCTCGCAGCGCAGCGCGCGCAAGAACATTCTGGAGCGGCTCAAGCTGGAGACAGCGGCCGATCATGCTGCGATCGAGGAGGCGTCGGCGATCCTGCATCCCCGGCTCAGCGTCGAGGGCTACCGTGCGTTTCTCGAGGATACCTTCGGCTTCTATCAAATCGCAGAGCCGCAGCTCGCGCGCAGCGGCGTCTGGCAGCTGCTGGAGCTGCCGGCCGAGGAGCGCCACAAGCTGCCGCTGCTGATCCGCGATCTGCGAGCTCTGGGCTGCAGCGACCCGTCCGCGTTGCCCGTCTGCGAGGCGGGCCCGGAGTGGCCGGGAGCCGCCGAGGCGATCGGCGCCGCCTACGTGCTCGAGGGCTCGACGCTGGGCGCCAACGTGATCTCTCGCCACATCCAGCAGCGCTTCGGTCCCGATATCCCGAGGTCGTTTCTGGAGTGCTACGGGCCGCGCACCGGGGAACATTGGCGAGCCTTCCGTGCAGCTCTGTCCCGTTTTGCCACCTCGCGCGAGATCGAGAATCGCATGATCAGCGGGGCCCAGTCGACCTTTCGCAGCTTTACCCGCTGGCTCGGGCGCAGGCGCCCCGGCGTGTCGTGAGCGCACGCTGTCCCATGCCCGCTCAGGTCCAAGCCCAAGACCACCTTCCGGCAGACGTCGACCGTCGTTGGGGCCGCCCTTGCCCGGATCCGTCATCAGGGGGCTCGGAACCACACGCTGCCGCCCGTCGCTAGCATGTGCCCACTGCGCTCCGACCAGCGCAAAGCGAGAGGCGTCGCGCGGCGGGCACATTCTAGCGACACCGAGCGTCGTATGGGGCCGAGCCCGCAGCCCTGCGGCGCCCACGGAGCCTCGCGGCACGACACCGGATCCGCGCTGCGCGGATCCGGTGCAACGGCAGGCTCTGCCCGGCAGCGTCCGCGCGCGGAGACTCACAGCTGATGCCGGGCCTTGATCTCGAAGTAGCGCTCGATCAGCTTCACGGTGAGCTCCTTGGGTCCGACGTCGAGCACCAGCGCGCCGCCGTGGCGCAGGTCGCGGATGAAGCCGGCGCGCCAGCGCGAGAGCTCGGCCGCCGCCGCGCGCACGTAGAGCTCGTTGCGGTCGTCGCGCACGGGGCGCAGCAAGGCGTCGACGTCGAGATCGCGAAAGAGCACGACCAGCGGTAGGTGGCGCCGCGAGAGCGCGCGGCAGCCGAGCAGCAGCATCTTGGCGACGGCGTCGTCGACGACCTGCGTGAACAGCACCACCAGCGCGCGCTTCTGCTGGCGGATGGCGAGCGTACGGAAGGCGCTCTCGTAGTCGGACTCGACCAGCTGGGGATGCAGGTCGTACGCGGCCTGGATCAGCCGCCCCGCCGCCTTCTGTCCGCGCCCGGGCGGCACGTAGGCTTCCAGCCCCTTGCCGAACGCGAGCAGCCCCACGCGGTCGCCGGTGCGCGCGGCCACGTGCCCGAGCATCAGCGCCGCGTTCAAGGCGTGGTCGAACTGGGTGAGCCCCTGCACCTCCGCGCTCATCATGCGCCCGGCGTCGAGCATGAACACCAGCTCCTGGTTGCTCTCCAGCTGGTATTCGCGCGCGGTCAGCTTGTGGCGGCGCGCCGTCGCCTTCCAGTCGATGCTGCGGTACTCGTCGTCGGGCGAGTAGTCGCGCAGGCGCGCGAACTCCGTCTCCCCGCCCTTGCGGCGCGTGGCGCGCGCCAGGTCCGCGGCGCGGTTCTCGCGCGCCATCAGCTCGTAGCGCCGCAGCTGCACCAGGTCCGGGTAGACGCGCACCGGCAGGCGCTCGCCCAGCTCGATCTGGCGAATCCACAGGCCGAGCAGCGAGGGATGCCGCACGCGGCAGGGCCCGAGCTCGTAGGCGCCGCGGCGCTCCGGGAACAGTCGGTACTCGAGCGTCAGGCTGGAGTGAGCCGCGATCTGCCCGCGCGCGGGCAAGCCCTCGACGCGCGCGTGCATGAACAAGCCGTCATCCAGGCTGAGCGCGAGCGCGCGGCGCGAGCGCGAGCGGATCAGGAAGCGAATCGGGTTGGCGGCTCCGATCGAGAGCACCCGGGGCGCGTCGCGCTCGGCGCTGAGCAGCGTGCGGCGCACGGTCAGCGCGTCGAGCAGCGCGACCAGCACGATCGCCGCGTCGAGCGCCAGCAGGTACCGAAAGAAGCCCGGCTCGAACCAGACCCAGAGCGAGAACAGGACCGGCAACCCGAGGGCGCCGACCAGCCGTCGCGATGGGATCCAGCCGCGCATGGCCGGTTCAGCGCACTCCCTGCGGCACCGGCACCTCGCGCAGGATGGCCTCGATCACGTCATCCGCGCGCTGATTGCTGAGCTCCGCGTCGGGCTGCAGCAGGATGCGGTGGCGCAGCACCGGCGCGGCGTAGGCCTGCACGTCGTCGGGGATCACGAAGTCGCGCCCGTGCACGGCCGCGTGCGTGCGCGCCGCCGCCACCAGCCCGAGCGCGCCGCGCGGCGAGGCGCCGAGAAAGATCGAGGGGTGCGCGCGGGTGCGCGCCACCAGCTCGCTGATGTAGTCCACGATCTGGTCGTCGACGCGCACGTGGCTCACGTAGGCCTGCATCGCCAGCACCAGCGCCGGGTCGGCCACGCGCCGCAACTCCGCGCGCTCCAGGCGGGCGGCGTCGAAGCCGGCCACGTAGTTGCGCAGGATCTGCTTCTCCACCGGCTGCGTGGGGTGCCCCACCAGCAGCTGCAGCAAGAAGCGGTCGAGCTGCGCCTCCGGCAGCGGATACGTACCCTGCGACTCGACGGGGTTCTGGGTGGCGATGACCAGAAACGGCGCGGGCAGCGCGCGGCTCACGCCGTCGACGGTCACGCTCGCTTCCTGCATCGCCTCCAGCAGCGAGGACTGGGTCTTGGCGGGCGCACGGTTGATCTCGTCCGCCAGCAGGAGCTGGGTGAACACCGGCCCCTTGACGAAGCTGAACTCGCCCTTGCGGGCGTCGAACACGTTGCCGCCCGTGACGTCGGTCGGCATCAGATCCGGCGTGAACTGGATGCGCTTGAACTCGGCGCCGAGCACGCTCGCCAGGCAACGCACGAGCAGCGTCTTGCCCACGCCCGGTACCCCCTCGATCAGCACGTGGCCGCGCGCCAGCAGCGCCACCAGCACCTGGCGCACCAGCTCGGGCTGACCGACCACGACTCGGCCCACTTCGTTGCAGATGGCTTCGCAGGTGCTGCGCATGGTCTCGGCGTTCAACGGATGCCTCCCAAATCTTCGATCAAACGCCCGAGGTCTCGCAGCGCTCGAAGGTCCTCTGTTTCATCGCCGGCGCTGCCCTCGCCTTCGCGAGCGCGGCGCGCCAGCTCCAGTGTCTGCGCCACGGGCGCGTGCTCGCGGCCCGTCTTGCGCGCCACCGCGCGCGCCAGGTCGGTGCTGCTCTGGCCCGCGCCCGCCGGCACGCGCTCCCGCACCACCTCCAGCCCGTAGCCGGCATAGGCCGACAATGCGCTGCGCGACGCGCGCTGCTCGGCCCAGCGCTGGCCCAGCGCCTGCACGTGCTCGCTGAAGCGCCGCCGCAGATCCGCGGGCGCTTCCACGCGCCGGCCGAAGGCGGTGCCGCGGTAGGCGGCGAAGGCCGCGGCCAGCAGCAGCAGCTGGCACAGCCAGGGCGTGAGCCCCGCCGCGTTCACGGCAGAGAGCGGGCTGCTCACGGCGTCGCGCGTCAGCTCGCCGATGATCTCCACTCGCCCCCTCGGCAGCTCAAACACGTTCGCGAGCAGGCGCGCGTTGTCCCCCGCCAGCAGCCCGGCGTTGCTCAACAAGCCGGAGCCGGGCAGGAAGAGGATGCGCCCCTCGCCGAGGCTGGCCTGTAAGATGTACGGCTCGCCCGTCTCGCACAAAGCGAGCGGCTGCAACACCGGGCTCGGCTCCGCCTTCCAGCTCGGGCCGACGCTGACCAGCGCCTGTCGCTCACTGGCGGGGAGCACGGCCGCGTGCGGGCCGCAGCTGGCCGACGCACGGCTCACGGAAAATTCCTGCTCGAACTTGGGTGCGGGGGCGGCGAGCAGCGCGACCCCGCCGGCTTCCACCCAGTGTTGCAGACCAGCCCAGGCCCCCTCCTCGAGATGATTGGGCAGTACCAGCACGGCGCCCACGTCATCAGCGATCGGCTCCGGGCCCTCGAGCGGGCGGAAGCGCTGACGGACGCCGAGGCCCGAGTCGAACAGCGCGCAGAACAGCGAATGCCCCTCGGCGCCGACGCCGCACACATGGGCCAGCGTGCTCGGCCCCTGCGCTCCCGAGCGCGCGCAGCCGCTCGCAGCGCACAGCCCGAGGCCGATCAGGAAGGCACCGAGCAGCGGCGCCGCCTGCTCCAGCAGGCGCTGATACATCCCCTGATCCAGCCTGCGCCCACCGAACTGCACCGCCTCGGTGGTGCGCGTGAGCGCGCCGAACGCCGCCTGCAGCTCCGGTCTGTCCGCGAGGTCACGCGCGTAGTCTCCGTTCGTGCGCCCGCGCCGGGCCAGAATCAGCCCGAGCGCGTCGAGCCGCAGCACCACTCCCAGCTGCACCTCCGCCGCCGCCTCTGCGAACAAGCCCTGCGCCGCCAGCTGCCGCGCGCGCTCCAGATGCGCTTGAAACGCTCGCTCGAACTCGGGCAACTCGGGCTCCGAGACGGGATCGGCCCCGGGCTGCGCGAGCTCCCGGCGCACCAGCGGCGAGGCCGGCAGCAAGCGCAGCGCGAGCCAGCCCACCAGGCACGCCGCGGCCGCCAGCAGCACCCAGAATAGCGCCACCCCGAGCGCACGCAGCAGCGTCCGGACCATGAACCACCAGCCCGATTCCTGCCGGGGCTCTGGCTGCGCCCCCGCGCAGGCGGCCGCGAAAGCCGGACAGCGCTGCGCCGCCTCGGCAGCAAACGGGCACAGCGCGCGCTCGCGCTCCGACAGCACGTGCTCGGCGTCGCGGCAGAACGGCGCCGCGCCGCTCTCCAGGCTCGCCTCCAGCGCCGCGCGCACGCCGCGCGGGTCGAGCTCGGTCGCGTCCTGCGCGGGCACGGCGCGCGAGCACAGCGCGAGCCCGCCGGCGAGGGCCCAGCCGGCTCTCGCCCGGCGACCTGCCGCGCTCAAGCGACCTCCAGCAGCCGCGCCGCGCGCTGCAGGCGCACCTGCACGTCCCAGGCGTCGGCGCGCGTGCGCGCGTCCACGTAGCGCAGAAAGCGCAGCGTGGTCAGCACCGGCACGGCCGCGAACCAGCCGGCGAGCGCGTACAGCGAGCCACCGTCGCTCAGCAGATCGCCCCAGGGCAGCCGCAGCTGCAGCGTGTCGTGCACGACCGCTTCCCCCAGCACCTGCGCAGCATACACGCCGGCGAGAAACATCAGCAGCGTGATCACGAACAGCGCAAAGCGCTGACCGGCATTGCCTTCCATCAGCCTCGCCGCGCGGGCCGACGCGCGCCAGGTCGGCAGCCCCTCCAGCAGCAAGGCTTCGGGCAAGAACGTGTAGCGCATCCACGCCCAGGGCCAGAGCACCAGCGTCGAGGCCGCCAGCGCCATGCCGGCGCGCGTGAAGAACATCATCGCCGTGTAGCCGCCGGACGCTGCCCAGAAGCGGCGCAGCACCCCTCGCGGCTCGAGCTGCTCGCTGAACATCAGGTCGCCCGCCGCCAGCGTGAAGACGCCCTGCAACCAGAGCCCGAGCGGTACCGCCACCAGCCACAACGCGGGCCAGCTCCACTCGAAGGCGAACCTGCACAGCACACACAACGCAAGCGCCGGCAGGAGCAGCAGCGCGCACAGCCCGAGATAGCGGCGCCCGCCCAGCCGCACCAGAAACAGCAGGCTCAGATCCACGCTCTCCAGCGTGCTGCGCGGGCGGAGCACGACGTTGGTGCTGCCGAGGTTCAAGCGCGGCGCTCCCGGCTGCGCCCGCCGAGCGCCAGGTACGCGAGCACGAACAGCGTGTTCAGGCCGGCCACGACCCACTTCACGGGATCGGGCACGGGCGCCGCCGACCAGAACGCCTCGAAGCCCGCCGCCACCAGCAAGAAGACGCCCGCGCCCACCACCAGCACCAGCGCCGAGCGCCCGGCGCGCAGCAGCGAGCTGCGCCGGCTGAGGCCGCCGGTGTCGAGCAGGGCGAAGCCGATCTGCAGCCCCGCGGCGCCCGAGATCACGATCGCGGTGAGCTCGAACGGCGAGTGACCGCAGCAGTAGGTCAGGATGTTGCGACCGTGCCCGTTGGCGATCACCCACCCGAACGAGGTGCCGAGCGTGATGCCGTTGAAAACGAGAAAGAAGATGCTGCCGGCGCCGAACAGGATGCCCGTGGCGAAGCAGCGAAAGGCAATGCCCACGTTGTTGTACACGTAGAAGCCGGCCATGGCGGAGTCACCGCCGTCCGGCCGCACCTCGGACTTCGCGTACCAGGTGTTCATGGCCTCCAGCGTCTCCGGCGGCAGCACATGCTCGGCGAAGCCCGGCCGAAACAAGGCGCCCGCCAAACCCAGCGCGAACGGCAGCCAGAACAACAGCGTGGCCACCGCGACGAAGCCCCAGTGCTGCCGCACCAGGCGAGGAAAGTCGCGCAGCATCTCGCGGAAGGCGAAGCTGCCCTCCCGCTCCGGCGCGCGATACAGGCAATTGTGCGCGCGCGATGCCAGCGCGTCCAGCCGCCGCCGCAGATCCGCGCCGAAGCCGAGCGAGCGCACCTGCATCACATCCGCGGAGAGCGCCCGGTACAGGGCCGCGATCCGACGCGTGGCTTCCCCTTGCGCCACGGAAGCCGCGAGCAGCTGCTCGAGCTCCCTCCAGCGGGGCTCCCGCTCGGCAACGAACTCGTCGCGCGTCTTCATGTGGCCAGCGGATGCGTTGCGCGATGATGCAACAGCGCCAGGAAGCGCACGGGGTCCGTGTAGGTCAGGTTCCAGCGCTGGGCCAGGCGCGGTGCCAGCAGCGACGCCAGCTCCTGCTCGCGCGGCCGCGAGAGCGCCTGCTTGCGCCGCATCAGATGATCGATCGCGTCCAGCTCCTCTGCGCTGAAGGCCACACGCGCGGGCAAGGCGCGCAGCTCCTCCAGCGTCGGCGCGGGCGAGAGCGCGATCGGTGGCAGGATCGCTTCGCTGCCCTCGACCACCACGAACGTGCCCGCCACCAGATCGCCGAGCCGCCGGAACTGCCCGTCCAGGCACATCGTGAGCCCGCCCAGCACGTTCCACAGCGGCAAGAAGTCCACCGCGCGCAGCAGATTGCGCAGCACGCTCTCGCGCAGCCCGATCGGCAAGCCGTTGTTGCACACCACGCGCAGCCCCAGCGCGCGCTTGCCGAAGCTCTGCCCGTTCATGAACAGCTCACACGCCACGTAGTAGCACCAGTCCACCACGAACAGCGCGAGCAGCGCGATGCCCTGCCCGAGCCCGGACGCCGTCTGCCCCATCAGTCCCGCGCCGCTCGCGACCGCGAACAGCCCCACCAGGATCGCGCCGCGCACCAGGCCGTCGATCAGATAGGCGAAGGCGCGCTGAGCGGGCCCCGCGAGCCGGCAAGAGAAGCGCGTGCGCTCCGGAGTGTCGATGTCCGTCGCCGTGTCGATGGCTGCGTGACGTCCGTCCTGGAGCATCCCTCGCGTTTCCCGCGCCCGGCTCATCGTCTCTCAAATGGCGGCCACTGGGAAGCGCCGCGTAACCCCCCGGCCAACGACCCTGTACGACTCGTCACGGCCAGCGCAGCCCAGAGCGCGTCAAAACCGCGGATCGAAGCCGCCTGCCAGGATGTCGAGCATGGGCTCCACGAACAGCGGCGAGCACAGCCCGAGCCAGCCCAGCGTCCACAGGCGCCGTGCGGGCGACGGCCAGCGACTCTGCGCGAGCCGCCGCTCCAGCCACAAGGGCGGCAGCTGCAGCACGAAGAACAGCGCCATGCGCGAGCCCGCTCCCAGCCCGACCGCGGCCCAGGTGAAATACAAGTGCAACACGGCGCTGGCCACGAAGGCCGCGATCAGCCCCCACCCGGGCTGCCCGCGCGCTGCCAGCGGGCGGTAAAACGCCGCGAACAACCAGCTGCCCACGATGCGGTTCCAGCGCCGCCCCCAGAACTCGCCCACGGACGTGGCCAGGATCGGCTGCTGGTGAAAGATGGGCGGGCGCAGCCCGCAGGCGCGATATACAAACTCGAACAACCCGAGCGCGCCTGCCACTCCGGTGTAGGCAAAGCCGAGCCCCGCTGCGCAGCGCAACAGCCACCCGCCCGGCACGGGCAGCGCGGGAGCCTGAAACAGGGCCAGCCAGCACAGCGGCGCCGCGCAAGCCCCCCAGGCGCAGGACGCGAGCAACCAACGCCAGCGCAGCTCGGGCTTCCAGCGCGGGCGCTCCCCGGGGCGCAGACCGCGAAAGGCGCCGTCGTGCCGCAGATCGTGCAGCACCAGCAAGTGCAGCGCACGAAACAGCGCCGAGCGCGGCGTGCGCTCGCGCGCGAGCCCGATCACCTTCACGCACACCCAGAGCAGCTCCAGACCGACCGCGGCGCGCAGCACCGATCCTTGCCCGATCTCGAACGGCACCACCAGCGCCAGCGTCGCCAGAGCCACGCTGAGCCCGCGCCGCAGCAGCGAGCCCGTCGCCAGCAGCCCTAGCGCCGCGGCGAAGCTGAAGCAGATGGCGATCCAGAAGATCCAGTGCTCGGTGGCCGTCACCAGCCCGCCCCTCTAGGGCCCGGCTTCTGAATCGTCAATCGCGCGAGCACCGTTGCCCCCACACAACGACCCGGGCAGACTCCCGCCGAAGTGGTGCAAGCCCCCTCCCCTGGTCCGTGGCCGCCCAACGCCCAGGCGCGCTGGGCGAAGCGCTTGTTTCGGCTGCTGCTCGGCGCGCGCTTGCCGCGCTGGAGCGGCCAGCTGCGCGTGGCCGCGCGCCAGCCGCTCACGCTGCGTCGCGACGGGCACGGCGTCGCCTACATCGATGCCCGAAACCCCGCGGACGCCTGGTTCGGGCTCGGCTTCGGCCACGGCCAGGACCGCGCAGGCCAGCTGGAGCTGCTCGGGCGAACGGTGCGCGGCACGCTCTCGGAGCTGGCCGGCCCGGAGACGCTGAGCATCGATCGCGCGGTGCGCCTGATCGGCATCCGGCGCGCCGCCGAGGCGCAGCTCGAGCACTTCGACGCCGATCTGCGCGAGCAGATCGCCGCCTACGTCGCCGGGCTGAACGCCGCTCTCGCCAGCGGCCCGCGCAGCCACGAGCACGCGCTGCTGCGCATCGATCCGACGCCCTGGCAACCCGCCGACGTGATCGGTCTGGGGCTGCTCACGTGCTGCCTGTTGCCCTCCAACTGGGATGTGGAGGCGGCTCGCTTGAACCTGCTGGAGCGCGATGGGGAGGCGGCGGTGCGCGCGCTCGACCCGACCTACCCCGCGCAGCTGCCGCTGACCTCGCCGCCCGGCGCGGCGTCAGGCCCGTTTCTGAGCGACTACCTGCTGCGCGACCTGCAAGCGCTGCGCGAGCTGCTCGGCACGAGCGGTGGCTCCAACGCCTGGGCGCTGGCCGGCAGCAAGACGGCGACGGGGCGCCCGCTGCTCGCCAACGATCCGCACCTGCCCGCGGCGCTGCCGAACCTGGGCTACCTGGCGCGCGTCAAATGCCCGGAGTTCGGCGTCGCCGGCGTCAGCCTGGTCGGGCTGCCCGTTTTCCTCACCGGTCACAACGGCCACGCCGCCTGGGGCGCCACCTCGGCGGCGGTGGACAATGTGGATCTGTTCCTGGAGGAGCTGAGCGCGGACGGCGAGCAGGTGCGCGAGGGCGATCGCTTCGTGCCCTGCAGCGCCCACACCGAGTGGATCCCGATCCGCGGCCGCGCGCCCGAGGCGCTGCGCGTGCGCCATACCGCGCGCGGTCCGATCGTGGCCAGCGCCGCCGAGCGCGAGGCGGCGCTGTTTCATCCGCTGCCGCTGCTCGGGCGAGCCAACGCGCTGTCCATGGCCGCGACCTGGCTCGCCGCGCGGCCCACGCGCGCGGCGCTCGGCTTTCACCTGCTGCGCAGCTTCGAGGACTTTCGCGCCTGCTGCGCTCCATCGACGGCCTGTTGCTACAGCCTCGTGTACGCGGACCCGGAGAGCGTCGGCTGGCTGCTCGCGTGCGAGGTGCCGCGGCGCAAGTCGGGCCATGGCTCACTGCCCTTGCCCGGCTGGTCCCCGCAGGTGGGCTGGCAGGAGCCGCCCGCGCTCAGCAGCGAGCTCCCCTGGCTCCAGAATCCAGAGAGCGGGTTCGTGTGCTGCGCCAACAACCAGCCGGTGGCGGACGGCGAGAGCGCCGTGTTCCTGGGCCATGACTTCCTGGACGGCTACCGCCAGGCGCGCATCACGGAACGCCTGAGCGCCGAGCGCGACTGGAGCGTCGCCTCCACGTCCCAGCTGCAGATCGACGTGCTGTCGATCGCCTTTCGCGAGCTGCGCTCCACGCTGCTCGAGCTGCCGGCGCTGGACGCGGACGGCGCCCGGGCGCTGGAGCTGCTGCGCGGCTGGAACGGTGAGCTCAGCGGCGACTCGAGCGGCGCCAGCGTGTACGCCCTGTTTCTGGGCGAGCTGTGCCAGCGCATCTGCCGGGTCAAGGCGCCCGCGAGCTGGAGCATCGCCGCCGGGGGCGGAGTGACCCGGCTCAGCCCCGGCACGTGCTGGAACGCGCGCCGCGCCAGCTTCGTGGCGCGCCTGATCGTGGAGCAGCCGCAGGGTTACTTCGCGTCCTGGCCGCAGGAAATGGCCGAGGTGCTGAGCGCGACCGTGCGCTGGCTGCGGCGCGACTTCGGCGCCGACGAGCGGCGCTGGGCCTGGGGCGAGATCCGCCCGCTGCCGCTGCGGCACCTGCTCGGCCAGCACCCCGTGCTGGGACCGATCTTCAACCGCGGGCCGCTGCCGGGTTATGGCGACGGCACGACCGTCAACCAGGCGGGCTTCGAGTTCTGGCAGCCGCTGCGGCACTCGACGGTGAGCGCGCACGTGCGCTCGGTGATGGACGTCGGCAACTGGTCGGCCTCGCGCTTCGTGCTGCTCGGCGGGCAATCGGGCAATCCCTGCTCGCCCCACTACGACGACCTGGTGCCGCTCTGGCAGCGCGGCGAAGGCGTGCCGATCCACTGGGAAGACAGCGCCATCACTGCGCACGCCGTGCACATCCTGCAGCTCACGCCGTCGGCGGCGCGATGAGGGTGCTGCTCGCGCCGATCGGCTCGCGCGGCGACCTGCAGCCGCAGCTGGTGCTGGGCGAGGAGCTGCGGCGGCGCGGCCACGAGGTGCTGTTCGCCACTTGCCCCAACTTCCTGCCCCAGCTGCGCGCGCAGGGCTTCGAGTCGCTGCCCGTCGGTCGAGACTCCAACGCGATGATCCTCGAGCACGCGGCGCTCGCCGAGCAGAGCCCGCTGAAAGCGCTGCCCCGCCAGCTCCAGCTGCTCACGGCCGAGACGGATCGACAGTGCCGGGAGCTGCTCGGCGCCGACCTGCCGCGCTTCGATCTGATCGTCGCCGCCGGTCTGTCCTTCGCGCCGCGCCTGCTCGCCGAGCGCCAAGGCGCGCGCTACTCGTTCATCCACTACACGCGCAGCGCGGTGCGCTCGGCGACGCAGCCGCCCGCCGCGCTGCCGCTGTTCGGGCTGCCGCGGCCGCTGAACCGCGCGGTCTGGGCGCTGGTGCTGGCGGGCTTCCAGCGCGCCGTGGCGGAGCCGATCGCTCGCGCTCGGCGCGAGCACGGGCTCGCGCCCGAGCGCGACCTGTACGGCAGCATCCACGCGCGCAACGCCGTGCTGGCGCAGGATGAGCTGTTCGGCAGCTTGCCCGCCGACGCGCGGGGCTACGTGGCGCACGTGCCCGCGCTGGCGCGGGCAGCGGGCGCCGCGGAGCTGCCGCCCAGCGTGGAAGAGTTCCTGCAGCGCGGGCGCGGTGCGCCGCTCGTGTACGTCGGCTTCGGCAGCATGCCCAGCGTGCGGCGCGCGCGCGTCGTCGAGGCGGTGGGCGCGTTCTGCGCCGCGCACGGCGCGCGCGTGCTGTTGTTCTCGGCGCACGCGGAAGATGACGGGATCGCCCTGCCCCCTGCCGTACTGTCCGTCGGCGCGCTGGATCACGTGCGCCTGTTTCCGCGCGTCGATCTGGTCGTGCACCACGGCGGAGCCGGCACCACGGCGGCGGCGCTGCGCGCGGGCGTGCCGCAGCTGATCGTGCCGCACATCGTCGACCAGTTCTTCCACGGGCGGCGCATCGCCGAGCTCGGGCTCGGGCCACGCCCGGCGAGCAAGCGCGCGCTGCGCGCGCGCTTGCTCGGGCTGTCCTGGTCGGAGCTGCGCGAGCAGCGCCAGCGCGCGGCCCAGGTGGCCGCGACGCTGGCGCCGAGCGGCGCCCCCGCCGCCGCGGACGCCCTGGAGCGCTTGCCACCGGGCGCCCTGTAACGGAGCACCCGGCGCGCAGCCCGCGTGCGGCGGGCACTCCTGGAGTCGCTGGCTGCCTCGCAGGGGCGAGCCCCGAAACCCTCGGCTCCGCGAGCGCTCCGCCCGGGAACGTGCTCCGCGGGCTTTCTGACCTGCCCGAAGCGAACGTATTGCTGCGAAGCGCACCCGACGGCGCCCTCAACCCCCGTGGTCAACTCCCTAGCAACGCTGTTTGGATGGGTCCGCGCCGCCGCCTGGCTGCGCCTGCGCGGTCGCTGGCTGCTGCTGGGTGTGTGTGTCGCACTCAGCCTGGGCGCGGCCGAGCCCGGCGCGGCCACCAGCGTGCCCAGTGCAGCGCCCAGCGCCGCTCCCAGCGCGGTACGGCTCGGCGACAATGTCGTATTCAGCCTCTCCAGCGCCTACCACGGCAAGGCGGCGAGCGAGCGTGCCAAGCGCGCCAGCGAGGTGCTGGACCGGCTCGCGCGCGAGAGCGAGCCGCCCGAGCTGCGCGTCGAGCTGTCCGCTGACGGCGCGCTGGTCGCGGCGGGCGCGACCACGATCGTGGAGCTGGGCAGCCAGGACGCGAGCGCCGCGGGCGAGCCCAACCTCGAGGCCTACGCCGCCAAGACGGCGGGATCGATCAAGAGCGCGCTCGCCTCCGAGCACAAGCGCGGACAGATCGCCGAGACGGTGTTCTCGGTCTCGCTCTTGGTGTTCTTCGCGCTGATCGCCTTCTACCTGATCAAGCGCGTCAAGACCGTCGCTGACCGCCTGCGCGTGTGGCTGGAGGAGCACGGCGATCGCGTGCTGGCGATCAGCGTCAAGAACATCGAGCTGGTGAGCCCCGCGGTGCTCAAGAGCTCGGCGCTGATCCTGCTCAGCCTGCTCAAGCTGGTCGGGCAGTTCGGCATCTTCTACGCCTGGCTGGTCATCGTCCTGTCGCTGTTCGAGACCACGCGCGGCTACACCGAGCGACTCACGGGTTTCGTGCTCGCCCCGCTCTCGCAGCTGATGGGGCGCAGCATCACGGCGCTGCCGCTGCTCGTGGTGGCGGGCGTGGCGGCGCTCGCGGTGTTCGTGCTGGTGCGCTTCGTCGGCCTGTTTCTGGCCAGCGTCGCCCGACGCGAGACGGTGCTGTCCTGGCTGCCCGCGGATCTGGCCGCGCCGGCCAGCGTGGTCGTGCGCGCGGGGATCGTGGTCGCCGCGCTGGTGTTCGGCGCGCCCATCGTCACCGGCAGCGCGGATGGCGCGCTGGGCCGCAGCGGAGCGATCCTGCTGGTCGCGCTGGGGCTGGCTGCCACTCCGCTGTTCGCCTCCGTGCTGCTCGGCGCGGTCACGCTGTTCGGGCGCCGGCTGTGGCTGGGCGATACCATCCAGGTGCGCGGCAAGCTGGGCCGCATCACCGCGATCGATCTGCTGGAGCTGCGGCTGGAGACCGTCGAGCGCACCGAGTACCGCATTCCGCACCTGGTGCTGCTGAGCAGCGCGCTGGAGCGCCTGGGCAGCGCGCCGCGGTTCTCGGTGGAGCTGCTGGTCCCGATCTCTGCCGGCCCGCTGCGCGTGCTGGATGTGCTACGCCGCGCGGGCGATCTCGCCGGCAAGGACGCTGCCGCCGAGCTGGTGGCGATGGAGGCCGGCGGCACGCGCTACCGCGTGAGCGCCACCTGCACCTCGGCGAGCGGCCGCTCGGAGCTCCTGGTCGCGTGCCTGGAGGCCTTGACCGACGCGGGGCTGCTCGGGGCGCGAGGCGCCGGCGCGAGCATCGACTCCAGCATCGCGGAGAATGACGCTGCGCAGAGCAGCGACGAGGTCCGCCCCGCGCGCACCGGGAGCGTGCGGCCGAGATGAGCGCGATCGCGCTGCTGCTCGGCCTGTTGGTGCTGTCCTACCTGGGCGGTATCGTGCGCGGCGGGCGCGCCATTCAGGGCTTCGGCTTGCCTTCGGGCGCCGAGTACCTGTGCCTCGGCTTCGTGTGCGGCGGGCACGTGCTGGGCTTGATCTCGGCCTCGTTGATCGACAGCTTCCGCCCGGTGCTGCTGGTGGGCGCGGCCTGGCTCGCGCTGGTGACGGGCCTCGGCTACACGCGCATCGGCGATCGCCCGATCCGGCTGAGCAGCGCGTTGATCGGCGTGTTCTCGGCCCTGCTGGTGGCCTTGGCGCTGGGCGCTGCGGCCTGGTTCGCGATCGGTCGGCTGCGGCCCGAGCTCACCGCGGACCGCAGCCTGCTCGCCGGAGGTATCGCGATCGTGTCCTGCGCCAGCACGCGCCACGCGGTGCGCTGGGTGGTGCAGCGCTACGCCGCCAAGGGCCCGCTCTCCGATGCGCTCGCCGACTACGCGCGAGCCAGCGCGCTGGTGCCGATCCTGGGGCTGTCGCTGTTGCTCGCGCAGAGCTCCGTGCCCGGGCTGGTCGCGATCGGCTTTGCGGGCCGCGTGGCGCTGACCTGGGGCATCGGCCTGACCCTGGGCTTGGTCGCGGTGCTCCTGATCGGGCGCGGCCTCACGCGCGACGAGACCTGGGGAGTGGTCGTCGGCACGTTGCTGCTCACGACGGGAGTCGCCGCCGAGCTCGGGCTCTCGGCGATCAGCGCTGCCTTCTCGCTCGGGCTCACGCTGGGCTGCCTGTCCTCGCGCCGTCCGGAGCTGGTGCGCATGCTGCGCCCGACGGAGTCGGCGGTGCTCTTGCCGCTGGCCGTGCTGGCGGGCGCGCTGGTCAACCTGCACGAGGCGCCTGGCCTCTGGCTGCTGGTCCCGCTCGGGCTGGGCGCTCGCTTCGTGGTCGAGCTGGCGCGCGGCGCGTTGCTGGCGCTGTGCACGAAGGCGGCGCGCCCCGCGGGGCCGCTGGTGGGCTTGGGCATGATGGCCATGGGCGAGATGACGCTGGCCTGCGCGGTTGCGATCGCGCTCTCGTTCCACACTCCGGCGGCCAAGAGCGTGCTGGCGCTGGCGGTGGTCGCCGTGCTGGCGGGTGAGCTGCTCGGTCCCCTCACCTTGCGCCGCGCGCTGAGCCGCGCCGGCGAGCTGGATGCCGGGGAGCCCGAGCCAGGGCGGCTCTCGCTCGACCCGGAAGGAACCGAAGCGTGAGCGGCGCCGCGGTCCAGCACAGAGGCGGCCTTGCGACGCGCCTCTCGCAAGCGCTGGCGCTGAGCGTCGTGTTCGCGATGGTGCTGGGTGCCACGCTCGTCGGGCCGCAGAGCGACCACGCGCTGCCGACCGTGACCGCGATCGGCTTCTTGCTGCTCGGCGGCACGCTGCTCAGCGAGCTGCTCGGCACGCTGGGCCTGCCGCACCTCTCGGGCTACTTGCTCGCCGGCATCATCGGAGGCCCGCACGTGTTGCACCTGGTCGGCCACGCCACGGTCGAGCGCCTCTCGCCGATCAACACGCTGGCGCTGGCCTTGATCGCGCTGGGCGGCGGGGCGGAGCTGCGCGTGAGCACGGTGCGCGAGGTCGGGCGCAGCGTGGCCTGGGCGCTCTTGCTCCAGAGCGCCGTGGGGTTCGTGGTGCTGAGCGGTGTCTTCCTGCTGCTCACGCGCTTCATTCCCTTCACCCGCGGGCTGGCGACGCCGGCCTTGATCTCGGTCGCGTTACTCTGGGGCACGCTGGCAGTCAGCCGCAGCCCCTCGGCGTGCCTGGGCGTGCTCTCGCAGACGCGCGCGAAAGGCCCGCTCGCTTCCTGCACACTGGCGCACATCATGGCCTCCGACGTGCTGGTGGTGGTGCTCATGGCTTGCGTGATCGTCGCGGTACGGCCGCTCCTGAGCGAGGGCGGCGCGATCTCGGTGGCAGATCTGCGCGAGCTCGGGCACGAGATCATCGGCAGCGTCGCGGTGGGCACCACACTGGGCCTGGTGCTGGCGGCCTACCAGCGCCTGATCGGTGGCAACCTGGTGCTGGTCCTGTTTGCACTCGGCTTCGGCTTCACCGAGTTCATGACCTACATCCACATCGATCCGCTGCTGTCCTTCATGACCGCCGGCTTCGTGGTGCAGAACCTGACCCTGCAGGGCGAGAAGCTGCTGCACGCCGTGGACTCGACGAGCAGCCTGGTGTTCACGGTCTTTTTTGCGACAGCGGGCGCGCACCTCGACCTCCCACTCTTGCAGCGGCTCTGGCCGATCGCGCTGGCGCTGTGCAGCGCGCGCGCGCTCACCGTGTTTACCACCGCGCGCTGGTCGAGCCGTGCCGCGCAGGATCCGCCCGTGATCCGCCGCTGGGGTTGGGCGCCGCTGATCTCCCAGGCGGGCCTGTCCCTGGGACTGAGCGTGGTCATCGCGCGAAACTTTCCCGAGTTTGGAGAAGGCTTTCGTTCGCTCGCGATCGCCAGCGTCGCGCTCAACGAGATGGTGGGACCGGTGCTGTTCAAGCTGGCGCTCGACCGCACCGGCGAGACGCGAGCGGGCGCCCAGAGCTCGCACGCTCCGGGGTGAACCCAGATCACCCGCGGGGTGATAGACGGCCGCAAAGCCGAGGCTGTTGACGTTTTTTGCCGCGATCCCGCTGGAGCAAGGGGCTACGATGCCCCGCCCGAGCGGCGCAGCGCTCGCAGAGATGAGCCAGCAGTGCCAGATCCAGCCGATGAAATGCCCGGCGAAATGCCGAGCCTGGAGAGCGACGAACGCCCCCTGGCGAACGAGCTGGGTGGCAGTGCCGAACGCTACCGCTGGCTGAGTGAGATCAATCGCGGCGGCGTGGGCGTGATCCGCGGAGCGCGCGACCCCATCATCGGTCGCAAGGTGGCGATCAAGGTCCTGCGCGCCGACCTGGAGAACGACGAGCGTGTGCTCGGCGAGTTCTCACAGGAAGCGCGCGTCACTGGTCAGCTGGACCACCCCAACATCGTCCCCATCTACGACTTCGGGGACAGCGGCCGCGGCCCCTATCTGGTGATGAAGTGGATCGCCGGCAAGACTCTGGCGGAGGTGCTGCGCGGCGAGCGCGCGCCCCGCCAGTCGCTCGATCGCCTGCGCTACCTGGTGCAGGTCCTGCTCCGCCTGTGCGACGCGCTCTCGTTCGCCCACGGCCGCGGCGTGATCCATTGCGACATCAAGCCCGAGAACGTGATGGTGGGCGAGCACGGCCAGATCTACCTGATGGACTGGGGCATGGCGCTCGTGGGCAGCCGCCGCCGCGCGCCGAGCGAAGCCCAGGCCAAGGCGGAGCCGATCGCGCCGGGGCCCCCCTTTGACGAAGACTCGCTGGTGCGCGCCGAAGGCCAGACCATCGAGACCGGCCGCGCGCGCGGCACCCCTGCCTACATGGCGCCCGAGCAGATGTTCGGCTTGATCGACGAGATCGACGAACGCACCGACGTGTTCGGCCTGGGCGGCGTGCTGTGCGAGATCCTGGTCGGCGAACCCCCGAACAACCAGCGCATCCTGATCGGATCGGCGGGCGCGTCGCGGCCCTGGATCAGCCCCGCCCACAGCCCGATCTGGCCCCAGCTCCCGCCCGAGCTCTGCCGCATCGCCAGCAAGGCCCTGGCGCCCCGCCGCGACGACCGCTACCCGAGCGTGGCGGCCCTACGCGCGGACCTCGAACAGTTCCTCGACGGCGGGGGCTGGTTCGAGACCCAGGTCTTCGCCGCGGGCCAGACCATCGTGACCGAAGGCGAAGGCGGCGACACCGCCTACATCATCGAGTCCGGCCACTGCGAGGTCTACAAACTGATCGATGGCCGCGAACAGCGGATCCGCCAGCTCGGGCCCGGAACGGTCTTCGGCGAGATGGCGGTGTTCACGGGCGGCACCCGCACCGCCACCGTCAAGGCCGTCGACGAAGTCACCGTCAAGCTGATCACCGGCGCTTCCCTGAACCTGGAGCTCGACCGCAACCCGTGGGTGGCGGCGTTCGTGCGATCGCTCGCACGCCGAGTGCGCGACAGCGAAGACCTCGCCTCCCGCCCCCCGCGCTGAAGCCCCGCTCTCGGCGGCTGAAGGAGGGCTCGGTACCGAGCGGACACCGAGCAACATCAGGAGAGCCCACCGCACGGCTGCGGGAAACGACACTGATGGTTGCGGGAAAGTGCCACTGGGCGGTGCAGGAAAGTGCCATCGGCCAATGGTTCAGGGTATACTGGATCCATGGAGACGCCCTATCAGGCTCGCATCATCGATCCGACGCTGGACGATCTGATACGAGATTTTCCCGCAGTTTCCATTATTGGCCCTCGGGCCTGCGGAAAGACGACCACAGCTACGCGCCACGCGCGGACTGTATTGCGCCTGGACGATCCCGGCCAATCGGCTGCCACCCGCGCCAATCCGGATGCCCTGCTGCGTGGCCTGCCTGAACCAATTCTGATCGATGAGTGGCAGGAAGCGCCCGAGGTGTTGGGAGCCGTCAAGCGCAGCGTCGATGCGGATCCTCGTCCCGGCCGATTCTTGCTGACGGGCTCCGTCCGCGCAGAGCTCGAAGGGCAGACCTGGCCCGGCACTGGGCGCGTGGTGCATGTCGCCATGACGACGATGGCGGTTCGCGAGCAACTCGCTGACGCCGCTTCGAGGTCGTTGCTCGAGCGCGTCCTGCAGTCAGGGCCCCTGGAGCTCGCTGCCCCGAGCCCCCCGCTCGATGTGCGGGACTACGTGCGGCTGGCCTTGACGGGTGGCTTCCCAGAACCCGCGCTCCGGCTCCCGGAGCGCGCTCGACCGATCTGGCTGGACAGCTACGTGCAACAGCTCGTGACGCGGGATGCCCGAACCATTGACACAGCGCGAGATCCGCAACGCCTCCGGCGCTTCTTCGAGGTTCTGGCGACCAACACCGCAAGGATCGTCGACGAAAAAACCCTGCACGAGGCGGCGGGGGTGCACCGCGCGACGGCAGAAGCTTACGAGAACTTGCTGCGCAATCTATTCGTGGTCGAGGCCGTTCCGGCGTGGTTCACCAACCGCCTGAAACGCTTGATCAAGGCCCCCAAACGCTACTTTGTCGACGCAGGCCTGGCGGCGAGCGCGATGCACACCGACGAGGCAGCGGTGCTCCGCGACGCCGATCTGATCGGACAACTGCTGGACACCTTCGTCGCAGCGCAGTTCCGGGCGGACTTTGCGGCGTCAGCGATCCGCCCGCGGATGTACCACGTGCGCGCGGAGGGCGGGCGACACGAAGTAGACCTGCTCTTTGAAATGAGCGCAGGGCGTGTGATCGCCGTCGAAGTGAAGGCGGCCGCCGCCGTCGAGAAGCACGATGCCCGGCACCTGATCTGGTTGCGAGAGGCGCTCGCCGAGCGCTTCGTGTACGGCCTGGTTCTGCACACCGGACCCGCCTTGTTCGAGCTCGACGAGCGCATCGTGGCGGCGCCCATCAGCGCCATTTGGACGCGGGCGAGGTGAGCCTAGGCGCGCGGCGATGCCGGCGCAGGGGGCGGGGCCGCCAAAGCCCCGACGCGGGCGGGCTCGACCATCGCGATTGCACGATCGTAGCAGCGCCCCTCTTGTGCTCTTGATGCAAGGCGCAGTTTCTGACACCTTGCGCATCTGCGCGGATCACTTGAATTGGATCCTGCTTCTCGCGAGGGGTCGAAGCTAGATTGAGCTTCCTTGAACCAGGCGTCGTGATGTTGCGAGATCTGTCGGTGAGGAGGCGAAGCTTCGCGACGGGAGGTCACTCGGTGCGTCCAAGGAGGATGGAGTGGAGCTGAGATGACGGAACCGCCTGTTCCCGAAATCTTGCGCCAGGCCTCGGTGGTGTTGATTCAAGAGGTGGGCAAGATCCCACGCACCATCCTGGATGGCGTCATTCCAGCAGTGGCAGAGCGCTCGGGGCTCGTGTCGCCAGCTGGCTCACTCACCCCGATCCCCGGCGCCCGATGTCCGGTAACCCATGCAACGGTGCCCAGCGCCCCTCCGGGGCCCGAGGGCCTCCAGCGGCAGGCGCATGAGCTTCTGGAGAGCGTGTTGAAGCTCCGGAATCCAGGTATCCCCGAAGCTGGGCCATCGGGGAAAACCTCCCCACTCATGCATGCTTCTCCGCTCACCTTTCCGGTGGAACGCGATGAATTGCGGCGCCGGGCGCACGAATTGATCGAGACGCTCCTGATTACCTTCAACGAGGCCACCGGAGAGAAGGGCCTTCCCGCTGAAAATCAGGTTCCGCTGCTGGCTTGCGCTGCGCCGGTACAGCCTGGAGGCGCCGCCAAGGCCAGCATGCAGATCGCCAATGAAGAAGGCACCCCTGCAGAAGTCACGCTGTACAGTACCAACTTCGTCGCGGACAACGGCTATGATATTCCATCGCTGCGCGTCACGATCCTGCCGCGCGTGATCAGCATCCCCGCTGGCGGCAAAGCGGAGTTTGAGATCACGATCGCAGTGCCGCAGCAGACCCCGAAGGGTTACTATTCAGGGTTGATCCAGGCAATGGGCAGCAAGTACTTCAAGGCCGTGCTGTCGCTGGAAATTCTGTAGTTGAGCCGCATGCGCCGCCCCCGGCGCCTGAGCAGGCCATAGCGAGGAAACAGAATGCATAGTGATCTTGTCGAGCGTGGGTGGACCGAAGAGCACTGGAATCGCATCACCAGCGCGGTCACAGAAGAGGCGCAGAAGGCGCGGGTCGCGGCGCAGATGCTGCCGCTGGTGGGTCCGGAGGATCCGACAACCATCGCAGTGCCGGATTTCCGGGTCGGGGCTGCTGCAAACCCCAATCCACCACCACCCCAGCGTTTGATCGTCAACAGCAGCCCCAACCTCTTTCTGACGACAATAGCTGCGACCGTTCAGTTGCGCTCGCACGAGATGGCCGATCCGAGCCTGAAGGCGGCTCTCGGCATGTTCCGGCGCGCCGCCGCCAATATCGCTCGCGTCGAGGATTGCCTGATGTTCAACGGCGGACCGGCTGCGGCCATGCCCGCCGCCGTGCCGCCGCCCGTGGCAAGCGTGACGACCGTTTCCAGCGACGGGGCAGTCGCCCTCGACGGATTGATTGTCCTGCCACCGCCGCCACCGCCGCCACCGCCGCCCTATACTTCCAGGCTGTATCAAAAGGTGGCGGCACCGCTCGCAGGCGATGACGTGGTCAATGCGATTGTTGCGGCAATTGGCCTGCTCGATGGCAGTGGCCATCAGGCCCCCTACGCCGTGGCGTTAGGCCAGGATTTCTTCAATGAAATCTGCCGGCCCGTGCCGGGCAGCCTGGTCATGCCCCGTGATCGCATCCTGCCATTCTTGCAGGGGCCGCTGCTGCGGGCCTCTGCGCTACCGCCGAAGTCCGGCGTCGTTGTTTCGCTGAGCGCCAACCCCGTCGAGTTGGTGGTCGGTTCCGATCTCTCGGTTCGGTTCCTTCAGAGCACCCCGGAACCTCGCTACATTTTCCGAGTTTGCGAGCGCGTCGCTCTGCGCATCCGGGAGCTCGAAGCCATCTGCGTACTTCACACCTGAGAGTCCGCAGTGAACTTCACCCACGAAGGGCTCTCCCTCTGGTACGGCACTCCCGACGCCCTGGCGCCGGACGAAGACGCCATCATGCCGCGGCGCGGGAACTCGATCGTGATCGGTGTGCGCCCCTCGAGTCCCGCCAACAGCGTGTTGCTGCGTTACCGCGTCGACGGCGGTCCGGCACAGACGCTGCCCGGCCGCGAGCTACGAACGGACTATCAACGGCAGGCCCAGTACTTCGCCGTGAGCTTCCCGCCCTTCCCTACCGGGAGCGTGGTCGAGTATGCGCCGATGCTCAACAACGCCGGGCGGCAGGTGCCGGCGCCGCAGATGGGCGATCGCTTCCCGTCACGCTTTCGTTTGGCCCCACGTGAAGCTCCGGCGCCCGCTCCGGCACGCCCCGCAGCTCCACAGCACAAATTGCGGTACCCTCCGCGCCTCGATTTCGTGGCCACCGTCTCGGTGGACTTCGGCGAAATCCAGTTCGTTGGGGACACGCCAGCCGGCATGCGCGTGAATTTCAACGTGCGCGAGGGCAGCGTCGTGGGCGACGGTTTCAGCGCACGGGTCGCAGAGGGTTCCAGCGACCAGATGATCATCCGCCGGGACGGCATGGGAATGGTGCGCATTCGAGCCGCTTTCGCCACTCGAGATGGCGCAATGCTCGATGTCGAGTCCGGGGGCTATGTCGACTTCGGTCCCGAAGGCTATCGGAGCGCGCTCGATCATCATCTGCCCGACCGCTGCCCGCTGGTCGTGAGCCCGCTGATCTCCACCCGTCACCCCAAGTACAAGTGGCTGGGCCGAGTGCAGTGCATCGGGGTAGGTCAGACGCACCTGGACGCGGGGAAGGCCAGCTACGACGTGTACACCGCGATCCCGCGCGACGTTCCGCCCACCCGTTGAGGTCAATGGCGCACGGCATGAAGCGCAAGGTCGTAATCCTCGGCGGTGGCGTCGCCGGCATGAGCGCTGCGCACGAGTTGATCGAGCGCGGATTCGAGGTCGAAGTTTTCGAGCGTAAGGCCATCCCCGGCGGCAAGGCACGCTCACTGGATGCCACCGGCCCGTCCTGGGACGCGACTCCGTTCGAACCCAACTCGCGGGCTACACCGGAAGCGCCGCAACGGCCGATGCCCGGCGAGCACGGCTTTCGCTTCTTTCCCGGCTTCTACAAGCACGTCGTGCATACCATGGCCCGCATCCCCTACAAGAGCGGCTCCGTGGCTCAGAACCTCGTTGATGCCACGGAGGTGCGGGTCGCCCCCTTTGATCGAGCGTCGTTCAATTTGCCTGCTCGCTTCCCCCGTGCGCCGAATGACCTGAAGCTCGACGTCTTTGCGATCCTGGCCGCGCTGTCGGGGCAGCTAGGGATCAGCGCAGAGGATGGCCTATTTTTCTCGACCAAGATGTGGCAGTTCCTCACCTCCTGCGAGGAGCGCAGACTGGTCGAGTATGAGCGCATCAATTGGTGGGACTTCATAGAAGCAGACGCGCGCTCGGCAGCTTATCAGCAGTACTTTGGCAACGGCATCACGCGCTCGCTGGTCGCGGCGAAGGCGCGCCGGGCGAGCACCAAGACGATCGGCGACATCTTCATGCAGATCGTCTTCGACATCCTGCTACCCGGCGTGTCGGCAGATCGATTGCTGAACGGTCCCACGAATGACGTCTGGATCAATCCTTGGCTCGCCTATCTTCAGCGGCGCGGTGTGGCGTATCACCGTAACGCCTACGTAACCGGTATCCGTTGCGAAGGCGGTCGCGTTCGCAGCGCAACGGTATCGATCAACGGGAGCCTGCGCGAGGTGGCGGGGGACTACTTCATCGGAGCCTTGCCGGTGGAGCGCATGGCGGAGCTGTTGAATCCCGGCCTGCTCGAGTGCGACCCCTCGCTCGCCAATCTGCATACCTTGACCGAATATGTGGAATGGATGAACGGCATCCAGTTCTATCTCCGGGAAGACGTCCCGTTGGCCCACGGCCACGTCATTTACGTTGACTCTCCCTGGGCGCTGACGTCGGTGTCCCAGGCGCAGTTCTGGACCGACTTTGATCTCACGGGCTATGGAGATGGCCAGGTCAAGGGCGTGCTGTCGGTCGACATCTCCGACTGGGACGTCAATGGCCTCAACGGTAAGCAGGCCCGTTACTGCTCGCGTGAGGAGATTGCGTTGGAGACGTGGGCGCAACTGAAGCGTAGCGTGAACGTCGGCGGCGAGGTGCTCCGCGACGAACACCTGCACTCCTGGTTTCTCGATCCCGACATCGAAGATACGGACCTGGACGCCGACGAATCCACGCCCCGGCTGCTCACCAATCTCGAACCGCTGCTCGTCAACTATGTCGACACCTGGCGCATCCGCCCGGAAGCTGTGACGCGAATTCCAAACCTGTTTCTAGCGTCGGACTATGTGCGCACGTTCACGGATCTAGCCACGATGGAAGCGGCGAACGAGGCGGCACGGCGCGCCGTGAACGGAGTGTTGCGAGCCGCGCACGCCGACGTGGCCCCATGCGAGATCTGGAATTTGCATGAACCCGAGGTGTTCCTGCCCTTGCGAGCCCACGATCGCATTCGTTACCGCAAGGGCCTGGCGTGGGACGGTGAGGCTATCTGGTTCGCGCGGGCTTTGCTGGAGAGCACACTCGGAGGCTCGATGACGTCCAACTCTCCCGGGATCAGCAGCAGGGGCCGAGGCCCGAAACCGACATCCGACTCGCCCGACGTTGCGGCAGCGGGCGCACGCAGTTCGAGTGACCAGGGCCTGCGCCGATTGCGATTGGTTCGTTGATGCCATGGTGACCTCACTGCCCTTGCTGCCAGCACCGCTCGACTTTCCAGCCTTCGATTCGCGCTTGAAGAGTTATCGAAGCCAGATTGCTCCATTCCTGCAGCAGGCAATTCCTCGAGGTGAGCCACGCAAGCACTTGTACGATCTGGTCCAAGCGCAGCTCGATCGAGGTGGAAAGGGCATACGGCCTGCCATTTGCTTGGCCACATGCAGCGCCTTCGGCGGTGATCCGGCGCGCGCCCTGCCATCCGCCGCGGCGCTCGAACTGCTACACAACGCCTTCCTCGTGCACGACGACATCGAGGATGCCAGCGAGTACCGGCGCGGCAAGCCCACGTTGCATCGCGAGTACGGGACTCCTCTGGCCGTCAACACGGGCGACGCAATGAATGCGATCAGCGCGCGCTTGCTCAAGCAAAACTTCACGCTGCTGGGCCCGCAACTTGGTGTGCGCGTGCTCGATGAGTTCGACCACATGTCCACGGAGACCATCGAGGGCCAAGCCATGGAGCTCGGCTGGATCCGCGACAACGACTGCGACACCTCCGAGCAGGACTACCTGCGGATGGTGCTGAAAAAGACGAGCTGGTACAGCTTCATCCATCCGATGCGCATCGGTGCCTTGATCGCGCAGCCCGGGCGAGAGGATCTCGATGTCTTCAACCGATTCGGTTACTTCCTGGGCACGGCGTTCCAGATTCAGGACGACGTGCTGAACCTCACCGGCGATCGCGGCAAGTACGGCAAGGAGATCGGAGGGGATCTGCTGGAGGGGAAGCGCACCCTGATCTTGGCACACCTCTTTCGGCAGGTGAGCCCGATCGAGAAGCAGCGCCTGGCCGGCTTCCTGGGCAAGCCTCGGTCCCAACGCCTCCCGCGCGAGCTGGCCTGGGTCTACGAACTGCTGCACAAGTACGGCAGCATCGACTACGCCCGTACGGCAGCGCGTGACTTTGCCGACGGCGCGCGCCGTGAGCTCGGCACCGCCTACGCCGGCGCCGCACCGGGCGCCGACCTCGACTTCATCAGCTCCTTGCTCGACTACATGGTGAATCGAGACGCCTGAGAATTCAAAATGTCAGCCTTGGTTCCTGACATCAGGACTAGCAGCTCTTGCTGCTCGCGTGATCGGACGCCGTAGTCGGTCATCACGCGCACAAAGTCGTCAACGAAGACGCGCCAATCAGACTCGGTGATGTTGAGCGGCGCATGGCTCGCCCGCAACGTGCGCCCCTTGTAGGTACACGGTCCACCGGTCATCTTGCAGATGTAGTCAGTGACCTTTTCCTTCAGGTCGGCGGCGTTCGTTTTGCCTCGCAGACTCCCGAGGGTGGGGTTCTGGCGATTGAGCTGCTCATTGTTGTGCAGCGAGTCGATCGATGCGCTCATCAGGTTGTAGATACCAGGGCGCGCCCCCAGGCGCTCATACAAGGAGTTCTGGTCCGCCGATGACGTGGCACGAGAATCCGCCTCGTAACTCCAATCCGGTTGACTGGGGCGGCGGGCGTCGCTCGTCACTTCAGGCATGTTCACGATGAACAGATCATACGCCACGCTAGCCTCTCGCGGCCTCAGCTCTCCAAGCCCCACACACATGACGCGATTGAGCCAGAGATAGCGCGCATCCCCGGTGATCAGACGCGGACACCAGCCTAGCGCGGAGTTGGGTAGATCCTTGGCCACCGCTCTGCGGTAGCCGTCCTTGCCGAAGTCATAGCGGCCCGTCGCCTCCAACTCAGCCATGGCGCCATCGCTGATGAACAGGGGGGCGCGGACATTGATGGTCCCGATGCCATCCGGATCGATCAGGAGATACGCCGCGCACGGCTGAAACTTGCCATTCAGGCGGGGACCCTCCACCGTCCCGTGCACATTGAAGTCGAAGCGCACACCGTCCGGTGTTTCCCCAACTGCCGTCGGTGTATCGAAGCGCAAGGAGACAGACGCCACGAAACTCAGCTCGGGTCGTCGTCGCGACATTTCGGCGCTGGGCATACTCGTTACCCCTTCCGTTACCGGCATCCTGCCATCCGTGCTCGGGCTTGAAAAGCCCTCAGACGCTGCAGCGGCCCAGACTTCGGCTGGGTACTGTGATCGCTCCGAGAGCGCCCACCCGGTACGCTTCTGGATCAACAAATCCGCAGCTTTTTCGGCGATCATCATCACGGCCGCATTGGGGTTGCCCGCCACCGCGCACGGAAAGATCGAGGCGTCCGCAATGCGCAGCCCATCGACCCCGTGAACACGCAACTCTTGGTCCACGACGGCAGCCGGTCCGCTCCCCATGCTGCAAGTTCCACACGGATGCCAGACAGTGGTCGCTGTCTTCCGGATGTAGTCCCGCAACTCACCGGCGGTGGTCACTTTCGCACCCGGCGCAATCTCGCGCGCTCTGAAGCCGGCAAACGCTCGCGCGTGCGCCAGGTCACGCGCCCAACGGATGCCATACTGCAGCACCTCGAGGTCCGCGTCTCGGCTCAAGTATTGAGGATCAATCCGGGCTAACTTGGAGGGATCGCTCGAGGCCAGGGTGACGTGGCCACGGCTCTGCGGTTGGAGCAAAATGGGCGCGAACGTGAAGCTCGGCTCGCTGGTCCTGTACTCCGGCGTCACGAACTGCAGCGGGCCGAAGAAGTATTGCAAGTCGGGCGGGCCCAGCCGAGACGCGATTGCGCTCCAGCAAAAGAGCCCGGCCTCCGCCAGCAACTCCGGCGGCTCGAGCGGGGTCTTACAGGCGAAGGCGACCCCGAGCATGAGGTGGTCCTGGAGATTCCGGCCCACCCCCTCGAGACATTGCACGACTGGAATACCATGGCGCGCGCTCGCTTCTGCCGGACCGATTCCGGACAACATCAACAGCTTGGGTGTCTCGAAGGCTCCCGCGCACAGGATGACCTCGCGATCCGCCCTCAGCGACTCGCGCCGACCAGATCGCTCGAATTCCACGCCGACCGCGCGCGTGCCTTGCCACAGCAGACGGGTCGCGCGAGTGCCCGTATGCACCTGCAAGTTCTGCCGGCCAGAGTTCGGATGCAAAAATGCGGACGCCGAGCTGACGCGGGTTCCATCCGGCGTCCGTGTCGACTGGTAGAGCCCTGCGCCCGCTTCCTGACTCGCTCCGTTGAAGTCGTTGTACTTTTGCGCCTGGCCGTGCTCCGCGGCCGCTTCTATGAAAGCGTGGGAAACGGCGGACGGTCGTTGATAATCGACCACCGACAGCGGGCCCTCGCGACCGTGAAATTCCGACTCGGGGCCATGAAATCGCTCCGATTTCTTGAAGTACGGCAGAACCTCGGCATAGCTCCAGCCTCGGTTGCCGAGCGCCTGCCAGGAGTCAAAGTCGCGCCGATTGCCGCGGACATAGATCATCGCGTTGATGGCGCTGCATCCGCCTAGCACCTTACCCCGCGCGATGGGGATGGCTCGCCCTGCCAGCCCGCTTTGTTCGACGGTGGAGTATCCCCAGTCCTCGGGCGTGGCTGCCGCCGCCAGCTGACTGACAGCGCCGATGTCCCCGCGCCAGATCAGGGGATCCGTATCGCGCCCGCCAGCCTCCAGCAGCGCCACAGATACCGTTGGATCTTCGCTCAGACGAGCCGCCAAGATGCAGCCCGCGCTGCCTGCCCCGACGATCACGTAGTCGGCGTGACTGATCATGGAAATCCCCACCGCTCCGAACTCTGAAGATGCCGGAAATTCCACGCTGTAGCAAGCCGAGGCTCGGACAGCCCTGTCGGGCTCGCCGCCCCTTGGCGCCGAAGCGCTTGGCCACGCATCTTGACAGCCACTCGCCGCGCTGCGTAAGGGTGAGCCTTGCTGTGCCGAAGCTGTGGAGCCGAAAACAACGCCGCAGCCGCGTTCTGCGGTGATTGTGGCAAAGAGCTGAGCCTCTCGTGCCGCGCCTGCGGGCGCAGCGCCCCGTTGTCGCAACGCTTCTGCAATGGCTGCGGTGCCAAGCTCAACGATAGCGGCGCGCCTGCTCATTCATACACTCCGGCTCACCTGGCCGAACGAGTGCTCATCTCGCGGAGCGCGCTGGAGGGAGAGCGCAAGCTGGTGACAGTCCTGTTTGCCGACATGGCCGGCTTCACAGCGCTCGCCGAGCGACTGGATCCCGAGGCCGTGCACAGCATCCTCGAGGGCTGCTTCGAGATCCTGACGCGCAGCGTCCATCGCTACGAAGGAACCGTCAATCAATTCACTGGCGACGGCATCATGGCACTGTTTGGCGCGCCGGTAGCTCATGAGGACCATGCGGTTCGCGCGCTGCGCGCCGCCCTCACGATTCGCCAGGACTTGCAAGCGTACGACGCCAAGGTGAGACGCGAATGGCAGGCAACCTGCCAGATGCGCATCGGCATCAACACCGGTATCGTCGTCGTCGGGCGAATCGGCGACAACCTGCGCATGGACTACACCGCCATCGGCGACACCACAAACGTCGCCGCCCGTCTCCAGCAGAATGCTCCCCCCGGAGCCATCTGGGTCGCGGAGGCTACCCACCGCTTGTGCGAGGCGGGCTTCATCTGGGATCGCCTGCCGCCGACGAAGATGCACGGTCGCACGGAGCCGGTGCAGCCGTTCGAGCTGGTGGACCTGCGCGGCACTGTGTTTGGCAAATTCGACGAGCCCGGCGGACACGCCCTGACCCCGCTGATCGGGCGGGAGCACGAGCTACAGCAGCTCGAAGAGGCGTGGGCTCGTGCACGGCTTGGGCGCGGGCGCGTCGTTTCCGTGGTCGGCGAAGCCGGCCTCGGCAAGACACGGCTGCTCCATGAATTCAAGCGGTCGCTGCGCTCCGGGCCGAACAGCAGGTTATACGAGGGCTCCTGCTTCGCCCATGGGGACGCGAGCTCTTACCTGCCATTTCGCGATCTGCTCAAGGCGCTGTTTCATCTCGAGGTGGTGAGCTCGAATGCGGACGCCACGCGACGGATCAGCAATGGGGTCAGCGATCTGGGCCTGAACGCCGCGGCGATCGTGCCTTTTCTGCTCAACGTTCTCTCGTATCCAGTCGCGGATCCGACGTTTCGCGCGCTGCCGGCGCAGGTCGTTCGCGAGCGTACGCAGGCCGCGCTTCGAGCTATCATCGGCGCGGTTGCCGCGCGTCAACCCCTGGTGCTGGTGATTGAGGACCTGCACTGGATCGACGAAGCCACTCAGGAAGTCGTGAGCGGTTTGGTCGACGACGCGGAATCGCTCAGCATGCTCCTGCTGCTGGTGTTCCGTCCGGAGTACTTGCACGACTGGAGAGAACGCGCGCACTACTCGCGCATCTCGGTGGGGCGGCTTCCCAGCCCAAGCAGCGCAGAGATGGTGCGCGCCGTCCTGCGCAAGCCGCACGCGGTGTGGCTCGCGTTGCGGCAGCTATCTCAGCTGCAGTCTGCGGAAATGGTCCAGCAAATTCTGGATACCAAGGGTGTGTCGTCTCAGCTCGAGCAATGGGTTGCGGATACCACCGACGGCAACCCGCTTTTCATCGAAGAACTCCTGCGTTCACTGATCGAGAACGGTGATCTGGTGCGCCGTGGCGATAGCTGGGCACTAGAGACATCGCTCGAAGCGCTTTCTCTACCACGTACCCTGCAGGGATTGATCCTGGCGCGCGTGGATCGCCTCAACGACGAGCTGAAGGAAGTGCTGCAAGTGGGCTCGGTGATCGGGCGCGTATTCAATCCCGCGCTCCTCGCCGAGACGCTGGGGCGCGATGTGCGCCTGGCTCTCTCCGATCTCGAGGAACTCGAGCTCGTATATCGGGAGGGCGACACATCCCCAGCCATGTACTCCTTCAAACACGTCCTCAGTCAGCAAGCAGTCTACGATGCCTTGCTGCGCTCGAAGCGCGAACGCTACCACGGGCAAGTGGGTCGCGCGATCGAGTCGATGTATCCCGATCGATTGAACGAGCACTGCGAGCTCCTGGCGTTGCACTACGAGCAGAGCGCGACGCCAAGCAGAGCTGTCGAGCATCTTCAGCGAGCAAATCGCAAAGCCATTGGCGTAAGTGCCATGGCAGACGCTCAAGGCTATTTTGAGCGAGCGCAGCGCTTGCTCGCGCAGCTACCGGACGACCAGGAGAACAATCATCGTAGACTGACCATGGTGCTGGACCAGGTCTTTGTGGCTCTCGCACTGTTCAAGTACCGCGAATACCACGACCTGCTCTCGTCGCACGCTTACCTGGCAGAACGGCTGGGGGATCGGCGACTGTTGGGAGCTTTCCATGCTCGGGTCGGCTGGTGTCAGTGGTCGATGGGCGAGTTTGCCGCAGGTATCGACACACTGAACCGGGCTGCCGAGCACTGCAGCGCGGCAGGCAATGACGACGACCTCGGATTGGCCCTCATGACGCGCGCCTGGTGTGAGCTGGCGCGCGGGGAATTCGAGTGTGCCGTGCAGTCCTGTCACGATGGGCTCGATGCGCTGGAGAGAAAGCTGGATCTCCAGTCGTATGTAAGGACGTACGCCGCGGCTACCGTCTCTCACTCCTATCTGGGTCGCTGGAATGCAGCGCAGGCCGCAGGAGCCAAGGCGATTGAGGCGGGTGAGCGCTATGGGGACGCGGGAGCGACCTCCTTCGCCGCCACGGTTTCGAGCTGGAACTACGCGCGCATGGGCGATCTCGAAAAGGCGCTGGCCCTTGCCGATCTGGCGCTGGCGAAAGCACGCTCGCCCGCTGATACATTATTCGCGCAAGGCAGCCGTGCCTACGTCCAGTGTCGCTCGGGTCAAGCAGCCCAAGCGGCGGAGGTGCTGTCGGGGGTGGTCGCCGTGATCCGATCCATGCGTTTTCCGGCGTGCGAAACGTTTGCTCTCTATTTCTGCGAGGCCCTCTGGAGGGCTGGCGACTTCACGCGGGCAAAGGCTGCGGTGGCCGAGTGCCTCGGCGTGGTCGAACCGTGTGGAATGAGCTTCTTCGTTGCCTGCGCGAAGATGCTGCTGGGCGAAGTGCTGCTCGCTGAGGGGGCAGCGGACCTGCCCTCAGTCGCCCGACACTTCGAGGAAAGCGCGGCCATCTTTAGCAAGCTCGGCACTCATAATGAGCTGGCTCTCGCCTGGTCGGGGTGCGGCCGCGTGCAGCAGATGGCGGGCAATCGCGAGGGCGCGCGCGATTATCTCCAGCGCTCGCTCCATCTGTTTGAGCAACTCGGCACCTTGCTCGAGCCGGCTCAGGTCCGTCGCGCCCTCGACACGGTCGGCTGACGCGGCTTGAACCTCGCAGGCTCCCGCGCGCGCCAATACAGCGGCTGGGGGCTCCCATCACCGGGAGCCCCCCCACGCTGCACCCCCCCACCCTCCTCTCAGCCCCCTCCAGTAGTCACCTCGCCCGAGCCGAGTTCGCTCGAGCCCAGTTGATCCAACGCCTCGAGCACCTCGCTCGCCGACTTGAAGCGCGCGCCGCGCCCCAGCTCCAGGCAGCGCAACACGATGACCTCGAGCACCGGTGGGATGTCGGAGCGGTAGCGGCTGGGCGGCTCGGCGTGCTCGTTCAGGCGGCGCAGGGCCATGTCCCGTGGGTTTTCGCCCTCCGGCAGGAAGGGCAGGCGACCGCAGAGCATTTCGAACAGCACCACGCCGAAGCCGAAGACGTCTGTCTCCGGGCCCAGGTCGTGGCCGAGGATCTGCTCGGGAGCCATGTACGCCAGGCTGCCCACGCGCTCCTGGCGACCGCCGCCGATCGCGCGGGCGTGAGCGTCGAGCGCCTGCGAGAGGCCGAAGTCGGTGATGGTGATGTGGGTCGCCTCGCCGGCGCCCTTGACCATGATGTTGTCGCTCTTGAGGTCGCGGTGCAACACGCCGGCCTGGTGCGCCGCCTCGAGCCCGGAGAGGATCTGGCGCGCGATGCGCAGGCCGAGATCGAGCGGGAGCGGGCCGGCGCGCAGGATCTGGCCCAGGCGCTTGCCTTCGATGAATTCCATGGTGAGGAAGTGCAGGCGCTCGTCGATGCGCCCGGGCTCTTCGTGCACGCCCACGTCGTGCACGCGGCAGATGTTGGGGTGGCTGATGCGCCGTGCCAGGCGCGCCTCGGAGATCAGGCGCTTGACCGCGCTCGGATTGTCGGAGCTGGTCGAGAGCACCGTCTTGAGCGCCACGTGGTCGCTGAGCACGGTGTCGAACGCCGCATACACTTCGCCCATGCCGCCACGGCCCAGGAAGCGTTCGATGCGGTAGCGCCCGGCGATCATCTGCCGCGGGCCGAAGGTGGCCATCCAGATGCGGTCGGAGGCTACCGACGCCGGCGGATGATCCCAGTCGTGGACCGCCGCGTTCACCAGCTCCTGGCAGGTGGGGCACCAATCGAGGTGGGCGTTCACCGAGTCCATCGCCTCGGGCGGCAAGCTCCCCTCGCTGAACGCGAGCACCTGCTCGTCGCTCAGGCAATGCGAGGATTCGCGACCCGACGAGGACAGCGATTCCCGCCGCACGGCATCTCGCCCGGGCTCGCCCTCCGCTGACTCCGGATCGCCCAGCTCCAAGCCGGCGAGCTCTTCGCAAGGTCGAGTCTGCTCCGCGCGCTCGATTCGATTCTCGCTTTGAGTCACGGCGGGTGTGTTTGAGCAACCGTCGTGCCAAGGCTGCAAAACTCCCCGCAACCCGCGAAAACTCGCGAATCCGCTCGCCCGGCGAGCGCGCACCCGAGCAGGGCTGTGCCGGATCCGGCACACCGCGTCTGCTGCAGGCGACACCGGTTCGTCCCCTTGTCTGAAATTTCAGAACTTCTCACCGCCGGGGTGAGCCCCGCGACGTCTGTCGATCACGAGTGCGGTGCGACGACCGTCGCCGGCGTCCGTCGATCCCCCTCGCCAGATGCCGAGCAAGAACGGACGCTGGGAACCCGTGCCGGACGCCGTACGCGAGAGCTTCGCGTCGCCCGCGGAATGTGCAGAAACTCACCATGTAAACTCGGCCCCGGCAGCGCGCGACCTTCGAGAGCATTTGGCAATCAAATCACCAGCTTCTGCGCAAGATGCCGAACCGACGGGCAGCCAGCGAGTTGCCAGCTACCAGCTGAGGCGGGCATGGTACCCTCGGGGGTCGGCCCCGCAGATGGCGCAACGAGAGGTTCCCGGAGATCCGTCGCTGGAGCGGCTGCGGCAGGAGCGCGACCTGTACCGCACGCTGCTCGAGCTCGGCGCGCATGACAGCATCGAGCAGCTGATCGAGACCGCACTCGGTCTGGTCACCAGCATGGTGCATGCTCGCAAGGGGTACCTGGAGCTGTTCGATGATCGCTCCGCGAACCCGGAGCCGCTGCGCTGGGAGGTGGCCCAGGGCTGCTCCGACGCCGAGGTCGCGGAGATCCGCGACGTGGTCTCGCACGGCATCATCGCCGAGGCCGTCGCCAGCGGCGAGCCCGTGGTCACGGCGTCCGCCGTGCTGGATCAACGCTTCCGCGACCGGCGCAGCGTGCAACAGAACCAGATCGAGGCCGTGCTGTGCGTGCCCATCGGCAACGGCAGTGAGTCGGTGACGGGCGTGGTCTACCTGCAGGACCGCACGGCGCGGGGCCCGTTCAGCGAGGACGAGGTGGCGCTGACGCAGATGTTCGCGCGGCACCTGGCCGTGTTCGCCGATCGCTTGCTGGTGAAGCGCCGCCTGCGCGACGAGCAGGACGCGACCCTGCCCTATCGCAAGGTGTTGCGGCTGCCCAACTTCGTGGGCCACAGCGCGGCGACCGCGGACACGCTGGCGCAGGTCTCGCTGGTGGCTCCGGTCGACGTGTGCGTGCTGCTCACCGGTGCCTCCGGCACGGGCAAGACGCAGCTCGCGCGCATCCTGCACGAGAACAGCCGGCGCGCGGGGCAGCCCTTCGTGGAGCTGAACTGCGCCGCGATCCCCGAGACGCTGCTGGAGAGCGAGCTGTTCGGCGCGATGGCGGGCGCGCACTCGACCGCCACGCGGCGCATCGACGGCAAGCTGGACGCCGCGGAGCACGGCACGCTGTTCCTGGACGAGGTGGGCGAGCTCACGCTGGCCACGCAAGCCAAGCTGCTGCAATTCCTGCAGTCACGGCAGTACTACCCGCTCGGCAGCAACAAGCCGCGCACCGCGGACGTGCGCCTGATCGCCGCCACCAACATGGATCTGGCGCTGGCGGTGCAGGAGAAGCGCTTCCGCGAGGATCTGCGCTATCGGCTGCAGGTGATGCCGCTGCGCGTACCCTCCCTCGCCGAGCGCAGCAGCGACATCCCGGAGCTGATGGAATTCTTTGCGGCCCGCGCCTGCCAGGCGCACGGCTTCGGTCGCCTCAAGTTCGCGCCCTCGGCCCTGCAGGCCGCGCTGAACGCGGAGTGGCCGGGCAACGTGCGCCAGCTGGAGCACGCGGTGGAGGCAGCGGTGATCCGCTCGGGTGGCCGCGGCAGCACGGTGATCGAGCGCGAGCACCTGTTCCCGGGCGAGGGCCGCGCCTCCGCCGAGCCACGCGCACAGACCTTTCAACAGGCCACGCGCCAGTTCCAGGAGCGGCTCTTGCTCGACACCCTGCGCGAGACCGGCTGGAACGTGAAGCAAGCCGCCGAGCGCCTGGATATCGCGCGCTCGCACGTCTACAGCCTGATTCGCTCGTTCGGCCTCACGCGCTGTGATTAGCAGCGCTCACGCGCGGTGACTAGGAGCGCTCACGCGCTGTGATTGAGCGCGCTCACGCGCCATGAATTTAGATTTTGGCCGGGCCTGCGCCGCTCGGCACTGCCCGGAGCATCGGGGCACTGCGCAGGCAGCGAGCGCGGCATCGCAAGCGTACAGGCAAGCATCCAGACCGCTCGCGAGCTCCGCACAAGCGTCCGGAACACAGCCGGTGCGGGCGGGAATGCCCTTCGGAATGCTGCACGGCGCGTCGTCACTACCGTATTGCTGCAAGCAGGCGCTGAAGTGGTCGAAGGTCGCCTGGCAAGCGGCACCCGGAGCCAGGCACAGCTGCGCATGCTCGTTGATGCACGCCGTGCACCCTGCCCCCTGGCGATCGTGCTCACAGTCCGCCGCCACGCACGGGCCCTCGCCACTGAATGGCCCACTCGGATTGCTGCACCAGCTGCCGCTCGGACAATGGCTGGAGTCCCCGATCCTGCACACACTGCAGTACGTACCGCTTTCCCAGTGTTGCACGCACAGGGGCCGATCCATCGGGCAATCCACGTCGGCAAAGCACTGCTGGCAATCGCCCGCAAGGTCGCAGTGAGGCGGCCACCCCTGTGCACTACAGTCCGCGTTCGTGTCGCACTTGCCCGCCCGGATGCAACGGCCCGTTTCCGAACAGAACAGCCCGGGCTCACACTGCGAAGTCGTGGCACACGCGGCAGGCGGATCCGTGTCGCCGGCAGCAGCTGACTCGTCGCTGCTTCCCAATGGATCGAACGAGCTCGTAGTGTCTGCGCAGCCATGTACTGCGACGATGGCCAACAACAAGGAAACGCATACACAGAATTTACCCCGCATGGGCAACTGGTAGAGCAAAGCGCATGCCCTGCCCGCTCGAGCCAAACGCCTCGAGCGCGTGCGCCATCGTGAAACAAACCCGCTGCGGACCTGCTCGGCTCAGCCCGAGGGCGGAAAGAGCCGGGAGAGATCGAGCTCGACCGCATCGAAAGGAGCGATCCTCGCGCGCTCGGTATCTTGCCAGGCCCCCAACTGCAACCAAGCAGCGCCCTGCCGTTGATACGCCTCGAGCAAGCGCTCCGCGGGCGCGACGAGCCAGTAGTAGTCAATGCCTGACCGGAGATAGAGCGCGGACTTCAGCACGCGATCGCGACGCTCATCGGAGGGCGAGAGCACCTCACACACCCAATCCGGCACCACCTGTACGGGCCGCTGTCCCCAGGGCGCAGGTAGCCGCTCGCGGCGCCAGCCCACGACGTCCGGTCGCACCACCTGGTGTTGATCGAGCTCGACCTCCACCTCCGTCAGGATCCACCAACCCCCGGGACCGCCACGACCGTCATCGTCGTGATACGGCCCACCGATGAACCGCCCGAGCGCCCGCTGAGCCAGGCCGTGTTCCGGCAGCGGCGCCGCCTTCTCCACCAGGTGACCGGAGAGGATCTCGTGAAATGCCTGGCCTCCCAGCGCGAGGAGATCGGCAAACGTTGCCAGAGCCGGCGCGCGCAAGGACATTTCGGGTCCATAGCACGTTCGCGGGCTCGGCGCTCGAGCGCCCCGCCGCGCTCCAGGACTGCCCGCCGAGCGCCACTCCAGCCGCTATTCCGTCAGCTTGCTGACCACGAACTTGGCGTGGCCGTTCAGCCACTGATCGGTCCAGCCACCGGTGACGGGTGCGTCCTTGCTGTTGAAGATGCAGCTGGAGTCGCCGCAGCCGTCGAGCTTCCACGCGGCCCAGCCGATCTTTCGCTCGTCCATCCAGTCGTGCCACAGCTCCGCCTCGTCGGCGCAGACGGTGGGGTTCGCGGCACCGCCGTCCGCCGGCGTCGCCCCCCACTCGGTCACGAACAGCGCCAGGCCCGCGTCGTAGGCGGCCTGGGCCTGAGCGCGCTGCCCGTCGCGGTGATCGCAAGCGTAGAAGTGCACCGTGTACATCAGGTTGCTGCCCTGCACGGGGTCCTTCGCGGCCTCGTCCGGGCGCTGCGACCAGTTGCGCGAGCCCAGGATCACGACCCCGTCTGGGTCCTTGGAGCGGATCGCGGCCACGGCGGCCGTGTGATACGGCTTGAGCTTGGTGGACCAGTCCGGATCGCCCTCCGGCTCGTTGAAGGTCTCGTAGAGCACGTTCGGGAAGCTGCCGAACTCTTCGGCGATCTTGCTGAAGAACTCCACGGACTGCGCCTGATGATCGTAGGCGTGGTGATCGTGCCAGTCGATCAGCACGTACACGCCGAGATCGATCGCGTTGTGCACGACCTGGCGCAGCTCCTTCAGCGCGCGCTCGGGGTCCTTCAGGTACGCGCCGTCGGGCTCCACGCCCATGGCGGCGCGAAAGATCGTGACCTTCCAGTTGTCCCGCATCCACTGCAAGCCTTGCTTGCTGGTGGAGTAGCGATCCTCCCAGTTGAGCCACATCGAGCTGATGCCCTTGAGCTGCACGGGCGCGCCCTGCTCGTCGACCAGCATCGTGCCCTGCACGTGCAGCTGGCCATGGAGGCCCACCGGGCTGTCGGGATCGATCGAGGCCGGCGGCTGCCAGGACTGCTCGACGGGCGCGGGCGGCATCGCCATCACAGGCGCCGGCGGCGTCTCCGTGCCCTGCGGCGTGGGCGCCGGCTGCACGGGCGTGGGGTTGCTCGGAGCGCTGGGCATGAACGCCGGGCTGGGCGTGGGATTCGCCCTCCCCTCCGGTGAATCGATGCCGCTGCTACAGCCGAGCAGAAAGATTGCAGCGCCCACACCAACGCCGACGCCAACCAACGGACGCATGCTCATGTTGCACGTGTATCGCGTGCAACAGCCACGGTCCAGCAACAGCCAGCGCCGCGCTCACATGGGTTCGAGGCCGCTCCGGGAGATCGCACACCAGTGCCCCAGATCGCGCCGCCCGGCGATCCGAAATCGCCGCCCTGACCCCCGACCCCGTTTCAGCGAGCGACCGCAGCCAAGCGCGCCGACGGCTCCGCCACCACCACGCAGTTGCGGCCCCGCACCTTGGCCGCGTACATGGCCTGGTCCGCGCGCTCCGTCAGCGCCTCCAGCGATTCGCCGCTCTCCAGCGCGCTGACCCCGATCGAGATCGTCACTGGAATGGTCGCGTTGCCGTGGCGGATGACCGCCTCGGCGACCGCCGTGCGCAAGCGCTCCGCAGCGAGCCCCGCGCCGGCCAGATCCGTGTTGGGGAGCGCCACCACGAACTCCTCGCCGCCCCAGCGCGCGGGGATGTCGGGGGTGCGCAGCCGCTCACGCAGCAGGGCGCCGAGCGCGGCCAGCACGCGGTCGCCGCCGGCGTGGCCGTGGCCGTCGTTGATGGCCTTGAAGTGATCCACGTCCATCATCAGCAACCCGAGCGGCACGCCGTAGCGCGTCGAGCGCGAGATCTCGACCGCGATCTGCTGCTGAAACGCGCGCCGGTTGCGCAGCCCGGTGAGCACATCGATGGCCGCCAGGCGCTCCTGCTCGGCCATCAGCGCGGCCATGCGCACCGGGCCCCCCAGCTCGCGCGCGACCAGCTGGATCAAGCGCCCCGTATCGGGCTCACTGCTGGAGCTCGGAGCCAGCGCCAGCGTCCCGACGCGCGCGCCCGCGAACGGCACGTTGCACACGATCGGCGGCGGGCCTTCCGCCTCCAGCACGGTGTCCTCATCGACCACGCAGCGCACGGGCACCGCCTCGGTGACGCCGAGCGCCAGCCGCGCCTCCTGCTCGGCCTGCGCGGCGCTGGCCGGATGATGATGCAGCCCGAAATGACCGGGCTCGCTCGCCAGCGCCAGCCAGCGGTAACGCACGACCTGGGACAGGAACTGCGAGAAGACATCGAACAGGCGCTCGAACGAGCCGCAGGCCGCCAGCGAGCGCACCTCCGCTGCCACCACCGAGTCGAACAGCGCCGCGTCCAGATAGCGCGCGATGCGGTCGCGGATGTCGATGTTGCTGCCGCCCAGCTGCATGAAGAAGCCGTCGTCCTCGGCGGCGGGCAGCACCACCTTGGCCAGCAGGCGCACCAGCTCGCTCATGCGGCCCTTGCGCACGTAGCCGGCTGCTCCGGCGCGCTCGGCCCAGAAGCGACTGCGCGGATCATCGCTGTCGCCGCGCAAGATCACCGGCACCTCGGCGGTGGCGGGCTCGGTGCGCAGCAGGCGGCACAGCTGCACGCCGGAGATGCTCGGCATCCACAGATCGGCGATCACCGCGCGCGGCGGCGACGAGAGCGCCAGCTCGGCACCGGTGACCGGGTCGGGGGCGGCCTCCACGGCGTAGCCCTGCGCCAGCAAGCGCCGCCCCATGACCTCGCGCGAGGCCTCGGAGAGGTCCACGAGAATCACGCGCGGTAGTGAGGTTTCCACGTCTTGTCGCCCTTCAGAACAGGATCAGCTCGCCTTCCCTGGCCACCTGCATGCCGCCCGAGTAGGCGAGGATGGCTCGGTCGAGCGGCGCATCGACCACGACCAGGACGTCACCGCGCAGCGCGCGGAAGCGATACAGGATCTCGGAGGCGGCACGCTTGCGGTGCAACTCCAGGGCGGCGCCGCTCAGGGCGCTCGGCAAGCGCGGGTTGATCACGAGCTGGAACTTGAGCAGCCGGTTCTTGATGCGCCCCATCAGCTGGTTGGCGATCTCGCGATGCCAGTCGGCGAGCGTCTCGGAGTCCGCATCGGTGGCAGCAGCTGCTGTTCGGCTGGACCAGACGGCCATGGGTGTAGAGACGGTCAACACGCCCGAGACGTTGGTCGCCTCGAAGTGGATCAAGCCCACCCACTCGTAGAAGCGCCGCTGGTTGCCCAGCGGACAGGGTCGCAAAGGCGCCACGGCCACCCCTTGGGAGTGAAACAGCTCCACCGTCGAGCTCTGTAGGATGGTGTCGATCGCGGTGCGCGCGGCGGAGGCCGCCGCGGCCTCGACCGTTTCAGGCTGGGACTCGCGAGCATTCCCTGGCGCGTCTGTCCCGCTCTTCACGCCCCCAGCCATCCCGAACTCACGAACGGCAGACGACCCACGGGCATGAACGCAGCGTTTCGAATCCGGGTGGGCGGAATGCCTACCTGCCGCCGGCACCGCCCTCCCGGGGGGGGCAGTCAGCGCACTGAAGGCCGGCCCCCGAAGAGTCGTTTGCCACGGACAGGGGGCCGTGAGACTCGAGACGGTACAGAAGAAGCTGACCCGGATCATGCTGGTGATCTCCGGCCTGATCGGCATCGCCACCTTTTCGATCGTGGTGATGCTCAATGTGCGCGTCTCGGCTCGGCATTTGGCGGAGGTTCAGCACTACATCGAGGAAGGCATCGCCAGCAAAGGCAAGGTGCTGACCCAGAACCATGCGCTCGCGCTGCGCACCATGACGCTGGACAATGCGTTCCTGGACATGCAGCGCCTGCTGGATCACACGGTCCAGCAGGATGCCGATCTGGTCTATGGCATCTACGTCGGCTCGGAGCGCGTGGCTCTGGCCTACAGCCGCCGCGGCGAGCAGAACGAGGTCAGCGATCCCGCGAAGCTGCAGCAGGCCTGGCTCACGCTCGGGCTCTCCCCGGTAGAGCTCTTCGTCTCCCTGCCCACCGTCCGGCGCGTGACGCGCATCGGGCAGGACTTGCTGGAGGTAGCAGTGCCGGTGGTGGACGACGAGGGCAACGCGCTCGGCACCATCCGCTACGGCTTCTCCACCCGGCGCATGCAGGAGGCGCTGACCAAGGCCGATTCGGAGTCGCGCGAGAGCCTGCAGAGCTCGGTGACCTGGCTCGCCTCGCTGCTGACGCTGATCACCTTGATCGGGCTGCTGCTCAGCCGCATGCAGGCCTTCCGCATCACCCGCCCGATCGGTGCGCTGACCCAGGCGGCCCAGGCTCTCGCCTCGGGCCAGCGCGGCGTACGCGTGGAGATCGAGTCCGGCGACGAGCTGGAGCTGCTCGGCTCCTCTTTCAATCACATGGTGGACGAGCTGAACACCTCCTACCGCAAGCTCGAGGAGATGAACCGCACGCTCGAGCAGAAGGTCGAGCAGCGCACGGCGGAGCTCGCCCTGCGCAACCGCGACATGCGGCTCGTACTCGACAACGTGGACCAGGGTTTCGCAACGCTCGATCCGCAGGGCCGTATGACCGGCGGACGCTCCCGCGCGATCAGCGAGTGGTTTGGCGAGGGCGCCGAGGGCGTCGAGTTCGCCTCCTACATCGGCAAAGTCTCGGCAGCGTTCGGCGAGGTCTTCGAGGTGGGCTGGCTCCAGCTGCGCGAACAGATCCTGCCACTGGACCTGTGCCTGGACCAGCTCCCCAAGCAGCTGCGCTCCGGCGAGCGCACCTGGAGCTTCCGCTATCTGCCCTTCTTCGCCCACCAGCAGCTCGACGGCGTGCTGATCGTTGCCAACGAGATCACGGCGCGCCTCGCCCACGAGCGCGAAGAGGCGGAGCAGCGCGAGCTGGTGCAGAGCTTCACGCGCCTGATGCTGGACCGCACCGGCTTCCTGCACTTCGCCAGCGAGGCAGCGGCCATGGTCAGCGCGATCGTGAGCCGCGCCCTGGACGACGACAAGGCGCGACTCCAGCGCACGCTGCACACGCTCAAGGGCAACAACGCCATGATGGGACTCTCGCTCGTGGCGGAGCAGTGCCACCTGCTGGAGGACGAGCTGAGCGGCGAAGGCACGACCTCCGACGCGGCGCTGCTCGAGCTCTCGCGCCGCTGGCAGCGCATCCATCAGCAGGTGACCAGATTCGCGCCCGCCGGCGAGCGCGCCGTGGAGATCCCCGGCGCGGAGCTCACGGCGGCGCTGACCAGGCTCAGCAAGGAAGCGATCTCACCGGAGCTGTTCGAGCAAATCCGCAGCTGGCGCCTGGAGCCAGCGGTGTATCCGCTGGAGCGCCTGGCGGATCAGGCGCGCGTGCTGGCGCAGCGCCTGGGCAAGGGCGAGCTCGAGGTCACGGTGCGCGCCGACCGCGTGCGGCTGGACGCGCAAAAGTGGCGCGGCCTGTTCAACGAGCTGGTCCATGTGGTGCGCAACGCGGTCGACCACGGCATCGAGTCTCCGGAGGCGCGCCGCGCCGCGGGCAAACCCCCGCGGGGCCGGCTGCTGCTGGCTGCCCAGCTCTCGAATGGCACGCTCAGCTTCGAGGTGAGCGACGACGGCGGCGGCATCGACTGGGAATCGATCCGCCAGCGCGGACAGGCGCTCGGACTCCCCTGCGAGACCGAACCCGATCTGCTCGATCTGCTCTGCCACGACGGCATCAGCACCCGCGTCCACACCACCGAAACCTCCGGCCGTGGCATCGGCATGGCGGCGGTCCGGCACTGCGTCGAGCAGCTCAAAGGCCGCATCGAAGTGCGCTCCTCCGAGCGCGGCACGACCTGGCTCTTCCAGTTTCCGATGCGATCGCGGACCGGCACCAGCCAGTTCCCCGAGGCCTCCCTCTCGTCCCGCAGCCAGGCCAGCCGCCTCGCGACAGGCTGAGGAACAGCCCGCAGCGCGGAAAGCCAGCGCTGATCCACGAATCCCCTCGAGCCAATGGGTGTAAGGCTCGGCCCTCCACGACTCCGCGCGGCCCCAGGACTGCCCGCAGCCGACTCCCGCTCCGCCACGACTCGAGCCGGCCCACGGCGCCTCACGCGGGCGCATCGTCGACGTCGAAGGCAGCGTACCGGTGCACGCCCCGCCGCAGCAGCCAAGTCCTCGCCGGCACGACCGGCGCTTCCCGCTGCGAAGCAGCTCGCCAGCGCCGCCGCGCGCTGGCAGCCCCAAACGCCAGCTCGGCGGGGCGGCTGAAACCGTCGAACCAGGGCGCGGACGAACAGGGATCGACGAAGCCCGGGGGCAGCTCCGCCTCGACCGCCGCTCGCGGCGCTCGCGGCGATCGCTGGTGCTTGCGCGCGTTGAGCAGCACATAGCGCAGGGCGAAATACGCGGCCCGTGGCGTGGTCAACGCCCGCGCGTGATAGCGATCGGCAAACACCTTTCCCTTGCGCGAAAGCACCCCATTGACGGTGCGCGCGACCCGGATCGAAAGACCCTGCATGCCCCGCGACAGCGCCCGCCGATCCGCCGCCTCCGCGATCAGATGCACATGATTGCTCTGCACGGAAAAGTGCACGAGGCGAAAGCCGAAGCGCTCCTGCCCCTCCGCCAGGGCGCGGCGCACGTTGCGAAAGAGTGGCCCGCGCAGCGACGGCACACCCGCCACGATGCGCAGAGTGACGTGCACCGGATGGTGCCGCGACAGCGCCGGCCGGCGCAGATGAGAGACGCCAGCGTCTTCCTTCGGCGGCCGGCCCGCGCCCTTGCGGGCTCCGCCCCACGTCCGGAACCGGAAGGCGAGCTGGCGGCGAGTCTTCACCGTCCTGATTTTGGCACTAATTTTAGTTCGTGCAAGCAGGGCGTGGCAGTTCATGAACGGTCAGAGTTACAGACATGGGTACAGGTGAGCCCCCTGGGCGCGCTGGCCAGGCGAGCGCCTGCGTGACAGCGCAGTTGTTGTGTCGCGTCATCGCGCCCCATCTTCGTGGGCGAAGCGCTGTCTCTCGCGTGCGTCATCGTGCGAAGCCGTGCGGCAGCTTGCGCGTTGCCCAACAAGAATGGGCGTTGCCGAACAGGAACGGGCGTTGCCGCCATCAACAGAAGAATTCGACGTCCCCCGGCGGTTGCTCGTGTCGACGCCGGCTCTTGCCAGCCATGAAAGCGCCCCGCTGCGAAGCCGCCAATGGCGAAGGTTCCGCGCTCCCGCCGGGAGCCGCATGGCAATCAAGGGGGAGAGCGCAGTCGGGCCGCCAGGACGCCCACTATCACCGCTTCAGACTGCGAGATGGATGGGGTTGCCAGCACTCTGCCGGAAATCCGCAGACTCTTCAGCGACGGCGTGAGAGGCAGAGCTAGCGGCAGAGCTTGGGGTAGAGCTTGGGGTAGAGCTTGGGTAGGGCGTGAGCGTGGGTGTGGGCCGCAGCATTGCCAAGCCCTTGCGCCAGTTCCTGACGACCCCCGGCTGAGCTGAGCAAAGAGCTGCAAGACGCTCGTCGACGTCGAATCGTCGATGGGCTGTGGCTCGGGCTTCTCATTGTCGCAGCGTGCTCGCGCGCTGCGGCGTCGCTGGGGCCCTCGCCCTGGGCGGCCTCGGCGCGAGCAGCGCTGGCGTGCCTCGAAACAGCAGAGGCCCTCGGCTGGGTCCCACCACTGCGTCCAGTTCGCCGCTCTGTTTCATCGTGTGATGGGCACGCTCGTTCGGCTCGTCGAGCCGCGGCGCTGAGTCTGGCAGGTCGGCGGGCGACTCGCGCCTGTCAGCCGGCGACAGCACGTGCCTCGAAACAGCCAGTGAATGAAAAGGGCATGGCAGCAGAGCACGACCGAGACGAAGGATTCCCGCTCTCTGCGGTCCTTGCCGCCAGCGCTTGCTCCCTAACGGGCCCCCCGCGCCCGCTGGCGCTCAGAAGAACGCGCTCATCCCGAACTGCAGCCCGAGCTCCGTGATCTTCTGATCGGCGTTGTCCGTGCCGCCGCCGAGGCCGAAGTCCACGTAGGGCATGCCGATGAAGCAGACGTTGCCGGCGATGTGGAACACCAGCGGCACCTCGATGCTGAGCGCCGTGTAGCTGGGGCCGTCATCGCCCGTGTCGAAGGAGACGTAGGTGATGCCACCGCGCGGCCAGACCCCGAAGCTGCCCGTCACCGAGGCGAAGTAGCCGACGCGCGGCTGCAGCAGCCAGCCCTTCACACTGTCGTCGTCCTCGTCGTCGTCGGGATCGTAGGACTCGTAACCGATGGCGCCGCCCAGCGTCAGGCCGGAGGGGAACAGGTAGTCGAGCGCGACGCGCGCGCCAGGGTACCCCGGCTGGTTGTCGATCGTGTGATCGAACAGGCTGATCTGGCTGCTGCTCTGGCTGTTGGTCTGCCCGTTGATCTCGGTCTTGGTGGTGGCGCGGCTGAAGCCGAACACGCGCTCGATGCTGACGGACCAGCTTCCCGGTGTCTCCGCCGCCGCGCTGGAGCTGAACGAGCCCAGGAGCGCCAGGGCTGCGATAGGGTAGGCGTGTCGCATGGTGCCGCTCTAGTGACGGCCGCCACGGCGGGGCAAGAAAGGGGGTCAGGCGGTGGGCGCGACGCGGGGCGAAATGGCCACGGCAGGGCCTTCGCTGCTGGCGGAAGACTCCGCGCTGGAGGGCGGCGCCGAGAGCGGCGCTGGCTCCTCTGGGGCCGCGAACGGGGCGGGCCCGAGCGGTAGCTCGATGCGCACGGCCGTGCCGCGGCCGAGCTCGCTGTCGATGCGCAGCGTGCCGCCGATCGCCTCCACGACACCACGGCTGGAGGGCAGCCCCAGGCTCAGCTTCACGCGCGCCCCTTGGCGCGTGAAGTCCAGATCAAACAGATGCGGCAAGCGCTCGGCAGCGATGCCGCGGCCATTGTCCCGCACCTCGAGCAGCACGCGCCCGGCACGCACCGCCGTGCTGACGACGATCTCGCCCGTGGCCTCGGGCCCGTCGAACGCGCTGGCGGCGTTCTTCAGCAGGTTCAAAAACACCTGGTTCAGCTTGGCGGGAAAGCATTGCACCCAGATCGGGCACGCCGGCACCTGCAGCCGCACCTGCACCCCCGCGGGCAGCCCCGGGCGGATCAACGCCACCGCCGTCTCCAGCCCGGCGCGCACATCCGCCACTTGCAGCGCCCCACGATCCAGCGACACGAACTGGCGCAGGCTCTCGATCACGTCGCGGATGCGCTGCCCGCTCGCCGTCTGCACGCCCGCGAGCCGCTCGGCGGCCGCGAGCGTGCCGGCGATCTCCCGCTGCTCGGGCGAGAGCCGCCTGCTCTCGGGCAAGACCAACGCGCGCAGGCGCCCGAGGCCGCGCTGCAGCGTCTGCGTGGAAGACGAGAGCGCGCCGAGCGGCGTGTTCATCTCGTGCAGGATGCCCGCCACCAGCCGGCCCACGGTGGCCTGCTTCTCGTTCTCGACCAGCTGCACCTCGGCTTGCTGCAGGCTCTTCAGCGCCGCTTCCAGCTCCGCCCCGCGCTGCTCGAGCAAGCGCGCGCGGTGATAGGCCAGCCGCGCCGAGAGCTCGCGCTGGTGGGTCACGAACATCAACAGCAGGTTCGCGCACACCAGCACCGTCACCGTCACACCCATCTGCAGCTGCAGATCCGCCGAGGTCTCCAGGAACGCGGCGTTCTGCGCGGTGACACAGCACAGGTAGGAGACGCTGGAAGCCCAGCCCAGCACGCTGGCCGCGGCGAAGCGCAGCTGGGAAGCGATGTACAGCACCACCAGGTTCATCAGCGTGCCGTTCAGGGCGTACGCGAGCGGGATCTGCCGGGCGTGCCAGTTGTCCACCAGCACCAGCCCTGCCATGCACACCGCCGTCACGCTGTGCAGGTAGGGAACGAAGCGGCGCGAGAGCGTGCTCAGGAACAACACCAGCGCGATCACCACGGCGAACAGCAAGCCGTGGCTGCTCAGATCGAGCTGCGGCGGCACCGGCAAACCGGCGGCGCGCGCCAGCTCCAGCTTGCGGTGGATGCCCGTGGTGGCAAACGCCACCAGCACCGCCATGAATAAAATGAAGCGACGCAGGATCGCTCGCGACGCCTCCACCCGCTGCAGACGGAAGTCGCGCTCGGTTGCCGGGTCCAGGAAGCAGAGCGTGAGCCGGTTCAGCGCCGCCCAGGGCCTCTGCTCGGGGTACCGGGTGTCCCCGCCGCGGGAGTGATTCGAAGGGTCCTTCGAGGGCACGGCCTGGCTCAACGGTCCTCCGCAAACGGGCTCTTCCCGAAATAGCTCGCGCGAGAGCCGTGCCCGGGTATGAGGCCGGACGGCCTCGCCGTCAAGGACGGCGCGATTCCCGCCCTGCCCTCTGTTACTCTGCGCCCGTGCCGCAACCCGGTGTGCCGCCCCTGCGCCGCCCGCGCAGTCCCACGCTTCTGTTGGTTTTACTGGTCGTGATCATCGCCGCAATGGTCTACTGGTGGCCGCGCTGAGCCGAGAGTCGGCCCGCGCCCCGAGGATCCGCCGAGCGCGTGCAGGCGCAGGCCCGGCCCCTCTCTCTCTGCGGCGATCTCCTGGCCAGCTGCCGTGGGCCCGGGCGCGGGACTCTCGCGCGTGCACCGCGATGACTCGTTACTGCTCCGAAACGATGCGTTCGTTTTGCAGCGTGCAACTCTTATCGATACACGGCCAGCGCGGTCGTTTGCCGCCCTAACGCAATCGGTCAAAGGGGGTGGCTTCGCGCCTACATCGCAGTACAACAGAGTGGATGGAGACTGAGGAAACAATCCCTTTTCCGCCACCGCTCCTGCGCACCAGCTCCGCGGGGACGGTGCGCCCCCCCAGCTCGCAGCGCGACTCGCGCTCGCTGACGCCCGTACCTCGCAGCGCCACGCCCTTCCGCCCGCGAAACTTCGCGGCTTCGAGCGCCACCTCGAGCAGCCCCGCCAGCGGCGAACCGCTGGCGCTGGCAGTGGTCAGCAAGCCGCACGTGCCGTCGCTCGAGCAGCTGACGGAGGCGCGCCTGGCGCGCATGAAGGACGAGAACTTCCTGTGGGAGACGCCGCCGCCCGCCGCGCACCAGATGGTGCTGGCGCAGCCGGCGGCAGAGGCGTCCGCGCTGGTGCCGTTGCAATGGCGCGGCCTGCCGCTGTCCGAGGAATTCCAGCAGTACGCGCTGCGCGTGGCGCGCGGTGAAAACCTGGCGCCGTATCGTGGTCCGGTGCTCGCCGACGGCAGCGAGCAGCTGCCCTGGAACGAGCGCGACGCGCGCGCGCTGCGCAGAAAGACGCGGCGGGGCGGCGGTATTTTGCTCGCGCTCGCCGCGTGTCTGGGCATGGCGGCGTTCGTGCTGCCCAATCTGAACCAACCGGAGCCCTATCGCGTCGCGGAGGTGCAGAGCTTCGAGCTTCAGCCCAAGCCGCCGGCGCTGACGCCCACCGAGCAGGCGCTCGCAGCAGCGGCCGCTGCCCTGGAGCCTGCTGCGCCGCCCGCTGCCGTGGAGCCCTTGCCCGCGCTGCGCTTGCCGCCGAAGCCGGCTGCTGCGCGCGCGCCCGCGCCCGTCGCCAATCCCGCCCCGAGTGCGCCGCTCGCCAGCGCGGCAGCGAGCGCCCCGCGCCGCGCGCCGGTGAGCACCGTCGCGACCGCGCCGGTGACGCCGCCCGCCGCGAGCGCCGCCACTGCTGCTGCCGTCTCCGCCGCGCTGAAGGCGCCGGAGCCGACCGCCGTGCACGAAGCCAAGAGCGCAGCGCCCGCCGAGCCGGCAGCGGATACCACCGAGATGTTGCTCGACAAGCCGTCGTTCTGACGGCTCCGTCTCACGCTGCCGGGGCCACGCTCCACGCCAGTGTCTCACCGGCGCAGAGCGGCGTCAGGCTCTCCTCTCCGAAGCCATATTCGGCCGGCACTTGCCAGGGCTCTCGCCGCAGCGTGATGCGATCGCTGTTGCGCGGGAGCCCGTAGAAGTCAGCGCCGAAGTGGCTGGCGAAGCCCTCCAGCCGGTGCAGCGCGCCCGCGCTCTCGAAGGCCTGCGCGTACAGCGGCAAGGCGGCGTGCGCGGTATAGCAACCGGCGCAGCCGCAGGCCGCGTGCTTGGCGCTGCGCGCGTGGGGAGCGCTGTCCGTGCCCAGAAAGAAGCGCGGGTCACCGGAGATCGCCGCCTCCACCAGCGCGCGCCGGTGCTGCTCGCGCTTGAGCACGGGCAGGCAGTAGTAGTCGGGCCGCATGCCGCCGCGAAACAGCGCGTTGCGGTTGTACAGCAGATGATGCGCGGTGATCGTCGCGGCCACTCCGGCACGCGCGCCGCGCACGAAGCTCACGGCCTCCTCGGTGGTCACGTGCTCCAGCACGATCGGCAGCTCCGGGAAGCGCTCGCTGAGCGGCGCGAGCACCTCCGCCACGAAGCGCGCCTCGCGATCGAACACGTCCACGCTCGGGTCGGTCACCTCGCCGTGGATGCACAGCGGCAACTTCTGCTCCGCCATCGCCTCCAGCACCGCAAAGCTCGCCTCCAGGCTGTGGATGCCCGCGTCGGAGTTGGTGGTGGCTCCCGCCGGATAGAGCTTGACGGCGTGTACGTGCGGATCCGCCGCCGCGCGCCGCACCTCCTCGGCAGTGGTGCGGGGCGTGAGATACAAGGTCATGAGGGGCTCGAACCCCACGTCGCCGGCCGCCGCCAGGATGCGCCCCCTGTACGCCAGCGCTTGCTCGACGGTCTCCACCGCGGGCACGAGATTGGGCATCACCAGCGCGCGCCGGAACTGCGCGGCGCTGTGCGCGACCACCGCCTGCAGGCGCGCGCCATCGCGCAGGTGCAGGTGCCAGTCATCGGGGCGAGTGATCGTGAGCTGTGTCATTTTTTCCCGACTGCCCTCTGCTCCATGGGAAGGGAGTTGCCAATCCCGGCTCCTCACAAATAAGAACTGCCCCACACTCGTGATGGGCTGGCGCTCCAGGACTTCAACACCCAAGTTGCTTCGATGGCGCCGGAATGTGAAGATGCCGGCAGATTTCGGAGCGGCAACAGCGGCCCCTTGGCCGAGGCTTCGGGGCAGCGGCTGACATGAGCGGATCTGAGTTCGGGTTTTTTCCTGCGGGGTCACCCCGCACCCCGGCGAGCGACGAGAACCGCCGCGAGCGAGCGTTGGCGCCATCCACGGATCGGAGCAGAGGGGAAACGGGAGCGGTGAATCAAGCCCGGCCCACAGCCACTTCGGATGCGTCTTCGGACGCGACTTCGGACGATCTCAACCTGCCCGAGCAGCTCACCCGGCCCCGCCGCGCCTGGTGGCGCTGGGCGATCGGCTTGCTCGTGGTGGCCGCCCTGGTCGGCGCGTACTTCCGCTTCTTCGCGCCGACCAAGGCCGAGCACCTCTATCGCGTCTCACCCGTGGAGAAGCGCGCGATCCGGCAGACGGTCGAGGCGTTTGGCTCGCTCGATGTGCTGAGCCGCGTGTACGTGCCGGCGGCCCGCCCCGGGCAGCTGACGAGCATCGCCGTGAAGCGCGGGCAGACCGTGCAGATGGGCCAGGAGCTGGCGCGCCTCGATCCGACCGGCGCCGCGGCGGAGCTGAACGCTGCGCAGATCGCCGTCAGCGCCAGCAACGCGCGCGTCGAGAGCGCGCGCGCCGCCAAGAACGCAGCCACGGACGAGCGCAAGCGGCTGGAGGGGCTGCTGGCGAAGGGGCTCGTGGCCGCCGCGCAGGTCGCGGCTGCGAAAGCCACGGAGAGCGAAGCGCTGGCGGCGCTGCGGGGCGCCGAGGCGCAACGGCAACTCGACACGCAAGCGGCAACCGGCGCCAAGGTGCGCCGCGAGGAGACGACGCTGCGCGCTCCCGTATCGGGCTTCGTGCTCACCGCGGTGGAGGACGTGGGCGCGATGGTGGGTCCGCAGACGGGGCCGCTGTTCGTGATCACGCCGCCGCTCGATCAGCTGCTCTTGACCGTGCCGGTCTCCGAGGCCGACATCGGGCTGGTGCGCATCGGGCAGGACGCTTCGTTCTCCGTGTCTGCGCACCCGGAGCGGCGCTTCCCCGCCAAGATCAACGAGATCGAGTCCGAGCCGCAGCGCCAGGGCAGCTCGGTCAGCTACCGGGTGCGGCTGCGCGTCGAAAACCCCGAGCACCTGCTGCTGCCGGGCATGACGGCCAACGTGACGCTGGAGATCGCCAAGAGTGACGAGGCGCTCGCGGTGCGCGAGGCGGCGCTGCGCTTCACGCCCAGCGATGTCACGCCGGATGCCGCGCGCTCGCGCGTGTGGCGCGAGAAGCAGGGCGGCGGTCTGGAGCCCGTCGAGGTGAAGGTCGGCATCTCCGACGGCGCGTACACACAGGTCACGCCGGCGCCGGGCTTCGAGCTCGACGTCGGCGATCCGGTGGCGGTGGGCATGAACGGCGGGTCGCGTCCCACGGCCAGCAAAGGTGGGCCCGGCATCTCGCTCGGATCGCCGAAGTGACCGGTGATGTCATCAGGGCCGAAGGCCTGTGGAAGATCTACCACGAAGGCGGCGCGCCGCTGCCCGTGCTGCGCGGCGTGGACCTGCACATCAGCTCCGGTGAGATCGTGGCGCTGCGCGGGCCGTCCGGCTCCGGCAAGTCCACCTTGCTCAACATCCTGGGCTGCCTCGACCGCCCGACGCGGGGCCGCTACTGGCTGGGCGGGAAGGACGTCTCGCAGCTGGACGCGACCGCGCAGGCCTGGGTGCGGCTGCATTACATCGGCTTCATCTTTCAGACCTTCCACCTGATCGCCCACTCGACCGCGCTGGAGAACGTGGCGCTGCCGCTGCACTACGCGGGCGTGCCCCGGCCGCGCGCGCACGAGACCGCGCGCGCGCTGCTGGATCGCGTGGGGCTCGCGCACCGGCTCGACCACCGCCCGAATCAGCTCTCCGGCGGTCAGCGCCAGCGCGTGGCCGTGGCGCGCTCGCTGGCGCTCAAGCCGCGGCTGATGCTCGCGGACGAGCCCACGGGCGCGCTCGACACGCGCACGGGCCAGGAGATCCTGGCGCTGCTCCTGGAGCTGCATGAAGAGGTGCGCATGACGCTGGTCCTGGTCACCCACGATCCGAGCGTGGCGAGCGTCGCGCACCGGCAGATCCATGTGCGCGACGGCTGTATCGTGACGGAAGCGGGGAGCGATGCGCCGGCCGCGTAGCGAGCTGTTCGGGATGGCGTTCGAGACGCTGCGCCGGAACCCCGGGCGCAGCCTGTTGACGCTGCTCGGCCTGGCCATCGGCGTGGGCGCATTCATCGCCATGGTCAGCTTCGGCGAAGGCGCGCGGCGCGCGGTCATGGATCAATTCAAGGCGCTCGGCACGCACCTGGTGCGGGTGCGGGGCACGACGCGCGGCGGCCAGGAGCGCAAGCCCCTGACGGACGCCGACGCTGTCGCCCTGCAACGGGACTCGACCACCATCGCCCGGGTGATCCGCGTGGCGCGCGTGATGTTCGAGACCACCCACGCCGGCCGCCAGTGGTGGGCGCCCGTGCACGGCGTCGATCCCGACTTCACTGCCCTGCACCTCTGGGACACGAGCCTCGGCGGCATGTTCGACGAGCGCGATCTGGAGCGCCGCTCCAAGGTGTGCGTGCTGGGGCAGACGGTCGTGCGCGAGCTGTTCGGCGACGCGACCGCGGATCCGCTGGGGGAGACGGTGACCATCAGCGGTCTGCTCACCTGCCGCGTGATCGGCGTGTTGACGGCCAAAGGCACCAGCACCTCGGGCAACGACATCGATGACATCGTGCTGATCCCGGTGACGACGTTCACGGCCTATTTCGGCCTGCCGCAGGGCTACAACCAGCTGGAGATCGGCCCCTCGCAGCCGGAGTGGATCGAGGCCGCCAAGGACGAGGCTCAGGCCATCATGCACCGGAGCCACGGGCTCGGCATCGGCGAAGCCGACGACTTCCAGGTCGATAGCCCCACGGAGGTGCTGCGCGCCGTGGACCGCACGGCCACGATCCTGGCGCGCTTGCTGCAAGGCATCGCGGCGGTGTCGCTGTTCGTGGGCGGCGTCGGCATCATGAACATCCAGCTCGTGTCGGTCACCGAACGCACGGCGGAGATCGGCATCCGCTCGGCGATCGGCGCCTCTCCGCGCCAGATCCTGTCGCAGTTCCTGGTCGAGGGCGCCTTGCTCTCGCTGCTCGGTGCCACCGCTGGCATCATCCTGGGCGTGGGTGTGTCGGTCACGGTGGCCCGCTACATGGGCTGGGAGCGCATCACCTCGTTCGGGGACGTGGCCGTGGCCGCCGCGTTCGGCATCGGGGTCGGGCTGGTGTTCGGTTTCTTGCCGGCGCGGCGCGCGGCGATGTTGGATCCGATCGAGGCTTTGCGCCGCCAATGATGCTCGCCATGTTCCGATCCGTGAAGCAGGTCCCTCTGTTGCTGTCGTGCTGCCTGGTCGCGCGCGCGGCGAGCGCTCAGGTGCTGACCCTGGACGAGATCGAGAGCAAAGCGCAGCGCGAGCGCTCCGAGCTGGTGGAGCGCCAGGCGGCGATCGAGAAGGCGCAGGCAGAGGTGGGGCTCGCGCAGGCCAAGTCGGGCGCGACGATCGGGGCGCGGGTGGAGGGGTCGCTGTCGCCGGGCGGCAAGCTGGTGGAGATCCCGGTCGATCTGTCCAACCCCGCCGGCGACACCTATCTGGTGCAGGGCGCGCGCGCGCTCGGTGATCCCGATGCGTTCCTTCCCACCCCGCGCTATGGCGCCATCTTCTCCGGCAAGATGACGCTGCTCGACTTCGGCCGCTCAGCGCTGGGCGTGAAGGCCGCGCAGGCGGCGCTCGGCGCGGAGCGCGCGGCGCTGCTGCAGGCCAAGGTGGAGCTGGTGCGCGGCGCGCGCGGCGCTTACCTCGCCTGGCTGGAGGCCTATCAGAACTGGCAGCTCGCGCGCCGCGATGCCGAAGTCACCCGCCAGCGCACCACCAACATCAAAGAGCTGATCAGCCAGGGCGTGCGCCCTGCCACCGACGCCACGCTCAGCAGCTACGACGAGCAGGTCGCGGGCTTGCGCGAGAGCCGCGCGGCGCGCGCGGCATCGATGGCGCTGCAGGTGCTGGCGGCAAGCGTGCAGAGCGAGCTGCCGCCCAGCTCCACTCCCGATCTGGCCGTGCTCGAGGCACCGCCCGAGGCGCCCCCGCCGGCGGCCCCCGCGGGCGGCAAACCCGCGCCGCAGGCCCCGGCGACCAGTGGCCCCGAAGCTCAGCTGGGTGCGCTGAAGCTGCAGCGCGACGCCGCGCTGTCCGCCGCGCGCGCCTCCGATCGCGGCGCGGCGCCGGTGCTCGACCTCGGCGCCGACCTCGGCGTGCAGGGCGTTCAGGACCACGTCTTCCCCGTGTACAAGGCGGGCCTCTCGCTCAGCGTCCCGATCTGGGACGGCGGCGTGGGCAAGGCGCAGGCGGCGGTGCACCGCGCCGAAGCGCGCGGCCTCGAAGCGCGCCAGCAGGCGACCGAGCGCCGGATCCGCGCCGAACAGAGCGCGGCGCGCGAGCGCCTGCAAGCGGCTGCCGAAGACCTGCGGCTCAGCAACGAGCTGCTGGCGACGGCGGAGCTGATGCTCACGCAGGCGGAGGAGCACTACCGCGCCGGCAGCGATACGCTGGAGCGCGTGCTCAACGCGCAGCGCAGTCTGCTGCAGGCGCGGCGCGAGGTGCTCACCGCGCAGCTGGAGACGGCTCGCGCGCGGCTGGAGCTGACGCCGATCAAGGTCGCGCCTTGACGCGGCTGGAGCGCCGCCAGAAGCCGAGCCCGAGCCAGCAGAGGGCGAGCGACAGAGCCCCCACGGAGCTCGATCCGTCCGCTGCCGGAGCGGCCACCGAGCATCCACCTGACGAGCCCGTCTCATCACCCGTCTTCGCGCCGGCGTTGGACGCGCGCGCGTCGGGGCCCGCCGTGGCCCCGGAGGGGGACGAGCTCCCCGACCCACCGGAGCCGCCGCTGATCGCTGGTTCCGGGCTCGGGCCGGGCGCCGGCGCGGACGTCGGCGGCGCGGACGTCGGCGGCACGGACGTCGGCGGCGGAAGCGGCACCGGATCGCCGCCGGGTTGCGTGCCCGAGCTGGCGAGCACGCAGCTGCTACCGCTGCCGCTCACGTAGCCCGCGTTGCACGTGCAGGCATACGAGCCCGGCAGGTTGCTGCAGGTCGCGTTCGCGTCACACACGGACTGCGGCAGCTGGCACTCGTCGATGTCGTTGCAGGTGACGCCATCGCCCACGAAGCCGAGCTTGCAGGCGCACGTGAACGAGCCGCTGGTGTTGGTGCAGCTCGCGTCCGGACTGCAGTTGTCAGTGTCCAGCTGGCATTCGTCCAGGTCGCCGCAGGCGCCGGCGATCGGCGTCACGGTGCAGCTCGCGCTCCCGTTGCAGGATCGCGTGTTGCACTCGTCGTCGTTGCAGCTGAGGGGCGTGCCCGCGCACGCACCCAGGCCGTCGCACACGTCGGTGTAGGTACAGGCGTCGCCATCATCGCAGCTCGTGCCTGCGGCCAGCAGCGCGCTCGTGCAGAAGGCCGTGCCGTTGCAGCTGGCGGAGCTGCAGGCCGCGCCCGGGCAGCTCAGCGCCGTGCCGGAACACGCCTGGGCAGCGTCGCAAATGTCATCGTGGGTACAGTCATCGCCGTCGCTGCACGCCGAGCCTTCCGGGCAAGCGCTGAGCTCGTCCACCAGCAGCGCCACGTCGCTGTGCACGACCTCTTGATCCGTCTGCATCACGGAGCCGCCGCCCTGAGCGACCAGGTCCTGGTCTGGCTTGATGCGCAGCTCGATCGTCTTGCCGGTGACATACGGCTGATTCTGTGCCCAGACGCGCAGCGAATACGTCCGCGTGGCGCCGTCCGGCACCCACAGGCTCTCGTCGCTGGAGCGGAAGGCGATCTTGCTATCGGACACGATGCCGCTCAGCCGGTCCCCGCTGTCCGTGACGAGCTCGGCACCGGCGAGCAGATACGACAACCCCTCGTCCTTGGTGGACACGCGCGGGCGGCTCTGGTTGGCGCCGGTGTTGACGTGCAGCGCGCTCACCCGCGTCGGCTCGCCGTCGCCGCCGAGATCGCTGATGTCGAACTTCAGGATCGTCGTCGCCGCTGCCGCCGTGTTGGACACCGTGCGCACGATCTGCACCGGCGGGATGAAGCCTGCGCTCAGGGTCAACGTGCTCGTGCCCTGCGGATCCGGCGGAGTCACCGGCACGTCGGAGGTGGACGCCAGCCAGATCCGGTGGTCTTGCTGGTACGGAATCAACACCTGGTTGTCCACCCAGTTGATGGCCAGCTTGCGGTTTTGATGCGTCAGCTCGAAGCCGGACGTGCCGGCATCACTCAGCACCTCGGCGGCGGGGTCGAGCCAGTTGTCCGCGTCGTAGGCGTTGGTCGTGTAGTGCAGCGAGACGACGGTGCCGCCCGGACCGGGGGTGTAACGCTGAAAGGCAACGTGCAGGCGGCCGTTGGGGTCGACGGCGATGCTGGGGATCGCGTCCTGCACGACGTTCTGGTCATTGATGCGCAGGGGCACGGACCAGCTGCCGCCCGCATTGTTCACGTAGTAGATGCCGTAATCGCCGGACGAGTACACGACGTGCAGCGTGCCGGCAGCATCCGCCACGATCGCCGGCCAGCCCTGATAATTGTCCTCGTGTCCGGTGATCGAGACCGGAGTCGACCAGGAGGAGCTGCCGGGCCCACGGCTGCTGTAGTAGATCAGCCGCTGGTTCTCGGCGGGCGGAGCCAGGCGCATCGAGAACACCAGGTGACGCGTGCCGTCCGCGGTCACGGTGCTCGAGAACTGTTGTACCCCCGTGGCGTCATTGGCGTCGCGCGTGAGGGCGATCACCGGGCCCGCGCTGTTCGTGCCTGCTGTCAAGCCTTCGTCGTACAGATTGCTGCCGCCGCTGCAGCCGCTGCAGGAGTCCGCTTCGGTAATGACATGCGCGACATCGTCGCTGGTGATGTCCAGGATCGGGTCATGGGAGTGGGCGTTGCGAAAGCTCTTCTTCACCAGCGCCCGCGTGAGCGGGTTATTGGTGCGATAGAGCACCGTCTCGCTGGTCTGAAGATCGCGCCACGCCAGATGGAAGAAGCCGAGTGAATCGGTGCTCAGAAAAGGGAAAATGGGCTGCGCGCTCGTGCTCTTCGAGTCGACCAGGGTCTCGTGGTACTCGCCGCTCTGATTGTCCACGTGGTACGCCCACCAGCTCGAACCACCCGAGTTGAGGGTCCAGCCGACGTGCACATAGCCGAGGCGGTCCACCGCGATGGACGGCATCTCGCCGTCCACGCTCGAGATCTGTGTGTGCTGCCAGCTGACGGTCTGGGCGTGCGCCTGCAGGGCGCACAAGCATGGAACTAGAGCGGCAGCGAAGAACCCGACGGACCGTCGCAACAAGAACTCTCCCCCCGAAATGAGTTTTCGAGCTTTCAAGCTCGAGAACGGTCGGGCCGGGAGATCCTGGAAAGAATGGCGCGACTGCCGGGCGAATCGCCGACATCCGCCCCCACGCGCACAGGCGCGCACTCGCGCGCACTGGGCTCCTTTGCGGCGCCGAGCTCAGGGCGCCGGCACTGCCGGCGCGGGCTCGCCGGCGCCCGCGGGGGCGTTCGGCGCCTCCGCCGGCTTTGCGGCAGCCGCCTTCTGGGCTTCAGCGGCAGCTTCCGCGAGCGCTTGCAGGTTGGCCAGGCCGCTCTCGAAGTCCTTGCCGATCATCTGATCCATGTCCATCACCAGCCCCATCGCCTTCGCGCCGAAGCTGTTCTCGCCATCCATGGCCCAGGTCACGCGCGTGCCCCCCGGCGGAGATGCGACGGGCGCGAGCGTGAAGGTGGTGGTGTTGGTCGCCGCCCACGGCTGCTTGAACTCGAGCCGGATCTGCACCTGCTGCGGAGGATTGCTTTCGGTGATCTCCATGGTGCCCGAGCCGACGTCGTCGTTGCCAAACCAGCTGTAGACGGCGCCCTTGCCGTGCGGCGCGCCGGTGATCTCGCGCTTCATGTTCGGGTCGAGCTTTTCCCAGGGGGACCAGCTCTGCCAGGCATGGAAGTCGTCGATCAGCGGGAAGACCAGCGAAGGCGGCGCCGCCATCGCCTGGCTGCGCTCGACGTGCAGGTGGCCGGGCCGAGTGGCCACGACCAGCAGCAGCACGGCGAACAACACGGCCGCGATGATGGCAATTCGCTTCAGCATCGATCAGCGCATAGCACAGGGCCCGCTCGGCTGTCAGCGAGGGCCGGAAAGCCTGCCGGGAGCCTGTAACGCCCGGGGGCGGCCGCCTCCCGGCGCGCGTGCCAGATCGTCCCAGTGCAGGGGGGAACGGCCTGAGCTGTAGCGACGCTGCTGGATCTTACCGCCAAAGTCGTCAGCGGGCTGTCCTGGGGTCGGAGGGCGCGGTTTGGTTCCGAGCCCCTCCTTCCCTCTGCAGCTCAATCGGCGAGGCGCTGCACGTCCACGCCCACCTTCACGAAATGCCGCCCTCCGCCGAGCACCACGCCCTTGAGCGGGCTCACGTCGCTGAAGTCGCGCCCATAGGCCACTGTGATGTGGCTCTGGTTCGGCAAGAGCGCATTGGTGGGATCGACGTCGAGCCAACCGAGGGCCGGGAAGAACACCGAGACCCAGGCGTGCGAGGCGTCGCTGCCGACGAGCCGCGGCTGCCCCGGCGGCGGCACCGTCTCCAGGTAGCCGGAGATGTAGCGCCCCGCGAGCCCCAGGGAGCGCAAGCAGCCGATCATGACGTGCGCGAAGTCCTGGCACACGCCGCGGCGCTCGCGCAGCACCTGCGCGAGCGGCGTGCTCACGTCGGTGCTGAGCGGCTCGTACTTGAAGTCGCTGTGGATGCGATCGGAGAGCTCGAGCACGGCCTCGAGCAGCGGGCGGCCCGCGCCGAAGCTGGGCTCCGCGTATTCGCGCAGCATCGGGTGCACGCGCACCAGCGGCGAGTCAAAGCAGTACTCGCGGGCAAACAGCAGCCGCGGGTCACGGCTCAGCTGCTCGGCGGCGCTGTTCCAGGCCAGGGACTTGTGCGGCTCCTCCGCCACGCGCGCGAGCGCCAGCCGCTCTTTGATCTCCACCTCGCTGGTGGCGACGATCTCGAACTTCTCGTGCGGCGAGAGCACCTCGAGCACGTCGCAGTCGTTGCCGAAGTAGTCCTCCTGGCGGTGCTGGTCGCGCGGCGAGGGGTTGATCTCGAGCAGCGTGCGGCGGGCGGTCTGGTAGTCGAAGCGGCGCGGCCGCAGGTGCGCCAGGTGGTGGGCGTGGAGCACGGGCGCCTCGTAGGAGTACAGCGTCTGATGGCGCACGCGGTACAGCGTCATCGAGCTTCCAGCTCCTCGTCGACCCAGGCAGGCACGGCCAGCGCGTGCGAGGGGCTGGTGTGCGAGAACCAGGTGTGCTGGACGTCGTCGGAGAACTGCCAGAACAGGTCGTTGCAGGCCTTCAGCGCTCGCCGCAGCTCATCGCCCTTGCCGCTGCACGCGCGCACCACGTCCAGCGTGAGCAGGCTGCTCTGGAGCGTGATCGCTCGGCGCTCGGCGCGGTTGCGCACCTCCTCCTGCCGCGGCAGCTGCGATACGTGGCGCAGCAACTCGGTCGCCTGAAATACCACCGAGCGCGGGTTGCTGTCGTCCGTGAGCAGCAGGTCCACCACCGGCGCCACCTGCAGCTGGCTCAGGTAGCGCGCGCGGTAAGTGAGCAGGCTGTCCGCCACCTCCAGCAACACTTCCATGTGGACGCGCGCGGCGCCGGGAGCGAGCATGGAGCGCAGCACGGTCAGCGTCATCGAGCCCCGCTCCACGCGCCGCCCCATGTCGAGGAAGGTCCAGGCGTGGCTGCGCACCATGTTGTCCAGCGTGCTGCCGCGCACCGCCGACAGCAGCAGCAAGAGCTGACCCAATTTGCCGACCGGGTCGCTGGCGAGGGGCCGCGCCGGGTCGGCGATCAGCTCGCCGATCTCGTGCAGGGTCTGCCAGGCGTCGCGCGAGAGGCGCCCGCGCGTGCGCTGCGACAGGGAATGCACGCTGTGCATCAGGCCGCACAGGCTGGCAGGGCGCGCCGCGTCGCCGAGCGCCTGCGCCAGCGCGCCCTCCGCGTCTCCGGGGCGGGCGCCCTTCGGCAGGATCTCGAGCGCCTGGAGCGCGTCCAGGATGCGATCCAGCGCCAGCGGCGCATCGTCCGACGCTTCACTGCCCACGCGCTCGTACCCGCAGCGCAACAAGCGCGCCGTGAGATCGCCGCGCTCGGTGTAACGCCCGAGCCAGTACAGGTCATCGATCAGGCGGCTCGGCAGCTCCAGACCGCCGCGGCGCAGCTCGATGCGCCCCTCCGGCATGGCCGGCGGCGGGCGGTTGGTCATCTGCGTCCCCGAGGGGATCCAGATGTCCTTGCTCAGACCGTCTTGCTCGCCGGCGAGAAACAGGCCGTCGGGGGGCGCGTTCACGCGCGCCACGCCGCCCGGCATCACCAGGTAATCGTCGCCGCGCCGGCACAGGAACGTGCGCACCGCGATGCGCCCGGTGCTGAGCCGCCCGGCGTCGAGCAGCGGCGCGGAGCTCAGGCCCGGCCAGGCCTCGGCCACGAACTGGCCGGGGTTGCTCTCCAGCCGCTCGAGGAACTCCGAGCGCTCCGCCGCGCTCAGCTGCGCGGGGCGAATCAGCGGCCCCGTGCGCTCCTGCATCGAGGGCTTGAACACCAGCTCGTCCAGGTGATCGCGCACGTAGGCCCAGGCAGCGGGATCGCCGCACCACCAGGAGGGCACGGACGGGAGCTCCAGCGCCTCGCCGAAGAAGAAGCGACAGACCGCGTCCAGGTAGGGCTTGAGCCCGGGCGCCTCGACCGCCGCCACGCCCAGCGGATTGAGCAGCGCCACGTTGCCGGCCGCCGCCGCCTCGACCAGGCCCGGCACGCCCACGACCGAGTCTTCGCGCAGGTGCACGGCGTCACACCAGCGGTCGTGCGTGCGGCGCACGATCACGTGCACCTTCTTCAGACCCGAGAGCGTCTTCAGGTACACCTCGCGGTCGCGCACGGTCAGGTCGCGCCCCTCCGCCAGCTCGTAGCCGAGATAGCGCGCGAGGTAGGCGTGCTCGAACGCGCTCTCGTCGCTCAAGCCGGGCGTGAGCAAGACCACGCGCGCCTCGCGCTGCGCGCCGTGCACCAGCGCGTGCACGCTCTCGTCCAGCGAGGCGAAGAAGCGGCGCAAGCGGTGCACGCCGTAGTCGTTGAACAATTTGTTCAGTACGCCGCCCAGCGCGAGCCGGTTCTCGAGCGCGTAGCCCGCGCCGGCCGGTGCCGCCGCGCGGTCGGAGTACACCGAGAACTGCCCGCTCGCGTCGCTGCCCACGTCGCAGGCGTAGAGATGGATCGCGTGGCCGCCGCGCGGCTCCCAGCCGCAGCACGCCCGCGCGAAATCCGGGTTGCCGAGCACCAGCTGCGGCGGCACCACCCCCTCCGACAGCAGACGGCGCGGACCGTAGAAGTCGGCGTACATCTCGCTCAGCACCCTGGCGCGCTGGCGCAAGCCTCTCGCCAGAGCCTCCCAGCGGTCGCGCGCGATCACCAGCGGCAACGGATCGAGCTGCCAGGAGCGGTCGCTGCCGTTCGGCGCGCCGAGCATGTTGAACGTGACCTCGTGCGACGCGATGCGCTGGCGCAGCACGGCATTCAGCCGCTCGAGCTCGGTGGCAGCGCCGGGCGCTCCGGCGACCGTCTGCGAGCAGGACTGCAAAAACTCGTGCAGCCGACGCTGGTGCGGCCGTGGCTCGCCCGCCTCGGCGTACTCGTCGTAGGAACCCGCGGGAGCGTCAGGGAGCGCGAGCGGGCGTTCCCCGAGCGTTGGCGCGAGCCTCGTCATCGACACGACGAGGCAGCATTGTTTTACGTTCGTCTCAAGTCAAGCGTGCGCGGGAAGTGTGGATGGACCCCGGCTGGGCCCGTGCTGCTCGGCGGGAGCGGCGCGAACACTCCGACACTATGCCCCCGAACCTCGAACCGGGCCAGGCGGCGGCTTTCGGCGGCAGCGGCATTGACAGGACGATCCTCGGCCGATCGCCCTCCGGGGTGGACGACGTGATAGGTGCAGCCGGCGACGCTGCGCCCCGACCACCTGTCGTAAATGTCGAAATGCAGCGGCGCGTGGACGTCGATCAGCGGGTGCAAGCAGGACGGAGGCCGCCAGGCGCGGAAGCGCACGCCGGCGACGTATTGCCCGTTCTGCCCGGTGGGCTGAAGGGGCATCGGGTAGCGATTGCAGAGCAGCTGATAGCGCTCCTCCACCCAGCCCTGCACCTGCACCTGCAGCCGCTCCAGCGACGAATCGACGTAGCGCGCCTGACCCGAGCTGGTCGACTCCTCCCCCAGCACATTCCAGGGCTCGAGCGCGCCGCGCAGCTCGAGCTGGATAGCGTCCAGCGTCAGCTCGCCATAGCGTGGAAAGCGGAACTCGTAGTGCGGCTGGAACCAGCCGAGCTTCACCTCGACCCCCCAGCGCTCCAGGCTGTGCACGACGTCTTGCAGGTCCGCCCACACGTAGAAGGGCAGCATGAAATCGTCGTGTAGGCGGGTGCCCCACTTCACCAGCTCTTCCTGGTAGGGCTTCTGCCAGAACACGCTGAGCAGCGAGCGCACGAGCAGCTGCTGCACGGCGCTCATTCGCTCGTGCGGCGGCATCTCGAAGGCGCGCATCTCCAGCAGGCCGAGCCGCCCGGAGGGGCCGTCGGGCGAGAACAGCTTGTCGATGCAGAACTCGGTGCGATGCGTGTTGCCGGTGACGTCGATCAGCAGGTTGCGCAAGGCGCGATCGACCGTCCACGGATGAACGGTCTCGTTCTTCGCCACGCGCGCCAGCTCCTTCAGCGCGATCTCGATCTCGTAGGTGGCGTCATCGCGCGCCTCGTCGAAGCGGGGCGCCTGCGAGGTCGGCCCGATGAAGCGCCCGGAGAACAGGTACGAGAGGCTCGGGTGGTTGTGCCAGAAGCGCAGCAGGCTGGCGAGCACGTCGGGCCGGCGCAGAAACGGGCTATCCTCCGGGCGCATGCCGCCCAGCACCAGATGGTTGCCGCCGCCGGAGCCCACGTGGGTGCCGTCGATCTCGAACTTCTCCGCCACCAGCTGCTCGCGCCGGGCGGCGTCGTAGAGCTGCTCGGTCTGCTGCACGCTGCCGCGCCAGCTCTGGGTGGGCGGGATGTTCACCTCGATCACGCCGGGGTCGGGCGTGACCTTGAACTCGCCGATGCGCGGATCGAAGGGCGGCGGGTAGCCCTCCAGCTGCACCGGCAGCTGCAGCTCGGAGGCGGTGCGCTCGATGGCCGCGACCAGCTCCAGATACGCCGGCAGCGAGGCCAGCGGCGGCAGGAAGATGTGCAGCAGCCCCTGGCGCGGCTCGACGCACAGCGCGGTGCGGGTGATGCCCAGCGCGGACTCGCCGAAGGCCGGCGCCGTGAAGGGATCGGCGCGGGTCGGCGCCGGGCGCTGCATGCCCCGGCCGGGGCCGTGCGGCTCGAGCTGCGGGCCCTCCAGGTGCCGGCGGCCGCTGGCGTCGAACTGCGCGACGTCGCTCTCGGCGTCGGCCTCGGGCGAGCGCACCCAGCGCCGCTGCTCCACCCGGCTGGCGCCGGGCGCGCGCGGCGCGAGCGGAAAGTGCCGCTCATTGGCCAGCGCCGGCAGCGGCGCGAAGGTGTCCGCGGGGTACACCTCGCCGCGCTCGCGCTGCAACGCCCAGGGTTGCGAGTCGATCGGCAGGCGAAAGCCCATCGGCGAGTCGCCGGGCATCAGGAAGCAGTGCTCCTTGCGCAGGAACCACTCGCCGCTGACCCAGCCGTCGTTGTACGCGAGCGGCAGCGCCCAGCCGACCTTGGTGTTCAGCCCCTGCTCGAAGATCTGGCTCAGCCGCAGTCGCTCCAGCGGATCATCCAGGCGCGAGTCGAGCACGTCGACGTTGGCGGGCAGCCGGCGCTCGCGCCACATGTAGTACCAGGCGTCCTCGTAGGCG
>DASTRX010000020.1:0-35719 GCA_035760985.1 Polyangiaceae bacterium
CCGCACTCTGTCCAGCCTGGCGGCGCTCGGCGTCGCAGACCGGCTCCGCTACGCGCAGGGCTACGTCGACGAGCTCGGCCGCGGCCGGGATCGGGCCAGCCGTGTTGCGGCCGTGAACGCCGCGCGGACTCAGGTCGACCCAGCGAGCGAGCTCGGCGCGGTGCTGCAGGTCGAGCAGGCGCTGCTGACGCTCGACGACACGAACGCCGAGGCGGTGCGCGAGGAGCTCTTCCGGTTGTACCAGGCCGACAAGGACAGCGATCGGCGGCGCGCGCTGGTGCTGGCCACGTTGCGGGCAGCAGCCAAGGCCGGCAGCGAAGACCTGCAGTACCAGTTCGTGACCACCTGGGCGAGCTCGTTGCCGCGCAGCGCGCCGGAGCGCAAGAACGCCGAGGCGCTCTATGACCTGATCGTGCTCGACCGCGGCTACGGCGAGAGCCGCAAGGGCCGGCTGCAGGAAGCGCGCGGCTACTTCTACGGCGCCAGCGTCGCCACGGACGCGCTGGAGTCCCACATCGGCTTCATCGAAGCCTACATGGCTGCCGGAGGGCCCAACGCCTCCGGCGATCTGGAGCTGCTCTACGCCAAGCGCTTCGCGGCCGAGCCCGACAGCCCTGTGTACGCGTTCGTGCAGGCCTACCGCCTGGCGCGCGAGCTCCCGCGCCAGCCCGACCCCGAGCGCCACGAGAACGCCGTGGCGCGGGTGATCAAAGCGCTGGAGCGAGTGGACGCCGCGTTGCCCAAGCAGGCGCAAGTCCATCAGCTCTGGGGTTACGCGCTGCACCAGCGCGCGCGCCGCAGCGGCTCCCGCGAGGCCGCCGCGGACGCCAATCGCCAATACCTGCTGGCGCTGGACCTGGCGCAGGGCGACGAGCGGCTGACCGCGACGCTGCTGCACCGGCTGGGTCTGCTGCAGGCCTCGCTCGGCAACTACGGCCTGGCCCTGCGCCACCTGCAGAAGCGCGATGAGCTGCCCCACGTGCGGCTGCTGGAAGAGCTGGAGCTGCGGCTGGCGATCGCCGAGTGCGCGCGCCACGTCGGAGACGGCAAGCTGGCACGCGATCAGATGCAGCTGGCCGCGCAGCTCATCCGCGAGCGCCCCGAGCTGAGCCGCTTCGAGCCGTTGGTGCTGGATCGGCTCGCGCTCTCGCTGGTGGTGGCGGGCGATCACCAGGCCGCGACCGGCCGCTACGCGGCGCTCGACGGCCTGCTCGCGCGCGACCCGGCGCCGCGCCCGCTGAACCAGGTGAAGGCCAAGGTCGGGCTGGCCGCGAGCGCACTGGCCGCGGGCGACGCGCGTCGCGCGCTGGAGGCGCTGGCGCAGGCTGACCTGCTGTTGAAGCGGGGCGACGAGCTCGAGCGCCCGGCGAAGGTGGTCTGGCGCCGTTCGCTGGTCGACGACTATCACTACACACCTCGCCAATACCGGGCGCTCACCGCCGGCCTGCGTTCGGTGGCGCAGCGCGCGCTGAACGACGATCGCGCCGCGCTGGTGGCGCAACGGGAGCGCGTCCGCCTGCTCGAAGACCAGCTGGACGAGAGCGGCGTCGACGAGGACCGCCTGGAGCTCGCGCAAGCCTACGGTGAGCTCGGGCGGCTGCAGACGCGGCTGAACGATCTGGGCAAGGCCGCCCTCTCACTGGAGCGAGGCCTGGAGCTCTCGCATCAGTATGACACAAACACCGGCGGCGAAGCCAACCCGGTGGGCCTGACGCTGCTGCGCGACTACGCCGAGCTGCACCTGTACTCGCGCGTGCCGCTCAGCTCGCTGCGCCGCGATCTGCGCGCGGAGCTGCAGCAGGGCTATGAAGTGATCTGCAAATACCGCAACCCGAGCTGGTCCGAGCAACGTTTTCTGTTCAAGAACTATCTGACCGAGCTCGCGCTGGAGGGCTCCGGCCTCGCTGCGAGCTCACATCCCGGAGAGGAGAAGCCATGAGCTCAGCCACTGCGCGCACGGCCGCCCAACTCGGCGCCCTGGCGCTCGCCCTCGGCTGCGGCGAAGCGGATGACGCGCTTCGTGAGTACACGGCGGCCAGCTCGGGCCGCTCCTTCACCCATCTCTACCAGAGCAGCGAGTTTCAGACCTGCTCCGGATGCCACGCGCCCGGCGCGCCCGGCAGGACCGAAGGCACCGAGGCCACACAGGACTGGTCCACGCGCGATCGCGCCTACGCCACCCTGCACGGCACGGCCTCCGGCCTGAGCGGCAACTTCTCCGGCTGTAACGGCGTGCCCTTCCTGGGTGAGAGCGCCGAGCAGAGCTTGCTGGTGGCCGCCTTCGACGAAGAGGTGCGCGCGGCCTTTCAGAGCCCGGCCGTGCCGTCCTGCGACGCGGACGCCATCTCGGATCAGACCCTGAAGCTCGGCGGTCCCCTGCCGCCGTCCCTGCTCGCGGAGCTGAAGGCCTGGGTCAACGCCGGCGCGCCGGATGAATGACGCCCGTGGCGTTTCAGCCCTTGCTGGAGAGCACCGTGCCCACGAACGCCTGCGCTTCTTTCAGCAGCTCCTTCAGGTGCGCGGCGCCGCGGAAGCTCTCGGCGTAGATCTTGTAAATGTCCTCGGTACCGGAGGGCCGCGCCGCAAACCAGCAGTTCTCGGTCACGACCTTGAGGCCACCGATCGAGGCGCCGTTGCCGGGCGCCTTGGTGAGCACCTGCTGGATCTTCTCCCCGCCCAGCTCGGTGCCCTTGACCTGCTCCGGCGAGAGCTTGCCCAGCACGGCCTTTTCCGCAGGGGTCGCGGGAGCATCCACGCGCTCGTAGGCGGGCTCACCCAGCTCGCGCGCCAGGTTTTGATAGATCTGCCCCGGGTCGCTGCCCGTGCGCGCGGTCATCTCCGCCGCGACGAGGCAGGCGATGATGCCGTCCTTGTCCGTCGACCAGGGAGCGCCGTCCCGGCGCAGGAACGACGCGCCGGCGCTCTCCTCACCGCCAAAGCCGAGCGAGCCGTCGAGCAGCCCATCCACGAACCACTTGAAGCCCACGGGCACCTCGTACAGCTTGCGCCCGATCTTGGCCGCCACGCGATCGATCATCGCGCTGCTGACCACCGTCTTGCCCACCGCCGCATCGCCCCGGAACTTGGGTCGATGCTGGAACAGGTAAAACACCATCGCGCTCAGGTAGTGGTTGGGCTGCAGCAACCCGGCGCCGGGCGTGACGATGCCGTGCCGATCGTGATCGGTGTCGCAGGCGAAGGACAGATCGTAGCGATCCTTGAGCGCGATCAAGCGCCCCATCGCGGAGGGCGAGGACGGATCCATGCGGATCTTGCCGTCCCAGTCCACGGTCATGAAGCGGAAGGTCGGGTCCACCACGTCCTCGACCACGCTCAGGTTCAGGCGATGGCGCTCGGCGATGCGCCCCCAGTAGTGCACCCCCGCCCCGCCGAGGGGATCGACGCCGAGCCGCAAGGTGGAGGCGCGGATCGCGTCCAGATCGATCACGTTACCCAGGTCCTCCACGTACGCCTTTACGTAGTCGTGGCGATGGGTCGTGCCGGCGCGCACGGCCCGCGCGTAGGGCATGCGCTTCACGCCCTCCAGCTTGGCCTCCAGGAAGGAATTGGCCTGGCTCGCGATCCAGTTCGTGACGTTCGTGTCGGCGGGGCCGCCGTTGGGCGGGTTGTACTTGAAGCCGCCATCGCGCGGCGGATTGTGCGAGGGCGTGACCACGATGCCGTCGGCCAGGCCCTCGCGCCGCCCGCGGTTGTAGCTCAGGATGGCGTGCGAGACGGCCGGCGTCGGCGTGTACTCGTCCCCCTCCGAGATCATGACCTCCACGCCGTTCGCCGCCAGCACTTCGAGCGCGCTGGCGAACGCGGGCGCGCTGAGCGCGTGCGTATCGATCCCGAGATACAACGGCCCAGTGATGCCCTGGCGCTGGCGATGCAGGCAGATGGCCTGGGTGATGGCCAGGATGTGCGCTTCGTTGAAGGCGCGGTTGAAAGAGGAGCCGCGCTGACCCGACGTGCCGAACGCCACCCGCTCCGCCGCGACCGACGGGTCCGGAGACTCCGTGTAGTAGGCCGTGATCAGCCGGGGCACATCGACGAGCAGGGAGAGCGGTGCCGGCTTGCCAGCGAGCGGACTGGTGGTCATGTCATGGGCTCCTTCGCGGGGAGCCCACTCGAGCACAGGCGTAGAGCGAGGGCAACCGGCAGGCGCCCCGAGGCGCCGCCCAGCGCCCGCTCGCCGGAGGCCCGGCCCTGATCCCGACCCTGTTTCGGGCGCTTTGCGAAACTTGGTGCGTTCCGCCCCGCCCGCTCAGTCCGTCAGCTTCGCGCCGGCGGTCGCCAGCACGATCTGCTTCACGCACTCGGCCCGGTCCGGCGTATAGGCGTACGCCAACTCTGCCGCGGGGAAGCTGGTGGTGCTCTGCCAGCTGTCGGCGTTGGCGAGCGTGTCGCTCTCCGTGGTCCAGGTGATGCCGGGGCCGACGTGGTTATCGCGCAGATCCCAGAACCCGACTTCGTCCGAGTAGCGCGAGGTGATGGGGTTGGCAGCGTTCTCGAAGAAGTTGGCCTCGATCAGCGCCACGCCGCCCATGCGCACGTTGATGCCGCTGCTCAGGATCTGGCCGTAATAGTTGTTGAACAGGTGGATGAAGCCGAAGCGCTGCAACGGCGTGCGCGAGACCACGTTCTCGTAGCGGTTGTGGTGGAAGGTGATGTAGCGCTCGGTGTCGTCGCTGTCGCTGGAGCCGATCAGGCCGGTCTTCTGATGGTCGTGCAGATAGTTGTAGGAGATGGTGATGCGCCGCGCGCCCTTCTTGACGTCGATCAGCCCGTCGAACTCGGTGTCCCCCGCGCCGTCACAGTCGTCCTTGGTCGAGCTGAAGAGCTCGTTGTGATCGATCCAGACGTTCTCGACATCGCCGTTGGTGCCGTTACCCTCGATGCTGATCGCGTCGGATGAGCCACCCCCCGGCAGCAAGCCGAGGGTCATGTTGCGCACGATCACGTTCCTGGCGCGGTTGATGTGCAGCCCGAAGTTGGCGCTGGAGCCCGGCGCGCCCTCGAAGGTGACGTTCTCCATCTCCTTGATGTCGAGCGTCTGCGCGTCCTTGGTGTGCTGCGCGCACACGTCCGTGATCGTGGCGTAGTCGAAATGGCCGGTGTAGCGCAGCACCAGCGCGCGCTGCGCGCCGTCCTTGAAGGCGTCTCGATAGGCCTCCAGCGCGGCCTGCGCTTCTTCGAAGCTGGCGACCAGCACGGGGCTCGCGTCGCCTCCGCCCGTCGTCGCAGCGCCGTAGCCGATCGGCGTGCTGGAGGGAGCGGGGATGACGCAGTCGGTGGGCTCGACCGCGCCAGCAACGGGGCCGCTGTTCATGGGGCCACCGCTCGCGCCCGCGGCACCGCCCGAGCCTGTCGCGGGGAGCGTCGCCGTCGGATTGCCTTCCAGCACGCGATCGCCAGGCTCTGCCGGAGCGCCGCTGCCGGCGGGAGAGCTGGTTGCGCCCGGGCTCTGCGGGTTGCTGGAGCTCTGCGAGCTGCCGGGACTTTCCGCTGGATCCGGAGGCTGTGCCGCGCCCGGCGCGGGCGAGCCACCGCAGGCGCTCCACACGCTGGCCGCGAACAACACACTCAGCGAACACAGACACGTTTGCGTCACGCCAGTTCATGCGCGAGCGCGGCCGCGCCATCACGAATTGTTGTGCAGAGCCGTCGAAAGCGGTTCGCGCTCGCGACCCTCGCGCGCCGCTGCTCGTGCCAGCATGAAACGAGAACCTCGCGCCGGGCAGGTGCGATGCCGCGGATCACCCCCGGATCGCCCGCTGCGGCGCGCGAGTTTGTGGAGGTCGCAGGAATCTCGTTGCGGCGGACGGCCGCGCGCCCCTACTTTTGGGCCAATGTGCGGCACGTGCGCCCGCACGCCGGGAGCGTGAACGAGATGAGCCAACGAAATCTGGGGAGTCGCGGAGCTAACTGGGGAATCGTCATCGCCTGGGTGGCGCTGGGCTGTTCCTCGACGTCGGAGAAGGACAGCAACACGGTCCCGGGCTTCATGGGCTCCTTCGCTGGCAGCGGGCAGCCGGGGTCCAACAGCGGAGCCAGCCCGGGCGGCAGCGGCACTCCGGGCGCCACGAACAACCCCGGCGCCAGCTCGACGCCCGGCGCGAACGTCGGCGGGCAACCGACGAGCGAAGGCAATCCCAACGTGGGGGGCGTCAACACGCAGACTCCCGGCGGAACGAGTCCGGACGGCAGCACGGCGATGACGCCGGGCGCCACCCCTGCGCCGCCGCCGGTGAACGTGGGCGGCGCCCCCGCCGATCTGAACTGCGGCTCCTTCACCATCGCCGCGGCCGACGTGATCAGCGACTTCAGCACGCCGACGCCGACCATGTACGCGAGCACGGGCCCGAGCGGCGAGCGCGGCGGCACCAGCTGGCTTTCGTACGCGGCGACGCCGGCGTCCGACCCGATCAGCGCCGGCAACGCCTTCGCGATCGACCCGGCGCAGTCGGGTCCGTGCAACAGCGGCGGCTCGCTGCACGTGTCTTCCCCCGGCAACACCGGCTATGGCGTGGGCTTCGGCATCAACTTCAAGCCGGACACCGCCGCGGGCAACCGTGATCTGTATGACGCTGCGGCGGACGGCGTCACCGGCGTCGGCTTCTTCGCGCAGTGCAAGCAAGAGATCGAGTCGGTGTTCATGAAGTTCTCCGACGATGCCACCGAGTTCGAGGTGGATGTGCCGCAGTGCTCGTTCGACGGCGCGGCGCCCCTCACGCGCCTGTGCCGCCAGTACGGCATCAAGAACGCCGTGCTGATGTCGAACGGCTGGACCCACTACGAGATCTACTTCGCCGACACGCTGCTCGACACCGACGCGACGGTCGCCGGCACGGGCCTGCACACCAACGCGCTCACGGCCTTCCAGATCCAGGTCAACTCCAAGGCCGACAGCCAGCCCAACGGCTTCGACTGCCTGATCGATGACGTGCACTTCCTGCGCACCCCGGCGCCGGCGACGCCGCCCCCCGGCAACGTGACGACCGTCGCCGGGCACACCATCGCGCCAGGCGGGTTTTACACGGAGGGGAACAGGATCTTCGACGCGGCGGGCAATGTTCATGTGTTCAAGGGGCTGGCGCGGCCCTCGATGGAATTTGACCCGGCGGGTCAGGGCATCACGCGCGATGACGTTCGGCGCATGTGGGCGACTGGGGCCAACGTCATTCGCTACTCGCTCAGCGAGGGCTATTGGCTGAGCACGCATCCGCAATTCAACGCCAACTATCAATCCTACGTTGATCGCGCCGTGCAGTGGACGCTCCAAAACGACATGGCAGTCATTCTGGATCTGCACTGGTCGGGGAATCCGGCGGCGCAGCAGATCATGGCGGACCGCCAAGCGCTTACCTTTTGGCAGCAGGTGGCGAATAAGTATAAGGGCGATGGCCGCGTCATTTTCGAGCTTTACAATGAGCCACATGACCTCCCGAGCAATACGGTCTGGCGCAATGGCGACGGGCAGTATGCCGGCATGCAGCAAATGTACGACATCATCCGAGCGACGGGCGCCAACAACCTCGTGCTCGCGGGTGGTCTCGACTACGCGAACGACCTCGACAGTCTGTTACCCGCGCAGCAGCTGACGGGCATCAACATCGCGTACGTCACGCATCCCTATCGTTGGAAAAACCCGCCTTCTGGGTACGATGCCTCGGTTTCCAACTTTCCGATTTTCGCTACCGAATTCGGTGATGCCGAAGCGGGTGGGATCGGACCGCAAGATTGCGGGACAGCCGCCTACAGCAATGCAATTGCTGACTTTACGCGACTGGGTGTGTCATGGACTTCTTGGGCCTGGACCGTAGCGCCCAATCGCTGCGCCTTCCCGGCACTGCTGGACAAATACGACGGGACGCCGACCCCGCCAGGCGCCGTCGTATTCGCGGCGCTGAAAAACTGAACGAGAGCTCCTGGTGAAGTCAAAAGGAGCCGAGGTCTTGCACCCGACTCCTTTTTGCTTTCAGGGGACCTCGCCTGCCGGCGTGCAATGATAGAAGACCATGTCAACGAACGGAAACCCCGTTTGCAGACACTGCGACCCACTCGGACACTGCGGATTCGATGGATCGCAGACAATCCTACGCCGTTGACCACGAACGGGCGTAGTGTTTGGCGGCGCGTCAACGCAGTCTGTGGCGGGCTTGCAAGTGAGACTCTCCACAGCGGGGTTTGTCTGAAAGCAGCATACCTGCGCCGTTGGACAGTCGCTCGGACCATCACACTGTACGAAGCGAGTCTGACAGTCCACGTTGGACGCAACGCAGGTCCCCGGCGTCAGGATGCCATTGGGCTCGCAGCACTGCTCCGACAGGGTGTCACAGACGAGCTGATCCGTGACGTCGCAACCCACCAGACCAGAGTCGTGGATTGGATCGACGCACCGTCCGCGAGCGCACTGAACTGGGCAGGTTTGTTCGACAAAGGCGCCACTGGTGGAGCAAGTTTTGGCCGTGCGGCTATCGACACATAGCGACTCTCCCGGCGTGCACTGCGCACAGGCGTCCGCCTCATTGACCTGACCATCGCAGTCGTCATCGAGGTTATTGCTACAGACTTCAGGACCCGTTGCCGCGCAGCTGCTGGCAGCAGGCCAACGGCCATCGTTGCCGCAGACCAGGGCGGGGCCCGAGCAAACTCCCAGTGAGCCGTAGAGCTGACCACAGGTCGTCCGATCACCCGTGATGCACTGGCACCCCCCATTGAGCACACCGTCGCAGTTGGAGTCGTCGTTGCGTACGGTGCAAAGATCCGCAGCGAGCGGTGCCACAGAGCCGGTGCACGCGCCAAAGCGACTGGTCGTGCCGTTGAGCCCCGGCTCACAGCGACGCGTCCCCGCCTGACAACGCCACTTCCCATCCTGGCCTGGGTGCTCTCCGCATGGCTGCGTGTCGCCCAGCGCGCAACTGCAAACGGAATCCACTGTGTTGTCCGGCAGCCCGTCGCAGTCATTGTCTTCGCTCGAGCCACAATCGCGGGCCACGGGAAGTGTCGCGCCGACGCAGGTTGTAAACACCTGACCCACACAGCGGCTCACACCGAATTCGCAGAGCCCGGTATCGCTGCTCGGCCCACATGGCCGCGTCGTGCCTTCTACGCACGGGCAACCTCCGTTCGGGGTTCCGTCACAGTCAGCGTCGTCGCCCGACATCGAGCAGGAGTCCGCCGGCGCAGGACCAACGGAACCTTCGCAGGCACCCCAATCGCTGCTGCGCCGGTCAACAGCCAGCACACAGGCACGTTGCCCCGCTCGGCACGCGCCAACTCCATCTTGCCCGGGATGAGTTTCACAAGGCTCCATGCTTCCGGCTTCGCAGCGGCAAGTATCGTCCACCAGATTGTCGGGCTGCCCGTCGCAATCGTTGTCCGCTGCTGAGCTGCAGTCGCGCTCCGCGGGATACACGGCCCCTACGCAATCCGACCACACCCCATCCTGGCACTTGCGCGAGCCAAACTCGCAAACGCCTTCACTCGTCTCAGGACCGCAGAGTTGGAGCTCACCTTGCTCGCAGGGAACAGCGGCATCAGGGTCGAGCACCACGTTCGGTGCGCCTGTGGAGCCTGCCGCTGCCGGCGTCGCCGCGAGCATGCCTCGCATCGGCGGCGTGTAGGGTCTCTTCTCCCCCTCACAGCTCACTCCGACCAACAGGAACCCGAGCATCGCGACCGCGCCGCAGAGATTTGCCAACGGCGATCCCGAAGCTATTCGCCTGTTCATCGAACCCTCCACCTCCCCCAACTTGCAGGCGACAGCGCGAGTAGCATGCGAGTCCGCTCTCCTGCAAGTACCGCCCAGCGCTTCGGCCAGTGGACGAGCGGTTGCGTACAAGCCCCATCGCCGCGAGAGTCCGTCTCGCCGCACGGAGAAGCAGCTCGCGCAGACTTGCTGGAGGCTACCGTCCCCCCAGAATGCAGCCTGAAGCGGAGCGTAGCACATTGCTTGCGCTGCGTGTCGCTGCTCGAGTAACACCTCTTCTGGACGGCCTGCCCACTTCATTGTAAGGGCAGCCGTCAGCCCGCGTCGATCTCCGTCCAAGCCCCCGCAGGGCTCGCGGGAGGACCGCCGCGTCAACGAAGAGACCCACGGAGAGGCAATCATGGCCGGCACGGTCCGAAGCATCGGAATTGTAGGGTTCTTTCTGGGCGTCGGCCTGGCCTGCACGCAGCTGTTCGGAGACCGGCAAAACACGCTGGCGCCGGCCACGACAGCGCCGCCGACCACTGGCATGCCGCGGCTGCAGCCGCGCTCGGCGGGCCCGGAGATCTGCACGCAAGGGCAGACGCGCTGCGAGGGCGCGCTGCTGCAGACCTGCTCCGATGACCACTCGAGCTGGGTGACGATCCAGCGCTGCGGCGCGGCGGCCCTGTGCCAGAGCAATCCGGCGACCTGCCTGGCCGCCACCTGCAGCGCGGAGGAGATGTCCTGCGCCGGCGCGGTGTTGCAGAAGTGCAATGCCGACCGCACGGGCTGGGACGTGTTCGACACTTGCCTGTCGCCCGCGCACTGCAACGCCGATCTGCGCCAGTGTCTGCCGGAGGCCTGCGCGCCCGGAACGCGCCGCTGCGACCGCAGCGACGGCGATCAATCTCCGGTGCTGGAGGTCTGTAACGACGACCGCAGCGACTGGGCGCCGCTCGACTCCTGCGTCACGCGCGAGCTCTGCGATCAGACGCTGACCAGCGGGGGCGCTCCGGGCGGGCTGGTCCTGGGCTCCGACGGCATGCTGCAGCTGCAGGATCCGGCCACGCCCGCGACCGTGCTGAAGTGCAATCTACCCGCGTGCGCCGTGGGCGAGGTGCGCTGCGATGGGCCCCGGCTCGAGTACTGCTCGGAGGGTCGCACCGGCTGGATCACCGCCGAGGAGTGCGCGTCCGAAGCGCTGTGCACGGGCAGCTTGAACAACGTCACCGCTGCCGGCGTGCCGGCGTGCTTGCCGCCCGTGTGCTCCGCGGGGCAGCACCGCTGCACGGAGACCGGCATGCTGCAGGTGTGCAGCGAGGATCGCAGCGGCTTCCGCGACCAGGAGCAGTGCATCGGCGCTCCGTTCTGCAACTCCTTGATCGCCGACCAGGGCCAGTCGGGCTGCCGCGACGCTCCTTGTGAAGCGGGCCAGATGCAGTGCAACGGCGCGCAGATCCAGGTTTGTCGCGAGGATCGCACCGCGCTCGACGACCTGGGCCCGCCCTGCGAGAGCGCGGCCCTGTGCAACGCCGACGACCCGAGCAACGCCTTCTGCGAGCCGCCCGTGTGCCATCGCGGCGCGACCGCCGGCGACGAGTTCCAGTGCCAGGGCGCCGAGCTGCAGCGCTGCAACGAGTCGCTGACGGTCTACGACACGATCCAGACCTGCGTCACCCCGGCCCTGTGCGATGCCAGCCAGCGCTTCAACGGCTGCAAGAGGCCTGCGTGTCAGCCGGGGGAGCACGCCTGCAACGGCGGCTTCTTGCAGACCTGCAACGCCGACCAGACGGGCTTCGAGAACACCGAGAACTGCGGCTCGCAGGCGCAGTGCGACGCCAACGCGGGGCGCTGCGCGGACCCGTGTGAGCCCGGGACCAACCGCTGCAACAACGCCACCGGCGACCTGGAGATCTGCCGCGATCGCCTGGTGGGCTGGCAGCCGATCGCCGATTGCCCGAACGTCGCGCTGTGCGATCTGGCCAACAATCGCTGCGACATCTGCCTCGGCGGGCAGTTCAGCTGCGCCGACAACCAGCTGCGCCAGTGCTCGCCCGACGGCGGCACCTTCTCGCGCCAGAACATCGGCCCGGAGTGCGCCGCGACGCCGGACGGCAGGGCCGGCGTGCGCCTGTGCCAGAACAACCAGGTCGTGGTCACGCCCTGCGAGTTCGGCTGCAGCAACGGCCGCTGCAACGAGTGCCAGGGCAACCAGACCCAGTGCGTCGGCAACAGCCAGATCCGGCGCTGCGTGAACGGCTTCTACGGCGCGCCCACCAGCTGCAGCGACGGCAACGCCTGCAACGGCGCCGAGACCTGTCAGAACAACCAGTGCACGGGCAGCCCCGCCCCGACCTGCAACGACAACAACCCCTGCACCAGCGATAGCTGCGTCGCGCCGGGCGGCTGCCAATTCAATCCCTTCTCGGGCGGCGGCCAGTGCATCAACAACGGCAGCCAGGCGCAGAGCTGCGTCAACGGGCAGCTCCAGACGGTCAACTGCACGCAGGGCTTCGGCTGCACCACCGGGCGCTGCAACACCTGCAATCAGGGTGCCTGCGCGAACGGCACTCAGTTCCAGACCTGCGACAACGGCCAGCTGAGCGCGCCCAGGAACTGCCCCACCGGGCAGGTCTGCCAGGGGGGCGGCAACTGCGTCTTCAACTGCCAGCAGCTGAACTGCGAGGACAACAACCCCTGCACGAACGACACCTGCAGCGCGCAGCAGGGCTGCGTGCACACGAACAACAACAACAGCTGCTCGGACGGCAACGTTTGCAATGGCGCGGAGACGTGCGGAAACGGAACATGCAACCGCGGCGCCGCCGCAGCCAACGGCACGCAGTGCGGAAACGGCAACGTCTGCCAGAACGGCCAGTGCGTGCCGCCGCCTCCAGCTCAGATCTGCACGCCCGGGTCCTTCACCGCGTGCGCCAACAACAACACCGCGTTCACTCGTTGCAATGCCCTGGGCACGGCCAACAACGAGCTGGTCGCCTGCGCTGGCGGGCAAACCTGCGACGCTGCGCAGAGGAGATGCGTGACTCCGGTGGCACCGCCCCCGCCGCCGCCCCCAGCCCAGGCTTGCACACCCCTGGACACCATCTGTCAGAACGGCGTGCCCGTGCGCTGCCGCGCTGACGGCTCGGGGTTCGACGTCTTCCGCTGCACCGCGGGCGGCATCAACGTCGTCACTTGCAACGGCAACACCATCTCGAGCACGCAATGCACGGGCTCGAATGTGAACGGCTGCGTGGACCTGGCCTGCGTCGATGGTGAGTGCATCGAGCGAGGCAATAGCTCCATCCAGCGGTCCTGCACCAATCGCGCCTTTGGTGCCGCCTCCACGGGCGGGCACTGCAGCGGCGGAACCTGCAGCATCGAGGGCTGCAACACACCGGCGGAGTGCACGGTCGCGGGAGCCCAGTGCGTGATGATCAATCCGACCCCGAACACGGGCTTCCCTGGTCAGTGCGTGCCCTCGCCGTGACCGGGCGGGGCTGCTCGGGCGGGGCCGGAGCCCCGTCTCGGAGCGGACCGGAAGGAACCAAGGCACCTACACCAAACGACTTCCGTGAAACTCTGCAGCCTGAGGAAAATATGCTCTGCTGCGGGGCGCAAAAGCCGGCGAGATCGTGAGCGTCCGGCTGGTTTCGACGAAGCGTTTGACCCGGTTCGTTTGCTAATGTGTCGGCATGAACTTTCTGCCTGGTGCGCGCGGGCGGTCCGTCCGCCACCCTCGCCGCGGGGTCACCCCCCAGCGTCCTCTCGTCGGTCTCGCCTCGGCCCTGATGGGTCTGCTCGTGGTCGCCTCGCAGGCGAACTGCGGCGCGGGCGGCGAAGACAAGGACCCGACGGCGGTCGCATCGAACCTTCCTCCGATGGGTGGCACTCCCAGAGGGGATAGCCCGGCCACCGGCGGCACCTTCGTGCCAGAGGACTGCGTGGGTTCGGCGTGCGACATCGCCGACCCGGTCACCTCGCTGCCAGCTCCGCCCGGTTGCGGCAATGGCACGCTGGACATGGACGAGGCCTGCGACGACGGTAACAAGGCCTCCGGCGACGGTTGCTCCGGCAATTGCTTGGCGACGGAGAAGGGCTTCAGCTGTCCGACGGCGGGGCAGCCTTGCCGTCAGATCGCGGTCTGCGGCGACGGCGTCAAGGCGGACAGCGAGCAGTGCGACGACGGCAACGACGCGAACGGCGATGGCTGCTCGGGTCGCTGCCGGGTCGAGCTGGGCAAGAAGTGCACGAACGAGCCGGGCCAGCTCAGCGTCTGCACCGATACCGTGTGTGGCGACGGCAACATCGAGGGTGCCGAGTCGTGCGACGATGGCAACACCCTGCCCTTCGACGGCTGCTCCTCCAACTGCCTCAAGGAGCCCGACTGCAGAAACGGCGCCTGCACCTCGACCTGCGGCGACGGGCTGGTGCTGAACGAGGAGTGCGACGACGGCAATCTGATCGACGGCGACGGCTGCTCCTCGACCTGCACGATCGAGAGCGGGTTCACGTGCCCCGGCCCCGCCGATTGCGAGCGCGGCGCGACCCAGGAGTGCGTGCTGCGCGTGCCCGTCGTGTTCCGCGACTTCCCCGCGACGCAGCCCGACTTCATCGACGCTCAGAACAGCTGCACGGCGCTCACGCGCGGCGCGGTGGCGCCCAAGCTCAACGCCGCCGGTAAGCCCGTGCTGGCGGGCACCCCCGCCGTGCTCGCGCAAGCCTGCTTGAGCACGCCCGAGAATTTCAACGCCTGGTACACGGATCATCCGGGTGAGGTGACGGTGGTCGGTGAGCTGGTGCTGTACCAGGAGACCGAGGGCGGCGCTTACGTCAACCGCTACGGCGCGAACGGCGAGAAGTGGAGCTACACCGCCAATGGCACGCAAAGCCAGCTGGGTGCGACGCTGGCTGCCTGCCAGGCAGCTTGCCTGGATCGCGGCATCAATGGCCAGGCTCCGCTCCAGGGTCCGCAGCTGCGCTGCGCCGACCAATGCCGCAATGCCACGGACGCGGTTCAGCAATACCGGACCGGAGAGCTGCAGCGAGCTCAGCAAGCGCTGACCCAGGCGACCAACGCGAATCCGCCTGATCCCGTGGCCCTCGCGGACGCGCAGGCAGCGGTCGACGCGGCGCAGGCGGAGCTTGCCGATCTGCAGGCCGCCGCCAACACCTGCACCGCGAACTGCCAGGCATTGCTCGATGCCCGCGTCGCGCCCTGCGTCGCTGGCTGCGCGCCGTGCGACTATCCCAATACGGGCTTCTGTTACGGTGGCACCAAGCAAACGCTGGACGGCACGCCCTTGTTCTTCCCGGTGGACGGCGTCACGGGCCCCACGGCGAACCAGGTGAAGGCCACGATCCCGGCGCAGTACGGGCTCCCGCCGAACGGCGTGGGTACGAGCGTGTTCTCCGGGTTCCCCACGGAAGACACGGTGATCCCGGGTGCACCGCCCCACAACTTCTACTTCACGACCGCCGTGGAGTACTGGTTCACGTACAGCGCCAACATGAACGCCACGCTCACCTTCCTCGGTGACGATGACGTGTGGGTCTTCATCAACGGTAACCTGGCGGTGGATCTGGGCGGCCTGCACGTGCCCTCGAAGGGCTCGGTGACCATCAACGCCGCCGCCAATCAGATCACGAGCGTCACTCAGGACGGCCGAGGGCTCGAAAGCAACACGGCGGCCGCACCCGTTACGGTGCGCGCTACCCCGACCGATTTCGGTCTCACCCCCGGCAACGTCTACAAGATCGACATCTTCCACGCCGAGCGAAAGATCACCGGGTCCTCCTTCCAGCTCACGCTGGCCGGCTTCGACGCGCAGCCGAGCAGCTGCGAGGCGAAGTGCGGAGACGGCATCTTGAGCTTCGGCGAAGAGTGCGACAACGGCGTCGACGGCAACATCGGCGGCTACGGTGAGTGCGACGCCAACTGCAAGCTGGGCCCCTTCTGCGGTGACAAGAACAAGGACGTCGACTTCGGCGAGACCTGCGACGTCGGCCCCGGCGGCGACGCCACCTGCCGCGGCTGCAAGCTCTTCCAGCTGCGCTGAGCCTCGGGAATTTGGGCCGGGCCTGCGCCGCCCGGCCCTGCGCGGCACCTCGGGGCGCGCAGCGGCCCCGCTCGTCTGCTAGAACGGGAGATGGCCAAGACCAAGATCCAGTGGGGCGAATACGTCTTCAACCCCTGGTGGGGCTGCGTGCAGATCTCGCCCGCCTGCGACCACTGCTACGCGATGGTGCTCGCGCGGCGCATCGGGCGCAGGCTCTATGGTCACCCCGTCGAGTGGGGCCCCGGCGGCCAGCGCGGCTATGCTGGTGAGCAGCGCTGGGCGGAGCCGCTCGCCTGGAATCGAAGAGCGCTGCAGCAAGGTGTCCGCCCGCGCGTGTTTTGCGGTTCGATGATGGACGTGTTCGAGGGCTTGAAAGAGCAGCGGCCCTACCTGGAGCGCCTGTACGCCCTGATCGAGCAGACCCCGCAGCTCGACTGGCTCTTGCTCACCAAGCGCCCCAACAACCTGCGCAAGCTCGGCCCCGAGCGCTGGCCGCGCAACGTGTGGCTCGGGACCACCGTGGAAAACCAGGAGTGGGCCGCGCAGCGCCTGCCGCACCTGCTCGCCGAGCAGAGCACGATCCGCTTCCTCAGCGTGGAACCGATGCTGGGCGCGCTCGATCTGCGGCCGTTCCTCGGTCCGGGCCCGGGCCAGGTCAACTGGGTGATCTTCGGCGGCGAGAGCGGCGTGCAAGCGCGCGGCCCGGCAGAGGCGGTGCGCTGGTACCGCGATTTACGCGACCAGTGCCTGGTGGCGGGCGTGCCGCTGTTCTTCAAACAGTGGGGTAACTTCCGCCAGCAAGACGCCCAGCTGATCAAGCTGCGCCCCAAGGATCCGCGGCCCGGGCGCGACGAGCCGGCGCTGCTCGACGGCGCCGGCTGGCATCAGGTGCCCGCGCTCTGACGCGCACTTCGCCGCGCCACGGCTTCGCTCAGCCGATCCAGGATCGGCAACGTCTCCGCGAACGACAGGCAGGCGTCCGTAATGCTCTGCCCGTAGGTGAGCGCCTGCCCCGGCACCACGTCCTGACGGCCGCCCACCAGGTGGCTCTCCAGCATCACGCCCCGGATCGGGGATGGCCCCGACTCGAGCTGCTCCGCCAGATCAAACGCCACATCGCGCTGGCGCGCGGGCTGCTTCTGGCTGTTGCCGTGGCTGCAGTCGACCAACACCACTTCCGGTAGCTTGCGCGCGGCGAGCTGGCTCGCAGCGCCGCGCACCGCGTCTGCAGAGAAGTTGGGGCCGCTGGCGCTGCCCCCGCGCAGCACCAGATGACCCGTCTCATTGCCGCGCGTCTCCAAGATCGCGGGCGCGCCCTCCTTGGTCAAGGACGGGAACAGGTGCCGGTGCCGGGCGGCTTGAATCGCATCGATCGCCACCTCCAGGTTGCCGTCGGTGCGGTTCTTGAAGCCCACCGGCATGGACAGCCCCGAGGCCAGCTCGCGATGGATCTGGCTCTCGGCCGTGCGCGCGCCGATCGCGCCCCAGCTGATGGTATCAGTGTAGAACTGACCGAGGGTGGTATCGAGAAACTCCGTGGCGGCGGGCAGCCCCAGGGAGGTGATGTCGATCAGCAGCTTGCGCGCCAGGCGCAGCCCCTGGTTGATGCGATAGCTGCCATCGATGCCGGGATCGTTGATCAACCCCTTCCACCCGACCACCGTCCGTGGCTTTTCGAAGTACACGCGCATCACGATCTGCAACGTGTCCGCGTAGCGCGGCAGCACGTCCAGCAGCCGCTGCGCGTACTCGAGCGCCGCCGCAGGATCATGGATGGAACACGGCCCGGCGATCACCAGCAGCCGCGGCTCGCCGCCGAACAGCACGCGCTCGATCGCACGCCGTGCGGCGTCAATCCCCGCCGCCGCCGCTTCCGGCAACGGAAACTCCTCCTGCAGCACCGCGGGCGACACCAGCGGCCGGACGCGCTCGATCCGCAGATCATCCGTACGTGCCTTCATCGGCCCAGTGTACCTCCATGGGGCCCGCTCCGGTGCAGCGGCGGGGGGCCTTAGATGGGCCGACTGGCGGCAGCGGCTCGTTCCGCGCTATGCTGTGGGCTCATGTCCCGTGGGCTGACCTCGAGATGATCGGCGTATACGACTCTGGCTTCGGCGGCCTCTCCGTCCTGCGCGAGCTGCACGCGCGCCTGCCGGAGCGAGATTTCCTGTATCTGGGCGACTCCGGGCGCGCACCGTACGGGGGTCGCGATTGCGATACCCTGCTCGACTTCGGGGAGCAGTGCACCGAACACCTCTTTGACGAGGGCTGCCGCCTGGTCGTGGTCGCCTGTCACACGATGTCCTGCGTCGCGCTCCGTCATCTCCAGCGCCGCTACGCGGGCGCCGGCTCGGCGCGGCGGGTGCTGGGCGTCACCATCCCAGCGGCGGAGGCTGCCGTGGCGATGAGCCCCGGTCACATCGGCATCATCGGCACCACGCGCACCGTCCTGTCGCGCACCTTCGAGCTGGAGATCGCCAAGCTGGGGCCGCACATCGTGTCTCAACGGCCCGCCCCGCTGCTCGCGCCGCTGGTCGAAGAGGGCTGGGAGAGCAGCGACGTGGCGCGGCAGATCGTCGAGCGCTACGTGCGCGGTTTCGACGGCATCGACACGCTGGTGCTCGCCTGCACCCACTATCCGCTGCTCCTGCCGGCATTTCTCGAGACCTGCAGCGCGCGAGTGCTCGACCCGGCGCCCTTCGTCGCCGAGCGCCTCGCCGACTGGCTGGAACGGCATCCCCAGTTCGACACGCCCGGCAGCGGGCGGGTCCGGGCGCAGTGCACCAGCGACCCCGAACCGTTCCGTCAGCACGGCACGCGCTTCTTCGGCTCCGAGCTGCACGACGTCGAGCGCCTGACCGTGGACGCGGGGCGCCTCCGGCGCCATCTGGATGCGCAACCCATCGTCGGGCAGTTCGTGCGCGACGTCCCGCGCCGGCGGGAGTGAGCACGAAGAACGCCGCCGAAATGAGCGACCGCTACTCGGGCGCGTTCGCCGCCTGCCCCTCCAGCGGAAAGCCCGCTCGCTTCCAGAACAGGATGCCCTCATCCAGCACGGCCGTGTGCGCGAACTTGCGCTGCCGTAGCGCGTCCACGATCACGCCCGAGGCGTGGTGCGGGCAGCCGCAATACGCCACGACCCAGGTGCCGTCGTTGGGCACGCGATCGAGCTGCCCCGCGTCGTAGTACGGGATCGGGATGGATCCAGGGATGTGGAACTGCAGCCAGTCGGACGGCGCTCGCGCATCGATGATCACGATCCTGCGCTTCTCTTCGAGCGCGCGTTTGACTTGCTCTGCGGGCACGAAGCGGCCTTCGCGCAGCGTGAACTCGGGAGCCTTTCCCTGGGGGTGGATCAGCACCGGCAAGTCGCTGGGCACGCCGCTGGCCTGCCGCGGCGAGGCAGGCGCCGCGGCGCGCTGACTCACCAGCCACGCCACCAGGTCATCGATCTGGCTCGCGCTCAGCTTGCGCTCGAACGCCGGCATGCGCGTCGGCGGGCGGCCTTCGGCGATCGCGCGGCGCAGAAACGCCGGCGAAGCTGCGGCCAGGAACTCGCGGTTGTAGAGCTGTGGGGCCTTACCCGGCGCCTTCGCGCTGCCATGGCAGGACTGACACTTCTGCGCGAACAGCGCCTCGCCGCGCTGACTGTCGCCGGTCACCGGCTGCTCCGGCAGCGGCGCCGCCGCGGGCCCTTTCGCGCGCAGGAAGGCGACGATGGCCCCGATCTGCGCGTCATCCAGCGGACCCCCGCGCTCCTTCCCGTAGGCGGCCATCGAGGTCTCGGGGCGCCCGAAGCGGATACCGCGCGCGATGTAGTCGTCGCTCGCCGATGCCAGAAACCTGGGGCTGACGAGCGAGGGCGCGTTGTCGGCGGCATAACCCTTGCCGCTCGGGCCGTGGCACAGCTTGCAATAGCGCGCGTACAGCTCGGCGCCGCTCGCTGGCTGGGCGGGCTGGGCTGGCCGCGCCTGGGCAATGCTGCCCGGCGCAGCGGCGCCCAGTCCCGCGCACAGGCTGGCGACGCCGAAGACGGCGAGCGACGGACGAGGAAGGATTCGGAGCATGCCCGAGTCTACCTCGAGGGCGCGCTCGAGAAGCGCCCGGTTGCCGCGTCCCAGCGCGCCTGCTCTTCATTTGCGGCCCACCACGTCTCCAGCTGTTGCAGCGCCGGCTGAGCCGCGCCCCCCGCCGGCGCCGCCTGACCGGCAAAGGCGAGCGCCTGCTGCAGGGCCTGGCTGCGCACCAGCTGGGCGTCCGCCTCCCTGGCCAGCCCGATCAGCGTGCTCATCCCTCTCGGGCCGCCGCAGCGCACCAATGCCACGGCCTCGCGCAGCTGCACCCACTCGTCCTGCCCCGGCTGCGCCAGCGCCGCCTCGAGCGCCGGTACGGACTCGGGGCGCGCCAGCGCGCCGAGCGCCTCCGCAGCCTTTTCCTTCACGGCGTCGGCGGGGTCCTGCAGCGCCTTCGTGAGCGCGGGCAGCACCGCCGGATCGCCCGACTTGCCGAGCTGCTCCGCGGCGCTGGCGCGCACGTTGTCGTGCTCGTCGGCGAGCGCGCTCAGCAGATCTCGCCGGGAGCCGCCGAGGCCGTGCTCGGGGTCGCCATGGCGATGCTCAGCGCCGTGCGGCTCGGCGGGGTGGGCCTCGTTCTCGGCCAGCCCGTGCCGGGCGCGGCCCGCGCGCAACAATCCCGTCAACCCGAAGCCGATCGCGCACAGCGCCAGGCCTGCCGCCGCGAAGCGCGCGAGCGCGAGCGCCGGCCGCGCCGAACGCCGCACGCTGAATACGACGCCCGAACCGATCAGGATGGCAGCGAAGATGCAGGAGATGGCCGGTGCCGGCGGCCAGTCCATGCCGTAGGACAGCATCAGCCCGCCGATCGTCGCCAGAATACCGCAGCCCCAGCCCACCAGCAGGCGCGCGCGCACGCTGCTCGCGAACAGCGCGCCGCAGACGGCGGGCGCGATCAAAAGGATGAACACCAGGAGCACGCCCGCGATGCGCACGGAGGAGGTGATCACGACGGCGAACGACAGATAGAACAGGAAGTCCCACCAGCGCACGCGCAGCCCGCTCCGTTCCGCTGCCTCGCGGTCGAAGGAGACCTGGAGCAGCGGGCGGCGGAACAGCCAGTGAAACACGCCGATCGCGCCGTAAAAGATCGCGGCCTGGCTCACCTCCCGGGCGGACACGACCAGGATGCTGCCGGCCATGATGTCGCGCAGGTGTTCGGCGCCGTGGGGGTTCTCGGCGGAGAGCAGGATCGCTCCCGCCGAGGCCACGGCGAAGGTGAGCCCGATGATCGCCTCCTGCGGCACGCGATTTTCCGGCAAGCGCGCCACCGAGAAGAACCAGGCTCCCCCCACCGCGAACAGGAGCGACACATAGTACGTGATCGGGTCGCTCAGCTCATAGCCGTAGAGGAAGGCCACGGTGCTGCCGAGCGCCGCCACCTGCGCCAGCGCCAGGTCCACGAAGAACACGTTGCGACTGATCACGTGCAGCCCCAGATAGGTGTGGGTCGCGACCAGGATCAGGGCCGCTGCCGACGGCAGCAGCCACCAGGGTAGCCCGGCTGCCACGCTCACTTCCCCGCGGCTTTCAGCAGCCTGCTGGTTGCGACGTCGAAGAAAGAAAGAATGTCGTCCGCGCCCTTCACCCCGCCCACGTCGAGCGGCAGCGGCACCAGCCGTGCCCCACCCTTCTCCGCGACCAGCCTGGCGACCTTCTCGTCGTAGAACGGGTGGGTCGCGACCACCCGGATGCCCTCGCGCCGGATCGTGCTCACCACGTCCGCCAGGTGGCTCGGCCCGGGCTGAATGCCGGGCTTCAGCTCGACATACTCGGCAACGTTCAGGCCGAAGCGCTGGTTGAAGTAGCTGTAGCTCTTGTGAAAGAAGACGATCTTCGCGCCCTTCAGCGGCGCCATCCGCGCCAGCCAGCCCCCGAGCTTGGTCGCGAGCTTCGCGCCGCCGCTCGACTCGGACTGCAGGAAGGCGTCGAGCTCACCCGAGCGCGCCAGGCGATCGAGCTTCTTGCCGCCGACCAGGTCGACCAGCTCCGCGCCGAACAGCGCCTGGTCGATGCTGGCCTGAAAGGCCTTCTTGCGCGCGGCAAAGTACCCGGCATCGGCCGGCCGCGCCTGGGACAAGGCGTCGGCGATGGTGTCCGCGACGATCTTGTCGTTCAGAGGATCGGTCGTGTAGTGCGGGTTGCCGTACGGGTGCACGTCGCCCTCGGCGCGCGTCAGCTGTCCGCTCGGCAGCTCCAGCACCGGGATATTCCTGGAGCAGTCCACGTATCCGGGACTGCCGGGCTTGATGCGACCGTTGCGCGCCCCTTCGAGCAGCGGAGGCACCCAGCCGATCTCGAGCTCCAGGCCGTTGACGAGGAACAGCTCCGCGTCGCGCAGCTTCAGCACGTAGCTCGGCTTGGGGTCGACGAAGTGCGGGTCTTGCACGCCGGAGGCGATGGTCGTGACGCGCACTCTGTCGCCGCCCACGGCCTCGGCGATCTTGCCCAGGTCGGACAGGGTGGCGACCACGTGGATGGGATCGGCGGCGCGGGCGTCGCTGCCCGCGGCGGTCAGCAGCAACCAGGTGCTCAGAACGGAAATCCAGCGGATCAGAGCTCGGATCATGGCGGTGTCCTTCGAGGCAGCGGTCAGAACTTGTGGGCGCCGTGCGCCCCGAACAGAATCTCGAATTGCAGGTAGGCGCTGTGGGCGTCCGCCTGGCTCAGAAACTGCGAGCGGTCGTAGTTGTACTGCAGGCGCAGCTTGCTGAACTCGCTCGGGTAGTAGCTGACGACAACGGAGAAGCGATGGCGCTGATCGCGCAGCGGATCGTTCTCCGAGCTGTAGCTGCCGTCGGGCAGCGTGTCGTCGGCTTGGCCTCGAGCATAGTCGTAGCGCACACCGGCCACCCAGGGCCGTGCGAAGCCCCAGAGCAGCTGCGAATACAGCCCATAGTCGTTCAGCGTCACCGAGGGCTCGACCGCGGCCCCGCTCTCGGAGACCACCTCCGCCGCCTGATAGCGCCGCAGCATCGCCTCCGTCTGCCAGGCCACGAACGGCCAACCGTGGTCGTTGATCAACGGCTTCCACTTCGCGTACAGGTCGGCTCCGTAGATCTGCGTCCGCGTCTGCGTGCCGGTCGCGTTCGGGCCGAACAGCGCCGACAGGCCCGGGACCAGCGTCAGCTCCTCCGTCGCATCGAACGAGCTGCGCAGCCGCAGCAGATACAAGAGATCGTTCGCTGACTCGACGGGGCGCTCGATCAGTACGCGCCCTGCGATCGTCTCTCCCGGCACGTTGCGAAAGCTCGTCGCCGTCTCACCGTGAGCGTTTTGCACGCTGGCGGTGAGCTCCGCAAAGAAGGGCAAGGGCGTCAACCAGGCCAGCTGCGCCCCCTGACTGCGCAGTCCGTCAGGCCCAAACAGCCGCGTGTTGATCACGGGTTGATCGACGAAGTCCCAGCTGTGCGGATGCGTGGGATTGAGGCGACCGAACGCCGTGAAGAACTGCCCGGCTTTCAGCTGCAGGTGGAAGGGCAGATCGAGCGTGGTCAGATACGCTTCCTCCAGCTCGATCACCGTCTCACCGCTCTCGTCGATCTGCAGCACGATGTTCGAGTCGCCGCGCAGATAGGGATCGACCACGCCCGACAGGGTGAGCTCGACGTTTTGCACGGTGAAGCCGCGGTTCTTCGGGTCGTGCCCGCCGGCTTGCAGGTTGCGCAGCTCGGCTTCCTCCGCGGTCGAGCTGCCCGCCGCGCCGAGCAGGTCGAGCGAGAGGTCGATCAGACGCAGCGCGGAGGGCGCGCTCGCCGCGGGAGCGGGGCTGCTCGGCGCGGGCGCCGACGCGGACTCGTCCGAGCTGCCGAGCGCCTGCTGGAACTCGGCTTCGAGCTCCTGGCGCTCGGGGTCGCTGGGCGCGGGCGCGGGCTCGGCTGGCCCAGCGGGCGCGAGTTCAGACGGGGGCTCGGCGGCGTCCGCAGGAGCCGGTGCGGGCGCGGGCTCGGCTGCTTGCAGGGGAGCAGGAGGATCTGCGGCCGCTGCGTGGGCGGCGACCATGCTGAGAGGGAGCCAGCCCCAGGGGGCGAAGCGACGGAACATGCGATGAGACTTTCCATGACGAGAGAGCTGCAGCTGGCAAACGCGGGCGAGACCGCGCTGCTCGGGAGCGGCGAAGCTCGCGCAGCGACTCGCGCGCGACCGCCGGAAGCGTGGGTGTTGCGAATGGACGCGCGCCGCCGTGCCGCAACGGGCTCGCACAGCGCGACCGCCCGGAGCAGCGTGAAACACACAACTCCCGGCGCATGCACCGAGCGCACAGACCCGACACGACGATCCTGGGTGCGGTACTCCGCACCGGCGCTGGCGACTGCCCGGCGACTAGGCCAGCGGAGCCCGAACCGGTGGCGCGAGCTTCGGCGCGTAGTCCAGCAGCGCGATATCGATGTGGGCGTCCCGCGCCTCGCCCGGCGCGGACAAGAGCTGCGCAACAGGCAGCAATTGCACGGGAGCCGGCGCCGACAGCAGCGCGGGCGCGGCGCGCGTGGCCGCGAACACCTCGCAGTGCTCGTGCGAGTGCGAGGCAGCGCCAGAACGGCAAATAGCGGCCGAATGAGCCTGCTCGGCATCCGCCGCTGCAGAGCTGCCGGCCTTTTCTCGCGGCGCACGGCCCGCGTGATCCAGGGAGCGCGCGTCAGAAACCGCATCCACCAGCTCGCCGTGCTCGGCGCACAGGTGGTGAGCCACGAACAGGAAGTGCAGCGCGGGCAGGACGTGCCCCGCTCCCATCAGCAGCACGAGCGCCAGCCACGCGATCAACGATCGCGAACGGCGTGGCGGCAGGGCCCGTGACGTCACCGCGAAGAGCTTAGGAGATCACACGAAGCCGGGCAAGCCCGGTCCATCCGTGGCTTGCCTGGCTCCTGGCGGCTCGATGGGCGCAAGCAATCGTGCGAGCGACTGGCTCCCTCGGCTGCGGGCAGCCCGCGCTGCACCCGGCGACTCGAGGGAGCCAGCTCATCGCGACCGCGCGGCTCAGTGCTTGGCGTCGTTGTTGGTCTTGCCGTCGCTCTTGCCTGCCTTGGCGGCGTCCTTCTTGGCGTTCTTTTCGTGCGAGGCGGCCTTCTTGTGCTCGGCGCTCTCGGCGCCCTTGGCAGGCTCGCTCGCCTGGACCGGTGCCGAGGCATTGGTCTTCGAGGCGGGCGCCGCCGCCTTGGCCTGCGCCTTCACGGGCGTGCTCGCAGCCGCGTGGGCGGGAGCTGCCGTGGCGGGCGCCTTGGCGAGCGCCAAACTCGGCGCGGCGAGCAAGAGGGAAGCAGCGAGCGCACGGAGGGAATGGTTGATCATGGGTGAGGTCTCCTGCGTTGGGGGTTCAGCCAACGTGACCCTCTCCTGAGCACGCGACGTGCCAGGCTCGGCGTGCCCGCTGCGCGGCCATTTTGGAGCAGAACAGCACCGAATGCTGGCGCCCGCTCCAGCCCGCGCGTGCGCTCCCGGCGCTCCGCGGCCCATTGCGGAGCTTTGGGCCACCCTGGAGCAGCGTCGAGTTTCTCGACACGTGGGAATCCCCCACGAAACGCCCGCATCAGGGCATCGCCAAGATCGTGACGCGAACGCAGCCCGAACCCGGCGCTCATCGGCCGGCGGAGCGCGTGCGCTAGCGCGCTCCAGCAGCCAGGAAGGCGCGCAGCTGTTCGACGACCGCCGCTGGGATCTGGTGACCTCCCTCGAACGGCACGAAGGTCACCGGCACGCCGTACGGCTTCAGCAGGCTCTCGATGCTCGCGCCTTCCGCGAACGGCAGCACCGGATCGCTGCGGCCGTGCGACACGAACACGGAGGGCTTGCCGCGCTTCGCGTGCAACGCGGGCAAGGAGTCCGCGACCAGCACTCCCGACAGCACCGCCACGCGATCGATCGGCGGATCGGCGCTCAGCCCCAGATCCAGCGCCAGCATCGCGCCCTGTGAAAAGCCGACGACGGCGATCGAGCTCGGAGCGTAGCGTTCCCGGGCATCCCTGAGCAGCGCCTGGACGGCGCCGCGCGCCGCCGCGAGCTGCGCGTTGGGACGATAGCTGGCGGGCAGCTCGTCCTTCGAGACATGAGCGGGCCGATCGGCGCTGTCGAGGCGCCACCAGGCACGGCCGCCATTCGGCTCGGGCAGCGGCGCTGCCGGCACCAGAAAGCGCGTGCCGGGCCGAGCCAGCTCGCGCGCCAGCGAGACGAGATCATCCCCGTGCGCGCGCCAGCCGTGCAGCAGCACCACCAGCTGACCTCCTCTTTCGTCCTCGCGCAGGGGTCCGAGCCGCGCCACCTGGAGCTCCGGCACAGCCGCTGCTCCGGCGGGCGCGACGCTCGGTGCGGCCACGGCCGCCCTGGCCGGCGCAACCGCATGGCCGCTCGCGGACGGGCGCGAGCCCCCGCCGCGCAGCTCACCGGCCTGGCAAGCCCACGAGCACACGCCGCAGACAGCGAGCAGCGCGATGCGGCGGCGTGGAGAGACGGAAGGCGAGGCGCTCGGCACGCAGCGAGCGTAGCAGAGTCGTGCCCGCGCGCAGGGGCCATGATAACGGTACTTCTGCGCCTTGACCGAAGCTGGCCCCGCTCCCGTGCGTTCGCGTCGCACCCTGCTCTGGACCTCGACGTCCTACTTCGGCGAGGGCTTGCCCTGGAGCGTCCTGCATCAGCTCGCGACCGAATTTCTCACCGCGAGCAACGCTTCCAAGACGCAGATCTCGTCGACCTCGCTGTTCCACCTCGCCGTCACGCTCAAGTTGTTGTGGAGCCCGGTGGTCGATCTGTTCGGGACGCAGCGGCGCTGGCTGCTCTACACGCAGCTCGTGCTGGGCCTGGGCATGCTGCTCACGGCTGCGGTCGTGGCGGGCGGCAACAGCGCGCTGTTCTGGCTGATGCTGGCGCTGCTCTCGGTGGTGCACGCCACGCACGACATCGCCTGCGATGGCTTCTACCTGTCCGCCCTGGGCGAGCGCGATCGAGCGCTCTTCTCCGGCGTGCGCACCGCTGCCTATCGCGCCGCGACGATCGTGGGCTCCTCGCTGCTCGTGGTGCTCGCCGCGCGCACGAGCTGGGCGTTGGCCTTCGCCAGCGCGGGAGGATTGATGCTGCTGGTGGCCTCGCTCAACGCGCGGCTGCTGCCCCGGCCCGCGGAGCAACGGCCCGCAGCGAAGCTCGATCGCGGCGCCTTTGCCAGCGCCTATCGCTCCTTCTTCGGGCAGCCTCAGGCCGGGCGGGTGCTCGCCTTCCTGTTCTTCTATCGGCTCGGGGACATCATGATGTTCGCGATGGCCAAGCCGCTCCTGAAAGACATCGGCGTCGGCACCGCGGAGCGGGGCGTGCTGAACGGCGTGAGCATCGTGCTGTCCGTGCTGGGCTCGCTCGCGGGCGGAGCGCTGCTGGCGCGGCACGGCCTCGCGCGCTGGCTGGTGCCGATGACGTACCTGCAGAGCTTCGCGATCCCGCTCTACGTCCTGCTGGCCGTGGCGCGGCCGGGGCTCCCGCTGATCAGCGCCATCGTGCTGCTGGAGCAGCTGGCCTCGGGCATCGGCACCGCGGCGCACGGCGTGTTCTTGATGCAGCGCACGAGCCGCAGCTTCACGGCCTCCCACTTTGCGTTCGCCACCGCTGTCGTCTCGGTGGGCAGCACGCTGTCGGGTTTTGCGTCGGGCCCGCTCGACGAGGCCCTGGGGCATCCGGCCTTTTTCACGCTGGCGTTCGTCGCCAGCTGGCCCAGTCTGGTGCTGGCGCACTGGGTCCCCAAGGCAGGCGCCCCCGCGAAAGCTGGTCTCCAGCCGGAGACTTGACAAAGATTCCGCGCGGTTTGATCTAACTGCGGAGGGCGCGCAGGCCCGCCCGTGACGTGGCAAATTGGCCACAAACCAGCCCGGTGCGCTGCACGGAGGGCGGCCTCGCTGCTGCTGTCCTGGTACAGTCCATTGAGCTCTCTCGAAAGCACGCTCTTGACCGTTTCCGCGCACCCCGCACGTAACTCGCTCGCGCCGCTGCGACTGCTCGCCCAGCAGGCATTCAGCCGCGTCGCCGGGGCCCCGCTGATCCCCGGCAATCACGTGGAGCTGTTGATCGACGCGCGCGCCAACTTCGACGCCTGGCTGGAGGCGATCGGCGGCGCGCGCGAGAGCATCCTGGTCGAGAACTACATGTTCAGCGACGACGAGGTCGGCCGTGAGATGCGGGCGGCCTTGGTCGAACGTGCCAGCGCGGGCGTTCAGGTGAAGGTGATCCGCGACTGGTTCGGCTGCATCGGGGAATCGCTCGACAGTTTCTGGAAGCCCTTGCGGGCCGCCGGCGGGGAGGTTCGCACCTACAATCCATTCCATCTGGCAAGCCCGCTCGGCTCGCTTTCACGCAACCACCGCAAGTTGCTGGTGGTCGATGGTACGGTCGGGTTCATCTCCGGCGTGTGCGTGAGCGCGCGCTGGCTCGGCAACCCCGCCCGGAACATCCCGCCCTGGCGCGACACGGGCGTCGCCGTGCGCGGGCCGGCGACGCACGAGCTGGCGCTGGCCTTCGCCGAGAACTGGGCCCAGCTGGGGGACAAGCTGCCGCCGGAGTTGCACGTGCTGAGACAATCGGCGAGCCCCGCGGGCGAGGTCGCGCTGCGCGTGGTGGCTGCGCTGCCGCGCAGCACCGGCCTGTATCGCCTGGACCAGCTGATCGCCGCCATCGCGCAGAAGACGCTGTGGCTGACCGACGCCTATTTCGTCGGCACTCCGGCCTACGTTCAGGGCCTGTGCGCGGCCGCGCGGGACGGCGTCGATGTACGGCTGCTCGTGCCCGGCTCGAGCGACGTGCCGGTGGTGGGCGCGCTGAGTCGCGCGGGCTATCGGCCCCTGCTCGAGGCAGGGGTGCGGGTGTTCGAGTGGGGCGGCTCGATGTTGCACGCAAAGACGGCCGCCGCCGATGGGCGCTGGGCGCGCGTCGGCTCGACCAACCTCAACATCGCCAGCTGGGCCGCCAACAGCGAGATCGACGTGGCGATCGAGAACGAGGAGTTCACCCGCGCGATGGAAGCCCAGTACGAGGCGGACCTGGCCAGCTCCACCGAGATCATCCTGCATGCGCGCCGCCAGCGCCGGCCGCGCTCCGAGCGCCAGCGCGTGCGCGGCAGCTCGGGGCGCGCCGCAGCCGGCGCCGCGCGCTTCGCCAACACCGTGGGCGCGGCCATCGGCAACCGCCGCACGCTGGAATCCTCCGAGCGCGGCATCCTGCTGCTCGCCGCTGCCGTGCTGCTGGTTCTGGCCGGGGTGGGGTTCTACTTTCCCCGCGCGCTCGCCTGGCCCGCTGCGTTCCTCGCGCTCTGGGCTGCGCTCACGCTGTGCGTTCGTTACCTGGCAACCAAGCGGCGGGCGGCGGCCCGCAGCGCTGGCGAAGCCGCGCCCATCCCTGCCCCCAAGAGCGCCGCATCCTGAGCGGCCACCTCGCCAGGCGCGCCGAACAGAGCTGGAAACAAGCTGTTCCAGTTGACTGCGGGGGTCAGCGTGGCATGAGAGCGGTGATGAAGATCCGCCGTTTCGTGCCTTCGACGACGAGTTTTCTGCGTGCGCGGGCCGCTGGAACCCCGGAGCCGCGAGCGCTGGCCCTGCTGGTCTTGCCAGCCGCGCTCGCGCTGGGCTGGTGCGGGTGCGGCGGCAGCAGTGAGCCCGCGAAGGGGCCGGAGCCGACCAAGGTGGTCTGGTCCCGCGGCGAGGGCGATGATGCGCCGGTGAGCGCTGCGTCCTCCACCAGCGGCGAAGACACCCAGGTCGGCCCGAAAGAGATCGATCTCGACGCGCTGCCGCCCAAGGGCGCGCTGCCGCCCAAGGGCGCTCCGTCGCCCAAGGCCGCTGCCAAGGAACCTCCGCCCGAGCCGCCCAAGCCCGAGCCGCCTCCGCCGCCCCCACCCGTGGCCGAGCCCGCGGCCGCCACCGAGGACAGCGAACCTGCCGCTGAGGAACCGGCTGCGCCGCCCGCCGCCCCGATGCCGCTCGGCAAGGAGATGCGAGCCGCGGTAAAGAGCGAGGAGAAGGCGCCGCCGCCTAGGAAGGCGCCCAAGAAAAAGGCGGAAGAGCCGGCGCCGGAGACGGCGGCGGTCAGCTACACCGGCCCCAACCCGTGCAAGACGACGCACTTCAGCGTGCAACGCGTGGAAGAGGCCTGCGCCAACAACGGGCGCTCAGGCGCCAAGAGCGTGATGAAGGAAGCGATCGGCAAGGCGCTCGCGGCCGGCGCCACGCTCAAATGCGCGGACTGCCACGCCGATACGACGAGCTACTCGCTCAAGAAGGACGCCGTCGCGCAGCTGAAGAAATGGCTGGGGCCGTGAGGCTCTCAGTGGTTGTGCCGGGGTGTCTTCTGGGCGACTCCGCGATACTTCACCGCTAGCTCCACGACCGCGCCGGTGTCCAGCTGGCCCACGGTGGAACGGTAGATCTCCTGCCAGGGGGTCACGCTCTCCGGAAAGGGCGGCGGCGCTTCGCGCTTGCGGCGCGCGATCTCCTCGTCGCTGACCAGCGCGTCGCAGCGGCCCGCTTCGAGATCGATGCGCACCACATCGCCGGTGCGCAGCCAGGCCAGCCCGCCACCGGCGGCGCTCTCGGGCGAGCAGTTGAGGATCGACGGGCTGTCGGAGGTGCCCGACTGGCGCCCGTCGCCCAGCGTGGGCAAGCTTGTGATGCCGCGCTTGAGCAGCGCATCGGGCGGCTGCATGTTCACGACCTCCGCCGAGCCGGGCCAGCCGATCGGGCCCGAGCCGCGAATCACCAGGATGGTGCACTCGTCGATGCCGAGCGAGGGATCGTTGATCCGCTCGTGATAGTCGCTCGAACCGTCGAACACGACCACCTTGCCTTCGAAGCGCTGGTCCTTGGACAGGTAGCGCTGGCGAAACTCCTCGGAGATCACGCTCGTCTTCATGATCGCGAAGTCGAACAGGTTGCCCCTCAACACCAGAAAGCCGGCATCCTTCTGCAGCGGCTGCTCGTAGCTCTTGATCACTTCGCGATCGGTGGTCTCGGCGCCGCGAATGTTTTCGGCGATCGACTCACCCGTGACGGTCAGCGCCGAACCGTCGATGCGCCCGGCGCGCAGCAGCTCGCACAATACGGCGGGCACGCCGCCCGCGCGGTGGAAGCGCTCGCCCAGGTACTTGCCCGCGGGTTGCATGTTGACGAGCAACGGGATATCGCGCCCGTACTTCATCCAGTCTTCGGCCGTGATCTCGACGCCCGCGTGGCGCGCCATGGCCACCAGATGCGGCTGGGCGTTGGTGGAGCCGCCGATGGCCGCGATCGCGGCAATCGCGTTCAGGAAGGACGCGCGCGTGAGGATCTGCGAAGGCCGCAGATCTTCGTAGGCCATCTCCACGATGCGCTTGCCTGTCAGGTACGCGTACTGCGCGCGCTCGCGGTACGGAGCCGGGATCGCCGCGCAGCCCGGCAGCGACAGGCCGAGCACCTCTGCCACGGCGTTCATCGTCGAGGCCGTGCCCATCGTGTTGCAGTGCCCCAGCGACGGGGCCGAAGCGGCGGCCGCTTCCAGGAACTGACGGGTATCGATCTGCCCGGCCGCCAGCTTGCGGCGCGAGCGCCAGATCACCGTGCCCGACCCGACCAGATCGCCATCGTGCCAGCCGTCGAGCATCGGGCCGCCCGAGAGCACGATCGCCGGGATGTCGACGGTGGAGGCGGCCATGACCTGCGCCGGGGTGGTCTTGTCGCAGCCGGTCGTGAGCACGACCGCGTCGATCGGATATCCGTGCAGGATCTCGACCAGGCCGAGGTACGCCAAGTTGCGGTCCAGCGCCGCGGTGGGGCGCCGGCAGTTTTCGAAGATCGGGTGGAGCGGAAACTCCAGCGCGATGCCCCCCGCTTCGCGCACACCTTCGCGCACGCGCTTCACCGTCTCCAGGTGGATGCGGTTGCAGGGGTTCAGATCGCTGCCCGACTGCGCGATGCCCACGATCGGCTTGCCGGAGAGCAGCTCATCGGCGGTCAGGCCATAATTCATGAAGCGCTCGAGATAGAGCGCGACCATGTCGATGTGCTTCGGATCATCGAACCAGTCGCGGGAGCGAAAGCGGCGCTGCGGCTGGCGGCTGGAAGAGGAGGCGGACATGGGCGCAGGACTATCCGCAAATGGCCCGCTCGCACAGGGTCAATTGCGGACAGGGCCCCGAGGCGCCGCTGGTTTTGGTGTGCTGGAGGCCCGGCCCCCCCTGAGCATCAACGACTAGTCTGGCGCTGGGCCTTCACAGAGCGCAGCGACCGTGGAATCGCAGGGCAGGTCCGCCCAGGCGTTGCCGACCCGGGGCACGATGCGGGCGCAGTTGGTAGTGTTTCCGCCGTTGGGCTCGGTGGCATTCCAGTGCGCATATTCGCCGTTCAGAGCGCCAGCGTCGGCTGAGACGTCCCAGAACGCGGTGCCATCGTCCATCCACACCCAGCGCCCCTCCTGAGCGACGTCCGAGGCGGCGATCCAGGTCTCGTCGCTGATCAGGCGAGTGATGAACTGATCGACGGCGGCGCTGCGGATCGAGGCCAGATCCCAGCCCGTGCCCAGATCGCGGCAGCTCTGGCGCGCATCCGCCCAGGTCTGCAGCGCGGCCAGCACGGCGAAGCAGTTTCCGTTCGGGCCCAAGCTCTGCAGCGCCCCGCACTCACCTTGCAGGCTCGCAGCATCGGTCGGCTGCTGCGTGGGGCCCGCGTCCGTGAGCGTGAGCTCCGGCCCGGGCGGCTGCTCATCGCTGTTGCCCGGTGGATTGAGCGGGTTCGGCTCGGATTGCTCCGGTGAATCATCGGGCGTGGACAGCGGCGGGTCTGCGGGCGGGTTCGCGGCTGGATCGCTCGAAGTCACGCCGGGTGTTTCGCTGCCGAGGCTCGCTGCTTCGTCCGCGAGCCGGGGCTCCTCCGGAATGCCGAGCACGTTGGCGCAGCTCGCCAGTGCCAGGCCCGCGCCGCTCGCAGCGAGGAAACACGTGCACAACCAGAGCGCGCGCGGCAGCTGCGTCGAGCCTTGAACGGGGCTTCCCACCATGGCGAATATACTTGCGTATATTCTAGCCCACCAGCCCGCTTTCACGGTGGCACACCCGTGCTCGTTCCCATCCGGCACCGCAATTCAGGCCGCCGGGGCCGAGAGAAAGGCTGACAGGAACGCTGGTTCTTCACTTTCCGTGATCCAAATTGCGCGCTAAAAGCATCCATCGGAGGGGCTGCTTTGTCGTTCCTTTGTGGCAATTCACCGGCGGGGACACCCCGCACCCCGAGTTCCGCCGGGACACCCCGCACCCCGAATCCGCCCAGTCAGGTTCGCCGGGATGTCTCTCATGGCGCAGGGATCGGCTCGCTCGTACCGCGACCGGCCGCTTTTCCTCGGCGGCCTGAGCGGGTAGGCTCAGCACGCTGCTGCTGGATGTTTCTGCCGGGGAGCCTTGCCCAGTGCTGACACACAAATCCAATCCGCAGTCCCGCGGCCAGTGGATGTCACATGGCCCGAGTGAGTCAGAGTTGCGCAGTGGGCGAGAGCCCGTCTCCCGAGAGACGGGCCGGCAACCCGCTGCCGCGCGCTTCAGCGGCACGCTCGACGATCTCGCCGTTGCCGACTTGCTGCAGATCGTGCAACTGCTCGGCAAGAGCGCGCAGATCACCGTGACCCGGGATGGTGCGGAGAGCCACCTGTGGTGCCGGGATGGTGAGCTGATCGACGCGCAGAGCGGTTCCGCCAGAGGCGAGGCTGCGCTGTTTCGGGTCCTGAGCTTCGAGCGCGGCTGGCTGGTGGCGGAGCTGCAGCCGGTGGAGCGGACGCGCACCATCTTCGGCACCTCGCAGCAACTGCTGCTGGAAGCGGCGCGCCGCAAGGACGAGCTGGTGCGGCGCGGCGAGCCCGAGGAGCCTCCCGTCGACTCGGTCCCGGGCGACCTGCATTTCAGGCCGGCAGAGCTCAGCGCCGAGCCGATCGCGGCCGAACCGATCGCGGAGCTGGCGCAACAGGCCGCGAGCTTGCCGCCGCTCGTCGCGCAGCCGCGCCGCTCGGAGCCACCGCGAGCCCCGCGCGGCTTCGCGTGGTTGGCGCTGGCGTCCGTACTGCTGGTGCCGGGCGCCTACTTCTGGGGGGCGCACATGGCGCCCGTGCCGCCGCCCGCCCCCGCCGCGCAGCAGCTCGCGGCTCCGCCGGTGATCGAGCCCGCCAACTACAACGTCGACGTCAGCGCCGAGCCCGAGACCGCCGAGCTGTGGCTCGACGGCAAACTCGTCGCCACGGGCCACCTGAGCACCAGCCAGCCGCGTGACGGCGCATCGCATGAGCTGAGCGTGAAGGCGCCCGGCTATGCTCCGGTGACGATCTTCTTCGCGGATGCGGCCCCGCCCGCCCTGGTGCGGCTCGAACGCTTGCCGGCAGCGCGCACGCAGGCGGACGAAGCACTCTCGGCCGCGGTCCGCGGCGCGCTCACGACCTCGGCCAAGGGCGCCCCGGCACCGGCAGCGGCGGCACCGGCCCCGGGCCGTCCGGCGGTTCGTGGCAAGTCGAACCCGCGCGGCCGCAATGAACCGCGCGTGAAGGTCATCGGGGGAGACGAACCGGTCGTACGTGTCCTGGACTGACGGGAGATCCCTTTGCGCCCGACTCTCTACTGCCTCGTCCTCTCGCCCCTGCTGGCGCTGGCGCAACCGGCGCTGGCGGCCGACGCCGAACTCGCCCACGAAGCCCAGGACGCGCCCGCCGCAGCGGACGCGCTGAGCGTGCCACCGGCGGCGGAACCGACAGCGCTGCGGCCCGCCAACGTGATCGAAGCCGAGCAGCTGGCAGCGCAGGCCTTCGAGGCCTACGAACGCAAAGAGTACGATCGAGCGATCGAGCTGTACGAGAAGGCGCTGGCGGCGGCGAGCAGCGCTGACATCCTGTACAACATCGCGCGCGTCTACGACGTGGGCCTGAACGACGGCCCTCGCGCCACCGAATATTACCGCCGCTACCTGGCCGAGCCCAAGACGCCGGCTCCACGCCGCCAGCTCGCAGAGCAGCGCATCGCCGCGCTGCGGCCCCCCCCGCTGATCGCCCCGATCGAGACCGACCCTGCCGCGACCATCGCCGACACGGCTCTGCCGCAGCACGGCTCGAGCTGGACCTGGCGCGAGACCAGCGCCCTCGCCCTGGCGGGCAGCGGCGTCATCGCGCTCGGAATCGGCGCGGGCTTCGGCATCTCGGCGGCGTCGCAATCGGACACCTGGAAGCGAGACTGCGACGGCAACGTGTGCCAGACCCAGAGCGGCGTCAACGCGGCACACACCGCGGCGGACCGCGCGCGCGTCGCGACCATCGCGCTGGCAGCCGGGGGCGCGCTGCTCGCGGGCGGAGCCGCCATCTGGTGGCTCGGCCCCAGGCGCGAGCAGAGCCCGCGCGTCGCGCTGCAAGTCGTGCCCACCGGCGCCGCCGCCCAGATCGGCTGCAGCTTCACCAACAGCTTCTGAGCGCTCGAGCCCCGCGAAGGGCTTCGGCGCTGCCAACGGCCCTGCAAACATCGATCGTCCAGGGCTCGGCCCTCCACGACCCTGCGCGACTCCAGGACTGCCCGCTTTCGACTCGGGGCCACCTCGCCCGCCCCCCCCAGACTCGAGCTGACAACGAACACTTCACGCAGGCGCATCATCGACATCGAAGACGGCGTACCGGCGCACTCCCCGCCGCAGCAACCACGTCCTCGCCGGCACGACGGGCGCCTCCCGCTCGGAGCAAGCTCGCCAGCGCTGACGCGCGCTGGCGGCGCCGAACGCCAGCTCGGTGGGACGGCTGAAGCCGTCGAACCAGGGCGCGGACGAACAGGAGTCGACGAAGCCCGAGGGCAGCTCCGCCTGGTTCGCCGCGCGCGGCGAACCAGGCGATCGCTGGTGCTTGCGCGCGTTGAGCAGCACATAGCGCAGGGCGAAATACGTGGC
>DASTRX010000021.1:0-45227 GCA_035760985.1 Polyangiaceae bacterium
GAGAAGCTCGTGTTAGACAAGGGCATGAGCACTTCTCCTTTTTGGCAGCTCGAGCAGCTGTCGAACTCAGAGATCGCGGCGGGGCTCGATCGTGTGGTGAGGGACGTGCGAAGATCGACCGGTGAGCTCGTCGCGTATCTCGGGGAGGTGGAGGAACGCCGGCTGCACTTGCTCGCCGCGTGTGGGTCGATGTTCGAATATTGTGTGGAGCGTTTGGGTTTCAGCGAGGACGAAGCGTGCCGCAGGATCGAAGCGGCGCGGCTGGCCCGGCGCTTCCCGGTAGTGTTTTCGCTGCTGTCCGAGGGCAAGCTGTCGCTCAGCGCGCTGTCGTTGCTCAAACCACATCTCGATGCCGATAACGCCGACGAGTTGTTGGCGGGCGTCTGCGGAAAGTCGGTGCGCAAAGCCAAGGAGTTTCTGGCAGCGCGCTTTCCGGTTCAGGACGTGCCGTCCAGCGTGCGGAAAGTGCCGGAACGAGCCCATCCCACCTCGAGCGCGCCCCACGACGCGACAGAGTGTCCCAAGATCCCGGCCAGCGCGACCAGCACTCCGAAGCTCGAGCGCCCGCACCTGGCGCCTCCTCCCGAGCGAAATCGTCCCCATGAGCTCACTCCACTTTCCAGTGAGCGCTACGCCATCCGCTTCACGGCTTCGAGGGAGCTGAAGGATAAGCTCGAGCGCGCGCGGGACCTGCTGCGCCATGCGAGTCCGAGCGGAGACCTTGCTCCCGTCATCGAGCGCGCGCTCGATCTGCTCTTGGCCGAGCTCCTGCAGCGACGCTTTGGTGCCGCTCGACTCAATCATGCCCGGAACGTCCACGCCGCGCAGCCGGACCCGAACAGGAGCCGTCACATCCCCCGCGCGGCGCGCCGCGAGGTCGCCGAGCGTGATGGCATCCAATGCAGCTGGACGGATGAAGACGGCCGCCGTTGCCAGTCTCGCGCCTGGCTCGAGTATGATCATCGCCAACCGTTCGGCCGCGGCGGCGCGTCGACAGCCGATAACGTCCGACTCCTGTGCCGAGCTCACAACCGCCTGGAAGCGGAACGAGCGTACGGACGGGCACACCTGGATCGAGCCACGCGAAAACCGCCACCATCTGTGCGCGACGGCCGCCGAGCGGAATGGGGCGCGCTTCGCCACGCCTGGCACCACTCCAATCCGCAGCTAGGCTTCAGTGATGCAACCGGTCGAGAGCTCAGGCTCCGCACTCGTGGAGGAGCTAGCCGCCAAGCTCGTATTGGGCGAGCTGCTGAGCGAGATCGCCCAGCGATGGGGCGCGTACGAGTTCGTCGATCACTGGCAGCAGGGTGAGTTTCATCACGATACCATCCTGCGCGTCGCGAGTTCGCGAGGCGAGTTGCCGGGGCCCTACCTGCTGGTCGCGACGAACTGCAACGGCGGCATCAAGGAAGTTCTCTGCCTGGAGTCGATGCCGAGCCGGGGCGGGCTGTGGAAGCTCCGCTGTCCTGCCAGCAGTGAATTCGTGGGCGAGCCGCCGTCGATCCTGGCGAGGAGCGTGACGGAGCACTGGTTCGATCCCTGCGCCTTGCTCCAGGCGACAGCGCGCAGCGAGTACCGGCTCGAGTGTCGTGTGCGCCAGCCCGGCGGCGGCTGGATGCCCAAGAAGTAAACGAGATTTTGCGGCGGCAGCAGAGCGCGGGCGCTTTCGCGCTCGGCCGGCTCCGCGACGTCGCGGAGCCGCACATGGCCCCGATGCGACGTCCGGTGCCGTAGAGAGGAGGCCCGGCCCAAAATCGCAAGAGTCGCGCACGCTGGGCGCAAGGGCCGTCTCTACTCCCCGCTCGGCAGCGCCGCCTCCGCCAGGCACTGCGTCAAGGCCTCGGTCGCGTCCCAGGCGCACTGCCCGCCGCGGCAGCCGCAAGTCGTGATGGCCGTGTCCTGATAGCAGGCGTACTCCTCGCGAAACTCGCATGTGGTCACCCGCGACTCTGCCGCGCAGATCTGCCCGCTACATCCGGTCGGGGCGCAGTCGGCGTCCGACCGGCACTCGGCGGCCGCGCCGTCGCAAATCCAGCTGCAGCGCGTCTGAAAATCCGGGCATTCGCCGTGGCCGGCGCAGTCGGGATGGCTGTAGTCGTTGCCGGGCAGCTCGCAGTCGGGGTTCTGTTCGCAGCGGCCGTCGAGGTCGCACACGCCATCGCTCGCGCAATATTGCTCGCTCGGGCACTCCGCGTCGCTGCTGCACGGCTGCCGGCAGATGCCGGTCGCATCGGCGATGAAATCCGGGACATCGCAGATCAAGGGCGGCGCACAGCGCTCGAACGTCCACGCCGGTCGGAACCCACCGCAGGCCTGGTTTTCGTTCACGAAGGGCACACACTCTCTCGGCAGCGCGCTGCCGGAACCGGAGGCCTCCGGCGCGCGCCGATCGGGCGGAGCTTGCCGGCACCATTCGTCGGCCGGACAGTCCGCGTCCGAATCACAACCCCCAGGCAAGCACGCGGCGTTGCCCTGAGCATCGTAAAGCTCCGCGTTACAACCGCCGCAGTAGTTGTCGACGCAGCTCACGGCTTCCGCGCAGGCCTGCGTCACCGCGCAGGGACTGGCGAAGCACTGGACCGGCTGCGACCCGTCGGCGCAGACGCACGCGGCTCCGCAACACAGCTCCCGGGTATCCAGGAACTGTCGGTCGTGCTCGCTGAGCTCGGCGAGCGGCAAATTGTAGTCGCACAGGCTGATCTGCAGCCGGGGCAGGCCCAGCACGGAGCCGCTGTCGTGCCCCTGCACCAGGTAAGGCACCCCCGCCGGCAGCGCTACCCCGCACGCCGCGCTCGAGCCCGCGCTGCTGAGCACCACCAGCGCGCCCGGCTCGCGACAGCCCTTGTACGCCTTGCTCACGCGCGCCAGCGACCAGCGTTCGCTGCCCGCGCCCAGCGAGGCCACCACGGTCAGGGAGAGCACGTCACTGCTCTGCTGAAAGCTCGACTCCACGCTGCTGGCGAGGCAGCTGCAGGCGCCGACCGGGCGCGCCCCCGCCAGCGCGGCGAAGCCCGCCGCCACCGGCACCATCCAGCCCTTCCAACCCGCCCGTGCTCGCATGGCAGTCCTCCGTTCCAGCAGTGCAGCGCGCCAGATTGTGAAGCGCGTGCCGCGCCCGCGCACGGCCTTCCGGCGCGAGTCGCAATACTTCACGCACCAGCGCTGCGCCGGCGGTCGTTTGTTAACGCGTATAGCGGTGTTTCACGCCAACCGGAAAATACTCGGCATCCCCGCACGCTCGCAGCTCGACGCGCGGTGTGCGCCGCGCAGCGGGCGCATAGTTGGCGAATTCGCTGTTCAACCGCTCCAGCTCGCGCCGCACGCTCGCCGCGATCCGCCCCGCCAGCTCTTCGCTCCCCTCCACTCCGCGCGCCAGCTCCACCGTCAAGCGCAGCTCCGCGTCGCGCCTGGCGTCCTCCTGCACCTCGAGCACAAACTTCCCGGTCAACAGCGCCGCGAACTCCGGCTGCTCGATGCCGACGGAGACGTTCTCGGGATAGACGTTGGCCCCGTAGAACGAGACCGCGAAGTGCGAGCGCCCGAACACATACACAAACGGCAGCGCGGGCTGCGCAGCCTCTCCGTCGCTCTCGAGCTCGATCCCCTGCTGCGCCAGGAAATCGAGCATCTCGCCGTAGCCGACCACGCCCCCCCGATCGAGGATCTTGTAGCGCACGAGCGGCGCGCCCCCGTCGCCGGAGAACAGCAACCACCCGCTGCGCTCCGGGTGCGGCGCTCCGCTACCGGAGCTCCCAGCGCCCTCCACCTCGAAGAAGCGGTGCTCCGGATCGTACTGGCAAAGCGTCGGCAAGCGCGCCTCCCCGAACAGCGCCCGGGCGGCGTCGGGGCGCTGCGACAGCGCCCGCCGGATACGGATCGACAGCGGCGTCTCGTTGGCCAGCACGCCTCCGTCCGCCGTCCCATAGAGGGACGCCGTCGAACGCGACACGTCCGAGACCCCCAGGCGAGCACCGACCCAATCGCGCCAGCCCTCGCTGAACACCTCCCCCGCCATCACCAGGCGGGTGGGCAACGCGCTCCAGTCCACGCCCTGACCCGCCGCGAAGTCGATCACATCCTTCAAGAAGGGCGGGTATCCGAATAACACCCGCTGCTCGAAATGCGGGCTCAACGCGCGCAGCGCGCGCACGATCTCCGCGGGCTGATTCCCGGGCGAGACGACCGTGATCGGATAGCCCTTCGCGGCCAGCTGCCGCACGCAGGCGAGCGTGTACATGCCCCCCACCCAGTTCCCCAGCGCGAAGCAGATCACCGCCAGCGTGCGCCGCTCGTGCGCGCGAAACCCGTCGCGCAACACTTGCTCGAAGCGCGCCGCCGTCTCCAGTTCATCGCTCACGAAGCGCGGCCACACCGCGGGCTCGCCGGTGGATCCGGTCGAGAGCGCCACCATGTCGCAGGAGTCGAGCTGCCCGTGCCGGCACAGCAGAGGCAAGGGATGGGGTCGGTAGTAGTTGTCCTTGGTCGTCGGCGGCAGCGTGCAAAACGACTCGCGACTGGTGATGCGCTCGGGCGCGATCCCGCGAGCCGCGAGAAACTCGCGGTAGGCGGGCACGTCGCGCGCGACCTCCTGAAACAGCCCGAGCACGCGCGCCCAGGCACGCTCCTCGCGCTCCGCGGCCCGCTGCCGGGCGCCCTGCCCTGACCATCGCTGCGCGTCCGGAGTGCCGGTCGGCGGCCGAAAGAACGTGCCCAGCGCGGCCAGCGCGCGATCTGCTTGCGACCCCCGAAAGTGGCTCACCGCCGCGAGCTACGCAAAAACGCGGCGGACTGACAAGCGGTCGGAGAAACGACGCGCGCCCGGGATTAGAATCGATCGGCACGGGTTCTCCCTCGAGCGCGATTCAGGTATGCCGGTCCACCGGCCCAGCGGCCGCGCGCGTGGCCCAGGATTGCGAGCGCCCGGCCCCCGGGTGCTATATGGTCTCCTTCCCTCCAACTCGTACTGACCGACAATGCTGACTTGGGTAGCCAAAACACTCTTCGGAACCGCCAACGACCGGACCATTCGGCGCCTGCGGGCGAAGGTGCCTCTGATCAACGCAAAAGAGCCCGATCTGCAGAAGCTCAGCGACGCGGAGCTGCAGGCGCACACGCCCAAGTTCAAGGAGATGCTCGATAACGGCGCCACGCTGGACGACATCCTGATCGACGCCTTTGCCGTCTGCCGCGAGGCGGGCCGGCGCGTGCTCAAGATGCGCCACTACGACGTGCAGCTGATGGGCGGCATGGTGCTGCACAACGGCTCGATCGCCGAGATGAAGACGGGCGAAGGCAAGACGCTCGTGGCCACCCTGCCCATCTACCTCAATGCGCTGGAGGGCAAGGGCGTGCACCTGGTGACGGTCAACGACTACCTCGCCAAGCGCGACGCCGAGTGGATGGGCAGGCTCTACAACTTCATGGGCTTGAGCGTCGGCGTGATCGTGAACCAGCAGTCCGATCAGGAGAAGCGCGCCTCCTACAAGGCCGACATCTGCTACGGTCAGAACAACGAGTTCGGCTTCGACTACCTGCGCGACAACATGAAGTTCTCGGCGCTGGAGTACGCCCAGCGCCCGCTCAACTTCGCGATCGTGGACGAGGTCGATTCGATCTTGATCGACGAGGCGCGCACGCCGCTGATCATCAGCGGCCCCGCCGACGCCGCCAGCGACAAGTACCGCACCCTGAACGAGGTGCTCCCGCAGCTGCGCCGCGACGAGCACTACAACGTCGACGAAAAGGCCTTCAGCGTCACGCTCACGGACGACGGCGTGGAGCTGATGCAGAAGCTGATCGGCGTCAGCAACCTGTACGATCCGATCAACGTGCAGACGCTGCACATCCTCAACCAGCTGCTCAAGGCGCACGCCCTCTACAAGCGCGACGTTCACTACATGGTGAACCAGGAGGGCAAGGCGATGATCATCGACGAGTTCACCGGGCGCGTGCTCGCTGGGCGCCGCTGGAGCGATGGTCTGCATCAAGCCGTGGAAGCGAAGGAAAATCTTCCGATCCAGGAAGAGAGCCGCACCATGGCCACGATCACCTTCCAGAACCTGTTCCGCATCTACAAGAAGCTGGGCGGCATGACGGGCACGGCCACGACCGAGGCCCAGGAGTTCCACTCCACCTACAAGCTGGACGTGGTGGAGATGCCGCCGAACCGCCCCGTGCAGCGCGTGGACGAACAAGACCTCGTGTACAAGACGGAGCGCGAGAAGTTCACGGCCCTCACCGCCGATATCCTGGCCAAGAACGAGGAAGGCCGCCCCGTGCTGGTCGGCACCACCAGCGTGGAGAAGAGCGCGGCCATCAGCCGCATCCTCAGCAAGAAGGGCGTGCCGCACGCGGTGCTGAACGCCAAGCACCACGAGAACGAAGCCTACGTGGTGGCGCAGGCGGGCCGCTCCAAGGCCATCACCGTCTCCACCAACATGGCGGGCCGCGGTACCGACATTCTGCTCGGCGGCAACCCGGAGATGATCGCCCGCCTCCAGTTCAAGGAGGCGAACCGCTTGCCCGAGGCGGAGCCCGAAGCCTTCGCGGAGCTCAAGACCAAGCTGGAAGCCGAGTGCAAGGCGGATCACGAGCGCGTCAAGCAGCTCGGCGGCTTGCACATCGTCGGCACCGAGCGCCACGAATCACGCCGCATCGACAACCAGCTGCGCGGGCGCGCGGGCCGCCAGGGTGACCCCGGCAGCTCTCGCTTCTATCTCTCGCTGGAAGACGACCTGATGCGCATCTTCACGGGCGAGCGCGTGAAGAACCTCATGGACCGCATGGGCATGCCCGACGACGAGCCCATCGAGCACCCCTGGGTCACCAAGAGCGTCGAGAACGCGCAGCGCAAGGTCGAAGAGCGCAACTTCGACATCCGCAAGAACCTGCTCGAGTACGACGACGTGATGAACGCGCAGCGCAAGACGGTCTACGCCTTGCGCCAGCAGCTCCTGCTCGGCCGCTACCAGCCGGAGGAGACGGACGAGCTCGGCAAACCCACCGGGCATCTGCGTGAAGTGCCGATCCGCGAGGAGATCCGCCAGGAGATCACCGGCCTGGTCGGGCAGCTCCTCGGTATGTTCGCGGACCCACCGCTGCAGCTCAGCGACGCCAACGGCCGCCAGCGCGCGCCGACCCGAGAAGAGCTGGCGCAGGCCGGCGCGATCGTCGATCTGGAGACGCTCCAGCGCGAGGTCTACCACCTGTGGGGCGTCAAGCTGGAGATCACGCGCAAGAAGAAGCCGCCGGTCGAGGTGTACGACGAGCTGGTCGAGCTGGTCACCCGAGGCCTGAGTGAACAGCGCGAACGCCTGCTCGACGTGATGGACCGCGTCCTGAGCGCCATGGTGGAGGAGAGCTGCCCCCAGAACCGGCCTCCGGAGGACTGGGACTGGGCCGAGATCAACAAGGGCTTCCACGAGCACTTCAAGGCCCCCCTTCAGCGCAACATCGAGGAGCTGGGGGAGGCCGAGCACGTCGCCCGCGAGGTGTTCGAGCGCGCGCTGGAGATCTACACGGAGAAGGAGAAGCGCTTCGGCGTCGCCAACGTCATGCGCTTCTTCCGCCACTTCTACCTCCAGGAGATCGACCGCGAGTGGGTGGAGCACCTCACCAACATGGAGCACCTGCGCGACGGCATCGGCCTGCGCGGCTACGGCCAGCGCGACCCGAAGAACGAGTACAAGAAGGAAGGTTACGACCTGTTCTTGAACATGATGGCCAACGTCTCCTCGAGCGTGCTGGTCAAGCTCATGGAGTTCCAGCCCCAGGGCAGCCGCGCCATCGAGGCGCTGGAGGCCGAGGCCGAGGAGCAGCATCGCGCCGAGCTCGAGGCGGCGGTCGCCCGCCACCCCGGCGACGAGGAAGTGGCGCCCCTGCACGGCGGCCTCGACGACGCGCGCGCGGCGGCGGCAGAGCGCCCCGTGCAGCGCCAGGCGCCAAAGATCGGCCGCAATGACCCGTGCCCCTGCGGCTCGGGCAAGAAGTTCAAGCAGTGCCACGGCTCCGTCCTGGAGGACGCCTCGGCCTGAGGCTCCTTCCGGCGCGGCAAACAGAGGGGGGCTCGGCCCCGATCGTCCTGGGCCCGGGCACGCGCGGAGTGTCCTGGGCCCGCGCACCCACGCGGTGTCATCTCCCGACCCCAGTATGCGCCCACTGCGCGGCACTCAGCGCGGGCGCATCCCGGGACCGCCGGGTCTCACATCGGCGGGGACGTACAGGCGTCGTCAATCGCGTTGACGATCGGTGGCAGCGACTTGATGTAGTGCGCGATGTCCTGCGCGTCCGCGGGCGTCAGCCCCCCGAAGGCACCCATCGGCCCCACCGGCATGGGCGGGCAGACCCCGTGCCCCTCGTCGTCGATGCCTTGCAGGAGCACCTGCACGATGCCCTCCACGGTCCAGTCGCCGAGCCCCGTCTGCGCATCGGAGGTCAGATTGCTCGAAATCGGCGTCACCGGCAGCCCCACCTGGAAGGGCTCTCCGCCCGCAAAGATGCCCGCGTAGTCGAGCACGTTGGGATCCCCCATGACGTGCCGCGTGTGGCACTCCAGGCAGACGCCGATCTCGCCCGCCAGATACCGCCCGCGCAGCGCTGCCGATCGCTCCGGGTAGCCATCGATCGGCATCGGGATCAGGCCCGGGTCGAGCGGGTTGGCCGCGGCCGGCACCTCGAACTCGGGACCACTGGGCGGGACGGCGTGATCGACGCCCGGCACCGTACGCAGGTAGGCGACGACCGCGTCCAGATCCTCGTCGGACATGTTGTGGTACGCGTAGTAGGGCATGACCGGCGACAGCGGCTCCTCGCCGGCCGCCGTAGGGCGGATCCCGTCACGGATCATGCGCCCGATCTCGGCATCGCTCCGGTTGAGCAGCCCCGTCTCGTGATGGGTGAGGTTGGGCGGGTTCAGGCAGCTTCCATTCGGCAACTGAGCGAAGCACTCCGTTCCCGCCAGGTATTGCCCCTCGATCGGTGCGCCCATGGCGTCGCGCGGCGTGTGGCAGTCCGTACACGCGGCGACGTGATCCACGAGATACTGCCCGCGCGCCGCCGGCGAAGTGGCAGAACTATCGTCATCGCTGCACGCCATCGAAGCCACCAGTGCGATCCAGCCGACCTTGGCATTCATGAGCACCTCCCCAAGCAAGACTCTGCAGCCACCGCGGTCCGCTGAGCGAACCCGTGCCTTGGTGTGAAGCATCACTCGAGACAGCCAGCCCGTCTCGCGGATCGCACGAAGCGCGAACGCCCGGATGCAATAGACCACACCGCGCACAGCGCCGGTATCGAGCTGCCGGCTGATCCGTAGCGAGAAGGCTCACTCGAGCGCGCGATCTGCCGTCCGGCACGTCGACGTGCGCGGCCGGCGGCTTCCGGGAGCATCAGGAGGTGCGCGCGGCGAGCTCGCGAATGCTTGCTGATGCGGGCGTTGGAAATCGCGGCGCGACTGGGACTTGCAGATGGGCTTTACCGCTGATCAGGCTCTCCTGATGTCGCTCGAACGCGCGCAGCACCGAGCCCCATACCCGCTGATCCGCCAGATCGCGCCGACTACCACGATCGCACTCGCCTGGATCCAGCGGTTCGGCTCGCGGCGCGCGCGGCCTCTGGCGGCGCTGTGACGCGAAAGTTGCGGCAGTTGCACCACCACCGCGTCAGCGCGCGCGAGCGAGCCAGGAAACGCGGCGTCTTCGCTGCCGGACTGGGGTGTCCCTCACGGCGCTGGATCGGTTATCGTGAGCCATGCGCCTCAGCACCCCACGCCTGGGGTTCTCTCGACGTCCGCGTCCCGTGCCCCGCGCGCGCTGGTCCCTGGCCTTTCTGAGCCTTTGTGCCTGCACGGCGGGTATCGTCGATCCGGACGGCAAGGCCCCGGCTCCGAGCGGCGCGAGCAACACGGTGGTCGACAGCAGGACCGTGCCGGTCGGCACTCCGGCACCCGCCGGGCGGTTTGCGCGCCTCACCCACACGCAATGGGAGAACTCCGTGCGCGATCTCCTGCGCCTGAGCGAGACCCCGGGGCTGAGCCAGACCTTCCCCTCCGATGCGCGCAGCGCAGGCTACGCCTTCGACAACGATCAGGTCGCGCTGGAAGTCGACCAGGTGCTCGCGGGGGCCTACGCCAGCGCCGCCGAGGCGCTCGCCGCACGGGTCACGGGCGACGCTGCGCAGCTCGCCCGCCTGCTCCCACCGGACACCGGCAACGATCAAGAACGCGCCCGGGCGTTCATCAGCGTGTTCGGCGAGCGAGCCTTCCGGCGCCCGCTCGAAACGGCGGAACTCGACGCCTACGCCAAACTGTTCGAGCTGGGCAAAGGCGCCTACGAAGATGCGAGCGGATTCACGGCGGGCGTCCGCATGCTGATCGAGGCGTTCCTGCGCTCGCCGTTCTTCCTGTATCGAGTGGAGTCGAGCACTGCGGCGAGCGGCGCCACCATCCCGCTCTCGGGTTACGAGCTGGCTCAGCGCCTCAGCTTTCTGCTGACCAACAGCATTCCCGACGACGCGCTGCTCGCGGCCGTTCGCACCGGTCACCTGACGAGCCCCAGCGACGTGCGCCGCGAGGCGCTCCGGCTGCTCGCCACGCCGAAGGCGCACGACGCCGTGGTCGGCTTTCACGATCAGCTGTTCGAGTTCGAGAAGTACGAGAACATCAATCCGTCGCCCAGGACCTATCCGAATCTCTCGAAGACCTTCGCGGAGAGCGTGCTCGAGTCCAGCAGGTTGTTCATCGAAGATCTGGTGCTGGGTCAGTCGGGCACCTTCCAGGAGCTGATGACCTCCAATCAGGCCTTCGTGAACCGGGACCTGGCGCCGGTGTATGGCGTGAGCGGGAACTTCGGCGACGAGTTCGTCAAGGTGAGCCTGCCCGAGAACCAGCGGCGCGGCATCTTCAACCAGCTGGGCTTTCTGGCGGCCAACGCCACCAGCACCAATCCGGATCCGATCCATCGCGGCGTGTTCATCGCCACGCGGGTGCTGTGCATCGGCATCGCGGCGCCGCCCGACGGTGTGCCGCCGCTGCCCCCGATCCAGAACGGCACGAATCGCGAGATCGTCGCGAACCACACCGAGAGCTCGCCCGTGTGCAAGGCCTGCCACGGCACGATCATCAATCCGCTCGGTTTCACCTTCGAGAACTATGACGCGGCCGGCGCGTACCGCACCATGGACCACGGCCAGCCCGTGGACGCGCACACGGCGCCCAGCCTCGACGGCGAGCAGCGCCAGGTCGCCAACTCGCTCGAGCTCGCCGACGCGCTCGGGCAGAGCCGGCAAGCGCACGAGTGCTTCTCCTCGCACCTGGTGGAATACGCCTTTGGCCGCAAGCGCTCGCCCGTGGACGAGCCGCTCGTGACCGCGCTGACCGACGCCTCGCTGGAGGGCGCGCCGATCGTCGAGCTCATGGTGCGCATCGTGGAGTCGCCCGCGTTCCTGACTCGCAGCACGGAGGAGCTGCCATGAAGATGAATCGGCGTCTGGTGCTGCAGGGGATCGGCGGCGCGCTGCTCGGCCTGCCCTTCCTGGAGAGCGTGCGCGCTCGCCCGGCGTGGGCGCAGGCCGCGGCGTCGCCACCGTTCGCGATCTTCTTTCGTCAGGCGAACGGGGTCGCGGCCGAACAGGATACGAACGAGCTGGGCAAGGAGCCCGAGCGCTTCTGGCCCACCGCACCCGGTCCGCTCACCGCCGAAACGCTCGCCGACCGCGCGCTGGCCGAGCTCGCGTCCTACTCCGATCGGCTGCTGGTCGTGGGCAACGTGAACATGGCCAACTTCAACTACGGAGACGGTCACGCCCGCGGGGCGTTGCAGCTGCTCACCGCGCGCGGGCCGGTCGAAGAGGGCAAGGGCGGCGACTCCGAGGCCAATGGCGAGTCGCTCGATCACCGCATCGGGCGTGAGCTCAATCCGAACGGCAACGATTCGCTGTTCCTGTACACGGGCCGCACCGGCGGGTGGCTGGGCGGGCCGTGCATCTCGTACCGCGGCCCCGGCAACCGGCGCAGCGCGATCACCGATCCGTTCGACGCCTATCAGAGCTTGACCGGCGGCAGCACACAGAGCTCCGACAGCATGCCCTCGCGGCGCTCGCTGCGGCAGCGCAGCATCAATGACCTGGTGCGCTCGCAGCTCTCCGGCCTGCTCGCGCGGCCCGAGCTCTCCAGCACGGATCGCCAGCGCCTCGACCTGCACCTGTCGAGCCTGCGCGATGTGGAGGTCTCGTTGGCCTGCCGCATCGACGAGGCCCAGCAGCGCGCGCTGGAGGGCGCCGGCGACGGCCTCGACGACGGCGACGTGGTGCTCGCCACGGCGCGCCTGCACATGGATGTGGCGGCGCTGGCGGTGGCCTGCGGGCAGACGCGCAGCGTGGCCATCCAGGTCGGCAGCGGCAATGACAACTCGACCCGCTATCGCGACCCGACCACCGGCAGTCAGATGGAGAACTACCACTTCATCTCCCACCGCCGCCAAAGCGACGGCGACAGCGGCAACATCATCCAGGGCTCGGATCTCCTGCACCACCGCATCGACGTGCAGTTCGCGCAGGCCTTCAAGCACCTGCTCGACAAGCTCGCGGCCTACCAGTTGCCGACAGGCTCCTTGCTCGATGCCGGCATGGCCATCTGGGTGAACGATCTCGGCAACGGGCCCGCTCACGGCGCGCGCAACTGCCCGGTGATCATCGCCGGCAGCGCGGGCGGCGTGCTGCGGCAAGGGCAGTACATCCGCATCAACGGCGACTCCGACGAGAGCAACCACGCGCGCGTGCTCAACACGATCGGGTCGGCGGCGGGGCTGCGCAAGCCGGATGGCAACTTCATCGACGACTTTGGCGCGCCGGACAAGGACCGGCGCGTGCTGGACGAGCTGCTCGCATAGGCGCAGCACTCGGGAAATACGTCCTCGCGGTCTCCGGACTGCACGCCGCCGACGGTCGTGCCCGGCGAAGCAGCGGCGGCCGTGCACACCGCCCCCGGGCAGCTCCAGGATCTGCCCGCTGCGCGCGCCCTCGCCGCGGCTGCGCGGGCAGTCTTTTGCTGAACTCGATCCGTTCAGCGGCTGCGAGCTCTCGTTCCTGCCTGGAGGCACTGGTCGCTGAGGTACCCCTCGTGTTACGAATGGCGGGGTCGTGCTCGGGGTCGCAGCTCCACACGACGACAGACGACAAGGAGTCAGCTTTGGCACTGTCTCTGGCAGACAACAGCGTGCCATCGGCGATGGGTGCCCCATCGTCCGGGGGGCGTCGCCTTCGTTCCGCATCCGTGCCCCTGAACGGGCTGCGTGGGTGCCTGTTCATCCTGGCTGCCGTCGGGCTGTGGTCGTGCGGCAGCGATCGGCCCAGCACGGCGACGCCCGCGTTTACCGCCGACAACGGCGGGCAGAGTGTGCCTTCCGCCGTCGAGGAGAGCAGCGCCGCCACCGGCAGCGCCGGTAACAGCGGCGGCGATGGCAGTAACAGTGACAGCAGCGCCGTCGCTGGCACCGGCAGCGACGCTACCGAAGCGCTACCGGGTGATACACCGCTCGGGGGCAGCGCGGGCGCCAGCGACGGCGAGGGCGGCGCGGGCGCGCCCCCCGTCGAGATGATGCCGCCCCCGGCGTGCGCCGTGGTGGCGAACCCGGGTTCCGCGACGGACTCGGACGTGAACATCGATCTGGCCGTCGAGTTCCAGAAGATCGCGGGCTTTGGCGGAATGGACGGTGGCTTTTATCCGGAGCTGACGCCGGCGCAGGTGGACAGCGCCTTCGGCAATGGGCCCGGGCAGCTCGGTCTCTCGATCATCCGCATCCGCGTTCCGGAAACCGCGGATCGCTTCCCGCTGTCGGTAGCCGCCGCTGCGCGCGCCTCACAGCTGGGCGCGCTGGTGATGGCCACGCCCTGGTCGCCGCCGGTGGAGATGAAGACGAACGGCAACCTGGTGGGCGGCTCGCTGAAGGTGGAGTCCTACGGGGCCTACGCCGATCATCTGCTCGCCTACCGCGATTTTCTGGAGGCGAACGGGGTCCCGCTCTACTCCATCTCCGTCCAGAACGAGCCGGACATCCAGGTGTCCTATGAGTCGTGCGACTGGACTCCGCAGCAGATCGTCGACTGGGTGCGCTCGCAGGGCTCCAGGTTTGAAGGCACCAAGCTGATGGCGCCGGAGTCGACGCGCTTCGACCGGCGCTGGAGCGATCCGGTGTTGCAGGATCCCGAGGCCGCGGCGCAGATCGACATCATCGGCGGGCACGTGTACGGCAACGGCGTCGCCGATTATCCGCTGGCCCGCGACCAGGGCAAGGAAGTCTGGATGACCGAGCACTACACCGACAGCGCCAACCCCGCCAATCAATGGCCGCTGGCGCTGGGTGTGGGCACGGACGTGCACCGCTCCATGGTGGTCAACTTCAACGCCTACGTGTGGTGGGCCATCCGCCGCGCCTACGGCCTGCTGACGGAAGACGGCGTGGTCAGCAAGCGCGGTTACGTGCTGGCGCAGTACTCCAAGTTCGTGCGCCCCGGCTTCGTGCGCGTCAGCGCGACGCAGCCAAACGACGCGGACATCGCCGTGACGGCGTACAAGGGCGGTGACCAGCTGGTGGTCGTGGCCTTGAACCGCAGCACCAGCGCGCAGACCATCGCGCTCGACGTGTTCAACGGCTGCGCGACGCAGCTCTCCCGCTTCACCACCTCGGCGAACGAAAACCTGGCGCAAGGCGAGCCGGTCACGCTGGAAAACGGGCGCGCCACGGTGACGCTCGGGGCGGAGAGCGCGACCACGTTCGTCAGCCTTCAGTGAGGGGTCAGGGAGCAGCGCTCTTGCGCTGAGCCGGCCGGCGGTGGGCCTATCCTGGTGCCGGGCGATGTCGCGCGGGGCCGAGCCCCATCGAGCTCATCAGCCCAGGAGCGGCGCCTGTGCCCTGACCAGGCCGCGGCCCAGGTTCGCCAGCAAGTCGCCCTTGCCGAGCAGGCGCTCCGCGCCGCTCTCGTCCAGGATGATCCGTGAGTTGGTCGCGGACGCGACCTGCAACGCGATCTTGCCGCCCAGGTTCGCCCGGATGATGGGGGGCACCACGTTGCGGTCGGGCCGTTGCGTCGCCAGCACCAGGTGAATCCCCGCGGCCCGGGCTTTCGCCCCCAGGCGACGGACGCTGTCGAAGAAGGCGAGCGTCGAGGACTTGTCGGTGATCAGATCCTGAAATTCGTCGATCACGAGCACGCGCCGCTCCAGCCGCTCCGCGGGCTGGGTCTGTTCATTGAATTCGCCGATGTCGGCGACCTGGGCACGCTCGAACCAGCGGTAGCGCTCTTCCATGGCCTGGATCAGCTGCTCCAGCACCGGCAGCACGAGCTCCAGCTCGCTGCGGACCGGGCCGTCGAGGTGGGCCGCCACGGCGCCCCGGAAAGCGGCGCCGTTGAAGGTGACGCGCTTGGGATCGACGAGCGTGAAGCGGATCGCGCCGGGAGGATGATACTGGACCAGGCTGGCGACGATGGCTTGCAGGAGCACGGACTTGCCGCTGCCGCTCTGTCCCGCGACCAGCAGGTGGGGGGTGCTGGCGTCGGAGAGGTCTCCGCACAGGACTTCCCCGTCCGGGCTCTGGCCGACGACGAAGCGCCCGGGGCGTTCGCCGAGGTACCGTCTGCGCTGGTGCAACAGCGGCGCGAGCAGGACTTTCCGCGGCTCGCGCCGCCTCACCACGAAGCTGCGGTGGCCACCGCGCTTCTGGTATTCGATCTCGATGCCGTCCTCCGACGCCAGGCGATGGCGGATGTCCTCGGCGGCGTTGTCGAGCTGTCGCACCGGGCCGCGCGGGCGCGCGACCTGGATCAGATACAGCGTGGGGCCGACGACGGGCGGGTGCGGACAGATGGCGCTGGTGCCCTGCCTCCGCAGTTCGTCGAGGATGCGCGCGCTGAGCGCCTCCGCCTCGGCGCGGCCCGCGCTGTCTTCGTCCGCCACCTCCGGCTCCGGCAAGGGCTCGGGGGCGCAGATGCCCGCAGCGGGACCGGGGCGCGGGCGCGCGGCGCCGACCGGCGGATCGTCGCGCGCAGGCAGGCGCGCGGGGTAGCTCTGCTTGCACTCGCGGGCCACGGGGCACGCCGCGCACAGATCCTGGCGGGGCGTCTCCGGCGCGCGCGCGGGCTCGTGCGCCCACTCGGGCATGCGCGCCACGATGGGCAGCACGCGCGAGCGCAGGAATTCGTCGGAGTGCTCCGGTCGCATCGACACCTCGCGCAGCAACGGCGAGAATCTCAGCACGACCGGGCGCGCGTCGATGGCGTGCACCGTGCGCAGGAGCTCGCGGTAGAGCGCGGCCTGGGCACGGTCGAGCTCGTCGTTGGCTTCATCCGTGAGCTTGTACTCGATCACGTCGATGCGGCCGCGGGCGTCCGCGTACAGGGCGTCCAGGCGCCCGCTGACGATGGGTCCCGCGCCGTTCAGCTGGGCTTCGATCGCCTGCTCGCCGGAGTGCATCAGCTCGCCCAGCGCCTGGCCGGGCGGCCCCGTGAAGGGCTCCAGGCGCGCCGAGAGGTGGCGCGCGAGCTCGCGCAGGGCCTCCGCGAGATCGTCCACCTCACCCGGCATCGAGGCGTACGTCCAGTCCTGCTCGAGCTCCTCCATGAGCAGCTCCAGCAGCCAGTCGGAGAGATACGCTTCCAGGTCGTCGCGCGCCGGTGCAGCGGACAGCCTGAGGCGCGGAGGCGGCGTGGTCACGGTCTGCGCGAAGCGCTCGACGACGCGGTGGAAGCTCGCGCCCAGGCACGAGGAGCCCACCGGGAACGCCACCGAGCGGCCGAGGCTGCGGCCCAGCGCAAACAGGCGCGGGCAGCGCAGGGCATTGCGCACCTCGGTCACGCTCACTCGTTCGCTCATTCACCGCTCCTGAAGAACACGATGGAACGGCCGAACCAGCGAATGCGTTCACCCGCGGTCTCCAGCTCTGCCTGGATCGTGGCCCGCGTGCTCGCCGGCTCCACCCTGCCCACCTCGCGCACGAGCCGTTCAAACGAGGCCACGCGCAGCCGGCGCAGGATGGCGAGCGCGCTGCCCGTGACCCGGGGCGCCGGGCTCGCTTCCAGCACGGGCGGGGGCAAGCGGTCCGTCGATGGCGGCGGGGGCATGCTCGCCGCCGGCGTCGACGGAGCTGCTTCGTCTTCCTCCCCGGGCGCGCCCAGCTCGGGCGCGCCCAGCAGCGCCCGGCAGAGCGGCCACTCGGCGACATCGAGCTCGCTGCGCGCCCAGTCCTGGACGTCCGCCTCGCTCACCTGAATGCCACGCACGTCGCTGACGTCGCCCGAACGCGCCGCCTGCAGCAGCGCGGCGAGCGCCAGCAGGCGAGCGCAGTCCTGCGGCTCGATGTCGAGCCAGCGCGCCCGCCCCGTCTCGAGCAGCGCGGCTTGCTTGCGCAACGTCTCCTTCCAGGTCGGCGGGAACTCGCGCGCGCGCTCGCGCAGCGCGACCACGGGCGTGCTGCTGCTCAGCGCGGTGAGCTTGGTCAGGGTCGCTCCCGCGCTGCGCGGGTGAGACTCCTGCACCAGAGCGATCGCTTCGCTCCGCCCGCCGCTCTCGAGCACGAGCTGCACGGGCGCCTTGCCGCTCGCGCGCAGCCTCACCTGCGGCAGAAAGGCGGCGCAGGCGAAGATGCCGTCGGCCAGCCTCGAAGCGTCCAGCGACTGCCGCTCCTCTCCGGCGCGCTGGATCAGGTCGCGCGCGTGTTGCAGCTGGCTCTGCCACTCGCCCTGCAGGTCGTGCCGTTCCTGCTCCGCTGCCGCGCTGTTGTGCGGCTCCGCGGCAGCGGGCAGCAGCTGTTCCTGCGCGGGCTCATCGGGCTCCCCCTCCAGCGCCTTGCGGAACTCGATCAGCAGCATGCGCGGGGTGAGCCCGGGGCTGCTGCGCAGGCGCGCCAGGCGCCGCTCGCCGAGCGGCCAGGGGAACGGCTCGCGCGCGCCCGGCACGCGCTCGTGCAGACGGCGCAGCAGCTCCTCGCGCTCGGCGGCCCGCGGAAGCTCCAAGAGCTCGCGCCCCATCACGATGCGCGAGCGCTGCGAGAGGTTGAAGGCGGGCTCGATGCCGCGCTGCCACTCGCTATCCAGCGCCAGGTGCACGACCACCGTGCCGCGCAGCGTGTCGACGCATTCGGCGGCCAGGTGCGCGTAGGCGCGCAGCCGCGGCCCCGCGCCGTCCGCGTCGATCAGATTCTCCAGCTGATCGAACACGAGCACCAGCGGCGCCCCGAGCGCCGCGACGGCCGCCAGCGTGCGCAGGGCCCCAAAGGCGTGCTCCTCGCCCAGCGAAGCCGTGGCACCGATGCGCTGCAGCTGAGCCACGTCGCAGTCGCGCCCGGACAGCCAGGTCAAGAGGGCGCGCCCGGTGGCGCCGGTCGCAAAGGGCACGGCCAGCAAGCGCCGCAGATAGCTCTCGTCGAGCTCGGGCCAGATCGCGAACAGCCGCTCCAGCTCGCCCTCGAGGCGCGCCTCGCGCGCGTCCGCGGACAGCTCGGCGTACTCGGCGAGCACGGTGGAGGGAAATTCCGCACCCACACCGCCCAGGTAGCCCAGCAGCGAGCCCACCAGTGCGCTCGCTTGCGGCATGCCCTGGGAGGTCGGGAAGCCGAGCTGCCGCACCACCTCGCCGAGCAGGAAGCGCGCGTTCATCTCCGCGTGCACGAGCGGGCGCACGTGCACGAACACCGCGCGCGGCCCCACGCGCCGGCGCAGACGCGCGAACAGGTGCGTCTTGCCGGCGCCCGGCGGCCCCAGGATCACCAGCGACGTGGAGCGCAGCGCGAGCGGCGCCGAGCGAGCCGTCTGGTGAACGGCCTCGATCGCTGCCTCCACCGCGCCGCTCGCGCGCGCGTTCAGGCTGGCCAGGTCGAAGAAATCCGGAGCCCAGGGATCGGCGTGAATGGCGTCGAAGAACGCGAGCGTCACCCCTGCCCTCCCTCGAGCAGCCGCGCCCAGGAGAGCCGGGTGCGCGCCGGGCCGGGCGGGCACAGCTCGAGATCCTCCGGCGTCAGGCGCCCGAGCCCGCCCTCTGGTCTCAGCTCCACCAGCTCGCGCCGGGCCGCCAACAGCAACATCTCCTGCGCGACGGCCGCGGGCATCGCGGGCGATAGCCGCCGCACGATATCCGGCACAAACGACAGCCCGGTGTTGCCGTCCCGGGCAGCGCCGACGGCCGTGATCACCGAGCGCAGCGCCGTCGCCTCCTTGCCGTCCTCCGCGCCCGCCGCGGCGCCCGGCAGCAGCTGGGCAGCGTCATCGAGCACCTGCTGGACATCGCTCGCGAGCAGCGCCAGCCCCTTCGTGCGCACGGCCCGGGCCAGCGCCTTGTCCAGCGCGCCCAGCGTCGCGCGCAACCGCAGCAGCTGCGCCCCGGAGAGCACCGGAGCCGAGCCCACCAGCAGCACCTCTCCCTTTCCGCGCCAGACCCGCCGCAGCCGACCCTCGCGCTCCGCCTCGAGCAACGCCCGCTGAAGCTCGGCCGCGCTGGCGCCGCGCACCTGGGCGGCCAGCGACTTGCGATCGAGCGCAGCGCCGTGGGCCAGCGCGCCATCGATCTGCTCGCGGAGCGGGCGCCGGATCCAGGTCGCGTTGATCTCGCAGCCCTCCTCCGACAGCGACCTGGCGAGGCGTTCCGCGAGCGCCCTGGGCTTGATGGTGGAACGCTTCACACCTCCCTGCGCCTCCAGCTGCCGCCGCAACAGCGCCAGCTGCGCCGCGACCTGCGCCTCATCGAGCGCAGGACTTGCAGCCCGCCTTCTCGCACTCGCCATGCAGCAAACGTAGCGCCGCCAGCGACGCCCTGGCTATGCCCTCGAGGGGCGAGGCGCTGGATGTGCTGGAAATGCCGGGGCCCGCGGGCCATCGGCCGCAGAAGATTGATCCCCCGAGCCGCTGCCGATACTGTGACAGCTCAGAATCCATGATGAAAATCCAGAGCAGCGGGCGTTGGGGGGTGAGGTTCCTGGGCGGGCTGAGCGCGCTGGCGCTCCTGGCGCTGGAGCGGGACGCGCATGCGCTGCCGCTCCTGACCTTGTGGGGCAGCGTGCGCGGGCTCTACGGTTCCGTCGCCGGGGACGAAGCCAAGGTGGCCGTTGGCTCCTCCACGAACACGCAATACGAGACCGTGAACGGCTACGGTCCGGGCCTGGGGCTGTCGGCGGGCGTGACCCTGCCCTTGTCGCTCTACCTCGGCGCCTCGTACGACTACTTCTTTGGTGAGACGGTCTCCTTCAGCGGCGGCCCGGATGTCTCCCGCGCCAGCTCACAGCTCCTGGCGCGCGTCGGCTACGACCTCGGCCTGGGCCCGCTCACCTTGCGCCCCGAGCTGGGCCTCGGCGCGCTGTTCAGCAGCGTCGAGGTCGAAGGCGGCGAGCCGGAGATCTCCGACCGCGACCTGACGGCGAACGGCACCGTCCTGGCTCCCGCCGTCGAGGCCTTCTTCGGCCTCGGCCTGCTGAACATCAACGCGGAAGCGCGCTACGAGCTGGTCGCCGGAGACAACTCGAACGCGCTCGTGATCGGGCTGGGGCTGGGCCTGAGCCTCTGAGCTGACGCACCCCTCGTAGTCTTCGTAAACGTTCGGCGCCGAGGAGGCTCATCCCCACAGCCGCGCGAGCAGCTCCGTGCGGCTTCCGCACCCGGATTTGCGCAGCAGCGAGCTCACGTGCACCTCGACGGTGCGCGCGCTGCAACCGAGGCTCCGAGCGATCTCCTTGTTGCAGCGCCCGGCGGCGATCTCGGCCAGCACTTCGCGCTCGCGCGCCGTGAGCTGCCAGGCGCTCGGCGCCTGCACTCGCCGCGCCGCTGCCTGCGTCAGGAGCAGCAACGGGCCCCGCGCGCCGCTCAGCTGTTGCACGAGCAGGTCCCCCTCGGCGCTGGCGCGGGTGGGACTGTCGAGAGCTCGGATCGCAGCTTGCTGCCACTCGAGCAGGCGCGGCGCATCCCCCACCGACCAGAAGCGCCCCATGCCCCAGAGGCGCACCCCCAGCGCTCGCTCGGCCTCGGCCGAGAGCCAGAGCAGCGCGCCGGAGGCGTCGAACAGCGCGCTCGCGCAGGGTAGATGGCGGAGCGCTTCGAGCACGCCGGTCGGGTCGTCCTCGTCGCACCGGAGCCGCTCCAGCGCCCGCGTTGCCTGCTGCCCCAGCCAGCCCACCCGCTCGAGCTCCGCCGGGCGGAACGCGGGTTCGCTTGCCGCGCGCGCCGCGCACAGAAAACCGAGCGCGCGCCGCGCGCCGGTGAGGGGTGCGAAGGCCTGGCGCTCCACGTGGCAGGGGCGCCAGAACTCGTTGTAGCAGCGCTTGCGTTCGAGGCCTTCGCCCTCGAACATGGCGTTCAGATCGACGGCAGGGCGGCGCAGCGCGAAAATGCGCTGCGTCGCGCTCAGCCCTCCCCGCCCCAGCTCCTCCTCCTGCAAAGGAAACTCCCTGCTCACCAGCTCCAGCAGCTGCTCGCGGGAATGGCGCTCGTGAAACGTCGTCGCCACCGAAACGGAAGACACGCTCCTGCCGAAGGGCAGGAAGCACAGGCTGGAGGCGCCGACCAGCCTCTGGGCCCCGTGCGCGAGCGCGTCTCCCAGCTGCGCCGTGTCGCTGACACACTCGAGCCGTTCGAGGAGCGAGCCCACCTCGGCGGCGACGCGCAGCGCCGTTTCCACAACCGAGCTCAAAGCTTCACGCCGATCCGGTACAGCACACCGCCGCGATCGCTCGACACATAGAGCGCGCCATCGACAGGCGAGACCGCAACGCCGACCGGTCGCACATTCTCGTCGCCGTTGCCGCCGCTGCGCCAGCCCCACTCTCCATCGACGTGGCCAGCCGAGCTGCCGCCACCGAAGACGACCGTGTAAGGGTACGAGGGCGGGTTGGCGGTGCTGCGCGGCATGCTGGGCTCTCCCTCGCCGAACGGGAAGAAGACCACGTTGTGGCCGACGGAGGGATCGGACTCGCCCGAGCCGTGCTCGGTCACGAACGCTCCGCCGCTCCAGGCCTGCGGCAGCGAGCGCACCCGACCGGGCGTGTAGAACGCGATGTCCAGCGGCGCGGTGTGTGCCGGCAGGAAGCTCAACGGCGGCTTCGAGTTCTGCTGGCACCAGGCGTCATCGTGCGGGTTCGTGAAGCCCTGCGCCTCGGACGCGAGCTGCGCGCCGGGCGGCGCGGGGCCGTCCGCGGTCTCGATGTTTTGCGCGGTGAAACAATAGGGAAAGCCGAACGTGCTGCCCGGATCCAGGCGCACCAGGGGCTCGCCGGGATTTTCGTCGCGCACGTCTTCCCCGCGGTAGGCCAGCGCGTCGATGCCGTTGACGACGCCATACAGATTGCCGTCCGGGCCGCGCGAATAGCCGACCATGTTGCGCAGGCCGGATGCGACCACCTCGCCCTCGGACCAGTCGAAGGGCGCGTCGGGATCGAACTGCGAGAGCTGAAAGCGCTTCAGCAGGGCGCGGTTGGTATCGTACTGGGGTGAAGCGGGGGCGATGATGTTCGCAGCCGATCCCGAGTGCACGTAGAGCCAGCCGTCGTACACGTGGACGGTATGATAGGGGTGGGCCCCGTCTGAAGGCTGATTGACGACCACGTCCTCGTGCGAGTCGAACTCGGTGGTGTCATCGTCATAGCGCCAGCGCACCACGCCATCGGGAGAGCCTGCATACAGGTAGCCGCCCTGCTCGTCGACGTGCGCGTTGTTGCCGTTGCCGTCGGTGTAGCCGAGGATGACAATCTCTGAAGAGCCTTGAAACCTGCCGTCGTTGTTGCTGTCACGAAAGCGCACGACCTGGCCGTCGACGTGCACGCCGATCAGATCGCCGTTCGAGGTAAAGGTGATCTGGCGCAGCCCCTCCTGATCGAAGGCCACGGCGCTCGCGCACAGACCCGGCGCGACGAAGTGCTGACCCGCGGGCAGCGGCACGCCGCGGCAAGGGTCGGGCCGATCGGGGCTCAGCCCCGCGGCAGGATCGCCGGGAGCGGTACCCGTGCTGGCCGGAGGCGTGCCGTTCCCCGGGCTGGTGCCATCCGGGGCGACGTCGCCCGACATCGCCGAACCATCCTCGGTCCCTTCTGGTTTTTTTGAAGAATCACCGCAGCCGAAGAGCGGGAGAGCGACGACGACCGCGCCCAGCCAGCGGGCTGCGCTAAAGTGGTAAGTAAAGCTGTTTTGGATGGAATCCATGCCCGGCATTGTCGCACGAGGGCGCGCGGAACAGACCCAGATTCGCGGTCGGCCGAGCGTGGCCGCAGCGTAACAAGCAGATTTCCGGGCTCCGTTGACTGCGCGGGACTCTGGCATGGGCGGGCGCGGCTCTCTCGGCTCGCCGGGGGATGACCTGATCCGCCGGGTGCCCTGAGCCGGTTTTTAGGGCTCGCCACCCGGGCGCATCGTACCCCTCCAGGATGAGCCCAACACACGGCCCGGCCCTGCCAGGCTGCCGATTCAGCTTTGTTCCCTGATCTGGCGCGATGCTTGCCCCTCGATGCGCACTCAAGGGCTCGCACCCTGGGAAAGGAACGAATTTCATGGCTCACGACTCGCACGAAACGGGGCTTTCTGCCCTGGTCAAGGCGCTCATTGCGATCGCTTGCATCGGCGCCCTCAACTGGGGGCTGATCGGCTTCTTCAACTGGAACCTGGTGGACGCCATCTTTGGCGGCGGCGCTCAGGAACAAACTAGCACTGCGAGCCGCGTGGTGTACGCGCTGGTCGGCCTCGCCGGATTGGGCACCCTGCTCTCGCTGCCGCGCATCTCCGCCCCGACGCACCACACGCTGGAAGCCGCGCCGCACTCGCGTTGAGCTCACCGCCCGGTCACGCCGAGGCGGATCGTCACTCCCCTGCTTTGCGCTCGGCCTTCAGCCGCCGCAACTCACCCGTCCGGAGATACGCGGCAAGGCTGCGCTGAAGCCGCTGCTGTTGAGGCGGATCGAGAAACGGCAGCACGTCGGTGTGGTGATAGCTCATCAAGTTGCCGGGCGTCTCGCTATGGCTCGGGTTGCCGAGGAAGTGGCCCAGCTCGTGCGCGAGCACGGCGTCGAACGAGATCTTGGAGAGGATCAGGTAGTGCGCGGGGGCATGGCTCCTGGAATGCCAGTGCACCCCGCGCCGGACGCGTTGTGGCTCGTCCACATCCATCAATGAAGCCACCACGAAGACATTGATCCAGTGTGCTCGCACGAAGGCGCCGAGCGCGTCTCGGTCGGCGCGGGTTTCCATGCGCGCGGCGCGAGCGTCTCGCTCGTGGCGCTCGCGCCGCTCGAGCTGCACTCCGTAGGGAGCGAAGATGAGGTTGGCCGTCTGCACCTGACGATCGATGAACGCCTCGTCCGCGACAGGCTCGCCCGCCTCGCGGGCGACATGGATCGCCAGGCCCAGGCGCACCTCCTCGCTCCCGCCGGCGCGCGCCGACCGCGCGAGCTGCCCCAGCGCGGCCGCGGTCAGCCCCCACAGCGCCAGCTGATTCACGGTACGCCGGTGCATCCCTCGCGCTCGCCGGCTCGCCTTCATCCTGCTCCGTAGCATGACCGAGTCCGGCGCGGAGCGCACCCTTCGTGCGATGGAGGGGTGGGTAGGCGCGCACGCGGCGCCGCGACGCTGGAGCGGTGGGCGGCAATCCCCCGACGCTGCGTCAGCCGACTGCCGTGGTTTCAGCACAGCTGTGAACGCCCGGCACGCGGGGAACTTCACGTTTGCCGGACTCAGCAGCCTTTGCACGGGTGCAACTGCTGGATGGCGTGCAGCCGAGGCTCCGGCCGACGCTGGTCCGATGCTTGCAGTCCCGCGCCTTCGTGTCTCACACGATGCACATCGCCGCAGCGGGGGCCCGCCGCGCGCGGTTCGAACGGCACTGGTCGACGGGGCTCTCGCTGGTCCTGGCCCTGGGCAGCTCGCTGGCGAATGCGCAGACGAGCGAGGCGCCCGCGCGCGCCGGCGCAGCGCGGGCGCAGGCAAGGGCTGCTCCGATCGGCGCTCCGCCAGCGGGTACCTCGCCAGCGGGTACCTCGCCAGCGGGTACCTCGCCGGCAGCGGCCGCACCCGCACCTACCCCCGCTGCCCCGCTTCCCGCGGCAGCCCCGGAGGCGAGCAGCGCCGCGCCCGCTGCGCCCGATGCCGCCGGCGCCGTGACGGAGCAGCGCGAGGGCCGCGTCATCGCCGTGCAAGGCAACGACGTGATCCTCGATCTCTCGGAGGCACAGGGGCTCGCGCCCGCGGCGGCCGTGGAGCTGTGGCGCCCGCTCGAGTTGAAGCACCCGGTGACCGGTAAGATCGTCAAGGATCGCTTCCGGATCGGGCAGCTCTCGGTGCGGCAAGTGCGGCCTCACATGAGCCTCGCCAGCGCCGCGGGCGCGCTCGATCGGCCTGCCGAGCCCGGCGACATCGTGATCGCGCGGGTGGCTCGCCCGCGCGAGGTGACGGCCGCGCCGCCTGACGTCGCGGTGGCGGCTCCGAGCGGGAGCGCCGCGCCGGTCGCCGCGCCGGTCGCCGCGACGGATGGCGACGCCCAGGCGCTCTCCCTGCTGTTCACGGAGCTGCACGGCGCCGCCCCGCAGGCGCGCATCGAGGCCTACGCGCGCTTCACCCAGCAGCACCCGGACAACCGCTTCGCTGCCGCGCTCGAGGAGCAAGCCGAGCAGCTGCGCGCCCTGCTGCAAACGAAGGGAAAAGCCCCCGCGGCGAGGCCGGTGCCCGGGCTCGCGCATCATCAGCGGCCGCGCCTGGCGCTGGTGGGGGATCCGCTCAGCATCGGCGTCGAGCTCGATCGCAGCGCGCCGGGCGTCGTCGTGCACTACAAGAGCAGCGATGTGAGCACGTTTCAGTCGCTCGCAGCTCGGCCCGCGGCGCCTCGCTTCTTCGTCGCCACCGTGCCGGGATCCGCCGTGCAGCTCGCCGGGCTCCAGTACTTCGTCGAGGTGGTCGACGGCGCCGGCCGCGCCCGGCCCGTGGTGGGCACGTCGGAGGATCCGATCGACGTGCCCACGCGCTCGGACTGGGATTACGAGCCGCCGCAGCGGCCCACGGCGACCGCGCAGTTCGTGGCGGATTATGCCGACTACAACCGGCTGAAGGCCAATGATCGAGACTACCGCCTGGAAGCGGACTTCGGCCTGCGCCTGCGCGACACCAAGCTGCGCGCGTTGCGCAGCGGCTTCGGCGTGTACCGCGGCGTGGGCGGCACGCTGGTCGATCTCGATCAGCTCGGCAAGTCGCCGCGCCAGGTCGGGCTGACCTACGGCTACCTGGAGGCAGAGTACGCCTTCCGCGAGTCGGTCTCGGTGATCGCGCGCACGTTGCTCGGCCTGGACGACAACGGCGTGAGCGGAGGGCTGCAGGGTCACCTCCGGATCGGCAGCGACCAGGGCACCAACGTGACCATCGGCGGAGAGATCCTGGGCACCATCGGCGTGCGCGGCATCACCCAGCTGACCATCGCGCCGCTCTCGATGTTTCCGATCGTGCTGCGCTCCGAGGTGGGAAATCAGCCAGCCGGGGTCGTCGTGCAGAACGGCGAGGTGCGCCCCCAGGACGCCAACGCCAGCCTGGAGGATACTTCCACCGGCCAGAGCGATGTCGGCGTGCGCGGCATCGCGCAGGTGGGCTACCGCATCCTGCCCGATCTGGTCCTCAGCGTCCGCGGCTCCTACCAGGGCCGCAACATCAAGCACTCCGGACCGGGCTTCGGGGGAGGAGTCCTGTACTCATGGTAATGCAGCAGGTCACGTTGCGATCCCTCGCGTTGGCTGCCGCGGTCGCCTCGGTGGCGTCGCTCGCAGCCGCCGCTCCAGCTCCGGTGTTGCCCGAGCTGCATCACGCACCGATCTCCAATGCGCGGGCCGCGCAGCCCTTGCAGGTGCTGGCGGACTTCGGCCATCCAGAAGCGCTGGCGCGCGCCGTGCTGCTCCATCGCGAGGCGGGCGAGAGCGCGTACCACGAGCTGCCCTTTCAGCGCGGGGCTCAGTCGTACCTGGCCGTGATCGGTCCGGAGAGCGTGCGCGACGGAGGCCTGAGCTACGCCATCGAGCTGGAGCTGCCGGACGGGCAACGGCTCCCCGGCTTCGCCAGCCGCGAGCATCCGTTCGAGGTGCAGGTCCAGCTCGATGAGGAGGAAGCGGCCGAGAAGGCCGCGCTGCAGCGCGTGCATGGCTTGCGCTCCACGGCGCGCGTCAGCGGCGAGTGGGTGACCTTCGGCAAGAGCACCCGGCTGCTCGCCGGCCCCGCGCCGGACGCGGCACCGGTGTCGCAGTCGGTGGATGACCACTACTACCGCCTGGAAGCCAGCTACGCCTATCGACCCCTGCGCACGATCAGCGAGTTTGGTGTCCGGCTCGGCCTGGTGCGCGGCACGTCACCGCACACGAACGGGGACAGCGGTGAGAAAGAGGTCGGGCTCAACTATGCCGCTCCCTGGGTCACGCTCCGGATGGTCGACGGCGTGCACCTCGGCGGTCACCTGGTCACCGGAGTCACCGAGGTGGACTTCTCGATGGGCGCGGGCGCCGAGCTGACCTTCGGCGACCCGTACGGCGGCAATCTGAGCCTGGGCTTCGAGAGCATCCAGGGCTTTGGCTCGCGCTTCTTCACCAAGGTCGACATCGTGATGAGCGACCGGCTCATGCTCTCGCCGATCATCGAGGCCACCAACATGCCCAACGCCGACGAGTACGGCGTGCGCCTGCTCGCGCAGCTCGGCGCGCAGCTCAGCCAGTCCTTCCGGATCTCGGCGCTCGGCGGCTACCAGGCGCGCAACGCGGTGAGCGGCGGGCCTTCGCTGGGGCTCGCCAGCGAGCTCTCCTTCTGAAGCGACGACAAAACGGCGGCGGCCCGGCTTGCCGCCGGGCCGCTGGTTGGGGCGCTGGAGCGGGACGCTCAGCGCCGCGCGCCGCTCACTGACACAGGTAAGTGATGGCGTTGCTCGTGGACTTCTTGAACGTCTTGGTCAAGCCGTTGCACGAGCAGCACTGGCCCGCCAGGCTCTTGGACACGCTGATCGCGACGCAAGATGCCGAGCACGCGCCCGTGCTGCTCTGGCTGCTCTCATCGAGCCCGTAAGTGGGATCGATCGCGACCTGGTTGCCGTTGACCTGCTGCGCGATGTACGGATTGATATCCTTGCCGGTGGCGCTCTGCTTGCCGCCGGCAAAGATCAGCTGAACCCAGGTCGAGGCCGGATCGGCCAGGGCCATGCCGTTGGGCTGCGTGATCTGATACCAGTCGTAGTTGCCGCAGGCCGCGGCATTCGCCGCCGTGTACGAATAGCTGAGGCGGTGGGGCTCGATCGCCAGGATCGGCTCGAACGTGATCATATTGTACATCTGCCAGCCGTTGCCGGAGCCCTCGACCAGCGCCGCGCCCGAGGAGGTCGAGCCGTTCTGCACGTCCACCGTCTTGCCGTTGACCGTGTAGGCGACGTTGCGCAAATTGCCGGTGGGGGCGAGCACGAAGCGTTGCGAGTAGGAGGTGGAGCACGTGCGCTGAATCAGGCGCTTCGGGCTGCTTCCGTCCAGGTCGAGGCATTTGCCGGTGCGCCGGTTCTCGAACTGATACTGGATCTGTATGGAGCCTTGGTTGTTGACCGTGCCGACCTGGGTCACATACCAGTGGAAACGGTCGTCGTTGGCATTGTAGGGCTGCTGCACCACGCCCACGCCATCGCTCGTGCTGCTGGTCGAGATCGCCAGCCCGTAGCCCGTGTGCGCGACCTTCAGGCTGAAGACGGCGTTGATGGTCTCGGTCAGGTCACGGTGTACGCCGCTGCCGTAAGGCTGGAACACCCACTGCTCTTGCAGCGCGCCGGTCACCGTCGACTGCACGATGTCCGTGCCGTTGTTGTACGACCCGCCCTGGGGGATGAGGGCCAGGTTGTAGTCGCTGCGAATGCTCAGGAGACCGGGGTTCATCAGGCCGAGCCGGAAGTCCTGCGTTTTGACGCCGCTGCAGGCGCGCTGCACGATCGTCGTCGAGCCGCTGGTGTTCGAGGCCAGATCCATGCACAGGCCGCTCTTGATGTTGACCAGCTGGCGCTTCGTGCCATTCAACTTCACGCGCCATTGCGAGGCGGTGGTCCCGGTGTACTGATCGGACTCCTCCAGCACCACGCCGCTCGAGGTCGATCCGTTCTGCGGCACGATGTACTTGCCGGTGAGCTTCGAGCGGATCTGGAAGATACCCTCGTCGCGTGTCAGCTTGGTCGCCACCAGGTTGGTGAGGGTCGCCTTCTGCTTGCCGTACCAGTTGGTGAGGTTCGCCCGGAAGTTGGCCGGGATGTGATTGGGATAGGTGCTGGTCGTATCGTCCTGCATCGCCAGCAGCGCTGCGATGCGCGGGCAGTTCGAGCCGCAGTGCAGCGCGCCCGTCGTGGAGAGCGCGAGCTTGCCGTTGCTCACCACGAAGTCGGTGTTCACATCCCAGCGGCCGAGCTCTTTCGCGATGGCGACGGCCAGGCCCGCGGCGAGCATGTTGGAGTCGTCCGAGCCTCCGCAGGACGCGCTCAGCGCCTCCTCCGAGCTGCCGAACTCGTTTTCATCCTGGCTGGCGAGTTGCTCGTCGCCGGTGCTGTCGTCACTGTAGGGAGAATCTTCGAGCGGTGCCCCGCAAGCGATCAGCAGGGCCACCCCCGTGATCGGCCTGATCCAGCGACTGGCGCTCTGGAGGAACTTCATGTCTGTTTGGCCTTTCAACGTCTTCAAAGCTCGGCGCCCGCTCGCCGACCGAGTTTCGCCGCGTTAATGCAAAGCCCTTACCAATCGAAACGCGTTCCCTTGCGGCATGCCCCGCGTCGAGCGCTGCACCGAAGGCGGGCGGCGACGTGTTCAGCCTGCGTGAGGATTTGAGAATCCTTTCGAGCTCACTGTTTCGGCGTGGGCGGCAGCGGCTCGAAAGCGCGCGGCTCGCCATGAGACAGGGCCCCCTGCGCGGGCCGCACAGCTTGCGCAGCGCGACATGTGCAGCTGCACAGGCTGCGCAAGCGTCGATGCCGATCAGCGGCTACGAGCGCCGCGCAGGAGCGCGCGGCCTGCGCGCAGGAGCACCTACACTGGCCTTTGGCCGCTCCAGGACGGCGAGCGCCGCTGCCACGGCGTGGGCCTTCACCTTGTCCATGGGCTCCCCCGGCAGCTCCACGATGCAGTCCGAAAGCCCGCCGATCGCCACCGTCGCGCGCACGCGATCGGCTAGTGACGCGCGAGAGCCCACCAGAAGCACGGTGATGCGCTGCCGCCATTCGAGCAGGCGCTGCCCCAGATCGAGCGCACCGAGCGTGGACAGGTCGCGGACCAGGAGCGTCAGCAGCTCGCGGTGGCGGTGCAGGAGCTCGAAGTAGTCGGAGAGCAGCGCCGGCAGATCGGCGGGCGGCGCTCCGGCTCGCTGCGCGACGAACGCTTCACAATCGTCGATCAGGGGCTGGACCAGGCTGGCCAGCAGGGCTTCGCGCGAATCGAAATGGTAATAGAGCGCCGGCTTGGTCAGCCCCAGGTGCTCGGCGATGTCGCGCAGGCTGGTCTGCTGGACGCCTCGCTCCATGAACAACTCGCGCGCGGCGGACAGGATGCGCTTGCGGGTGTCCGTCGGTCTCGCCATTTCATCAGTGTACTGCGGCCGACGTCAGAAAAGTATCCCTTGCCCGGGCCCGGGTTCGGTGCTTTCCTAAAATTACTTACCGGTAGGTAAGTTAGACCTCCAAGGAGTAAAGCGAGGAGTGCCATGCGGATCCTGATTTCGGGGGCGAGCATCGCCGGCCCGGTGCTGGCCTATTGGCTGCAGCGTTACGGCTTCCAGCCGACGCTCGTGGAACGGGCGCCGGGCGCGCGCAAGACGGGCGGGCACGCCGTCGACCTGTTCAGCCCCTCGCTGGAGATCGTGGACCGCATGGGCTTGCTGCCGCTGGTCCAGAGCCGGAGCACCGGCACCGATCACATGACGCTGTTGCGCGAGGGCCCCCCACCTGTCGAGGTGAACCTGGCACGAGTCATGGCGGCCTTCTCGGATCGGCACCTGGAGATTCTGCGCGATGAGCTGAGCGAGCTCCTGCACGGCGCCCTGGGCGGCCGTGTGGAAACGCGATTCGGCGACTCGATCCGCGCGCTCCGCCAGGACGAGAGCGGGGTCGACGTGGACTTCGAGCACGGCCCATCGCGCCGCTTCGAGCTCGTGATCGGAGCCGACGGGCTACACTCGGCAGTGCGGCGGCTCGTCTTCGGCCCCGAATCGGATTTCAGCCACTACCTGGGCGCCTACCTCGCGGTCTTGACCCTGCCCAACCATCTCCAGCTCAGCAACCGGGTGATGTTGTACAGCAGCGTACGCCGCGTGGTCGGACTGTACAGCGCGCGCAACCTACCGGACGCGCGCGCCGTGTTCTTCTGGCGCAGCGAACGGCCGCTGCCCATCCATCACCGGGACGTGGCGGCCCAGAAGCAGTGCGTTCGCGACGCATTTGCGGGGCTCGGCTGGGAGCTGCCGCGCCTGCTCGCCGAGCTCGAGAGCGACGCTCCCTTCTACTTCGACTCGATCACCCAGCTGCGCATGGACAGCTGGTCGCACGGACGCGTCACGCTGGCGGGTGACGCCGGCTACTGCCCGGGGCCCGCCGTCGGCGGCAGCACCACGCTCGCGGTGGTCGGAGCGTATGTGCTCGCGGGCGAGCTGGCGGTGGCGCGCGGCGATCACGCCCTCGCCTTCCCCGCCTACGAGGCCGCGCTCGGCGACTACGTCCAAGCCAGCCGCGCCTTTGCGTTGCAGATGGCTCGCCAGCTGATCCCGGACAGCCGCGGCGCGCTCTGGCTCCAGACCCAGGTGCTGCGCGCCCTCGCAGGCTTACCCCAGCCCCTGCTGCGCGCTCTCTCGGCGCTCGGCCGCCTGCGCGCGCGCCTGCACGACACGGTACGAGTGCGCGACTACTCGCAATTCGGCTAGATCGCGCTCGCAGTGCATCCCTGCGGACTTGACGCCGCCCTGACGGTGGACGGGAATGCTGCCATGAAAAGCCAGTTCACACGGCTCACGGCAGCGGCGATCGCCGGCGCCCTGACCCTGCCCGCATGCCGTGCCACCCCCGCCAACCCGGAACGGGACGCGCTGCAGATCGTCCAGCGCTGGGCGACGGCTTTCAACGAATCCAACGTCGACACGATCGCCAGCCTCTACGCGCCCGATGCCTTGTTCTTTGGCACCGGCAGCAAGAGCCTGGTCACGGCCCCTGCGGACATCCGCAGCTACTTCGAAGCCGCCTTGACCAAGGACAACCCCCGCGGCGCCCAGCTGCTCGACCACTCCGTGAAGGTCCTCTCCGACACCGTGGTCCTCGTCACAGGCCTCGACCGCGTCACCGGCACGAAAGACGGCAGCACCTACCAACGCGACGGCCGCGTCAGCTTCGTACTCGAGAAACGCGCCGACGGCTGGCAGATCGTCCACTTCCACCGCTCGGCACTACCCGGCAGCTGAAACACCGGCGCCTCCGTCGGCATCACAGCGCTCCAGCACGAATCCTGACCCCGCCCACGTGGGCACGGATACGCTTCGGACACGAGCGGCGCTCGATCGAGTGGGCTCGTGACAAACCGCCCTCCACGCCTCCAGGATTCCCCCCTGCCCGCTCGCATCCCCCGCTGACCGGAACTCTGTCTCATCACGAGCGCGCCTTCGCACCCTCGCTGGCGCCCCCCTCTGCGACTCCAATTTCGAGTTCCCGAGGACCCCGAGGGAACCTCGTTCCCGACGGCGCAGACCCCTCCGCCCCACCCGCTGCGCTCGGGCCGCCAGCGCGGATCGTGACCACGCCCACGAGGCCACCTCGCGCCTTCTCTCCCCCTCACCCGGCGAACTGTGCCGATCGCGGCCGGCATTGGCCCGCTTTTCCCCGATGGCACCTCCGAAAGATTGCCGCCCTGCCACCAAACTCCAGGAACAACAAAGCCCGCGGCGCCCTCGAGGCTCAAAGAAGAGCACGAGTTTGGGAAGCGTTTCCACCGATTACCGATTCGGGTAAATTGCCAGTCTGGAGTTGCAGCGAGGGCATTCATGGGAAACGTTTTCCAGCGATTTGGCTTGGGTACCGGGCTCATCAGCGCGGCCGCCTTGTTCCTGGCCGCGTGCAGCGGCGACGGCGCGTCCGAAGACACCCCTGGCGCGGTGATCCCCCCCTACTCGGGTGACGCCCTCGCGCAGCCGAACACGCCCGCGCCCAACACCGACACCCCCGCGACGAGCGGCAGCGAGCAGCCCTCCGGCGTCGCCACTCCACCGAGCAACAGCGAAGGCCCACCCGCAGGCAGCAATACGCCCGTAGCGCCCCCGCCGCAGAATACCGACACCGGCACGGACACGGCGACGCCTCCGGCGCAAACTCCGCCGCCAACTCCACCCGAGCAAACGCCCGAGCAGCCACCCCCTCAACAGCCGCCGCCCGACCAGACCCCGCCCCAGCAGCCGCCGCCGGCAGGGCGAACGCAGGTCTTCCTGCTGTTTGGGCAGTCCAATATGTGGGGCGTGCCCAACCCCCAGCAGCAAGATCTCGCGATCAACCCGCGCGTCGAGGTGCTGACCATCACCAACTGCAGCAAGCACGGCACCAATCAGTGGGTGCCCGCCCAACCCCCGCTGCACGGCTGTGTGGGGCAGCCCGGCACGGGCGGGCAAGGCCCCGGCGTGGGCCCCGGCGATTACTTCGGAAAGACGATCGCCGACGCCTTCCCGAACGACACGATCCTGCTCGTCCCCGCTGCCGTGCCCGGCGTGAGCATCGACACCTTCCAGCCCGGGCAGACCAACTACAACAACCTGCTGAATCGCGCCCGGATGGCGCAACAGCGCGGCGAAATCCGCGGCATGATCTTCCATCAGGGTGAGAGCGATGCCGGGAACACCAGTACCTGGCCCGCACGGGTCAAGAATGTGGTGGACCGACTGCGCTCCGATCTGAATGCCCCGAACGCACCCTTCGTGGCAGGCGAGTTGCTCCCCTCCGGTTGTTGCGGCGGCATGAATGCGGTGATCGACGGGCTGCCGAACACGATCTCCAGAGCCGCTGTCGCCAAGGCGGACGCGAGCTTCCGAGCGGTGCCGGCGTCCCAGGACATGTACGGCAACCTCCATTTCGATGTGGTGGCCCAGCGCGAGTTCGGCAAGCGTTATGGGCAAGCCATGCTGGGCCTGCTCGGCAACAACTGAGCTTTCCGCGCATCCCTCCAGAGGGGCTCGCCCTCGCGAGTCCCTCCGCGACCCCAGCATGTGCCCACCGTGCACCCTCACACGCGCGTCAGGGCTTCCAACGAATGTCGCTCGCGTTCTCGGGCACGATGCCGCGCTTGTCGGCGTAGAAGGCGCGGATCGGCTCGAGATCGCGCTCCGGGTCTCCGCTGAGCTCGATCAGCGGTCCGACACCGCACTCGCGGCGCTCGGCGTCCACGAACACGAGCAGCACGGGGACGCGCGCTTCGAGCGCGATGTAGTAGAAGCCGCTCTTCCAGTGGTCGGTCTTCTTGCGGGTGCCTTCGGGCGAGAGCGCGAGCCAGAGCGCAGGGCTGCGCTCGAAGACTTCGCTCAGGTAGCGGACGAGGTCCTGGTGCTGGCTGCGTTCGACCGGGATCGCGCCGGTGGCGCGAAAGAACCAGCCGAAGGGGCCCTGCAGCAGGGTGTGCTTGGCGAGGTAGCGCACGTGGCGCCCGACGGCGATGCGCACCAAGAGCAAGAGCGGGAAGTCCCAGTTGGAGGTGTGCGGCGCGAAGACAATCACGCAGCGGGGCGCCGCCGGTGGCTCGCCCGCCAGCCTCCAGCCAAACCAGCCGAGCACGGCTCGCACGATCGCGGCGCGCGGCGGCTCGGCGCGGGCCTGGCTCGGAGCGGCGGGGTCGTCGTGCATGGGTCGCGATCGCCGCGTGCCGCGCGGGCAGCGGCGCTCGCATCAGGTTAGCACCCGGGCGCGCGCAGAGCCGGCGCGCAGCGCCGGCTCTGCGGAGCGCGCACATTTCCGTACGCAGCTCGGAGTGGGGTCATCCTGGTGGCTTGCGGTTTGCTGCAGCGCCGAGCCCTCTTTCCCCCACCGCGGTCGAGGGCGCTGGATTCGCCGGGTGGTGGTGCGGCGCGCCGCGCGCTCCGGACGGGCTCGAGGCCCCGGCGTTGCCGGTGAGCGGGAGCGCGCGCACGCGCCGCGTGGGCCGCGGCTCAGGAGTGCGAAGACGACGAGTACTGCATCAGGTTGTTGCAGCCGGCGGCGCTGCCGTTCTCGCACGCGAGCAGGAACAGGCGCTGGGCTTGTACCACGTTGCGTTGGACGCCGCGGCCGCGCGCGTAGAGCGCGCCCAGGTTGGAGCAGCCGAGGGCGTTGCCCGCGCTGCAGGCGCGCTCATACATCTCGGCCGCCTTGCCCGGATCCGCCGCGACACCCACTCCACTCTCGTACAGAGCGCCCAGGTTGCTGCAGCCATCGGAGCTGGCGCCGCTGCACGCGCGCGCGAAGGCGCGGAAGGCGCGCTCGGGATCCGCAGGCACGCCGTAGCCGTGCACGTAGCTGACGCCCAGGTCGTTGCACTGCACCGCATCGCCGCTCGCGCAGGCGCTCTCGAGCGCGCTGACTGCGGTCGGCTCGGCGCTCGCGGGCGCGGCGCTCGCGCTCGCGATGCACAGGGTGGAAGCTGCAAGAAGACGCGCAACCGTGCGCGTGACGCCGTTAACGGCGATGTAGGTATTGTTCATGCGCGCCCCTTAACCACGCGGCGCTTTGTCTTTGCAATGCGGAATTTCGCCTGCGTTTGCCAGATCGCATCGATCGACTTCTGTAGCGCGCACGGGCATCACGCAGCGCGAGGGCGCGTAGCAGGCGCGAATGCAGCCTGATTCCTTGCTGAATGCAGATTCGCAAAGCGCGAATCGCGCCGTGACAGGCCAGCCGTCTGTCAGCTCGTGCGATCTGAGAGCACGCGCCAATCCGTATCGCCGGCCGTGTGCGCCCGTGGACACGAGCGAGCAAACGGTTCGACAGCACCGGCCGTCATCCGGCACAGTGGCGGCATGAAAGCAGCCATCATCCGTGATTTTGGCGGTCCCGAGCGCTTCGAGATCGCCGACGTGGCGCGCCCGGTGCCGGGCCCGAAGCAAGTGCTGGTGCGCGTCATCGCCGCCTCCGTCAATCCCGTCGACTACAAGATCCGCAAGTCTGGCGCCTGGGCAGGCGTTCCGATGCCAGCGATCCTCGGCTACGACGCGGCGGGCGTCGTGGAAGCGGTCGGCGCGCAAGCCACGCGCTTCAAGCCGGGTGACGAGGTCTTCTACAGCGCGCGCATTTTCGGTCGCCAGGGCACGTACGCCCAGTACCACGTGGAGGACGAGGAGATCCTGGCGCTCAAGCCGTCGCTGCTGGAGTTCGAGCAGGCTGCGGCCGTGCCGCTCGCCGCGATCACCGCGTACGACGCGGTGATCACGTTCTTCCAGACCAAGCCGGGCGACACGGTGTTGATCCACGCCGGCGCCGGCGGAGTGGGCCATTTCGCCGTGCAGCTCGCCAGGGCGGCGGGCGCGCGCGTGCTGGCGACAGGGCGCGCTGCCAACACCGAGCTGATCAAGAGCCTCGGCGCGGACGAGGTGATCGACTACCAGAAGAAGCAGTTCGAGGCCGAGGTGTTGCGCTTGACGGATGGTCGCGGCGTCGATGCCGCCTACGACACGGTCGGCGGGGACACCATCAGCCGTTCGATCCAGGCGGTTCGCGCCTATGGCAAGCTGGCCACGATCGTCAATCTGGAGGGCTCGCTGCAGGGCATGCAGATCAAGAATCAGACCCTGTACTTCGGCTTCATGGAGCGTACCGAAGCCAAGATCCAGGCCATGAAGACCCTGCTCGAGCGGCGTCAGCTGAAGCCGTTGATCGACTCCGTCTTCCCGCTCGACAAGATCGCCGATGCGCACCGCAAGATCGAGGCGGGCGGCATCAAGGGCAAGATCGTGATCAAGCTCTGAGCGGCCTGCTCACTCCGCGGGGTCGGCGCCGGCATCCGGGGCGCCGACCAGCGGCGGCTCGTCCACAGCATCGGCGCCGCCGATCGGGGACTCCGTTCCCACCTCTCCTCCGACATCGACACCGGCATCGGCGGCCAACGGCGGCGCCACCTCCGGCGGCGGAGCCGCAGGCGGCGGCTCACCTTCCGACGGAGCAGCAGGCAACGGAGCAGCAGGCAACGGGGCACCAGCCGCCGGGTCATCAGCTGTCGGGTCACCAGCTGTCGGCTCACCAGCTGTCGGCCCAGATAACTGCCCGGGAGGCGTCACGCCGGGAAAGAAAAAGGGGTTGTCGATGTAGCGGGTGACGATCTCGAGGTCCGCCTCCGTCACCGGTAACACGCCCGCGCTGGGCGGCGGCATGCTCCCCTCGCGCATGACGATGACGATGCGCGAGGTGGCGGAGCTCAACGGCACGATCAGCCCCGCGGCGACCAGCTGTTCGAGATCGCCGATGAAGCGGATTCCGCCGGAACCCTCCACCGGTGCGTTGGGCCCGTGACAGTCGCGGCAGTAGGCGATCAACACAGCCTGCGCCGCTGCTTTCGGGCTATCCGGCGTGTAGATCGGGTACTCCCCGCCCGGGTCGGGCGCCGGAGCCACCATGGGCTGCATCCCGAGGATGCTCGCCGGAACCGGCGCCTGCGGCGGAGCGGAGGCCGGCGGCGCTGGCCTGCGCCGCGGCGGCGGCGTTGCCCCGAGGTACGGCGGGGACATGGTCGGCGCAGCGTTCTGCGGCTCGGAGCCCTGGCTCTCGACCTTGCCGCCGCAAGCCAGCGCCTGGAGCATCAGCCCCCATCCCAGCAGCCCCGGTCTCGTCCGGCTCGGCATGGGCCGGATCCTGCAACGAATCCAGCGCAGCCGCCAGCTCATTCAGCGACCCGCGCCAGCGCTCGCTGCAGCGGGCAAGCCCCCGCGTCCACATTCCGGCCGTCCCGATACACGCGCAGCAGTTCGCGCGAGCGCTGCGCGAGCATGCGGCGCACCTCGCGGCGCATGCCCTTCACGCGCGGGATCTGCATGTCGTCATAGGCCGTCGTCTGATGGCGCATCCAGGCGATCGCCGCCGCCTCGGCGCGCCGCTCGATCGGGATGCGCTGCGTACGCGCCACGGTGCCGCTGCCGACCGGAACGGCATGCGCGGCGACCGCCTGCGCCAGGCGCCGCGCCAGCGCGAGGTGCCGCTCCGCGAAGCCCAAAAAGTGCAACACCGCAGCCTCGAAGTCGCCGGCGTAGACCTGCTCGGCGCGCGCGCGGCGCTGCCGGCCGGCGTCGAGCTGGCGCTGGTACTGCGGTTGCGCGCGCTCCAGCGCGAGCTCCGCGCGCACGCGCTCGATGCGCTCGTGCGGCGCCCAGATGCCGCGCGAGAACAGCTTGCGGCCACGCTTCTCCTTCACACACCAGCAAGGTCCCTCGCTCTTCACGCGCCGGCTGAGCGCGGCATCGCCGGGCGGCAGCAAGCTCCAGTCCGCGGGCACCTGCAGCAACTGCCCGTCCGCCGTCTTCACCTGACGTGGGTGGCTGCCCGGGCTCACTTCGCGTGTTTCAGTCGGCATCGTGCGTCGTTTCTGTCTCAGCGAACGTGTTGCAGAGGTGTGGCAACATGACCCGGGTCAGTGGACTCGCGTTACTAGTCTCATGTTGAGCACCTTTTAAAGGGGTTGCCCACCCCGCGCCATGCTCGGCGGCTGCGCCGCCTGCGCGTGGCGCCCCCTCCCAAGTGTCGCGCTGCGCGCGCCACGGGAGGGGCGCACGTCGTGCCGTTCATTGCGGCGCACCAGACACACCTCCGTGCGGCATCGCGAGCGACGTGCACGAGAGGGGTATCCATGACGATCGGCTTCTGCGATGAAGGAGTTACCACACAACCTCACACAGAAAGCGAAACGTGTCGGACGCCCCCATCGTAGCTTCCTTCGTCCAGCTGCTGCAAGCGTTCTCGGGCTGCTTCACTTCGCCTTCGATGGCCAGTTTTCTCACCGGCCAGCACGTAGAGCTGCGGCGGGGGATCAGCCAGCAGCACGGCAGCGGTTGCGACGGCGGTCGTCTCGAAGCCGGTGGTGTTTGCCGGTGGTTCCTACGCTGGCCCGGCCCCCACGCTGGTGCTCGACTCGATCACGTTCACCGGGACCAACGCTCCAGCCGATCGCGACTTCACGGCGGACGAGCAAGGTTTCGCACGCAATAACTTTGCCGGTCTTCAAACGGCTGAAGTGATCCACCACTGAGACGCGGCTCGTGCGCAACGCGCCGACCGGCGCGTTGACCTCGGCTCGTCTCTCAACGGCGCGCGGAACTCCCGCGCGCCGTTGCCATTTGCTGCGCAGCCCGCCGCCTCCTTCCTGCCCGACACCGCCGGCAGGCGCGTCGCCCGTTGGCGCTCAGCGAGCGGCGCGAGGCTCACTCGGGTGCTCGTGCCACGATGTCCAGGGCGAGAAAGGTACCGAGATCCGCCCGAGCACCCGCGCACTCGCCTTGTCGGAAGTCGGCCTGCCGTCTCGCTGAGCGCACGTAGACGCCGAAACGCTGACCGCGGACAGTGGCCTCGGCGCTCTCGTACTCGCTCACGTCGATGCCGCGTTCGGCGTCGATCAAGCGATAGCGCTCCGCCGTTCGGTAGCAGGCGTGCTCGAACCGGCACGGATGGGCCAGCTTGAAGGAGAATTCGTCACCCACGTGCAAGTGGCCCGCCTCGAGGAAGCGACTATCGTAGAAGTGATGGAGGAAGAGCAGAGAACCGCTGTTCGGATCACGCAGCTCCAAGTACGTCCACAGATTGCCCGCGGTCGCGTCGCTGAGCGTGTGGAAGACCACATTCACGGACTGACCGGCGCCCAGTGCCACGTCGACCGGAGATCCCGCGTTGACGATGATCAGAGCACTTGGGGCCAGTGGCCCGCAGTCCTCTGACGCCTCGACGCCTTCGAACGCGATTCGGTACTCGGTTCTGGCAGCGTTCTGGACGACGTCGATGACCGCGCCTTCGCCCGTGAACGACGCCGGGCTACACTGTCCCTCGGCGCTGACCCCGAAACCCGAAGCGCTGCTGACGTCGGGGCATTGTGGGAGCTCGCTCGTCAAGCCCGCGTCGACACTGCTTTGCGCCGGGTCTTCTGTGAGCCTCGAGTCGGGCGTATTCCGTGGCCCCGCGTCGACACTGCCTTCCAGCAAGCCTTCAGCAGGATTCGAGCCACGAGTGTCACTTGACTCACTGCAGCCGATGCCGCCTAGCAGCGCAAGCGCGCCTATAATTCGAAGTCCGCTCATTGCCTGCTTGCGCGGTCCATGGCTGCGCCCAGGCGGTTTGCGAGCACGTCGGTGCCGAGGAACGCTTCCGGCGGCAGTTCGGCACTGACTTGCGGGGGGACTGGAACGGAGCCCGAACATACAGCGAGCATATCACGATTTCCGCGCAGATCATCTGATACGCCCGACAGCATGCAAGTCTCGCCCGCAGGACACTCGGCGGCATGCCGGCACTTGATCTGTCCAATGGGGACGCAGTGGTCCAGCACGCAGCCCTCGCCGGCCAGGCACTGAGCGTCGTTGGAACAGGGTCCACACTGCTGCTCAACGCAAGCCAGCGCGCTTTGACAGAACCCCTCGTAGCAGGGTGGCGTTGCAGACAGATCGACAAGCATGCCTTGCCACTCTTCTGGCGATCGCTCGTGAAAGCGGCCCGGCGGGCGCAAACCATAACTTTCAGCCGATACTGCGCTCCGAGTGCGCTCCAATTCGGGCTCGGGACGAATGCGGGAACGGCGCGGAGCCAGCGGCAGACGTTGGGGCGGTAGCGTTCGGCGCATCTGTCCGGTTCCGAGCGCGCGAAGCTTTGGTCCCTTGTCGACTGCGGGCGCTTCACGCAGCCCCCGAGCGGCGAAGAGTGCCAGTACACACAAGAGCAACGTCGGCCCCCAGTATAGTCTAGATTTGAGCACTCTTCGCCCCTCGGCTTGGCAAGTGATCAGTCGCCGCCAGGACTGCAGTTGTTTTGATACTGCGTCGTGCTCGGTGCCGCCGCTGTATCGATCAGAAACTGATAGTCGGATGCTGCACGGCCCGCGTCGTCATCCACGCTCGTCAATGCGCTGTTCCAGGGTTCGTCAACCACGTGTTGATTGTTTGCAGTGCCGCTGGCCCAGGTCGAGATCTTGTTGACCAGGTAGAAATAATCCCAGTTGAGACTGTCACCGTAGCTATCGTTCACTGTGTCGTAGGCGTCCCAGAGGTATCGCGCAGAAGTGATCATCGAGTCACGAGGACTGCCGGCAGGGCAAGTGCTGCCTGATGACGTTTCGAGGCTCCACCCGCCCGATGGACCACACGCCGAAGCGGAAATGCAGTAGCGCGGTGCCGGAGCCTGGAACCAATAGAATGAGACTTGCGCCAGGAACTGCGCCAGACCTTCTTCGAATGCCGTGCAATACTTCTCTGACGACGTCACCGCGAAACTGCTCGAGTAGATGCCGCAGAACTTGAATGGCTTCAGGAGATAAGATGCCATGTGACCAAACTCGTGTGCGATGCAGTTCATCGGCATGCTGACGCAGTCGTCGGCCATCGAAACCGTCTTGTTGGCTCCGGTGGTGATGGCGTCGCCGGGCCCTTGGCTACTGTCAGGGTACCGGATGGTGACGGCATTGAAGACCGACTGTAGTTGGCCAGAGTAGCGAAACGCTTCCTCCCAGACCCTCGAGGCGCCGTCGTAGACGTTCCCGATGTTGCTGTTGCTCCAGGTCCAGCTGCCGAGCGGTACGTCCTGGTTGGCAATCGGGATCACGTTGGAGTGCATGGTGTTGTACCACTGTAATCCCGTCTCGCTCTGGACGCAGAAGCGATTGTCCTGGTGACAGTAGACGAAATCGACGCGAACACGCGCCGGTGTGGATGAGTACGACCACGACACCGTGTACGCGCCGGTCAAGTTCGTATACGAGGTTCCAATGGGCTGGGTACCGAGCACGTTGCCGTTCGTGTCGGTGCGCCAAACCTCGACGCGGATGCGCTTAAAAGGCACTGCGTTTCCTGCGCCCTGGTTTGCTGGAAACCTCGCATTGGTACAGTCCATGCCCAGGCTGGTCGAACAGAAGTTGCCTTGGTTACTCATCACCGACTGAGTTCCCGAGATCGTCCCTGTGACGGCTAGCGCAGGGGTTGCGTATAGGTACAGACCGAGGGCGACGGCGATCAGCGGAAGAAATCCACGGTGCGTCCTTGCGTTCTTGGGCGATTGAGACATCATCTGCCGGTCTCCGTCTGTTGGGTGTCGCCGCTACCCTCTTCGTCGCTGGCAGGGTTCGCGTTCGGTCGATTCGGGTTCGGGACGTTTTGGTCGATCATTGCCCGTGACTTCACCAACCAGTCACCTGGGGACGGAAGGGACAGGGCACCTGAGCTGATTGCTAGATAGACGTTTTGGACGTGCGTCTCGGGGTGCTCGCCCGGCTTGCTACGCGAGCCCGTGCTGACTTCTAGACGGTAGTGGCCGTCCGGCAAACCCGGCGGCACGATGAAGTCCTGGACCGCGATACTCTTACCTGGCACACGTCCAGGTGTCGTGATCGTCTCCGGGAGCCAGACTTCGCCCGTATCGTCCAGTAACGTGAATCCCAAAGCGGTATCGAGCTCACCCGACGTACGATTGTTAAGGGTTACCTTGACCCGCAGTTCGTCGCCATCTGCGGTGGGCTGCGCCGAGGGGCTGAGCCGAACGTCGAACGATCCCTTCGGCGAGTGCGCCGTGGTCACGGTAGTCGTCGCTTGCGCGTCCGAACTCGTGTCGATGAAGTAGCCCGCGACCCCCGACAGTGTTACCGCGAAGATCGAACTCGACAGCCGTCGCGATAACGCGGCTCCGAATCTCATCCGCCCATTACCTGGCACCATGCGATCTGCCCTCCGTGAGTTTTGAAGAAGAGCATTGAAGTCTCTTCCCGTGTTGCGCTCGACGAGCGAGGCCACAGTGGCCGCGCTGTCGTGAAGCCTTCGAACGCAATTGCTCGCGAAGCATTGAATCGCTGACGCATGCATTCGTCAACGGACGCTCACGACCAACGGCATTCGCAGCTGCCGTCCCCTATCCTCACCTCGGTAGCAGCTTCCTTCAACTCACTGCAGCCGTCAAGACGATCTGCCGTGTCTCATCGGCGCCACTCCAGCGGCCCCGGACCACCATGAAGCGCGGAGGCCGAGCAATGCGAAGAGTCATCGCACTGAGCCCGCTTCCAGCGTTGATTCCCCTACTTCGCGGTCTTCTGTGCATGCTGTAAGTGGAACCAAGCCGCTGCGCGGCAGTGTGCGACCTGAAAAGCATTGCGGCTTTCCTGGCATCGAGCGAGAGGATCCAGAACGTAGCGCTTCGTACCGCTGTGAAACAGATTCGATTTGGCGCTCGATCTAGCGGCGACATGGTTCGTCTGGATGGCGGTTGTTGCCACCGTCGGAGCCGCCAGACAGCATCGCTTGTACTTGTTTCCACTGTCACTTGGCGGGCGATCTCGACGGTGATGGTTCCGCGACATCCCCGTCCTCGACTCCGGCAGTTCGCGCCCACCGTGACCCTCACGCACTACTACGACCCCGCCTCTGTGGACCGCTGCTCTGGCGAAAGGCGCACGCCCGGCGCAAGCTGGGACGCGGTTTTTGCACTGGAGCGCTAGTCTCGTGTTGAGCACCTTTTAAAGGGGTTGCCCACCCCGCGCCATGCTCGGCGGCTGCGCCGCCTGCGCGTGGCGCCCCATCCCAAGTGTCGCGCTGCGCGCGCCACGGGAGGGGCGCACGTCGTGCCGTTCATTGCGGCGCACCAGACACACCTCCGCAGCTATCATCGCTTCTTCTCGCTGTCGAGCGGACGGCTCCGCTGGCACTCATCAGCTACAGCCTCACCGTGCTCTGGTACGTCCAACACGGTTAACGCACCCGCGCCGCCCAGCTTCCCTGGTACACCCACAAAGCGGGTACGACCTTCAGTGACATGCTCGCCACCCTTCGGCGAGCCTCGTGGCGCGAACGACTTTTTGATCCAGCGTCATCGCCGAGCGACTTGCGAAAACTTCTGCGGCCGCTGGTCGACTACGTTGCCAGTGGTCGAGCTGGACGCCGGCAACGATGCAGGCGCAGACGCGGCGCCCTGATCGGCGATCGCGAGGGCGCTCGCCCTGATTCACGCGCTGCCGCTGGAACCCTGGTCCGTCGAAGGGCTGGCGCGCGCAGCTTGGGATTTCTGGCGCGCTGACGCCGGAGCAGCGACAGCTACTCCGCCGATCGCGGCGGCGCTTCGGGCTGGCACAGCAGCACCAGCGAACGCGCCGCCAGCGCGTATTGCTCCCCTGCGTGCTCTTGCTCGGGCTGCTGCGGACGCGCGGTGTCGATCAGCACGCGCCAGGGCGTCTGGCGGCGCAGCGGCGGCAGCGCGAACGACAAGCCTTCCCAGTGGGCATTGATCAGGAGCAGCAGCGGGTCGTCGAACACCAGCTCGCCGCTCTCCGACCACTCGTGCATCACCTCCCCGTTCAGCACCATGCCCAGCGAGCGCACGTAGTGCGTGAACCAGTCGCGCTCGTCCATCTCCTCGCCGCTCGGCTTGAGCCAGAGCACGTCGCGCACGTCCAGCCCGTGCACGCGCCGCCCGTGGAAGAAGCGCCGCCGGCGCAGCACGGGATGGCTCGCGCGCAGCTTGGTCAGCCGGCGCACGAAGGCCAACAGCGCCGCGTCGACGTGCTCCCAGTCGAGCCACGACAGCTCGTTGTCCTGGCAGTAGGCGTTGTTGTTGCCGCGCTGCGTGTGGCCGAGCTCGTCGCCGCCGGCGAGCATGGGCACGCCCTGCGACAACAGCAGCGTGGCCAAAAAGTTGCGCTGCTGCCGCGCGCGCAGCGCCCGTACGGCGGGATCGTCGGTCGGCCCCTCGTGGCCGCAATTCCAGGAGCGGTTGTCGTCGCAGCCGTCGCGGTTGCCTTCGCCGTTGGCCTCGTTGTGCTTGTGGTCGTACGAGACCAGGTCGCGCAGGGTGAAGCCGTCGTGCGCGGTGACGAAGTTGATGCTGGCGAACGGCCGCCGCCCGGTCGCCTCCATCAACTTCGTGACCGCCCACGACGGGTTCACGCTCAACGACCTCGTGTCGTACGACCACAAGCACAACGAGGCCAACGGCGAGGGCAACCGCGACGGCACGGACGACAACCGCTCCTGGAACTGCGGCGCCGAGGGCCCGGTGGAGGATCCCGGCATCGTACGGCTGCGCCGGCGGCAGC
>DASTRX010000022.1:0-26762 GCA_035760985.1 Polyangiaceae bacterium
CGCGCCAACAGCACGGCCGCCAAGAGCTACACGCGCCACCTGCTCGATGGAGGGCCGGCTCGCATCGCGGGAAAAGTGACGGAGGAAGCGGGCGAGCTGAGCCAGGCGCTGCAGGGCGAGAGCGACGAACGCGTGATCAGCGAAGCGGCCGACGTGCTCTACCACCTGCTCGTGGGCTTGCGCGTGCGCGGCCTGGATTGGCGCCGCGTTATCGAAGCTTTGGCCGCGCGGGCGGGCCAGAGCGGCCACGCCGAGAAGGCGAGCCGCGTGAAAACATGAGCGAGGTCGGCGCCGAGCGCCTCCGAAAGCCTGTTCTGGGGGGGTACTCTGGCCGTACTCTCCCGCGAGACCTTCTCCATTTTTGCGGTCCGTAACCCGCCCCCTTCTTCCATGCCCAACGTCCTGATTTTCGAATCTGATGCGCGCTTCGCCGACGAGTTGAAGAGGGGGCTCGAGCAGCATGCTTGCGCGGTCACGGTGGTCGGCGATGCGACAGAGGGGCTGCAGCTCGCGGCCAATGACCGGCCGGACCTGATCCTGCTGACGGTCGAGCTGCCGAGGATCAACGGCTTCTCGGTGTGCAACAAGCTCAAGCGCGACCCGAGCCTGAAGAGCGTGCCGCTGATCATCATGAGCAGCGACTCCAACGAGGACACGTTCGCGCAGCATCGCCGCCTGAAACATTCGCGGGCGGAGGACTACGTGCACAAGCCGATCTCGTTCGCGGACCTGTTGCCGCGCATCAGCGCGCTGGTGCCGCTGGACCAGCCCGCGGCCGAGCTGGAAGCGGAGGAGCTCGAGACGGCGGAGCTCGATTCCGCTGACGAGGTGGTGCACATCGGGGAGGAGGGGGCGCCGATGGATGCCTACGTCGAGGTCGATCCCGACTCCGCCGAGGACACGCAGTTCGACACCGAGATCGAGGCGGAGCTGCAGGATGTGGAGTCGGTTCCGCCCGAGTCCGGAGTGGACTCGGAGGTAGACGAGTTCACCGAGAACGCTTTTGACGCGCTGCTGGACGAGGACGAGCTGGCGGCTCGCCCCGTCGACGATCCCGACGGCGAGGATCCGGATACCAAGGTCGACGCCACGCGCAGCCTGCTGCCGGTGGACTCGCCCTCGGGCGCGACCGAGCGTCCCAGCTCCAGCATGCCCGCATCACAGCGAGCGAGCTCCCAGCAGCCGGCGTCCGAGCCCGCGCTGGCAGCGCGACCGCTGTCGCAGCGGCCGGCTTCGCGGCCGGTGTCGCAGCTGCCGATCTCGACGCGCGCGGTCTCCTCATTGCCCGTTTCGCGCGGCCCGTCCTCGCGGCCCATGCGCTCGCGCAGCTCGGAGCTGGCGGCGCCCCGGCTGTCCGAGAGCGAAGCGCTGGCGGCTCTCGATCCGCGCGCGCTCGCCGAGCGCGACGACGCCATCCTGGAGCTCCAGGAGCTGCTGGCGGCCTCGCAGGCGGAGCTGGAGCAGCACAAGGCGGAGCTGCAACAGCAGCGAGAGAGCGCGGCGCGGCGCCAGGAGCAGCTGGAGCAGCAGCGCATCGAGCTGGAGCAGCTCGCGCAGCAACGAGCGGAGCTCGAGCAGCGCCGCGCCGAGCTGGAGCGGAACCTCACGGCGGCGCGGGAAGCGCGGCAGTCCGGTCCGGCGCCGGCGGCGGGCGGCCCGAGCCCTCAGGAGTTCCTGGCGCTGCGCGAGGCGCTGAACAAGAAGGACAAAGAGATCCTCGATCTGCGCGGTCAGGTCAGCCAGAAGTCGAAGGAGCTCCTGGCGGCCAAGGATGCCAGCCTGGAGTTCGAGCGCGAGAAGACCGAAGCCGTCGACCGCGTGCTGCAGATCGAGCGCGAGCTGCACGATCTGACGCGCGAGCACGCGGCGGCCAAGGCGGACAAGGAGCAGGCCGCCAAGCGCGCCGATGATTTCAAGCGGCGCGCGGAGAAGCTCGCGGGCGAAGCGCAGGACAAGGATCAAGCGCTGAGCGCGGCGCGCGAGCAGCTGGCAGAGATCGAGCAGCGCCAGCAGGCCGAGCTGGCGGCGGCCGCCGAGCGCGTCGATCAGGCGCTGGCGGCCGCGGAGCAAGCCAAGCAAGCCGAGCTGGCGGCCGCGGAGCAAGCCAAGCAGGCCGAGCTGGCCGCGCTCGGGGAGCGCATGGAACGGGCGCTGGCCGAGGCCGAGCAGAGCAAGGCTCGAGCGCTCGCGGAAGCCGCGCAGCGCATGGAAGTGGCGCTGGCCGAGGCCGAGCAGAGCAAGGAACAGGCCCTGGCGGAGGCATCGGCGGACGCGGAGGAGCTGCTGGCGCGCGCGCTGGAGACGACGCGCACCGCGGGCGCCAAGGAGCTCTCGGATGCGGTCGAGGCCGAGCGAGCCCGCGGCGCGCGCGAGCAGAGCGAGCAGCTGGAGCACCAGGAGGCGCGGCTGCGCAGCGAATACGAGCAGGCGCTGGCCACCCTGAGCGAGGAGAAAGCGGCGCAGTATCGCAGCCTCGAAGCCGAGCGCAACGCGGCGCTGGAGCGCGCCGAGCACGACATCACGGCGTCGCGCGCCTTGACCCGCGAGCTGCAGGCCGAGCTGGCGAGCGTGCGCAACGAGCTGGCGGAAGCTCGAGAGGCGCTGGACCAGGCCCGCGCCGCGCTGGCGCAGGAGCGCGCGCAGCTCGGGACCGCGCAGACGGAGCTGGCCGATACGCGCGAGCAGCTGGAAGCCACGCGCTTCGAGCTGGAGCATGAGCAGGCGGATCTAGCCACGGCCAACCGGGAGCTCAGCGCACGCAGCGAGCAGCTGGAGTCGACCAAGCGCGAGCTGAGCAGCGTGCAGAGCGAGCTGATGACGCTGCGCCAGGATCTCGAGACGCTGCAACACGAGCTGGCGCAGGCGCGCGCCGAGCTTTCGAGCTCGCGCGCCGAGCAAAGCAACAGCGATCGCGAGCTCGCGAGCGCTCGCCAGAAGATCGCGATGCTGGAGGGGGAGCTGGGCGAGCTCAGCGCGGAGCTCGCCACCTCGCGCGCGGACGCGGCTCAGCTGCAGGCGGAGTTCACGCGGGTGCAGGCCACCGCGAGCGCGGCGCTCAGCAAGTGGGAGCAGGATCGCGACGCAATCCACAAGGGCCGTGAGGCCCTGCAAGCTGCCCTGGAGCAGCTGACGCAGATCGAGAGCCGCCCGCTGAACTGAAGGGGACCGCCTCCGCCTTCAGCGCGGGCGACAGCCGCTAGCAGCGGCTCAACGCTCCGCCGGAACCGTGCATACCTCGCGGTCGTAGGTGCGCAGCACCGCGAGGGCCACGGCAGCCACGACGGGCCCGAGGATGATGCCGATCACGCCGAACACCTCGACCCCGCCGAACAGCGAGATGAAGGTCATCAAGGTGGGCACGTGCTCGCCACGCCCGACCAGGCGCGGGCGGATCACGTAGTCGGACAGCACGCCGATGATCAGCGCGCCCCAGAGCAGCTCGAAGATGCCCGCGCCGACCCGGCCGGCGATCATGAGCCCGACCCCGAGCGGCACCCACACCAGCAAGGTGCCGACCGCGGGCACGAGCGAGCACAGCGCGGTGAGCGCCGCGAGCAACATCGCCTCGGGTGCGCCGCCGATCACGTAGCCCACGCCCGCGAGCACGCCCTGGATCAGACCGGTGAGCACCGTACCGACGAACACCTCCTTGCCGACCTGCTGGAACTCCGCGAGCACGACGCGCGTGTGCGCAGGATTCAGCGGCAGCACCCGCTCGGCGCGCGCCAGGATCTCCGTCCAGTTCCGCAGCACGAAGAAGGTCGTCATCACGGTGAAGAAGAGCATCAGCAGAGCGCTGAAGGTCGTGCCGGCGACCAGCGCGACCGTGCTCGTCAGCCTGGCGATCGCCTGCTCCGCGATCTCGCGGATGCGGCCCTCGATGTCGTACGGACCGAACGGGATCCGCTCGGTCGCGCGCTGCAGTCGCTCCAGGCTGCCCTGCAGCGTGCCGTGCGGGCCGAAGCCGTGCGTCAGCTCCTGAGCTGCGCCGATCGCGCGCTGGATCACGAAGTAGAGCAACAGGAGCACGCCACCGATGCTGGACAGACCGGAGCTGAGCGCGAGCAGGATCGCCGAGAGATTGGGGCGGCGCGTGCGCTTGGTCAGCCGATCGTGGCTGCCGAGCAACGAGAACGCGAGGAAGGTGCCCAGGAACAGGCCCGACGCCACCGGCAGCGAGAGCCAGATCAGCGCCAGCGCGGCCAGCGCCGCGCAGATGCCCAGCGCGCGCTTCTGGCTGGCCGTGGAGGCCACGCTCGGCTCGGGGTCGCTCGGCGTCGGGGGCTCATTCTGCAGCGAGTCGCTGCGCGCTTCGTCTCGTGGCACTTCAGGCTTCGTCTCGACCTGCGTGGGTGCGGGCATCTCGGAGCGTCTCGAGCCCGATGGTCGACCACCGCCCGGGCGAGCACACTAGATGGCTTCTCGCGGAGCTGCGCAAGGCCTACAACGCCCCCGTGACGCTGCAGGATGCAGGTGCTGGCGAGGCCGCCGGCCTGTCGAGCAAGGAAGCGGCGGAGGTGCTGCGCTACTGGCAGGCGCTGCTGCGCTACGAGGAGGCGCTGTCATCGCGTCCGCGCGCGCGGCGGCCCGCCCCGAGCGCGCCCGCGCCCACCGATCTGGCAGCGCCGGTGCCGGGCCAGGACTACATGAAGGTGCCGTTCGGCGGCGCGGAGCGCTTTCTGGTCGAGCAGCACGGGCAGCTGCGTCTGCCGCTCGACGCCGAGCGGCTCGCCTTCTTCGAGCACTGGCTCGCCAGCAAGTACCGGCACACCGAAGACGAGTCGCGGACCGCGCATCTGGCGCTGTTTCCGATCCTGCATTCACCGCGCGAAGAGCTGTTGGGGGTGCTGCGCTTCCCGGTCGAGCTGCGCTGGTGGAGCGCCGAGCAACGCTTCGAGGTGCCCGAGCCCGACCAGCGCCGGGGGCCGCGCGCGCCTGCCTTGCCGACGGAGATCGAGATCCGAGAGCAGGGCCAGCGCGCGGAGGGCTCGGCGCCGTTCTTCGTGGACTTGAAGCTGTTGCGCGAGACGCTGCGCGTCGGCGGCGACGAGCTCGACACGTTCTGCGCCTTGCTCCAGCGCCAGCCCGCGCTGACCGGCCCGGAGCAGCTGAGCGCGCTGTGCAAGCTGCTGGAGGCCAGCATCGTCGGCGACGGCGATGCCCCGGAGCCGGGGGCGGTCCCTGCGGACACCGCCGCCTGGCTGGAACGGCTGCAGCGCTTGCTCAGCCGGCGGCTGCGCCAGATCGGCTCCGGGCATCGGGCGTTCCCGGTGGCGCTGATCGTGGCCAGCGAGCGCAGCCGCACCACCTGGCACGTGCAGCGCGATCTGGAGCAGGCGCAGGAGCTGCTGGAGGACAGCGGGCTGCGCGCGGGGACCCCGTTCGGCGCGTACCTGGCCGGGCGCGCGCCGGCGGGGCGGGAGCGCGTGTGTCTCGGCCGCTGGCCGCGCGCGCCGCTCACCGCCAGTCAGCGAGCGGCGCTGGAGCACGCGCTGGGCGCGCCCTTCGCGGCCGTGCAAGGCCCGCCTGGAACGGGCAAGACCAGCGTGATCCTGAATCTGGTCGCGCATCAGCTGATCCAGAAGGCACGCTCGCTGGTCCAGAGCGGTGTGATGGGGGATGACTTCGTGCTGGTCACGAGCACGAACAACCGCGCGGTGGACAACGTGGTCGAGCCGCTGTCGAGCGACGAGCACGCCGATCTGCCGCTGTGCTTGCGGCTCGGGCATCGCGCGCTGACCGAGAAGGTGACGTCGCGCGTGCTGGAGCGCCTGCAGGAGTGGCTCGAGCGCCAGCCCGAGCGGCCCGATCCCGGCGAGCTGAGCGCTGCCAAGCAGGCCTTCAGCACGGCGCTGGCCCGGGTCGAGTCGCGCACGCGCGCCGCCGAGGCGGCGTACGAGCGGCGCGCCTTGCGCGGCACGCTGCAGGAAGCTCGCGCGGAGCTGCTGCGGCTCGGCTCGGAAGAGGGGCGGAGCCAGGCGGTCGCGCGCGCCGCGGAGGCCGTGCAGCGCCTGGTGGCCAAGCAGGCCGGGCCCGGCGAGGCGCCCTGGCGCTCTGCGCCCCGGGCCGCGCTGCTCAGCGCGACCAGCGTGATCCGCGCGCTGGATCAGCTCTCCGAGCACTGCGAGCAGGATGGGCCGGTGGCGCTGCGGCGGGTGACCTCGGGCTACGGGCGCCTGAAGAAGCATCAGCTGGCGACGCTGGGCAGCGCGCTCGGGGGGCCCGTGGAGCTGGCCTCGCTGGAGCGCCTGGCCCAGGCAGGAGCAGCGAGCCTCGAGCAGTGGGAGGACGCGATCGTGGCGGAGCTGGCTGCGCTGGTCCTGCTGGAGCAGAGCCTGCAGGCGCTGGCCGAGACGGAGGAGGCGGGCGAGCGGCTGCGCGCGCTGGACGAGCGCATCGCGGGGCTCTCGCGCGAGGCGGAGGACCCGCCGCCGGAAGCGCAAGCGGACCACGGCGGGGAGGAAGCGCCCGAGGAGAGCGCCGAGTTCCTGCTCTTGTTCCAACGCGCGCTCGAGCTGCGGCGCGCCTGGTTGCGCGAGAACCGCGCTGCCATCATCAAGAGCTTGCAAGCCGCCGCCACGCAAGCTCGCAGCTTGCGCTCGCTGCGCTCCCTGCTCGACTCCCCGAAGGCCACCGGCAGCTGGCTGCGGCAGGTGTTTCCGAGCTTCGGCTGCACGCTGCTCTCGCTGGGCAACGCGCTGCGATCCGATCAGCCGAGCTGTCGTCAGGTGGTGATCGACGAGGCCGGGCAGTGCCCCTCGGCCTACGCCGTGTCGGCGCTCTTGCGCGCGCACTCGGCGCTGGTAATCGGTGACACGCACCAGCTCGAGCCCGTCGTGGGCCTCAGCCGGGAAGATGAGCGGCGCATCCTGCGCGGCCTCGCTCTGAAGCTGCCGCTGGAGCGGCTCGCTCCCTACCGGATGTTCGACGAGTCCGGCAACTCGGCGCAGAGCGTCGCCGACCGCGCCGTGCCGCTGCGGCCCAGCTTGCGCGATCACTTCCGCTGTCAACCGGCGATCATCGCCCTGCCCGAGGCGTGGTGCGAGTACGGGATGATCGTGCGCACCCCGCCGCGTTCGCGCAGCGCGCAAGCGCCGCGGCTGAGCGCGGCCGCGCTGTTCCAGGATTGCGCGGGCGAGCAGGAGCGCTTCGCGGGCAGCTGGATCAACCCGGCGGAGAGCGAGCAGGTGCTGAGCTGGCTCGGCTATCTGCTCGCTCAGGGCATCGCAGCGGGAGAGATCGGGGTGATCACGCCCTTTCGCAGCCAGGCCGAGGCCCTGGTGCGGCGCCTGGGGGCTGCGCGCATCCCGCTGGCGCGCGCGCACGACGAGGAGGAAGCGGACCCCAACCTGGAGCTGTTCGGCGCGCGCGACGCGCGCGGCAGCGGCGTCGCGGTCGGTACGGTGCATCGCTTCCAGGGCGGCGAGCGCAGCATCATCTTGTTCTCGAGCACGCTCACACGCACCAGCAACCTGCGCTTCGTCGACGAGCGCGTGAACCTGCTGAACGTGGCCGTGTCGCGCGCGCGGGAGCACCTCCTGGTGATCGGCCACGAGCCCACGCTGCGCGCGGGCCGACACACCCGGCTGCTGGTCTCCGAGAGTCAGCGCATCCCCGGCTTCTGATCCATCGCCCCATCAGCCCAGCGCGGCGGCCCGCTGCACCCAGCTGTCGAGCAGGGCGCTGAAGCGCTCGCGCGCCGCGGCCGCCGTCTGCTGCACCTCTTCGTGGTTCAGCGTGGCGGGGGACAGCCCCGCCGCGACGTTGGTGATGCAGCTGATCGCGCCGACGCGCACGCCGCGTTCGCGCAGCGCGATCGCCTCGAGCACGGTGCTCATGCCGACCGCGTCCGCGCCCAGCGTGCGCAGCATGCGGATCTCGGCGGGCGTCTCGTAGCTGGGGCCGAGCAGGCCCGCATAAACGCCTTCCGCCAGCGTCTGCCCCAGCTCACTCGCCGCGGCGCGCGCGGCGCCGGCCAGCTCGGTATCGTAGGCGCGCGTGAGGTCGACGAACGTGGCGTGCCCGTCCGGGCTCCAGCCCACCAGCGGATTGCGGCCGCTCAGGTTCAGGTGGTCGGTGATCAGCATCAGCGTCCCCGGCACCAGGTCGCCGCGAATGCCGCCGGCGGCGTTCGTCAGCAGCACCGAACGGCAACCGAGCGCGGCCAGCAGCCGGACCCCGAACACCACCCGCTCCACCGGGTGGCCTTCGTAGGCGTGCACGCGCCCTTCCAGGCAGGCGACGCGCGTCGTGCCCAGCTTGCCGAGCCAGAGTTTGCCGGAATGGCCCGCCACGGTCGGCGTCGGCATGTGCGGGATGCCGCCGTAAGGCAGGGACTCGCTCGCTTGCAGGCGAGTGGCCCAGGCACCGAGCCCCGAGCCCAGCACCACGCCCACCTGCGGCGGCTCCGGCCGCTCGCGCTGCAGGTGCGCGGCTGCCACATCCACGGGATCCACGGGGCGCGTGTCTCGGTCGCTGCCGTCGGGGTTTCGAGTCATGCCGGATATTGCGGCACGCATCCCGCGTCCGTCTATCCTCGTCGCTGCGCCGGGGGGCACGAAAACGGATTGCGACCCGGCGCGAGGAGCGCTACTCCGCCGGTCATGAGCCGATTCGCCGAGTTTCTGAGCACCGAAAAGATCGACCCCCGCCGCATCGTCGCTGCCTCGCGCCAGCTCGAGCGGCTACGCCCCGAGGACCGAGCAATCCGGCTCCAGAAGCGTCAGAGCAAGGGCAAGGAGGCGGCTGCCCCGGCCGAGGGGGCCGCGGCGACCCCGCCCAAGAAGCCGCGTTCGGGTCGTCCCGTCACGGCCCGCGTGGTGCAGCTCGCCTCGAGCGGTGCCGCTCTTCCGGGCCCGCAGAAGACGCGGCTGCTGCGCGCCGTGAATCACCTGCTCGGCCAGAAGAAGAAGGATCCGGTCGACCTGCGCAAGCTCTTCTGAGCCGCCGGGGAGCCCTGGCGGCCGGCTGCCAGCGCGGAAAGCACTTTCGCGGCTGGCGGGTCGTGAATTTTTGACCCGGATCAGCTCAGTCTGAAACAACAGTCTGAAAGAAATGGCGGGTCCCGGCATCTCAGGGAGGGATGCTGCTCGAGTCAGCCCAGGTCGCTGTACCGTTCGCCGGCGGCGGTTGCTCGCGACCGCCGTGGGGGGCTGATGTGGGCGGCCGTGCATCGGGTGGCCGTGCCTCCGGGGGTGCCCGGCCCGGTGTCACGCGAGGGGCCAGCGGTTCCGTGAAGCGCTTCCTCGATGCAGACGCAGGGCCCGAGGGGGGCGACGCCGCGGCGGCGGCTGTCGAAGATCGCCAGCTGGTTGAGCGCTGCCAGGCGGGTGACGAGCGCGCGTTCGAGCGGCTGTTCCTGCGGCATCGCGGCTCGGTGGCGCGGCTCGTCTACCGCATGCAGGGGCCCAGCCATGACCTCGATGATCTGGTGCAGGAGGTCTTCCTGCAAGTGTTGCGCAGCCTGCACGGGTTCCGCGACGAGGCGCGCTTCTCGACCTGGCTCTACCGGGTGGCGCTCAACGTCGTGCTCATGCACCGGCGCGCGGCGGCTCGCCGCCCGCGCCTGGTGGACGAGGCGAAGGCGGAACCGGCGCTCGACCTCGCGCCCTCCGCGCACGAGTCGCTGGAGGCGCGCCGGCGCATCCAGGCGTTCTATGCGCTGCTCGCGCGTCTGAGCGAGAAGAAGCGCACCGTGTTCGTGCTGCACGAGCTGGAGGGGCTGACGCCCGCGCGCATCGGCGAGATCGTGGGAGCGCCCGTGCTCACGGTGCGCACCCGGCTGTTCTATGCGCGGCGCGAGCTCGAGCGCTGGATCAGCGAAGAGCCCGCGCTGGCGGGCTTCGTACCGCCGGCGGGCGGATCGCCGTCCGGGGAGGGGCCGTGAGCTCCCGCTCGCTCGATCAGATGCTGGAGGAGCTGCGCGGGCGCGAGCCGCCAGCTCCCGCTATCGCAGGCTTGCCGCCCGCCTTGCGCGAGGAGTTTCGCCGCCTGAGCGCGCAGGGTGCGCTGGCAACCGCGCGCCGATCCAGCGCGCGGCGCTGGTGGCCTGCGCTGGCGCTATTGCCGGCGGCCGCGCTGGCGTTGCTGCTCCTGCGTGCCGAGCCGCCGGTGGTTCCGGCCTCGAGCGAGCCCGGGGCGGTCGCGCAGCTCGATGGACAGCCGCTCGCACCGGGAGCGCTGGTGCTGGCGACGGATCGCCCGCGCCGTGTGGAGCATCGCGGCCGCGCGAGCTGGCAGCTGGCGCCGGGCTCGCGCGCGCGACTGGCCTCGAGCGCGGGCAACGTGCTGCGCATCTCGCTGGAGCAGGGCAGCCTCGACGCGGAGGTGCAGCCCAGCGCGGCCGCCGAGACCTTCATCGTGACGGTGGCGGGCAGCGAGGTCGCGGTGCACGGAACGCGCTTCCGGGTGACACTGCTGGAGGGCGAGCACATTCGGGTCGCGGTCAGCCAGGGTGTCGTGCAGGTACGGCCGGTCAGCTCGGGAGCAGCGCGCGCGCCGGGCACCTCGCTTGCGGCCGGAGCACAGGCGGACTTCTGGGCGGGCAGGCCCGAGCCCGCTCCACCGCCTGCGGTCGCGCCGCCCACACCCACGCCGCCCGCGCCAGAGCCCCCACCGCTGCCTGCGCAACCCGCTCCAGCGGAGCCCGCGTCTCGCCCCCTGCCCGCGAGCACGCCGGCTCGAGCGGCGCGCCATCCGGAGCCCGCGGCCAGCACGCCCGCGCGAGTGCCGGCTGCCACTGACGAGCCGCCCGCATCCGTCGAACGATCGCTGCAGGCGGTGATCGAGCAGGTGCAGGACTGCTTCCGCCGCGAGCTCCAGGGCTCGAGCGAGCTCGGCATCGAAGCCGCAACCACGCTCACGCTCGGCGTCGAACCCGACGGCACGCTGCTCAGCGCCGACTTCGAGCCTCCGCTCGCGCCCGCCGTCGAGCGCTGCGTGGCAGCGCAGCTCGCTCACCTGCGCCTGGCCGAGTCACCCGAAGGCTACCGCGTCCAGCGCAACATCCGCCTGCGCCGCTGACCCCGCACCGACCGGATCCACCAATGCGAGCGCGCCCTTCCGACAGGACCGCCGAGCGGGCACATTCTAAAGGGCTCGGTGCCGCGCGACGCCGAGCCCTCCAGAATGTGCCCACCACACGTCCCACCCGTGGCGAAACCTCTGGTTGCCGATGGCACCAGCCCTTGCGAGCCTCATCGGACCCACGGGCGCGAAGTCCGGTTGCGCATGGAACGAGGCTCCCTCGCGAGCGCCACGTTGAGGTTTCCTGGGGAACCTGAAGCGCACGAAATGGAGAGGTGCTCGGCGGGCGAACTGGCGCCTGGATCTACCCCACCGCGGGGAGTGAGCGCCGATCGCCAAGGCCCGGCGGCTCGGAGGTCCGGCTGCAGAGCGAAGAGGGACGCCTCGGGAGCGCCACGTTGAGGTTTCCTGGGGAACCTGAAGCGCACGAAATGGAGAGGTGCTCGGCGGGCGGAGGGGCGCCTGGATCTACCCCACCGTGGGGAGTGAGCGCCGAGCGCAAGCCCGGCGGCGCGGGAAGCCGGGGTCGCCGATCAGGGGCCGCGGGCAATCGGGCCCAATCGGACCGCGGAGGATAGCGCCGCGATGATGAGCGACCGCGATGATGAGCGACCGCGGAGGATAGCGCCGCGATGATGAGCGACCGCGATTATGAGCGACCGCGATAGACGATCAGGCCGTGGCTCAGATCGTAGGGCGAGACCGCGACGCGGACTTTGTCTCCGGGCAGTACGCGGATGTGGTGCCGGCGCATGCGGCCAGACAGCTGTGCCCGCACCATCGCGCCGCCTTGATCCACCTTGATGGTGTACTGGCCCCCACCGAGAGCGTCTTGAATTACGCCCTCCATCTCCAAGAGATCACCTTTACTCATGTTTTTTGTTGCCTGCGGGCGCGCGGAACCTGGCACAGGCCGCGCCATCTTGCAAGAGCTCAACCCTAATCCGGCCACCCGACGGTCAGTTGCCGCGCCCGGTGTCCGATGAACGGCTCAGTACGCCTCGGCGAGAGCCTGCGGCGGCGTATCGTGTTTCAGCGCGAGAGTGAGCTCCGGCAGATCGGTCGGATCGCCGAGGTAGCGGTACGCGAGCCAGTTGCTCAACACGAACGCCACATAGTCGCGCGTCTCTTCGAACGGGATGTGCGCGACCCAGACGTCGACAGGCAGCTCGTCCGTCGCTTCCAGCCAGTGAGACACCGACTGCGGCCCGGCGTTGTAGGCCGCGATCGCCACCGGCATCTGCCGCCCCAGCAGCGTGAGCAGCTTGTTCAAGTAGAAGCCGCCCAGCTCCACGTTGTTCAGCACGTTGGTGGGGCGACGCGGATCCGGCACCCAGGGCGCTCCCGGCTGCTGCGTGAGCTCGTCGGCGACGCGGCGCGCGGTGTACGGCATCAGTTGCATCAAGCCGACGGCACCCGCGGGCGAGACCACGTTGGGGCGGAAGTTACTCTCTTGGCGCATCACCGCGTACACCAGCGACTCGGGCAGCTGGTAACGCCGCTCGACCGAGCTCACGATGCTGCTGTAGGGCTTGGGATAGGCGCAGCGCCAGGCCCATAGCGTCTCCGAGCTGGGCGGCCGCCGCAGCTCGTCGCTCTTCAACCAGCGATCGGCGAGCGCGTAGCTGCCATAGCCGCGGTCGAGCGAGCCAAACATCTGGCACAAGGTCTCGCGCTCGCGATCGGAGTAGCGCCGCTTGACGTCGCCGCGCTGGTCAAAGAGCGCCCGCTCGGCGTCCGTGTGCAAGCCGATCTGGGCCAGGAAGCGCGCCTTGTCGGGCAACGCCGGCAGCGAGGAGTCGGCGAAGTCGCTGTTGAAGGTCATGGGCAGGCGCACGCGGTGCGCTTCCGGCTTGCCCAGCGCGCGCAGCCGCGCGGCGCTGGCCATGGCCGCGAAGGACAGCGGCAGCTCGTCGATGATGGCGCGGTAGCGATCGCTCGCTTCGGCGACCTTGCGCGGGTCCTGCGTGGTCTCGAGCGCTACCGCCTCCAGGTGCGAATAGAAGGCGCGGCGCTGGGCGTTGCGCTCCTTGCGCGCGAGCTGGCCGAAGGTGCGCGCCGCCTCGTCGGTGCGCTGGCGCGCGGCCAGGCGCGTCACCGCCAGCTCGAAGCGGCAGGTGCTGGCGCGCTCGCTGTTGGAGTTCTTGCCGTAGCGCTCGAGGTAATCGCTGTACGCGCGCTCGGCGTTGTCCCACTGCCCAAGGCCATAATAGAGCCGCGCGATGCGGTAGTAGGCCTGCTCCGCGAAGGGGTGGCTCGGGTAGCGGCGGGCCAGCGCCTGGAAGGCTTCGATGGCCTGCGCATCGCGGTGGTCGCGCGACAGGGCGCGCGCCGCGAAGAACAGGTACTTGACGCGCGTGTCCTCGGACTTCTCCGCCGCGCTCTGGAACAGCGACACGGCTTTGCTGTAGTCGCTGCGCGAGTGGTAGTAGGCCCAGCCGAGATAGCCGGTCACGTCGCTGGCCGGGGGCTGGGCGCCGGGCGCGGCCGCCAGCAGCTGGTTCTCGCGCAGCGCCTGCTCGACGCGGCCCGCGTTGCCGAAGGCGCGCAGCCGCTCCATGCGCTGCAGCTTGGTCAAGTGGTCGCCGCTGAGCCGCTCATAGGCATCGTCCGCCAGGCGTGCGTGCTCGTCCGTGGGCACCTCGGTGGCGAGCCACAACCAATCGCGCGCCGCCACCTTGGGCTGCTGGCGCGCTTCATTGATGCGCGCGCGCAGCACGCGCGCCGCGATCTCGTTCCGACGCCCCACGCGCGTCTCGCTGCCCTGGCGGCGGATCTTCTGGAACGCGCGCTCGATCGTGAGCTGCGCGCGCGCGAAGTTGCCGGCGTTCAGGCTGGCCTTGGCGGCTTGAATCAGGTTCTCGGGCGAAGGCGAGGCCTCGCGCGTGTAGTAGTCGAAGGCCTCTTGATACGGACCGACTTCGAGCTGGCAGGCGGCGCGCGCGGACTGGATCTCGTTCGCCAACAGCGGCAGCTTGCTCTCCAGGTCCTGGAGCGCCGAGATCGCGACGTTGCAGTTGCCGAGCTCGCGCGCGGCCACGGCCCGCGCGTAGCGCGCGCCCGGCTCCGCCCGCTTCTCCGGCGGCAGTGCGTCGATCAACTGCGCGACGTTGGGCCAGTCGGCGATGTTGGCCGCGTCCTGCCAGGTCTGCCCCGGCGCGATCGAGCGCGCCGCGAGCGACCAGGCCTCCGCTCCGCTGGAAACTCCGGAAGGTACTGACGAAGGGTCCCAGATCGGCCCGTCCTCGTCGTCGACGGCATCGCCAGCGTTCGGATCCGCCGCTGGCGCCTCGTCGTCGCTGGCCTTGGCCTGGGGCGCGGGCGGCGCGGGCGGCTTGACCGCCGCCGGGCGAGGGGGCAGGGCAGGGGCGGGAGTGCGCGCGGGTGCAACACCGGCGGGCGCCACCGACAGGGCCTCGGCGGTGGCCAACGGCCTCGCCGCGCTCTGCGAGCTCAGGGACCACGCCGGCAACGCGCTCGAAAGGCGCTGCATCGCCTGCGGTTCGAGGCTGAGCACGCCGGCAGAGCCGCCACCCAAAAGGCCGAGGGCCACCCACAGCGACTGCCGTTCGAGCCGCTTCCAGAGCGAGCGACCGCGCCGCTTGCTCAAAGGATTCCCATCGTTATCGTTTCGCCTCGAGCGCTTCATCGAGCGTTCCTCGCGGGACTCAGAAAAAGTCTACCGATCAAGCTTACCAGCCCCACGCGTGCGCCGCTCCCACTCCGAGCTGGAGCCACGGAACCTGCAGGCCATCCGAAAGCACGACGTGCACGCTGGCCTGCACACTCAGGATCACACTGCGGCTGAGCAGGTAGTCTAGTCCGACGCGGCCCGACGCGCCAAAATGACCGCCCGCGCTCTCACTAACGGCGTTGTTCCAAGAATAAAAACCCAATCCGAAACCCGCGTACGGCACGAACTGGAACACATCCCAGCGGTACAGCAGTCCCGGAGCGATACCGAGCGCCCAGGGTGTTTCTGTCTTGGATCCAGCCTGCTCGGAGTTGGAGTCAGCCTGGAAAGGATGAACTGACGTCAAAATCTGTAGGTCAAAATCCAGTGATTCACCGAGTCCGGTGCGCAGGTAACCCTCCAGTGACGGGCCCACACCCGCTCCCGACAACCACGCGCCGCCCACTCGCCCGCCGGCTTGCCACTGCCCCGATGCGCCCTGTGCGACGTGCCCCCAGCTGCACAGCAAGGCAGTGGTGATGACGGAGCACGCGCGTGCAACTCCGAGCCGCCTGTGACGCTGGGGTAACGCTCCCCACTGCGGGCTTCCGCCGCTCCGCGCCGTTCCGTTCGGCCGCGCCGTTCCGTTGCGCCGTGCAGTCCCGCTCCGTGCGCTCACGCTGCGTCCTTCCGATCGCGCGGCACGATGACGGCGAGCATGCGACCGCTGCGCTGTCCGTCGCGACGATACGAAAAGAACTGCGACGCATCGCGGTAGGTGCAGCCTGGCACCTGCTCGAGGCGATCGTCCTCGAGCCCCTGCGCGATCAACTGCGCGCGCACGACACGCGCGAGCGACACCAGCGCCTTGCCCGTCGCCGCGCGTTGCACGACGCCCTGCGCCGAGCTGGCGCGCGCGATCTCGTCGGCGACGTCCTCACCGACTTCGAACGCAGCGGGCCCGATGTGAGGACCGAAGGCGGCGAGCAGCGCGGCGCGGCGGCTGCCGAGCGCGCTCATGCGCTCGATGGTGCTCGCGATCACGTGACGCACGAGGCCACGCCAACCGGCGTGCACCGCGGCGACCCGACCGCTCTCGGGATCCGCCAGCAGAATGGGCACGCAGTCCGCCGTGCGCACGCCGCAGCCGATGCCCGGTGCGCTCGAGACGATCGCATCGGCGGCCGTCCGAGCGACCGCGTCCGCTGACTCGTTGCCGCTGAGCACGATCACGTCGCGATCGTGCGTCTGCGCGGCGACGTAGACGCGCTCCGGCGATAACTCGAGAGTGCGGGCGGCCCGGCCGAGGTTTTCTCGCACCTGGTCCGCGCCATCACCTACCTGTGGTGACAGGTTCAAGGTCGCAAACGGCCCTTCCGACACGCCGCCTCGGCGCGTGAAAAATGCGTGCTGGAAGCCGGCGCGCGCGAGCAAACCGCTGGCGAGGTGGGGGACGGGGTCCATCGAGGGCCTTCCTTGGCAAGAATTTGGAGGATCTAGCTGACAGTGGTGCGTCCGGGCGCAGGGGTGTCCCCGCCGGGTGAGTTCTGCTATTCAGGTCAGACCGTCAGGGCACCGCATGCAGGCACCGGACCCATTCCTCCAGCGCGAAATCCTCGGAGGCGAGTTTCGCATTCTGGATAAGATTGGTACGGGGGGCATGGGCTCCGTCTACCGCGCGGCCCAGCCGGCGATGTCGCGCACCGTCGCGATCAAGATTCTTCATCCCCAGCTCGCGCTCCGTAAAGACCTGATCTCGCGTTTCCGGCGCGAAGCGCGCGCGATGAGCCAGCTCACTCATCCCAACACCGTCAAGGTGTTCATGTACGGGCAGCTCGAGGGGGACAACTCGCTCTACATCGTGATGGAGCACCTGGAGGGGCAGAACCTGAGCCGGCTGGTGAAGCGGGAGGGCCCGCTCGCCGTGCCGCGCGCGATCGGCATCCTGATTCAGGTCTGCGGCGCGCTTCAGGAAGCGCACGAGAAGGGCATCGTCCATCGGGACCTGAAGCCGGAAAACATCTTCTTGTGCCGCAACGGGGGTCTGCAAGATTTCCCCAAGGTGCTCGACTTCGGCCTGGCCAAGATCACGGAGACGGAGCTGCGGCCGGGGTCGATTCAGCTGACCCAGGAGGGCATGGTCTTCGGCACGCCCGAGTTCATGTCGCCCGAGCAGGCGCAGGGCAAGATTTTGGACCATCGCAGCGACATCTACTCGCTTGCCATCATCCTGTACGAGGCGCTCACCACCAAGTTGCCCTTCCGCGCCCAGACGCCGATGGACTACTTGCAGAAGCACGTGATGGAAGCGCCCATCCCCCTGGATCAGCGCGTGCCCAACCTGGCCTTCCCGCCCGGCTTGGCCCAGGTGATCAACCGCGCGCTCGCCAAGCAGCGCGAGGCGCGCTACGCCTCGGCGCACGAGTTCGGTGAGGCGTTGCGGCCCTACCTCGAGCTGTACCAGCAGCGGCAACCGAGCCAGCCCCCCTCCCACCAGCGCACCACCGCGCCGCCGCTGCTGGCGCCGCTGCAACCGGCTCCGCCCCGCAGCCGCTTTCTGGAGTTCGCGGTGGTGGCGGCGGTGTTCTTGCTCATGGGTGTGGTGCTGACCGCGGTCGCGCTCAAGTACGTGGTGAGGTAGCGACATGTTGGTGCCGTCGGACGGCGTCAGCCGGGACACCGCGCAGCCCGGGCCGTGGCCCGCACGCTGGCGCAAGCTGGGGCGCGTGGCCCTGTGGTGCGCGGCGATCGGCGCGCTGTGCGCGTGCCTGGCGCTGGGCGCCGGCCTGGCGGTGATCTCGCACTACTCCGAGGGCCTGCCCAGCGTCGAGAAGCTGAAGTCCGGCTACGATCCGCCGCAGGTCACGCGCATCATGGCCGCGGACGGCACGCTGCTGCAGAGCGTGTTCAGCGAGCGGCGCACGGTCATCCCCTTCGACGAAATCCCGAGCCACACGAAGCTCGCGTTCCTGGCGGCGGAGGACGCGCACTTCTACGAGCACGAAGGGCTCAACTACTGGGGCCTGCTGCGCGCCGTCTACGCCAACCTGCGCGCGGGCCACGCCGTGCAGGGCGGCAGCACCATCACCCAGCAGGTGGTCAAGAACATCCTGCTCGACCGGGAGCGCACGCTCTCGCGCAAGCTGCGCGAATGGATCCTGGCGCGCCGGCTCGAGGACTCGCTCACCAAGGACGAGATCTTCGGCCTGTACCTGAACGCCATCTACCTCGGCCACGGCCGCTACGGCATCGAGGAGGCCGCGCGCTACTACTTCGGCGTGCCCGCCGCCAAGCTCGACGTGGCGCAGTCGGCGCTGCTCGCCGGGCTGGTGGCGTCGCCCGAGCACTACTCGCCGCGGCGCTCGCGCAGCAAGGCCCTGGCGCGCCGCAAGTTCGTGCTCGACCAGATGCGCGACAAGGGCTTCGTCACGCCCGACTACTACGAGCAACTGATCAAGACGGAGCTGGTGCTCGGCGAGGAGCCGGACGCGCAGAGCACGCTCGCCCCCGAGGCCGTGGAGGTAGCGAAGGACGCGATCGCGAAGGCGCGCAAGGAGCACCCGAGCCAGGGCGGCTTCTCCGCCACCACGACCATCCGCCCCGAGCTGCAGCTCGCCGCGCGCAGCGCCGTGCGCAAGGCGCTCGGCGAGTACGCTGACCGGCACGCGCTGAAGCCGCCCTACACGCAGACCAAGGTGAAGGCGTGGGGCAAGCCGTTCAACGGCCTGCCGCATCCGAACAAGGTGTACGTGGGCGTGGTCAGCGCGGCGGACGACGCCAGCGGCAAGCTGGATGTGAAGGTGGGCAACATCACCGGGCACGTCGTCCTGTCGGAAGAGGCCCGCTACAACCCCAACCATCTGCCTCCGAGCCAGTTCGCGAACGTCGGAGCGCTGCTGCGCGTACGGCTCGCCGAGCCCGCCGATACGGAGCAGGGGCCCAAGCTGCGGCTGGAGCTGGGGCCCCAGGCGGCGCTGGTCGCGATCGACGTGCGCAGTCGAGACGTGGTGGCGCTGGTCGGCAGCGAAGAGGCGCTGCCTGGCGGGCTCGATCGCGCGCGCCGCGCGCACCGCCAGCCCGGCTCGTCCTTCAAACCGATCATCTACGCCTACGCGCTGCGCGCCCACCTGATCACGCTGGGCACGGTGCTGGAGCTGCAGGAGCCCGGCCACGGCCTGCCCGAGCCGGGTCACGGCTTGCCCGAGGAGCCTCCGTACCGCCTGGGCGTCCGCGAGGCGCTCGCGCACAGCAATAACGAGGCCTCCGTGCTCCTGCTGCGCCAGGCGACGCCGCCGCCGGTGGTGGCCTTCGCGCACGAGCTCGGCATCGACTCGAAGCTGGGCGCGGATCTCTCGCTGGCGCTCGGTTCCTACGAGGTCACGCCACTGGAGATGGCGAACACCTATGCCACCTTCGCCAGCGGCGGCCTGGTGCAGCCGCCGCGTTTGCTCGCCGAGCTGCGCGGCCCGAGCGGAGAGCTCCTGCCGCTGCCGGAGCGCCCGGAGCCGCGGCGCGTGCTGACGCCGGAGGAGGCGTACCTGGTCACGAGCCTGCTGGAGAGCGTGGTGCAACTCGGAACGGGCCGGCGAGCGCTGGCCATCGGGCGCCCCGTGGCGGGCAAGACCGGCACCTCGAACGACTCCAAGGACACCTGGTTCATCGGCTACTCCACGGACCTGGTGGCGGCGGTGTGGGTCGGCTTCGACGACGCGCTCCCGCTCGGCAGGGGCAACCAGGAGGAGGGCGCGCGCACCGCCTTGCCCGCCTTCGTCGAGTTCATGAAAGCGGCGACGGCGGGCAAGCCGCGCACCGAGTTCCCGCGCCCGGCGGGCATCGTCACGGCGACCATCGATCCCACGACCGGCTATTTACCCAGCCTGACCTCGACCCGGACCGTTGAGGAAGAATTCCTCGAGGGCACGCAACCGGAGACGACTGCTCCGGAGCTGGGCGCGTCGGCCTTGGAACCAAGGCCTGACATGGCCGCGAAAATGCCCTATAAGCCCGACCCCGGTGAACTCGATGCGTTGCCTCCCTAACCTTTGTCTCGCCCTGACTGTTTGCGCCGCCGGCGCGCTCGCCGCGTGCACCGTGCCGCGCGACTCGGAAACGCCGGGCATCCCGCTCGGCGCTCCCGGTATCAGCTGGGCCGCGAAGAACACCGAGCAACGCTTCGGCTTCATGGCGTCGCAGGTGCACCCGCGCATGCAGAAGCTGTTTCGCGAGTACAAGCCGGACAGCTACGCGGACTTCAGCTGTTCGAACTGCCACGGCGCCACCATGGAGCAGATCGACTACGCGATGCCCAACCAGAGCTTGTACGCCCTGCCCAAGGACAAGCCGTTCGACGATGCCATCGACTTCGACTCGCAGATCGCCGTGTTCATGATGACCAAGGTGACGCCCACGCTCCAGGAGCTGTTCAATCAGGGGGAAGGGCCGCGCACGAAGGTGACGTGCTTCAACTGCCATCCGGGCACTTGAAGGGAGCGACGGTGCACTCGGGTCGAGCGGGGTTGCGGTTCGTGGCTGGGCATCGGGGCTGGCTCGCCGCCGTCGTGCTGGCGCTCGCCTGCCAGGGCTCGAAGCAAGAGCCCGCGCCGCAGGGCAAGGGTGGGGAAGCCGGCGAAGCCACCGAGAACAAACCGGTCGTCGATCAGAAGATCGCGAGCGCCATGGCCGCCGCCGCGCGCTCGGAGACGAAGACGCCCGGCGCTGCCGAAGGGCAGCCGCCGCCCGACGGCATCCTCGGGGAAGAGGCCGCGCAGCGCGAGCTCCCGCGCGGCAGCCCCGCGCAGCTCGTGCTCGGCGCCAGCGGGGCGGAGCCGCGCGTGCGCCTGGGCGCGCCGCGCCCTGCCAGTGGTCCCTCCGGCACCCTCCAGCTCAGCTATCGCTCGGGCGGCAGCGTCATGCCGACCGTCGATCTCGAATTCAAGGCCAAGAGCGAAGGCGCGGCCGGCGCGGGCGGCGCTGCTGCCGCGAGCCCCAGCCTGCGCTTCTCGATCGTCAACGCCAGCCCGGCCGCGGACCAACCCGGGCGCCTGCCGGAGAACGCGCGCGCGGAGATCGCCAAGCTCCGGGGCAGCTCGATCGACTTTCTGAGCGCGCCGGCGGGCGGCGTGCAGGGCGAGCGCTTCCAGGTCGCGGGCAACAACCCCGCCTTGCAGCCGCTGGTGCAGGGCAGCGCGGTGGCGCTGGCGCCGCTGGCGATCCCCTATCCCGAAACCCCGGTCGGTGCCGGCGCGTACTGGATGGTCAAATCGCGCGAGACCGCGGAGGGCGCCGACGTGATCGCGTACCGCATGGTGAAGCTGACCGCGCTGGCCAACGACATCGCGCAGCTCGACGTCAGCACGCGCCGCTACTTGATCACGCCGCGGATCGCGCTGGAGGGCTTACCTCCCCACCAGGTACGCCAGTTCAAGAGCGAAGGCAGCGCCAAGCTCAGCCTGCCGGTGGGCGCCCCGTACCCGACCTCGGCGGAAGTGCAGGAACAGTTCGCCACCCTCGTGACACCGGACGAGAGCCCACAGCAAGCGCTGCCGGTGCAGTCCGCGCTCGAAGCCAAGCTCACGATCACGCCCTGAGCGGGGTTTGGTGGCCGGGCCTCAGGCGCGCGACACTGCGCGACACCTCGGGGCACTGGCGCAGCGGGGCGCACCCGTTGCGTCGAGCGCGCAGTTGCGCGGGCAGTGTCGCACGTGAGCGGTGGCGCTCGTCCGCGAATCGGGGTGGCAAGCATGTAACATTCGTGCTCGAACGCAGGGCGCGCGGTAAGATCTGGGATGCGCGCGCGCTGCGAACGTCACGGTCTGGCGTTGGGTCCCGGCGGATGCCTGCTGTGCCGGCGTGAACAGGGCCCAGACGCAGCCGCCGAAGCAGCGCTGGCAGCCGCTGTGGCCAGCGCTGCCCCGAACGCTGCCAGCGCTGCTCCGACCGCTGCCAGCGCCGCCCCCGAGGCTGCCGCCGCTCCCGAGGCTGCCGCCGCGGCGGCTGGCGCTCCGGCAACGACTCCCTTGCCCGATCCGCCGCACGCGGCGCCGGCGCTGGTCACCGACTTTCCTCCGCCGCGTCAGCTCAGCATTCAGATCCCTCGTTCCGTGCTGGTGCTGCCGGCAGCAGGGCTGGCCCTGTATCTGCTCGCCTCGCTGTTTTTGAGGTCGGAGCCCGCGCTCGATGCAGCCGCCAAGAATCAGATCATCGCCGCCAAAGAGTCGCGCGCGGCGTCGGCCGCGGCCGATGCTCCAGAGGAGGCCGATGGCGCCGATGACGGCGCTGCCGATGGCGAGAACGCCGTCGTGGAACCGGTGTCGCCCGCGGAGCTGGCTCGGCTGCGCGAGCGCACGCGCGAGGCGCAGCGGCTGGCCGAGGCTCGCGAGCACGTGAAGGTCACGCTGTTCTACACCGAGCGCTGTCCGCACTGCAGCGAGGCTCGCGCTTATCTGACGGCGCACGGCGTGCGCGCCGAGCAATACGATATCGACAAGGATGCGAAGGCGCGCGCGCGCTACCTGCGCTTGAATCCGAAGGGGAGCTTGCCGACGCTGGTGGTCGAGAAGCGGGTGCTGGCCGGCTTTGACGCCGATCGGTTCGAGCGCGCGCTGGATCGCGCCGCCCGGGCGCGCCTGGCACCGGCCCACAAACGGCGCCGTCACTGAGCGGCGCCGTCAGCTGCCGCCGTACGTCTTGCGGTACTCCAGGATGCGCTGCTCCAGCTCGGGGGTGAGCAGCCCGGGCTCCGCGCCCGGCGCACGCAGCTGTTCGATGATCTGGTCGATGCTGGCGATCGAGAGCGCCGAGAGACCGTACTCGCGCGCGATCTCTTTCAGCGCGCTCTCGCTGCCCTGGCCGCGCTCCTGGCGATCGACGGCCACGATCAGCGCGACCAGCTGCACGCGCGCGGCGGCGCGCAAGATCGGTACGGTCTCGCGGATCGAGGTGCCCGCCGTGGTGACGTCCTCGATGATCACCACGCGGTCGCCGTCTTTCAGGCGCTGACCGACCAGCACGCCCCCTTCGCCGTGGTCCTTGGCTTCCTTGCGGTTGAAGCAAAAGCCGACGTCGTGGCCCTTGCGCGCCAGCGCCGTCGCGGTCGCCACGCACAGCGGGATGCCCTTGTACGCGGGGCCAAACAGCACATCGAAGCCGCCCGGCAGCGCCTCCAGCAAGCGCTGCGCATAGAACTCGCCGAGGCGATCCAGCTGGCTGCCGCGCCCGAAGCGCCCGGCATCGAAGAAGTAGGGCGTCTGCCGGCCGCTCTTGGCAGTGAAGTTGCCGAAGCGCAACACCTCGCTCTCGAGCAAGAAGCGGACGAAGCTGGGGGTGTCGTTGCAGGCTGGCTGGCTCACGCGATTTCTCCTTTGTTCAGGAACCCAGGAAAGGAGTGATGTCGCCCGCGCCCTCGCGCACGACGACCGGAACTTGCCCCGTCAGATCGATCACGCTGGTCGGCGACATGCCGCCGGGGCCGCCGTCCAGCACGAGCGCGAGGCCCGAGAAGTCGTTGTCGATCTCCCGCGGGTCGACGTGCGGATCGGCGTCGGGGCGCGCCGCGGTGCTGCTGATGATCGGCCCGCCCAGCTCTTCCACCAGGGCCAGCGCGACCGGATGCTTGGGCACGCGGATGCCGACCTGCTTGCGCGAGGTCTGCACGATGCGCGGCACCTCGCGGGTGGCGTTCAGAATGAAACAGTAGGGGCCCGGCAGGTAGTCTTTGACGATGCCGTACTCGTAGTTGTGCAGCATGGCGTACTTGGCGATGCTGGCGATGTCCCGGCACACGAAGGACAGCGGGTGCGACTTGGCCATGCCCTTGATCTGGTAGAGCCGATCGATCGCCTTCTTGTTGAAGACGTCGCAACCGAGGCCGTAGCAAGTATCCGTCGGGTACGCGATGATCTCGCCGTCGCGCAGTGCTTCGACCGCGCGGCGGATCTTTCTCGGCTCGGGGGACCGCGGATTGATCTCGATGACCATGGGCGGGCCGCCAGCTACTACGTTTTGTCCCTCAACCCAAGGGCATGAGGCGCTGGTGCGGGAGCAGCGCGCGCGTTCCGAGCCGGGGCAGCGCCGGGGCGAACAGCGCGCCGAGCCCGGAAAAAGCCGGCGCGCCCGCTAAGTCGCCGGGGCGGCCCGCCCGTAGTCACGCTAGCCCTGCGCGGCGGGGAGGGTGGATGCTCAGCACGTCCTGAGAAAAGTTTGCGGTGGCGCGCCAGACCCACGAGGCCGAGGGGGACTCGGATGTTTCGGGGCAGCGCGGCCCGCCTGGTGGTGGGGGGAGTCTCCCAAATCGCTCATTGGGAGGAGGCTCGAAGCGCGGAGGAGGCGGGCTCGCGCGTTGGATTCGTGAAACTGGCACGAACGCTGTATTCTCGGATCGCGCAATGACGGAGAGTGTGCGGCCGCCGCGTCAGGGCTGGCAGCCCCTGATCGAACGCTCGATCGCGGCGCTGCCCGAGGCAGCAGCGCCCTTGGATGGGGTCTGGGGCTCCGGGGCCGAGCGCGCCGCGGCCTGCGCCGCGCTGGGCCGCCTGCTGGACCTAGTCCTGCTCTGGAATCAGCGCGTCGATCTGACCGCCGCCCGCAGCCCCGAGGAGCTGGTCGATCTGTACCTGACCGACGCGCTGGTGATCGCCGCGCGCGCGGGGCGTGAGCCGAATGTGAGCTGGATCGACGTCGGCAGCGGAGCGGGCGCGCCCGGTCTCGTGCTGCAACTGCTGCGCCCCGATCTGCAGCTCACCCTGGTCGAGCCGCGCTCCAAGCGCGTCGCTTTTCTGCGCACTGCCATCGGTCAGCTGCGTCTCGGCGCGAAGGTCGTGGGGGCGCGCTCCGATTCCATCGGCGGCGGCGCCTGCGACCTCGCGCTGTCGCGCGCGACATTTCCGCCCGAGGAGTGGCTGGTCGAGGGCGCGCGCCTGGCCCGCCGCGGCGTCTGGGTGTTGCTCGCGCGCGGCTCGGCGCCCGGCCGCGACGGTTGGCAGGCCACGATCGAGATCGACTACGAATGGCCGCTGACGCGGGTCGCGCGGCGCGCGCTGTGTTTCACGCCGGTCTCGGCGAGCACCGCGCAGCCGGCTCAGCCGCCGTCGGCCTGAGCGTCCGCTGCCGTGCCCGCGTCGCTGGCCGCCGCGTCACCCGCGGCGTCCGGCCCGGCGTCGGCCAGGCCTGCATCCTCCGTACTCGGCGGTGTACCACCGTCCGTTGCCGGGCCGGCGTCGAGTATCGGGTCCGGTGTCACGACCGGAGGCTCGGGGATCTTGGAGCGATCCACGTCGGTGATCAGAGTGCAGCTCGCCGTCAGCGCAGTGGCGGTGGCGGTCACGAGCAGGAGCAGGCACCCACGGGTGCGGGTATCCCGAAGAAACAGCGAAGGTCGATCCATCGGCAGCAAGGGGCGTCGCCGGACCATAGTCGCTGCATCCCCAGCGTCCAAGTCCCGCGTGCCTCGCAGCTTCCACATGCATATCCCAGCGGGCATATCCTGGGGTCGGGCGAGGTCGGACAATGGCGAGCCACTCGACTCATCGGCCGAGAAATGGCCCGCGGCGCGGCTCCAGACGGCGCCTTCGCTGCGCGCCGTGCCCGGCTGGGGACATTTGAGACTACCTTCACGGCCGTGAAGGTTCACCTGATCGACGGCACGTACGAGCTCTTCCGCTCTTTCTTCGCCTGGCCCGCGGCGAGCGGGCGCGGCGGGCGCGAGGTGGGCGCCTCGAAGGGCCTGCTCTCGATGTTCCGGCGCTTCGTGCGCGAGCCCGGCGTGACGCACGTCGCGTGCGCGTTCGATCACGTGATCGAGTCGTTTCGCAATCAGCTGTTTGCCGGGTACAAGACGGGCGAGGGCATCGATCCGGCGCTGTACACGCAGTTCGAGCTGGCCGAGCAAGTGTGCGAGGCGCTCGGCATCGTCACCTGGTCGATGGTGGAGTTCGAAGCCGACGACGCCATCGCTACCGGGGCGGCGCGCTACGCGAGCGACCCGCGCGTGGAGCAGGTGCTGATCTGCAGCCCCGACAAGGACATGATGCAGTGTGTGACCGGCGATCGCATCGTGTGCTGGGACCGCATGCGCGACCGCGTCTCCGGCGAGGCGCAGGTGATCGAGAAGTTCGGTGTTCCACCGGCTTCCATCCCCGACTACCTGGCGCTGGTCGGAGACACCGCGGACGGCATCCCGGGCGTGCCGCGCTGGGGCAAGAAGGCGGCCGCCACCTTGCTCGCGGAGTACCGGCACCTGGAAGCCATCCCGCCGAACGCCGCTGCCTGGTCGGTCCAGCCGCGCGGCGCCGAGGCGCTCGCGGCGGAGCTGCGCCAGCACTGGGACGCCGCGCTCCTGTATCGCAAGCTGGCGACGCTGCGCGCGGACGTGCCGCTGCGCGAGTCGCTGGACGACCTGGAGTATCGCGGCGTGCAACGCGACAAGCTGCGCGCGGTGTGTGAAGAGCTGGCGGATTTTTCTGCGCTCGAGTCGCTGGACGCGGAAGCGAGCCGCTGAGCACGGCCGGCGCGTGCGATCTCGGAAATCGTCGCGCGCGCGGGCGCAAAACGAGATCGCAGCGGCGGCAGTAAATCACAAAACAAATCACGCCTGCGCTGCCCACATCGGCGCCGAGCGCGGCGGCCAGAAATGCTATCCGACAGGCCATGTTCCGAGAGCGAGTGGTGGGTTCGAGCAGGATGGCGCGCGCAGGCTTGCCGGTGCTGTGTCTCCGGCGCCGGTGGCAGCTCGTGTGCAGCGTGCTGGCGCTGGGATGTGGCGTCACCACGGACGACCCGAGCACGCCCCGAAGCTCGAACGGGCCCGCTCCGTTCAGCAGCCCGAGCCTGGCGCCTGCCGGCAACATGCCCGTGTATTCGAGCCAGCCGGCAGCGACCAGTCCGACGCCGGGGAACGAGCAAGGGCCCGCTGCGAATGCAGCGCTGGAGATGCCGGAGCTCGAGGCGCAGAAGCCCGCGGCGGAAGCGCCGCTCACGGCCGAGGAGCAAGCCGCGCTGGCCCAGCTCGACGGGCTGCGCAAGGCCCAGCCGTGGAACGCGCCCGTGGCGACGCAGATCACGCAGACCA
>DASTRX010000023.1:0-39207 GCA_035760985.1 Polyangiaceae bacterium
GGATCCAGGCATAGAAACGATGCCTCGAACCCTCGCGCGTGCAAAAAGCCATGCACCGGACTCTCTGCGTAAGAGAAATCTGTTCGCATTGCCCGACTTTTTGGAAATTCGCTGACGCAGCGCCGAATCCGTCTGCCTAACTCCTATTCTGCCGCACCCCCCACCCACCAACCCCCGCACCCACCGCGCGCTAACCAAGCACCTCCCGCCTCCTCACCCCCGCGCGTTATACAGCTCTCCCTTTCGCCCTTTAGGCGCTGAATGACGCGCACCTCCAGCACCTCCAATCTAAAGATGCGCCCTCATTCCCTGCACTGACCCTCCCCTGCAGCGATCCGCGCAGGCGATAGACCGTTTCTCGTTTTGCCCGGGACCCCCGCGCAAAGCCTGCAGTCGAAGGCAAACCAGACTCGACAACACCGACCAACCCGCCGCTTTTCGCGCAGACCAGAAAGCTCGCAGAGGAAACTCACTCACCCTACGGCAACCACCCCCGCGCCACCCGCGCCCGATGCAGACGCATCCATATCCGCGCCATCGCGGATCCAGCTTGAAGCGCCGACAACCCCCGCCGCGAACCGCCACCACCCCCCATCACCGCTACCTCCCCGTCGGCACCCACTCCACCTGCCGCCCCGCCTCCACCGCGACCAACTCCCCCCTCTCCAACGTAACCCAGCAAGCCTCTCCCGGCACCCGCAGCCCCAACCTCGTCCGCTCCTCCCCCGCCTCCAGCAACTCCACGCGTACCCCGCGCAACTCCAGCGCTTGCGGCGCCGCCAATGGCGTATCCCGATAGATGCGCGCCCACGGCAATGCCAGGAACGCGCCATCGACGGTGAGCTCATACCGCTCCGGCGCCGTCTGCCGAAGATGGTGCCGTCCAGGCGCCATCGAGATCAAATGCAGCGCCTGGGGACGCTGGGTGTCCGGCATGGAAATCAAGATGGCGCTGAGGTACGCGGCGTTGGGATCGGGCACGCCGATGCCGAGCACCGCCCGGCCCTTGCAGCGTTCGGCGAGGGCGTGGGCCGCCGCGGGGATTTCCTTGCCGACGCGCGCCATGTCGAGCGGCACCAGGACGCGAAATAGCGGGTGCAAGCCAATTCCGCACAGGGCCACCCAGGCTCCGAGCAGCAGCGCCGTCCGCTTTCGATCTCGCCAACCCTGGACGGCGCGCCGCCCCGCCATCGCAAAGAGCGCGCAGGCGATCACGCTGGGCAAGATCAGCAGTCTGCCACCAGGGATGCCGGCAGTGACAGGCAAGAGCGCGACCAGCGCCCCCGCGCACAGCGCGACCAAGCGCCGTCTCGCCGTCTCGTGCATTCCCCGCAGCACCGCGCGCAGTGCCAGCGCGCTCAGCGCCAGCGCGACGACGCCCACCGTCACCTGCACGGGTTGCGCCCCGAGCAGCCAGAGGTCAGGCGTGAATGCCGCCAGCAAGCCCGCGCTCAGCACGAGGAAGCGCGGCAGCAGCTCGCGGAAGAACTCGAGGCTGCCAGGCTGTAGGTACGCCGCCGAGTGGTGGGTGCCCATGTCGAGGCTGAAGTAGACGACCAGGTAGAGCGCGGTCGCCACGGCGTGGGGCGTGAGCCACACGAGCGCTCGTCTCCAGCCAAGCTCCGCCCACAGGTAGGCGCCTGCGATCGGCAGCAGCACCAGCGCGCTTTCGCCGCCCGCGAGCGCGATCAAGAACCACAGCGCCGACCAGAGTCGCCAGCGCATCGCCCCGTCTCGCTGAGCGCGGATCAGGCACTCGAAGCTGAGCAGCGCAAAGAGGGCCGTGACGTGGGCATAGATGGAGGCCACGAAGGCGAGCGGCAGGACGTGCACGGAGGAGAGCGCGAAGAGTACGGTGGCCCAGCGTGCGTCGCGTTCGCCGAACAGGAGTCGTTGTACGCGCGCTGCGGCCCAGACGACGCCGGCAAACCAGAGGGCGGCGTGTAGGTGCGACCAGAAGCCTCCGCCGTCGAGCACTCGGTGGTCGAGCGCGAGCAGGAGGCTGGAGAGGGGGCGAAAGAAGGCGATCGAGAGGCGATCGTCCGTCCACCAGGGGAGGACGCCGTACTCGCGGCCTTGCGCGACCTGGTCGGCATGGAAGAAGTCGTACAGTCCGAACCAGCGTTGCCAGGCGCTGGCCTGGGGGTCGTGGATGTCGAAGGCGTGAAACCAGTCGTCGAAGACAGGTCCGACGCGCAGGGCGGGCAGGATCAGTACCAGCGCCAGGATCCACAGCGCGATCCAGAGGGCGCGCCGGGAACGATGAGAACGATGATGCAGTGCAACGGCAGCTTCGGTCGTGGCGGATGTCGAGGCAGTGAGCTGAGACACGAAACGAGACCTCCCGGCAGAGATATACTCCCGCCACAACGCTGAAGTGACTAGCTAGCCAGCAGACAAGAGGCGCGCCGCCGGGTGCTGCGGGAGTTGCTCGGGCACTGGCTCGCGCGGCCCGCCCGGAGCGGGGCCGCCCGTCTTGAGCCAGCGCGCGCGCCGCGCCCATTCGGCGAAGCGGGCGAGCAGGGTGCATGCCAGATCGCGTTCGCCCAGGACGCCGAGGGCGATCGCGATCGCTTCGAAGGTGCAGAGCTGGCTGCGCACGCCGCTGCGCAGCGGTCCTTTGTCGGCGGCGGCGCTGCGCCGTAAGCCGTACGCCGAGGGCCAGCCGGGCTCGAGCTCGAGGCGCGGGAGGCCCGCCGCCGCGAACCAGCGGCGTTCGATGCGCAGCGCCTGGGACCAGGTGCCGTCCGGGACGATCAGCTGGGTCACGTCCCGAGGGGGCGGGGGCGGGGTGTTGCCGCCGGGAAACAGCAGGGCCGCGCCAGGCCGCGAGAGGAGCTCGGTCGGATCGGCGAGGCCCTGGGCTCCGCGTACGTGGACGCTGCCGCGCGAGAGCCAGAGCGCGGCCAGGCGCGCGCTGTTGGAGGCCGCGCGCGCTTCGCTGCCCGGCATGACGATGCTCACCGCACACGCCGCCGGCAGCGGCGGCCAGGCGTCGCACAGGCACAGCCCGGCAGTCAGCCCGCAGCCGCTGCAGCGCGCCTGTCGGTAGCCGCGCGGGGGCTTCACGGTGGCTCCGGGCGGCGTCGCAGGACCACGTATTCGCCGGCACCCGGAAGCGGAATGGTGCCGAGCTCCGCGAACTGCTGGGCGCCCCGCAAGGTCAGCACGCGCGCATCCACCGCGTAGGCCCAGCGCGCCTCCGGCCCTGGCCAGCGCCGCAGCACCAGCGTATCGACCGCGCGCCGCTGCAGGAAATCCGGAGGCAAGCGCTTGCTGGTGTGTCCGCCAGGCAAGTAGGCCACCTCGGGGTCGGTCACGCCCGCAAAGTCGACGATGGTCTGCTCGCTCGCGGCTCCGAGCCAGCCGATGTCCACTCCGCCCACGCGCTGGCTGCCCTGGAGCAGGGCGCGCCCCGCGTCGATCAGCTGCGCGCGACGCGCGCGTACGCTGCGCGTGTCGCTGCCGAGCGCGTAGTGCAACTGCGCTGCCGCGAGCAACAGCAGCAGGGCACGCAGCGCGTTCATCCACCCGCTCGACGCCTCCGCCAGCGCCGCACCCACCAGCAGCACGCCGGGAAACACCGGCACCGCCAGGCGCCAGAGCGGCATCCAGTCTCCGCCGACACCGATCAGGATCAGCACGTGCACGGCGAATGCCACCGCCACCGCGATCCAGCGCCGCGAGATGTGCTGCCACGCAGTCCAGCCGATCAGCGAGAGCGCCGGCCCCGCCAGCACCAGCACGCCGAACGCATAGCGCAGGCCGTGCTCGACGTCGGAGGGTTTCGCAAATAGGGCGAGCGGCACAGGCTTGCCAAACACCAACGCACGCACCACCGTCACCAGCAGCGCCGGCACCACGGCCACACACACTGCTCGCACGCGCGCTGCTCGGCTCTCTCCCAGGGCCAGCGCTTGCCCGAAGCTCAGCACCAGCGCCCACGGCACGAGCTCCGGGCGCAGCGCCGCCGCCAGCCCCGCGCACAGCGCGCCCCACACGCCGGGCGCGAGTGCCCCGACGCCGAGCGCCAGCACCAGCCCGGTCTCCATGCCCGCCACCGCCCACGCGCCGAGCGGCAAGCTGAGCGCGAGGCACAGAAAGAAACCCGCGCGCCGCGCCCCGGAGCAAATCGAGCCGCCCCAGCGCCCGAGCAGAGCCGCCGCCAGCAACCAGAGCGCGGCCCCGAGCACGCTCGCCCACCACACCGCGCGCTCGGGCCCGCCGCGCGCGAAGGGCGCGAGCAGATGGGCCCAGCCGAGCGGGGTCACGCAATCGACGCTGGGCCCGCCGGGGTTGAAGCGATAGCCGTGACCGAGCGCGAGCTGCCAGGCGACGCGCCCGGAGATCAGCGCATCGTCGACGCTGAAGCCCCACGCCGTGATCATCCCGAAGCCCGCAGCGAGCGCGCCCGCGAGCGCGCAGACCCTAGCGTCCGCCAAGCTCACTCGCCCGCGCGCAGCTCGACGGCGGCCCCGCGCGACACCTGCAAGCGGCTCTCGGCGCTGGCGTCGCGCGCCGCGATCTCCAGCACGCCGAAGGCGTTGATCAGCGCCAGGAGCGCGCCGGGCGCCGCGTCCGCGTAGGTGCGCAGCCAGGGGATGCTCTGGCCCGCGATGCGCACTTCGCGCGCGCCCGTCTCCAGCGCCAGCGCTTGATCGAGGTTGGTGATCAGGTTGCCGAAGCGATCGACGCACAGCACCTCGCCGGCGGCGCCGTATGGCGTGCGCTGCGGTAACGGCAAGAGACTGGGAAGCGGACGAGTGGGCACTCCTAGAGTCTCGAAGTGCCGTGCGCCACTGGCGAGCTCACTCGCTACGGGCGCGAATACGTCGCGTCCGTGAAACGTCGCACTCGCCGGCACGATGCCGAGCTGGCCCAGATCGACCTCCAGCACGCGCGCTCCCCGGCGCTCGATCAGCGCCCCGGCGAGCAGACCGTTGTCGGGCAGCAAGAAGTAGTGACCCGAAATCGAAGCCGCGAGCACGCGCCGCGCGCTGCCCACTCCAGGATCCACCACCGCCACGTGCACCGTGCCCTGCGGGAACCAGGCGTAGCAGCGCTCCAGCCAGAACGCGCCTTCCGCGATCGCCTGCGGGCGGATACCGTGACACAGATCCACCACGCGCGCAGCGGGGAAGCGCGACAGGATGACGCCCTTCATCACGCCCACGAACGGGTCGCTCAGGCCGAAGTCGGTGAGCAGCGTGATCACGCCCGAGGGCGCAGGCAAGGTGGCGGGAGGGGGCTGCGACACTCAGCCCTCCTCGTCGCGCGCGCGGCGCGCATCGGGAACCTCGCGCCAGCGCGTGAAGCGCCGCGGCCAGCCGTCTTCTTCGTGCGCGCGCCAGGCCGAGCGCAGCGCGGCGCGCAGGTAGCGGCACAGCCACTCCGGCGCCTCTCCCGGCCCCGACCACGCCCCCCATTCGACCTCGCCGCTGGCCTTCGCCACCAGCGCTTCGCTCGACCAGACGCCGCCGGCCGTGCTCAGCTCCACGCGAAAGCGCGCGCCGGCCTCATCCTGATGAATCAGCAGCGCTTCAAAGCGGCCGCCAGCCTCGGGTTGCATGCGGCGCAGCCTACGACGTCCGGGACTGTCTCTGCACGACCCTTGGTTTCGCTGAAAAAATGTCCTACGCCGGCTTACAGATTGGATTCGAGGAGGAGGCTTCAAATGCTTGGGTCGTCTGGTTTCTGGTGCGGCGGTCGCGCTCTGGTTTGGCGGGGGCACCTCGCGCCCCGAGTGCTGGCGGTGGTGGGCCTGGCGGCGGGCATCTTGGCTGCGGGCAGCGCTTCCGCTCAGCCTGCTTCGAATCAGACCGAGCCCCAGCCCCTGCCGCAACCGAGGGAGGAGCCCGACACGCCCGCGCCCACGACCGAGCCGCAGCCCGAGCCCAAGATCAACCTCACCGGCCAGAAGCGGCCGATGATCGATCTGACCACGCCGCCGCCCTCGGCGCCGGAAGGCCGCACCTATCACGAGCACGAGGGCTTCTCCTTGCGCCTCGACGTGGGCATCGGCGCGCTCTTGAGCGCCAGCAGCACGGCGGAAGGCCTGCCCGACGCGAACACCGGCGGTCTCACCTTCGATTACGATCTGCAGATCGGCGGCGCGCCTTCCCCCGGCATCGTGCTCGGCGGCGCCCTCACCGGCAAGCTTCAGCTCTCCGGCGACTGGGAAGTGGATGACTTCGAGGTCGGCGGCGGCAACCTGAACACGATCGTGATCGGGCCCTTCTTCGACGGCTATCCGAATCCGCACGGCAACCTGCATTTCGGCGGCACCGTCGGCTTCGCGCGCCTGGGCGCGGACACCGGCGCGGGCAGTGACAGCCTGTCCGCGCTCGGCGTCGGCGGCGCGTTCTGGGCGGGCTCGGGCGTCTGGGTCGCGCCCGATTGGTCGATCGGCGGCGCGCTGCGGCTGGACGCCGCGTGGGGCAAGGACGACGACACGACGCTCAGCGCCGTGGGCATGAGCCTGATGTTCTCACTGCTGTATAACTGAGCAGGAGGGAGGGCTCGGCCCTGGCGCGTGCCTCACGACTCCAGGATGAGCCCGCCGCGCTTCACGCGCCGAGTGACTCGCTGGCACAGCGCTGTCTCGGCGCAGCCACTCTGTCTCGCGATCTGTCTCGCGAAGTTTCGTCGCGATGTGTCGTCAGCTGTACAGCGGCTCGACCGCGGCCCAGCGGGCCGAGCGCGGCGGGCGCGCTTCGAGGCCATCGAAATCAAGGTCCGGCTCGCCCTCTTCGGCCCAGGCGATCACGACCACGTCCTCGTCGTGATCCTCGAAGTGCACGAGGTCGAGCTGGATGCCGAAGCGCAGCTGATCGGCGCTCACGGCGCGCTGCGCGGAGGCCAGCGGACGCGCGTAAGCCAGCGGACGGCCTGCGCTCACGTCGCGCTCGCGATACGACTGCACCACCAGCCGCAGCCCCTCGTGCGAGCTGGCCGAGACGGGCTGGCGCACGCGCACCCGGCGCCGGCCCAGGCCGCTCAGGCTGCCCGACGTGTCGGCCAGCAGGGCAGTCCACGAGTCCGTATCCGAGAGCGCCGGGCATCGCGCGGCGAGGGGGTTCGGAGGGGGAATGCTGCCCGACGCAGTGGGTGGCACAGTCGACATGGTTCTACAGTTATGCACGCTGCGTGCCAGCGCCATGCCAGCGGCCGGAGCTCCTCGCGCAGCCTGTGGATAACCCGTTGTTTCTCCTCAGTCCCTGGGCATTACCTGTGGACGGCGGGGCGAGCCATTCGGGCTCTTTTCCGCGCCGACACACAACATTCCGAACGGACGAAGTTCTCCACAGGCGAGGATTGTCCGAACTGATCTTTACGTTGTTCGGAAGTGGATCGAACGGTCGTCTGGCGGGGTGCCGGACGACCGGTGAGGCTTAACGGACCCGGGTCCCACGCAGCCACCGCTCGAGTGCGGCGCAGCCTCGTGCCGTCGCCAGACGGAACGATCCGAACTTCACGCGGCCGCCCTGCCGCAAGACTCCCACCACCGCCCCGTCGCTCTCCGCCCCACAGCTCCATTCCGCCACCGGCGTCCCCGCACGCACCTGCGCCGCCGGCCCGCGCGCCGCGGCGAGCAAGGGGGCGATGGCGGCCGCCACCTCGGATCGCTGGAGCGCCAATTCCCAGACGACCGCGACGTCGGCGTCGCTGGCGAAGACCGAGACGCGGTCCGCAGCCCAGCCCGCGGCGAGCTCCGCCGCGGGTGCGACAGCGACCCACTCCTCCAGCACGCAGCGCAGGCTCTGCTCCCCGAGCACATCTGAATACACCGCCTGATAGGCGGAGCTGGGTGCCGGAAACTCGTCGAGTGCCGGCAGCGCGGCGCTCGACCCTGGATGCAACAGCTCGTGGCTGCTCGCTGGCGGCTGCGCGAGCGCGCGATCGACCGCCGGGAAGCCGCCCTGTGTCAGCAGCTCCTCGACCCGCGCGCGCGCGTCGAGGTACGGCGCCGCCAGCGAGCGCGCGATCACACCGGGCAGCGCCGGGCCTTCCTCGGCGGGAGCTCGCTCGCTCTGGCCCAGGCCGAGCCGCTCGACCACCGCCAGGGCGTCGGCCTCCGCCAGCGCGTGCAGCGCGGTCTGGCGATCCCAGGCGCCGGGCTCGTAGCGCAGGCGGCGGGTGAGCCTGTGCGCGCGATCTTGCAGCGCGTGCACCAGCTCGTGCGCGAGCGCGCGCTGGCGATCGGCGCCGGACAGCGCCGAGTCGACGTGGAGTGTCGGCGGCTCGCCCGCGTAGAAGGCCTCCAGCCGCCCCGGGAGAGAGGCCTCCAGCGCCGCCGCGAGGTCGAAGTTGCTCGGCACCAGGCCGAGCCGCTGCAACAGCAGCGCCTGCGCGCTGCGCACGCTCTCGGGCAGATCGCGCTCGAACTGCTGGCGCGCGCGCCTCGCCAGCTCGCGCGCGGGCAGCTCGACCAGCGCCGGCGCCGGGCCGGGATCGAGCCCGCGCTGGGCTGCAACACGCCCGAGCAGCTCGCTCAGCGGATCGGCGACGGGCGCTGCTGTGACCTGCGGCGCTGCCTCCGGCGCGGCAGCGCCTTGCAGCGGCTGCTCCAGCCAGGCGCGGCTCGGACCGCACGCGAACGCGCCGAGCAGCCAGGGCGAGAGCGCCCGGAGCGCTTTCACCCCACGCTGGCCGCGCTGCGCAGCGCGCGGATCGCCGCCGCGCGATCGGGCGTGTCGAAGATCTTCGAACCCGAGACGAGCACGCGGCCTCCCGCGCTCACGATGCGGCCCGCATTGTCCGGTGACACACCGCCGTCCACCTCGAGCTCTATCGGTTGACCGGATTGCGAGATCATTTTTCGCACCGCGGCGATCTTCGGCAGCTGCGACTCCTGAAAGGCTTGCCCGCCCTGCCCCGGGCTGACGCACAGCACCAAGACCAGATCGAGTGCCTCCAGGTACGGCTGCAGCGTGTCCGCGGGCGTCTCCGGCTTCAGCGCCACCCCCGCGCGCTTGCCCAGCGCACGGATTTTGGCGAGCGCCTGGCGCAGATCGACGCACGCTTCTTCGTGCACGGTGATGCTGTCGGCGCCGGCCTGGGCAAAGGCCTCCAGATAGCGCTCGGGCTCGTTGACCATCAGGTGCACGTCGACGGGCAAGCGCGTGGCGCGCCGCGCAGCTTGGACTGTCGCCGGACCGAAGGTGAGATGTGGCGCGAAGCGCCCGTCCACCACGTCCACGTGCACCCAGTCGGCACCGCCGGCTTCGACATCGGCGATCTCGCGCGCCAGATGACCCAGATCGGCACTCAGAATCGAAGGCGCAACCAGAACGCCGCCAGACATGCGCGCGGGATACACGAGGAGCAAGCCCGTCGCCAGTCATTCCCTGGTCAGTTCGCAGCTCGGCCGGCCTGGTACCCGAGCGGCCGATAGTGATCACACGTCTCCCGGCGACGCCCAAATGCTCTGGAGGTCGCGGCCTTACCCGGTGGCGGGCGGCGTGTTAAGGTGGACTCCCGTTCCGCAGGAGACCTGAGTGATCACGCGCCCGCTCGGCAAGAAAGACTACGACCACATCGTCCAGGTGATCGATCGTTGGTGGGGCGGGCCGACGTCGGCGCTGGCTCATCCGGTGTTTTTCTACGAGCTCGGGCAGTGCGCGCGCGTGGTCGAGCACGACGGCATCCTGGTCGGCTTCCTCTTCGGCTTGATCGCGCCGGGCCCGCCCAAGGTGGGCTACGTCCACCTGGTCGGCATCCATCCCGATTACCGCCGCCGCGGCGTGGGCAAGGTGCTCTACCAGGCCTTCGAAGAGGAGTGCCGCTCGCAGGGCTGCGCGAGCATGAAGGCCGTCACCACCACGGGCAATGACGGTTCGATCGCCTTCCATCAGGCGACGGGCTGGGACGTGGCGCTGATCGAGGACTACGCCGGGCCCGCACGCCCGCGCGTGGTGTTCACGAAGAAGCTCGCGAGCTGAGCCGCTTCGCAGCGCTCCAACTCGGGGCGCGGCGTTGTGCCAGGGGCTTGGCACAGATCGCGGGCATGCTGCTTGCTGAGTCTGGCCGTAGCACTGGCATGGCGCAGCTCTTCGCTCACGGCACTCTTCCCGCTCGGGACGCAGCCCACTGTAAGCCCGCGTACGGCAGTCTGAGCGCCTGGCGTGCGGCGCTGTTCGCGGCGCTCGGTCTGGGCGTGGCCCACGGCTGCGCGAATCGCGATGAAACAGCGTTGCACACGCAAGGGCCCAGCGAGCAGGGCTCCAGCACGCCCAGCACGGACGCGGGCAGCACGAGCCCGCGCTCGGAGTCGCTGGCGGTCTGCGCGCAAGCGGCGGCCTTCCCGGTGATCGACGGCACGAGCCGCGACACCGGCTATTTCGCCTGCGACGGCGGTTGGTACCATCGCGCCGAACGCAAACAGTGCCCCAGCGTCGTGCCCAGGAGCGGGGAGCTGAAGGGTGACTTCGGCGACACCTGCACAGACGCGAGCTGCACCGAGCAGGCGCACGGGTTCTGCAGCTATGTGGCCGCCGCGGGCGCGCCGCTCGGCGGCCCCGATCCCCACGGCAGCGTGGAGTGCAGCTACGGCTGCGTCAGCGATGACGAGTGCGCCGCGGGCCAGGTCTGCTTCTGCGATGATCCGGTTGGTCGATGCGTGCCTGCCAGCTGCCAAACGGACGCCGACTGCCCCGGCTCGCTGTGCGTGGGCACGAGCAATCCGGGCGCGGACTGCTACGGCGACTCTGCGCTGGCGCGCGTCTTCTTCGCGTGCGCCAGCGCGGAGGACGAGTGTCTCACCACGGCAGATTGTGCGCCCGGCGAGAGCTGTGGACTGGCAGAGACCGAGCTCGGCCGCAGCTGCATCAGCCACGCCGGCTACTCCTGCGGCCGGCCCTTTCTCGTCGAGGGCGTGGCGCGGCTCGCCGCCAGCGCGTCGAGCGCGAGCTGGCTCGCGCGACGAGCGAGCCCGGACGCGACCCAGCTCGATGCCGGCGCCCGCGCGGCCCTGGCTCACCACTGGACGGCGATCGCGCGCATGGAACACGCCTCGGTGGCCGCCTTCGCGCGCTTCATCCTGGAACTGCTCGCGGCAGGCGCCCCGGCGGAGCTGGTCTGCAGCGCGCAGAGCGCACTCGGCGATGAGATCGAGCACGCGCGGCTGTGCTTCGATCTGGCCAGCAGCTACGCCGGAAGCCCGATCGGCCCCGGCGCGCTGAGCACCCAGGGCGTGCTCGCTGACACCGGCTTGCACGCCACCGTATCCGCCGCCCTCCACGAAGCTTGCATCGGCGAAACGCTGGCCGCCGCGGAAGCCTGCGAAGCGCTCGCCGACGCCACCGACCCGGCGGTGCGGCAAGTGCTGGTGAAGATCGTGCGCGACGAGAGCGCGCACGCCGAGCTCGGCTGGAAGTTCCTGCAATGGGCGCTCGCCTCGGGTGGATCCGAGCTGCGCGATCTCGCGCGCCGCGAAGTGCAGCGCGCCATCGAGTCCCTTCGCGAACCGCCAGCGGGCGTCGGCACCTCCGATTCGCTCACTGCAACACTGGCCGCCCACGGGCTCTGCCCCGAGCAGCGCCGTCACGCCGCGCGCCGTGCGGCGCTGGAGCAGGTCGTCGTGCCTCTCTCGCGCGCGCTGCTCGGCGGCGAGCTATCCCGCGAGGGAACGGCTCCGCGCAGCGCGAGCCTCACTCCGTCTCGCGCATCCAGCCGCGCCGAGAGTGTGCTCCCTCTCGGCTAGGGCAGCAGCGTCGCCCGCGCCAGCCGGCCGCGCCAGCGCACCATCCAGTGCTCCGGCAAGCTCTCCGTACACGCAGCGCCTTCCCCTGCTGCACGGCTTGGCATAGAGATCCCGCCATGCGCCTCGTCTACCTGCCCGACCCGGAGGCTCTGTTCCTCTGGGCAGAGCGCGAGGCGCACGACGGGCCCGAGCTGCCACCATTGCCCGAGCTCCGGGCGCTGCAAGGCAGCGCACACCGCGCGGCGCTCGTGACGCCGCAGGGTCGCGCCGAGGTCGAAGGCCAGTTGCTGCCGCTGCTCGAGGCGGCCGCGCAGCTCGCCGCCTTGCCCACGGCCGTGCTGCCCAACCTGCCCACCTCCATCGCGAGCTGGGCGCTCGCCAGCAAGCTCGCGCTCGATCTGATCGCGCGCGAGCGCGTCGCGCCCACCATCACGCGCGTGCGCGGCCGCATGCAAGCGCGCTGGGCCGCCGCGCTCTCCGCCAGCGAAGACGCCGCGCGCCTGAGCGCGCTCGCCAGCAGCCTGCCGCCGGCCGCGCACGCGGTGCCCACGGGCGAGGGCCTCGAAGTATGGGCGGCCCAGGCGCTGCTGCGCGCCTATCTGGACGCGCTGGTCGACGCGCTGGTGCGCGCCAGCAACGGCGCGCCCGAACCCACACGCCGCGCGCCGCGCAAGGGGAACAGCGCACCCCTGCCCTGGGATCGCCGCTGGCGCACGGCGCTCGCTGGCACTGAAGCCAGCTTCGAGCCGCAGGGTTTCGCCGAGCGCTCCCTGGCGGAGGCGCTGGAGCGCTGGAGCGAGCCCGCGCTGGGCGCGCGCGATCGCCTGCGCGCCTGCTTTCAGCTGGAGCTGCCTGCCGCCGATGGCGAGCCATTCCTGCTGCGCTTCTTGCTGCAAGCCCCCGAGGACCCGAGCTTGCTCGTGCCCGCCGCGGACGTCTGGCGAGCGCGCGGGCGCAGCCTGGAGAAGCTGGGCCGCGCCTTCCGCGATCCGCAGGAGTCGCTGCTCGAGGCGCTGGGCCGCGCCGCGCGCCTGTTCCCGCCGATCGAGGCCGCGCTGGCCCAGGCCAAGCCCGAGTCGCTGGAGCTCGATCCGCACGGGGCCTGGAGCTTCCTCGCCGACGGCGCGGCGCTGCTCGCCGAGGCCGGCTTCGGCGTGATCGTGCCCGCCGAGCTGACCGCGCAGGGCCAGCGCCGCCTGCGCCTGCGCGCGCGCGTGGGCAACGCCAAGTCCACCAAGGTGGCCGGCGCCGTCTCCGGAAAGGCCGGGCTCGGGCTGGATGAGCTCTTGGCCGTCGACTGGGAGGCGGTGATCGGCGACAGCGCGCTGAGCGTGCGCGAGCTCGCCGCCCTGGCCAAGCAGAAGGCGCCGCTGGTCTCCTTCCGCGGCGCGTGGGTGGCGGTCGATCCGCGCGAGCTGGCCGAGATCCGCGAGCGGCTCGCGGCGGGCAAGACCGAGCTCACGCTGCGCGAGGCGATGCAGGCGGCGCTCGCCGGTGAAACACGCCAGGGCACGCTGACGGCGGCGGTGGTCGCCGCGGGCTCGTTCGCCGAGCTGCTGGAGCGCCTGCGCCAGGGCGCGCACAGCGATCTCGGCGCGCCCGCGAGCTTGCAAGCCGCGCTCCGCCCTTACCAGCAGCGCGGCCTCGGCTGGCTGAGCACGCTCGGCTCGCTCGGGCTCGGCGCTTGCCTCGCCGACGACATGGGCCTCGGCAAGACCATCCAGCTGCTCGCTTACCTGCTGCGCCGCCGCGAGCAGGCCCCTGGCGATCAGCGCCCTACCCTGCTGGTCGCGCCGACCTCCGTGCTCGGCAACTGGGAGCGCGAGGCCCGCCGCTTCGCGCCCAGCCTGGCGCTGCAGGCGCACTACGGCAGCTCGCGCGCGCGCGCCCCAGGAGACTTCGCGCCCGCGTCGCTGGTGCTCACCAGCTACGGACTGTTGCGCCGCGACGCAGAGCTGCTCGCCAGCGTCGACTGGTCGCTGGTCGCGCTCGACGAGGCCCAGAACATCAAGAACGCCGCCTCCGCCACGGCCCGCGCAGCCCGCTCGCTGCAAGCCTCTGCACGCTTCGCGCTCACGGGCACGCCGGTCGAGAACCGCCTCGCCGAGCTGTGGTCGATCCTGGAGTTCGCGAACCCGGGCTTGCTGGGCGGGCTGGAGAAGTTCCGCCGCGAGTTCGCCATCCCCGTCGAGCGCCACGGCAACGACGCCGTCGCCGCGCGCCTGCGCCGCATCGTCAGCCCGTTCATCCTGCGCCGGCTCAAGAGCGACCCCGCGATCATCGCCGATCTGCCGCCCAAGAACGAGATGCGCGTGGTGTGCTCGCTCACGCGCGAGCAGGCCAGCCTGTACAAGGCCGTCGTGGACGCGGAGCTGAAGCGCATCGAGCAGTCGGAGGGCATGGAGCGCCGCGGCCGCGTGCTCGCGCTGCTCACCTTCACCAAGCAGATCTGCAACCATCCGGCGCACTACCTGTCCGAGAGCGGCCCCTTGCCGGGCCGCTCCGGCAAGCTGGAGCGGCTCACGGAGATGCTCGAGGAGGCGCTCTCCGCGGGAGACAAGGCGCTGGTCTTCACCCAGTTCCGCGAGATGGGAGAGCGCCTGGTGGCGCACCTGAGCGCCAGCCTGGGCGTCGAGATCCTGTTTTTGCACGGTGCAACAGCCAAGGCCGCGCGCGATCGCCAGGTCGAGCGCTTCCAGAACGAGCCCCATGCGGCGCGCGTGTTCGTGCTCTCGGTCAAGGCCGGAGGCACGGGCCTGAACCTGACCGCCGCGAGCCACGTGTTCCACTTCGATCGCTGGTGGAACCCGGCGGTCGAAGATCAGGCCACCGATCGCGCCTACCGCATCGGCCAGAAGCGCTCGGTGCAGGTCCACAAGCTGGTCAGCGCCGGCACGGTCGAGGAGAAGATCGATCAGCTGCTGGAGCAGAAGCGCAAGCTGGCGTCGAAGGTGGTGGGCGGCAGCGAGAGCTGGATCACCGAGCTCGAGGCCAGCGAGCTGCGCAGCCTGTTCGCGCTGCGCGAAGGCGCCGGCGTGGGCGTCGACGACACGGAGAGCCCCCCGCCCAGCACCGCGCGGAGCACCGCGCAGAGCGCCAACGACAGCTCCGCGATCGAACGACCCCGCAAGCGCGCGGGATCGAGGGGGGCTCGGCCATGAGCGCTCCGGACGATGACAGGAGGGCCCGCTGGGGCCACTGGCGCGAGTTCCGCACGGCGCCGAAGAAGCCCCCGCCCGCGCACGGCCTCAAGATCAAGAAGGCCGGCACCACCTGGTGGGGTCAACGCTGGATCGAAGCCCTGGAGCACGTGCTGGAAGGCGACGCCGGCCGCCTCGGCCGCGGCCGCAGCTACGCGCGCGCAGGCCGCGTTCACGACCTGCACGTCGAGCGCGGCCAGGTGCTGGCGCGCGTCACCGGCTCGCGCCCGAAGCCCTACCAGGTCACGATCGGACTCGCGCAGCTCTCGGCGTCCGACTGGAAGCGCGCGATCACCGCCCTGGCGGAGCGCGCGCAGTTCTTGGCGGAGCTGCTCAGCGGCGAGATGCCGAAGGCCATCGACGAGGCCTTTCAGGCCGCCGGCAGCCGGCTCTTTCCCGAGACCCGCGCGGAGCTGGAGACCGAGTGCAACTGCCCGGACTGGGGAAACCCCTGCAAACACGTGGCGGCGACACACTACGTGCTCGGCGAGGCGCTCGACCGCGACCCCTTCCTGCTCTTCGAGCTGCGCGGACGCAGCAAGGAGCGCGTGCTCGATGCCTTGCGCCGGGCCCGCGGCGGGGGCGCCGCCAGCGAGGCCGCGCCGCTGCCGGCGCCCGGGACGAGCATCGATCTCGCCGCGTACGACCGCGCGCCCGGCGCTCTGCCGGCGCTCGCCTTCTCCTTCGATGCGCCCGCCAGCCACGCCGCGGTGCTGCGCCAGCTCGGCGCGCCCAGCGCCTGGAGCGAAGAGGCCTCGCCCGCGGATGCGCTCGCTCCGCTCGTGCAACGCGCCGCCGAAGCGGCGCGCCGCATCGCCCTGGCCGAACCGGAGCCAGCCCCCGCGAGGGAAGCCCCCGCAAGCGAGCCGGCGCCCTCGAGCGAGCCGGCGCCGCGCGTGTTCCGTCCGCGCACGGCCAAGAAACGCACCAAAAAGGCCGCCCGCCGCCCGGCGAAGCGCTGAGCCCTCAGCTCCGCGGTGCGCCCCCGACGACCACCCGAGCTCCCCCCCCGCCGGGGCGCTTCGAATCCGCGTCCGACTCGCAGCGGCGCGCGCCCCCGAAGTCGCCCTCGGCTGCGGCTCAACCGGGGAACATGGCGAAATGCGGCTGCGCTTCCGCCAGCACGCGCGCGATCGAGGGGCGTTGCTCGAGCCGCCGCAAGTACGCCGCGGCGTGCGGGTGCGCCTCACCCAGGGGCTGCACGCGGTTCGCGTAGTACAGCGCGGGGAAGGCCGCGCAGTCCGCCAGCGTGAACGGATCGCCCATGGCCCAGGTGCGGCGCGCGAGGTCGCGATCGATCAGCGCGTAGGCGGTGCCTAGCGTCGAGCGCGCTTGCTCCACGCCGAAGGGGTCGTTCTGCCCGGCGGGGCGGATCTTGTCGGTCACGATCTTCTGCATCGGCACATGCACCAGCAGGTCGTAGAAGCGATCCGCCTGGCGGGTCTCCAGCGCCAGCTCCGGGTCATCGGGCAGCAGCCGGGTGCGCCCCGGATAGCGCTGCCCCAGGTACTCGATGATGATGCTGGACTCGGGCAGCACGCGCCCCGTGGCGCGGTCCTGCAGCACCGGGAAACGACGGAAGGGCCAGAGCCGCTCCAGCTCGGCGCGCGACGCGGGGTCACCCAGATCGATGATGCACGGCTCGAACGGCGTCTCGTTCTCGTAGAGCGCGATCAGCACCTTCCAGCAGAAGGACGACAGGGGGTGGAGGTAGAGCTTCAGGTTCATGGCAGCTGGGTTCATGCCAGAGAGACGAGGCCGAGGGCGCGCAGGATACGGGCCTGGATGCTCTTTTCATCGGCCCCGCCCTGGCGCCGGCCCGGCGTGCGCCAGGGCGGGCGGCTGCGCAAGGGCCCGGGATCGCTGACGAGCGCGGCTGGCCCGAGCCCTGCAACCAGCCTCGGCATGACCCAAGGACTCAACAAAGTAATGCTCTTCGGCAACCTCGGCGCAGACCCGGAGCTGCGCGCCATCGCCAGCGGCGGGCATGTGCTCTCGTTCCGCGTCGCCACCACCGAGGTGTGGTTCGACAAACAGCAGCAAAAGCAGGAGCGCACCGAGTGGCACCAGGTGGCCTTGTTCGGCGCGCGCGCGGAGCCCCTCGCCAAGCTGCTGCACAAGGGCTCGCGCGTGCTGGTCGAGGGCCGCTTGCAGACCACGAGCTACGACAAGGACGGCAGCAAGCGCTACCGGACCGAGGTCATCGCCACGGATCTGTTTCTGGGCGGCGGCGGCGCGCTCGGCAACACCGGCGTGGGGCCCGCCCATCCGGGGCGAGAGCCGTCTCCGGGGCTGCGCGCCCGCGCGCTGGCCAGCGCGGCCACCGACAATGACATTCCGTTCTGAGCGCAGGCTTCGAGCAGCGCGCTCCGGGCGCAAGCCAGGCCGCTCCCCGGGCGCGCCGGAGAACAGCCGCCGGGTGCCTCGCGGATCGGATTTCGCTTTTCTTTCGCGCGCGCCCCGGCAAACGTGGCCGGCGATGCGCAGAGAGCGAAAACCTCGCGGTAAAGCATACTTGTCAGCGTCGGACTCGCAGCTCGTGTTGCTCGGTGCTCTGCTGCTCGGTGGCGCACCAGCGGCCCTGCTGAGCTGTCAGCCCGGGCATTCGCAGAGCACGGCGGCTGCGCCCTCGGCGCAGCTGCCGGCGGTGCCGCCGCGCGAGCTGCGCGCGCCGGATGCGTTCGCCGTCTACTCCGAGCGCGCGGAGCGCTCGCAGGCGTTGTTCGCGGAGGCGGCGCGCGTGATGCTGCATCCGCGCTGCGCCAACTGTCACCCGAGCGGGGACACGCCGCTGCAGCGCGCCGGCGGCCTGCACGATCCGCCCGTGCTGCGCGGCGGGGAAGATCGCGGCGTGGTGGGCATGGAATGCACGAGCTGCCATCAAGACCAGAACCTGGAGCTGGCGCGGGTGCCGGGCGCCCCCAACTGGCACCTGGCGCCGCGCTCGATGGCCTGGGTCGGCCGCGATCCGGGCAGCATCTGCGAGCAGATCAAGGACCCGGCGCGCAACGGCGGCAAATCGCTGGCGCAGATCGTCGACCACTCGCAGCACGACGCGCTGGTCGCCTGGGGCTGGGCGCCGGGCGGCGATCGCGAGCCCGCGCCGGGCTCGCAGGAGCAATTTGGCGCGCTGGTCGCAGCGTGGGTCGAGAGCGGCGCGGAGTGTCCGCCCGCGGAGGCACGATGAGCATCAAAATCAACATCAACGGGCGAGAGCAGCAGCTGGACGTCGATCCAGAGATGCCGCTGCTCTGGGTGCTGCGCGACGTGCTCGGTCTCACGGGCACGAAATACGGCTGCGGCCAGGCGCTGTGCGGAGCGTGCACGGTGCACCTCGACGGCCAGGTGGTGCGCTCGTGCGTCACGCCCGCGCGCCGCGCGGAGGGGCGCTCGGTCACGACCATCGAGGGGCTGTCCAAGAACGGCGACCACCCGCTGCAGCGGGCCTGGGTCGAGCAGGCGGTCCCGCAGTGCGGCTACTGTCAGGCGGGTCAGATCATGACCGCGGCAGCGCTGCTCGCCAAGAAGCCGAAGCCGACGGACGCCGAGATCGATCAATCGCTCTCCGGGAATCTGTGCCGCTGTGGCACCTACACGCGCATCCGCGCGGCAGTTCGAAAGGCGGCCGGCATTGACACCTGAGCACTCCGACTGGGCCGCGGACAGCGCGAGCGAGGGACCGGGCGCCAGCGAGGGACCGGGCCTGCGCGTGGTGCGCCGCACGTTCCTCTCCGCGCTCAACCTGTCGCTGCTCGGCTTGGCCGTCGGCTGGTTCGAGGCAGACGCGGACGCCGCGGACGGCAAGGCAAACGGCCCGGCGCAGGCCGGCGCCGCTCCGGGCAAGCCGGGCTTCCAACCCAACGTCTTCATCCACATCGCGCCCAGCGGCGAGGTCACGCTGGTGTGCCACCGCTCCGAGATGGGCCAGGGCATCCGCAGCTCGTTGCCGTTCCTGTTCGCCGACGAGCTGGGCGCCGACATGGCGCGCGTGCGCGTGGTCCAGGGCGACGGGGACAAGGCCTACGGCGACCAGAACACCGACGGCTCCAGCAGCATCCGCAACCGCTATGAAGAGCTGCGGCGCATCGCGGCCACCGCGCGCACGCTGCTGGTCTCGGCGGCGGCGAAGCGCTGGGGCGTGGCGCCGAACACCTGCAGCGCCAAGCGCAACCAGGTGCTCCACACGCCGAGCGGGCGCGCGCTCTCCTTCGGCGAGCTGGCGATCGCCGCCTCGAAGCTGCCCGTGCCGCCGCTGAGCGAGGTCGAGCCGCGCCCCGACAGCGAGCTCGAGCACATCGGGCGAGCGCTGCCGTTGCTCGACGCACACGCCTACGTGACGGGCCAGGCCAAGTTCGGCGCGGACGTGCGCCTCGACGGCATGCTCACCGCGCTGATCGCGCGGCCTCCGGTCGTGGGCGGGCGCGTCGAGCGCTACGATCGCGAGGCGGCGCTGGCGGTGCCCGGCGTGCGGCATGTGGTCGAGATGCCGGTGCCCGAGCAGCCCTACAAGTTTCAGCCCTGGGGCGGCGTGGCGGTGGTGGCCGACAACACCTGGGCGGCCCTGCGCGGGCGCAAGGCGCTGAACATCAGCTGGAGCGCCGGCGCGAACGCCAAGTACGAGTCCGAGCAGTACGCGGCGCAGCTCACCGAGCGGGTACGCGCGCCGGGCAACTCGCTGCGCAACCGCGGGGACGTCGACGCCGCGCTGGGCAAGGCCGCCCGCCGCGTGGAGGCCGAGTACTACGTGCCGCACCTGCCCCACGCGCCGATGGAACCGCCGGTGGCGGTCGCGCGCATCGCGGGCGACCACTGCGAGATCTGGGCTCCGACCCAGAACCCGCAGGCGGCGCGCAGCGAGGCAGCGCGCGTGCTCGGCTGGCCCGAGGAGAAGATCACCTCGCACGTCACCTTCCTGGGCGGCGCCTTCGGCAGAAAGTCCAAGGCCGACTTCGTGGCGGAGGCCGTGTTCCTGGCGCAGAAGACCGGGGCGCCCGTGCGCGTGCAGTGGACGCGCGAGGACGATCTGCAGCACGACTACTACAACACGGTCAGCAAGCAGCAGCTCACCGCCGGGCTCGACGCGCAGGGCAAGGTCGTGGCCTGGCGGCACCGGACGGCGTTCCCCCCGATCGCGACCGTGTTCGGCCCCAACCACGAGCCCGGCGCCGGAGATCTGCAGCAGGGCATCCTCGACTTCGGCATCGACGTGCCCAACCTGCGCGCCGAAGCGGCGGGCGTGGACGCGCACGTGCGCATCGGCTGGCTGCGCTCCGTGTACAACATCTTCCACGCCTTCGCGGAGAACAGCTTCATCGACGAGATCGCGCAGGCGCGCGGCGCCGACATGCGGGACGTGCTGCTCGAGCTGTACGGCCCGCCGCGCCAGATCCGCAGCACCGACGAGCTGGGCGTCAGCGAGCTGCGCAACTACGGCCAGCCGCTGGAGAAGTATCCGGTCGACATGGCCCGCCAGCGGCGCGTGGTGGAGCGCGTGGCGGAGCTCTCCGGCTGGAACGGGCGCAAAGCCGCCGGGCGCTCGCTGGGGCTGGCCGCGCACCGCAGCTTCCTCAGCTACACCGCCGTGGTGGCGTCCGTCGTGCGCGACCCAGAGGGCGTGCTGCGCGTGGATGAAGCCTGGATCGCGATCGACGCCGGCAAGGTCATGAACCTGGATCGCGTGCGCTCGCAGATGGAGGGCTCGGTGATCTTCGGCATGAGCCTCGCGCTGTACGGCGCCATCACCATGAAGGATGGCGTGGTGCAGCAGTCGAACTTCCACGCTCTGAAGCTGCTGCGCATCGGCGCGGCGCCGCGCAAGATCCACGTGGACGTGATCGAGAGCGATGCCGCGCCGGGCGGCGTGGGCGAGCCAGGGCTGCCACCCGTGGCGCCCGCGATCGCCAACGCGGTCTTTGCACTCACCGGTCAGCGCGTGCGCGAGCTGCCGATCTCCCGTACCTTCAGCGTCTGAGCGGCCTGCCCGGAGGGCGCGCGCCGGGGGGAGCGCGCCGGAGGGCGCCCGCCGGGGGAGCGCGCCTCGGCGGCACCCCGGTGGGGCGCTCCGCAAAACTCGAACGATATCCCGCGGCGCGGTCTGGCCAGCCGGAACCCGGGAGCTGCGCTCGCCGCTCGACCCGGCTATGGGTAGCAGGGTGTCCGAGCTCACCCTCATCCTGTTGCTGGTCATCGCGGGCGGTGTCTTCTCGGGAGCGGAGATCGCGGTCGTGGCCGTGCGCCGCTCGCGGCTCAAGGAGCTGGTCGAAGAGGGGCGGCGGGGAGCCCGCGCCGTGCTCGCGCTGCGCGAAACGCCGGAGCGCTTTCTGGCCACCGTGCAGGTCGGCATCACGGTCGTCGGATCGACGGCCTCGGTCTTCGGCGGCGCCTCCCTTGCGCTCCATCTGACGCCGCTGCTCCAGCGCATTCCGGGGCTGAGCGAGCACGCGCACGACGCGGCGCTGGTGCTGGTGGTGACGGGCATCTCCTTTCTGTCGATCGTGATCGGGGAGCTGGTGCCCAAGTCGCTCGCGCTGCGCGGCGCCGAGCGCTACGCGCTGTGGGTCGGCAAGCCGCTGCTCAGCCTGTCCTGGCTGGCGCGGCCGATCGTCTGGCTGCTGAGCTCCAGCGCCAACCTGCTGCTGAAGCCGTTCGGCGACTCGACCACCTTCACCGAGACGCGACACTCGGTCGAGGAGCTGCAGCAGCTGGTCGAAGAAGCCGCCAAGACCGGCACGCTGCACCCGGAGGCAGGCGAGATCGCCTCGCGCGCGCTGGACCTGCCGGACCTGCGCGTGTCCGATGTGATGATCCCGCGCCAGCAGGTCGTCCTGCTCGACAAATCCTCGTCGCTGAAGGCCCTGCTGCCCATCCTGCGCGACCAACCCCACAGCCGCATGCCGGTGTACGAGGGCTCGATCGACAACGTGGTCGGCTACGTGAACCTCAAGGATCTGTTGCCGGCAGCGCTGGAGGAGCGACCGCGCACGCTGTCCGAGCTGATGCGCCAGCCCAACTTCGTGCCGGAGACGCAGCGCGCGGTCGACCTGCTGCGCGACATGCGCCAGCAGCGCATGAAGTTCGCGATCGTGGTCGACGAGGTGGGCGGCATCGCCGGCATCGTCACGCTCGAGGATCTGGTGGAGGAGCTCGTGGGCGACATCTTCAGCGAGCACTCGCGGCCGCCGCCGCCGCCGATCCGCAACCAGGCGGATGGCTCCGTGGTCGTGAGCGGCGCGCTGCCGGTGCGCGAGATCAACCGCGTGCTCGGCTTCGAGCTGCCGGAAGACGGCGACTGGAACACCATCGGCGGGCTCTCGATGGCGCTGGCGGGCCACGTCCCGAGCGCTGGCGAGAAGCTCGCGCTCGACAACGGCTTCACCCTGGAGATGGTCGACGTCTCGCCCCGCCGCGTGCGCAGCGTGCGCATCAAGCCGCCGGAGCCAGCCCCGGAAGCCAAGAGCTGAGCTCGAGCGACGCGGCCCCTTGACGCGGCGGCACGATGCGCCCAAAGCACGTAACCATGGTGGAGATCACGACGCGAGGGGAGAGCGTGCAGGTGGACGTGCGAGGGCTGCACAAGCTGCTGGCCTTCAAGGGCAGCTTCGAGCTGCCCGCCGCCGCGGTGAAGAGCGCGCGGCGCATGGATGCCAAGGAAGTCTGGTCGATGTGGAAGGGCTTTCGCATCCCGGGCACCCATTTGCCCGGGGTCATCGCGGCAGGCACCTTCTACAAGAATGGCGAGAAGCACTTCTGGGATGTGCGCAACGCCGCGCGGGCCATCGAGATCGAGCTGAGCGGCGCCGGCTACGATCGTCTGTATGTCGAGGTCGAGGACCCCGAGGCAACGCTTCTTACATTGAATGCTTCGCGTTCCTTACATTGACTGGCTTCGCGCACCGTACATTGAAGGTAGCGCGCGGCAGCCGAATGAGGGCTCACTGCTGAACGCGTCGTTCACCAGATTCACGACGCGGGCGCGCTCGCCATGATGGGTGACAATTCCGGCAGCGCTTCGAGTGTACTTTCACCTCTGCGCCGATCGAGCTCCTGGCAGAATTCGCGCAACCTGGGGAGGTTCTCGGATGCATCTCGCTCGAGCAAGTAGCGCGAGATCGTTTCGAAGCTACGAGCCACGTCGGCGTGACCTCTTGCCTCCAACCAGCGCACGTGTTCCACGATTCGGGCACAGACCTCCCCCTTCATCGTGGCTGGAAGCACTTGCGCGCTCATATGGGCCGGCTCGTACACGATGTTGATCTCGAAATCCGCGGGGTCGATGAAGCCAAGCTCGATCAACTCGCGATGAAAGTCTGGCACGTGCCACACGTTGAGCGCGCTGACGGCGCATGCAACCCAAAATTTCACGTTCGGGCATGCACTCCGAAGTGTCTCACGATTGGCCAAGACGTCAGCCCATGATTGCCCATGGCGGATCAACTCGCCCCGCCGCCCGGAACCATCGAGGCTTGCCGCAACGTGAAGCCGACGGAAGTCACGCCACAGCATCGTTACATCTTGGCCGCGGTGACGGAGTACGGAGAAATTCGTGTTGTAGTGAATCAGCACATCGAACTTCCGATGAGCATGCAGGGCTTCGAGCACTTCGTAATGCTCATCCTGCAAGAGCGGCTCCCCTCCCGCAAAATAGACCTTCTCGATGCTATCGACAAAGCCAGCGAAGGCGCGCCAGAACGCCTTCGGCTCATCAAATACGCGGATGATCGCCTTGGGGCCGGCAAGTCGCCCGTACGCTGCGACTTGATCGGCGTGCCAGCTCGAACTGAGACTGTGATTGCAGGTCCTGCACTTGAAGTTGCAGATGTTGGAGAACCGGATATCATAGTCGACGGGACGAGAATCTGGCGCTGAGCCATCGTCCCGGGTGCTGCACAACCAATCCCGGGCCCGTGCCCCGAAGTCGCTGTTTGCTTGGGTCCTCATGCTTTCGGAGGCGACACCCTCGCGCGCATAGCACACCTCGCATCCCGGGACTCTCTCTCCCGAAAGATGCTGACGCCGGAGACGACGCATCGGCTCCCCATCCCAGATTGCCGGCAACGATTGCTGCTTTACATTACCGAGGCGCACTGGCGACATGCAGCATGGGTGCACCTCGCCGGAAGTTCTGACGTGACAGTGGACCCAGGGCTTCACGCAGAAAAATCTGCCGGAGAGTAGCGCCTCGGGATCGCGAGCGGATGACTGCGACATACAATCCACGATCCTCACAGAAGGTCGATACTCACGCCGTGTTGCCGCAGCAGAGATATGATCGCGGGTAGCGCGGCCACCGTCTGACTGCGATCTTCGTCTTGAATGTCTGCCGTCACCGGCAGCTGGTCTGCCTTGCCGTCGTGCAGAAGAATGGGCCTCTCCGCCCGGGTGCCCTTGACCACGGCCCGGCTCACGCGTGCCACGAGCTCCTCCACGCCAGGCTCCTCCCAGTCGCGCGGATCGATCGCCGCCTTATGGTCCAGACAAGTCATGCCCGCGCGCTGAACCACCGCCTCCAGTGCAGCACTCGTATTACAGAAGGGCGCGAGGAACTGCGCCACGGGTTGCCCGCCGATCTCTTCGAGAATTTCTTTCGATGTGCACACCTCCTGTTCCATCCTTTGCGCCGAAGCGCCGCCAAGTCGCTCATGGCTCCAGCCGTGGGACCCCACGCGATGACCTGCGCCCACGACTCGACGCACCAGGTCCGGGCGCAAGCGCGCCCGCTTTCCGCACATGAAGAAGATGGCCTTCACGCCATTGGCATCCAATACATCTTGGATGCGCGCGGTCCACTCGCACGGACCGTCACCAAAGGTCAGCCAAACGCGACTTAATGGAACGTAGCTCATCATGGAGTCTCTCACTCTCGGCCGCGCGCGGAACAAAGGGGGGCGACCACTTCAGCCCTCGGCCGTTGCAGCGGCAGCGGCAGCGCGCCGCACGCCGCGAGCACCAGTCGTGTACTGTAGATACAGCCATCGGCGGCATGCAGCGCCATTTGCACGCAGCAGAGGCGCCACAGGGACAACGTGCAATCCTCCTCAGCTTTATCGTCGATCATCCTGCCCCTGGAGCCGCCGATGAATGGCCGCCGCGAGCACGGGCGCAACCCGATACACTTCAGGAATGCTCTCGACGATGATGTTGGGGCTGCTCCTGTTCAACAATGGTCCGATGACGAAGCAGCCCTGCACACCCTCCACCTCAAATGAATCGGGTTGCATCACAAATCCCTTCCGACGGTGGTTGGCTCGGAACGGTCGCCCCGGCGACAAGAGGTTCTTCAACAGCGTCGAGCTGTTGCGCTCGACATCGCCCGCACCCGTGCAGCCCACGACCACATCAGCGCCAAAGCGCGGCTCATCGTTGCTCTCCATCGTGACGGCGAGTTTGCCATCCTGGGCCGACACGTTCAGCACCTTGCCCTGCTGGATTGTGAGCTTGCCGCATGCGACGAGCCCGCACGCCGCCGCCACGTATTCGCGGGACGAAGGGCGGTTCCGTGCTGGATTGGCATCTGCGCCCGCTGCACGCGGCGCGCCGAGCGTGTCGCCCGATAGCCGACCACTGGAAGACACCACTCGGATGGTCCGGATCGCTGCGATCAATTCTGGGCTGTGCGCAAGGAAGTAGATGACCTCACTCGCCGAAGCGCCCGAGCCCAGAATCGCGACGTCGATTCGCCTCGAGTCACGCGCCTTCTGCGCGATGACCTTCGCCAGACTCGCGAAAGCATCGCCATGAGGCTGGTGCACGAAGCCCTCCACCACGCCGACGGCGTAGCGTTGCGCGGGAGGAATGCAGCCGATGGCCAGCGTCACCACCCGTGCGCGGCACGACGGTGCGCCATCGAGATCGACACGAAACTGATCTTCGACCACCACGTCGTGCGCTTCCGCTTTGATTGTGGTCACGCTCGCCAGCCCCTTCGCGCTCGCGCGCCGAATGCGCTCTTCCAGCTGCTCGCCGGCAAACCAGCCAAACAGGCGCCGAGGAACAAACAGCTCGCTGTAATTCCCCGCCTCCAGGCGCTGCCTGTTCTCCGAAAGCCAGCCCAGAGAAGCGCCATCGCTGCTCTCCAGCAAGCGCGCGGTGTTGAGCCGCAACCACTCGACGAAGCCGCTCGGCGTGGACTCCTCGACGGTCTCGATCAGAAGAAATCCTGGCTGCGTGGTCTGCTCGCCATAGGGAATGCCCGCCCCGAAATCTCCGATGCGATCGACGAGCGCGATGCGCAGGCGACGGGCTCCACCACCTGCCAGCACGAGATCGAGCAGACTCACGATGAGTTGGCCGCCCGAGAGCCCGCCACCGATCACGACCAAGTCATAGGCGTCTGTATCCATCGTCTCATCTCAATCTTCTCTTGATCGGTGGCTGCGCGCGCGCCGGGCGCGCACGCGCTCGTTCCACCACTGAGCCGACTCAGTGGTGGGGCATGCGCACACCGACTGCACCGGCCAAGAACCCCACGCTGCGTGCCACGTTCGCCACCGAATAGTGGTACCTGGGAAGGTCGCGCACGAGCCGAACGAGCGACGAGGCAAGCCTCTCCACGCCACGCCGGAGCAAGCCCGCATGCGTTCGGTCCTTGATGATCGTGCCGACGCGCCACTCGGTATTACCCAGCCAGAACCGATTCTTGATCTGGTAGCGCCAGGTCGCTCGATTCGCTGACTCGTGCCCGATCACGGTTGCATCATTCGAGAAACGCAGATCGAGCCCCGCCTTGCGGGCGGTCCGGAAGAAGACCCAGTCTTCTCCTCCGCTACGACCCAGGTCTTCGCGAAAGCGGATCTCCGGGTGTGCCGCCAGCCAGGCACTGCGAATCATCACGTTGTTGGTGCCGGTCGCCTTCACGAGCTCGAGGTGCTTTCCCGCGACTATGTAGTCCACGTAGAACGGCTCATCGGTGAGCCAGGCCGGCGCGCCCGGCGGCGCCTTCAGCAGCATCGCTCCTGTCGTGCTGTCGCAACCGGTGAGCTCCTGGGCCTCCAGATGCGCGACCAGCCACCTGGGTGTGGGCTCGCAGTCGTCGTCGATCATCGCAACCCAGTCCCCCAGCTGAGCACCGTCGTCGATGGCGAGGTTTCGAGCCAGCGACACGTTCTGCCGGCCACTCACTCGATAATGTACGCCGAGCTCGAATCGCCCGTCGAACTCCAGCGTCACACGACGAGCCCCTGCCTGTGGATCGTCATCGACGACGATGATCCCCACGGCAGCTCGGTCCCGCGCCTCGGCCGCCGCAACCAATGACGCGCGCATCAGATTGCGCAGCAGGTCGTTCCTACGAAAGGTGCAGACGGCGATGATCACACGCGCGCGCCTGCCTTGATCCGCAGACGGCGGGTAATGGGGCTGTGGTGGCTGCATCTTACTCTCGTCGTGGATAGGCGCTCTGCCCACTGCTGCTCCAGCTTCGAGCCCGCGCCGACACCTCACTCTTTCCCCGAGCGCGTGCCGTCTGCACGACGAATGGCTCATCGCGAGAGCCCGGTCAAGAAGCACCTTCGGCGCTGCTCGATCGATGCGCTCGCGACGCTTTATTTTCCCGCGCAGGACTCGGTTGGCTGTATCCGCGTGGCAACACCGGATGGCTCGACACGGGTGCCGCGCGCTTCACGCGCCTCGTTGCTTCAGCGTAGACTCGTGCCCTGCGACGGGGACTCCCAATGACCAGTGATGACTTCACCGTACTCATTCCCACCAGAAATCGCGCGGCAGCCCTGGAGATCACGCTGGAAGCGATGACGCGCGTGCGGCGCGATGGGCTCCGTGTCCGGTTCGTGGTCATCGACAACGGAAGCTCTGATCAGACTCGAGCGGTCCTGGACCGTTTCCGTGCCAGGCTGCCACTCGTGACTCTGTGTGAACCCAGCGCGGGCAAGTCTCGGGCCTTGAATCACGCGCTACGCCATGTCGCGCTGGGTGCCGTTGTCGTATTCACCGATGATGACATCACGCCCATGGAGGACTGGTTTGAAGTCATTGGCGAGTGCTGCGCGCGCTGGCCCCAGCATGACGTCTTCGGCGGCGCCATCGAGCCGGCATGGCCTCCCGGATGCTTGCTGCCCGGGTGGGCCAAGCAGGAAACGGTTCAGATCTTGGCATTCGCGCGGCATGCCCTCGGGAGCGAGGAGCACGAATATGCTTTCGGCGAGAATCCGTTCGGGGGAAACTTTTGGGTGCGGAGCTGTGCGCTGAACGGACTGCGTTTCGAGGAACGGGTCGGCGCTCATCCGACTCGGCAGCGATTGGGAGACGAGACGCAGTTCCTACAGCAGCTTCGCCGCCGGGGCCGAACACCAGTCCATGTTCCCGGGGCTCGAGTGCTGCACCGAGTCGAAGCGGCACGCACAACCAAGGCGGCCGTCTATCGGCGCGCGCTGCAAGGAGGGCTCGGCGCAGTCTATGTCCGTGGACTGCCTGAACTGGAGCTATTCGGTCGCTCCCGGAGCCGTTGGCGCATCGGCCGCGTCCAGCAGATTGGCGCTCGGCTTCGCAGGCTTCTCCCCTGCCTGTTCTCGCCGGACGAGACGCGGCGCGTGCGGGAGACCATCCTCTTCATCTGGAAGGTCAGCGAGCACGCGCAGGCCCTGCGTCTCTCTTTCTGCGCCGACACCTCGCTCATGGCGTGGATTTCGACGCAAGACCCACACACCGCGCGATAGCTCGTGGACTACAGCTTGCAGGGGCCGCCCAGCGACGGGTCATCCGCAGGCAGCACGATCACGCGCCCGCGCGCCGCTCCGCGCGCTTCCTCGAGCGCTCGCCGCCCGTCATCCCAGTAGATGACACCGCTCGGATCCGTGTCCAGCGGAGCCGGATCACCGATCAGCCTCACCTGCCCCGACGCAATATCGGCGACACCCTTGAAATACTGATCAGGGCTGCCAATGTCGTTCCAGTAGCCGGATAAGCGCACCGCGTGGATCTCCGTCGGGGACGGCCGCCATCCCGGTAGGCTCGTAGTGCCGCGCGCTGCCAGGATGCTGGGGAAAAGGTCGCGCGCGAAGTCGAGCTCCATCAGCTCAAGGCGCTCGCTCGCCCGCCGCCCCCTTTCCCGCTTGCGGCTGTGACACTCCATCAACCACGGATAGACGTCCGGGCCGAGGACGTAGATCCCGGTGCTGGCCAGTCGACGATCGCCCGCTTCCCCGAGTGTCGGCTTTTCCAGGAAGCGCGTCACGCGCCCGCACTGGCCCTCCTCCCGCGCTGGCTCGAGGTCCACGATCCCGTATTTGTGGACCTCATCCTCACGCACGGTCTTCACACCGATAGTGACTCCTCGCCCCCGACGGAGCCCGTGGGTCTCCAGCAAGATTCGAAGGTCCATGTCACTCAGCGCATCCCCCTGCATGATCAGCAGCGGCCGGCCCGCGTCGAACGAGGAGTACGCATCGCCCGACAGCGCCTGGATGATGGGCCCTGCTGTCCCCGATGGCCGTGGCTCATGAAGGAACTCAAATCGCGCATCGACGGACGCCAACCCCGCCCGCAAGCGTTCAGGCGCAAAATGTGTGTTGACGAAAATATTGGTAATGCCGATCGAGACCAGACTCTCGGCAATACACTTGATCAGGGACACACCCCGAGCGATCGGCACGTCGGGCTTACTGCGGCCCGTCCGTACACCGGAAATCGGCTCGAGCCTCGTCGCCCGCCCGCCCGCCATGATGGCGGCTTGCGTCGCCACTCCCTGTTTGGCCGGGGCTAGCCGAGCTCGTTGGGATTTCTCGAACGAGACGCTCGGCGCCCCCTCACCTGCAAGCGACTCGAGCGTGAGCGTACGTCCGCCGAGCGATACCCACGATCCGGGAAAACACAAACAGCGAATCTTGCCGGGGACCGTGACGACAAGCGAAGGGCCGCCAGCGCCTTGAACGATCTCGACTTCGCCCTCGCTGCCGACCGCGATGGCAACGGTCCCACGCCGAGCTCCGTCGGAACCGACCAGCTCGTCGATCCCGAGCGATCTCGGAATGAGACGAAGCCCTGAACCCGTTCCATCGACAGCTGGGCGCTCGCGATCGCCGCTCATCCGGCTGCTCCAGGACTCCGTGCCACAGGGCCCCCTTGCTCGAGCGGCTGTGCGATTTCTGGCGGCGGTTCCGCCCCAGCCCTCCAGAGGACTCTCAAGTAAGCACCCGTTTCGAGTCGCCGCCCTGTCTCTTCGCCCTCCAGTAGCGCCGCCAGCGACGCGAGCCCGGCCAGATAGAATCCGAGCATCGCTTGCCGTTTGGCGGATCGAGCGGACGAGCCATTGACCACGTCGCGCTCGGGACGGGTGGCAAGCGTGCAAGCTGCAAACGCCAGGCAGTGCATGGCTGTCGCATAGAGCGTGCGCTCTCGCCAGCTTGCCGCTCCGCCGGGCGCCATTTGAGCGAGCGCTCGTATCCCCTCCAGGAGATCGAAAAAGCCCCGCGCCGCATGGCAATAGCTCGCCAGTTCTCGCCGCAAGTTCAGCTGAACCCGCAGGCACCGGCCGCGCTGAAGCACCCTCACCGAAAACCCGGCGGCCATGGCGAGATCATAGATGCTCAAGCTGAAGAACATCTTCGCGAAGTCGTACGTCGGGTCCATCGGCGCCAGCTCCCCCCGCGGATCGATGGCGACAAACTCCGGCGCCCCCCGCTCCTGGTCGCGCCAGATGAAATTACTGAGAACGGCATCACCGTGTACCGGCAAGGACAGCTGCTGCGGCTCAAGGCGCGCGAGCAGCTGACGTCGTGACATCAATCGCTCGAGCAACTCTCGGGCGTGGCCTGTCTCGATCCCGTTGATGTTCAAGCGCTCGGCGCTGGCGATGGCGAGCGGCAGGTTGGACATGACGAGATCGAGCCGGCGCAGCACCCGATGCACGTGGCTCTGGACGAAGTTGCCCGGTCTCGACTCGAACGCGCAGCGCGAAAATCCGCGTTCGATCAGGGTCTCGACGACCGTCTGCAGCTCTTGCCTTCCGTCCGATTCTCCGCTGAGCATGCGCTCGGTGAGCGTCTGCCCCGGATAGTAGGGCATCACAAATCCGTAAGCGTCCTGTCGCTCGAACTCCGCGATCACATCGGCGCAATAAGGCAGCAGCGCGGGCAACTGCTCTCGAATGAGGCGGGTCTGCAGAACCTTCTGCCTCAACGCTTCCGGGCCATGGCCGTCGACCAGCGCCGTACCCCGGGCCTGATACTTGGCCACGACGGAGCTGCCGTCGCGCTGGAATAGCCGCACGACGTGCGCTCCGCTGCCGCCTCCGGCCATCGGCATCTGATTGGTCGCTTGAAAGGCTTCACACACGGCGCTGAGCACTGCTTCAGCGCCGCGACCCTTGCCCGACATTATGGGGGATGCCTCATGCCGTTCGAAGTCCGTGCTCAGAGGGAACTCGCCCATCTCCGCGCCCCGCATCGTCCTCCAAGCGCACCACGTCGTCGACCTCTGGAGAGGAAACCTCTTGCAGGATCAGATCTGACAAGGCCATGACGCGGTGCGTGCGCTGGGGTTGGACTGTGAAATGCTCTCCCGCGCGCATGACTCGACTCTGAAGAACGCCTGCGTCGTTCTGGAGCCAAACCTCTGCCTCGCCAGCAATAATGTAATTCGTCTCGATCTTGACTCGATGGAACTGCAGGCTCGTCCGAGTGCCGGCCCGGATGTAGATCCGTTTGTACGCGTACGCATGATTCAGAGCGAGCCACTCCTCCCTTCCCCAGGGCTTCACTACCACGTAGGGCGACTCACTGTCTGTCTGTAGCAATGGCGCTGTCATACCGTTCAATGACTCCGTCGAGGGCGTCCAAGATGATCTTTCGAATGTCAGTCACCGCAGCGAGGCGATCCAGGAGACGCTTGTACGTGTCCGAAGCGAAGTGATAGTGACCCGCCACACGCGCACAGTACCTCGGGTCCGGCAGCGCGGAATGCAGCATCCACTTCCGCCACTTGTTGCCCGCAAACACCTCTGCGATGAAATCATCTGCCTCGATGCCATGGCGCAAGCACTCGTGCAGCACGGCGCTCGTCTGCACGGCGCCCAGCTGGGGCGCAACATTCATCGCGTCCACGATGCCGTGGCGCTCCTTCAGTTCTTCAGAGGCCAGGTAATCCCCCTGGTGCTCCTTGAGTCGAATGCCGAGCGGCCGCAAAGACTCCGCGACCTCCAGAGCAAACCCCTTGTTGAAAGCGCCCACCTGGCGCATCTCCTTGACGAGCGCCCCGGTATTCACGACATAAAACGTCGGCTCACAGATATCCCGGAAGAACGCCACTTCCTCCCTCAGCTCTCGCATGCTGACGGGGATGCCACTGCAGTTTGTATCATCGGTTCCCACCTCGAGCATGACCGAGGGATTCAGCTGCAAGCAGTGCTGAATCGCCTTCTTCGAGGCCGCCATCTGCTGTGCCTTGCCGTCATGCTGGTGGCAAAAATCTATGTGAATCAGCTGGAAGCGAGCCTCGATGTCAACCTCGATGGTACGATACGTATCCTCCAGATCGAGCCGTCCGTTGAAGCCAGGCCCGCAGTGATCTCGGCACACAGTGACGTCGCCGGCCGGGTAGCGGCGCCGCATCTGGTCGAGGTATTCCGCATACTGCTTCGTGTTCCAGTTGTTGACGTAGCCTCCGCCGTAATCGATCTGATTCTTCGACGTCACCAACATGAGCGGCCGCTCGCGCTGATGCGAGTAGCTGAACACCGCTTCGATTGCCTCCGAGCTCATCGGCCCGAAACCCATGCTCGCTCGCAGCATTTCTAGACTCCTTGGGCACCGCCGGTGCGGGTTTGAACGCTAACCTCTGTGTTGGTGCGCACGGCTCGGGCGTGCGCCTCGAGCACCGCCACGACATCCCGCCCCTGAGCGGCGCTCGCTTCCAACGCCGCGTTCGCCCTGATGGCGTCACGCACATTCTCGTAAAATGCCGTCCATCGTCCGGGCACCGTGTCTACGAGCATGTCGACAAGCAGCCCATCCAGCTCGGCTCGCACTCTCGCTCGCTGGCCCGGATCCTCTGCCGCGTCCGCCAAACACCCCCGGCGAATGGCTGCTTCTTGAGGATCCAGTCCGTCCTTGCACAGCGTGCCCCGATCTCCCACGACGAACCAGTGGGGCTTCCCGATCCGACTCGCATAGCTCACTTCCAAGCTAGCCCACTGCCCGGAGTCGAAGCGGATCTGGCATCTCGCAAAGAGCTCTCGCCCGACCCCCGGCTTTCCGCCGCTCCAGATGGAAAAGCCGCTCACCCCTTCCGCTCTTCCCGGTACCAATTGCAGCGCCTGGTCGACCAAATGAGCTCCCCAGTCATAGAAGAGACCGCCGCAGCGCTCTGGATCGTTTCTCCAGGTCCGGGGAGTCTTGTGGGTGTGAATGGCGATCTCTACCCAACGTAGGCTTCCCAACGTGCCTGCCCGAACGAGCCTCTGGATGGTCGCGTAGTCGCCGTCCCAACGTCGATTGTGGAATACCGCCAGGAGCGTGCCGCTGTGTGCGGCGGCGGCCACCATGCGGTCCGCCGCCGCCAGGCTCAGGGCCATCACCTTCTCACAGACCACGTGGCGCCCCGCAGCGAGAGCACGAACGACCGCTTCTTCATGCGCGTCGTGCGGTGTGGCCACGACCACGAGCTCGACCGCCGGATCTTCCAGGAGCGCTTCGATGCTGGCATACGCTCGCAGCTCATGACGCTCTTCGGCAGCCCGCCGCCGCACCGCATCGCGCGCCATCACGGCACGCAGTGCAAAGCCATCGACGGCCTGCAATAGAGCTGGGTGCAGGACCGCCCCGGCATAGCCATATCCCACAATTCCAACCCCGATTGGCTGTCTCGTCATACGGCCCCGGTCGTCGTTGGCTTCCGCGCGAGCCTCATTTGAAGTCCACGTCCCGCAGCGCCGGCATGAACTTCGCGTCCAGATGCTCGATCATGTAGCTGCGCATTTCCGCCAGGGTCTTTCGATCCAGCGTCTCGTGCTCGAAGGCGTAGCTCGCCTGATTCTGCCCATACAGGATGTAGTAGTCCTTCCAGTTCTTGGACAACCACGTGATCCCGAACTTCTCCGGAGCGTGATAGGGCTCCGTTCCCGGCAGTGGAACGAAGTTGAACAGGTTGTAACTATCGAACGGCATCTCCAATAGCTCCCGGACTGACTCCTTCACCGTCTCCCATGTTTCACCGGGATATCCGACGATCAGGCCCACACGCACTTCGATCCCGTAGTCTCGAGCCATTTGGATGCCCGCAGCCATCTTCTTCACGTTCTTCCGGGTGTTCATCAGATCCTGCATCTTCTGACTTCCGGACTCGACTCCGCAGGCAACCATCTTGCAGTCTGACTCGGCGAGGAGCCGGCAGCGTTCGTCCGTCAGGTCTACTGCGCGGCAATAGACGCGATACGGTCGCCCAAACTCCTTCAAGCGCGGCGCTAGCTGGCGAAAGAAGCGAATGTTCATCAAGAAATTGTCATCGATGAACCGAAGCGCATCGACCGTGTACGTCCGGTCCAGATACTCGAGCTCACCCATGACGTGCTCGATCGGGCGAAGCCGCACTTTCTCGGCAAGCGCCGCGGTGTAGCAATACGTGCAGCGGAATGGACAGCCGCGCCCGGAGAGCACTGAGAACGCCAGCTTGCCGTCCACGACGCGGCTATAGCTGTCGGTATCCACCAGCTCGTAGTTGTTGAAGGGCAATGCACCCAGGTCTCTCGGCGCGTGGGTGTTCACGACCTTCTGATCCAGCTTTCGCTGAGCCATGGGAACGACCAGGTCTACGATGTCTGCCTCGGCTTCGCCGACCACGACGTAGTCGAAGTCCAGGGCGGTCTCCTTGGGCAGCGCCTGCGCATGCGGCCCGCCCACGACGATCGGCGATCGCGACACCTCTCGGATGCGGTCGCGCAGCTCCAGGGACTCAGCATATGAGATCGTAAAGAGCGTGATTCCGTAAAGGTCAGCCTCCGGAATCCGATGCTCATATCCACCGGCAAAGTCGAGAATGGTGACTTCGTGTCCAGCCTTCTCGAGCACGGTGCCGATCTGCAGCAGCCCGATGGGCGGATCGATGCGGTCGTTGATGAGCTCTGGCGAAGCAGGCCGTAGCAAGCAGATGCGCAATCGCCGCCCGCCCGCGGCCTGACCGTCTGCGAAGGGGACAGGACCGACAGCACGGCGGTCCTCGCGATACGTTTTGAGCTGAAGCATTGGTTAACTCCTCGGTGCCAATCCCCGCGATTGGGGCTGGCGGCTCGCGTTTCCCGACTCAACCGACAGCGCGCAACTCTTCGGCGTCGCCCCTGTCCCCAGCCACTCTCGAACTGAGGCAACGTGCACAGCCACCACGCCAGCGCACCATATTTACGAGGCGTGCCGCACCGTGCATACACCATCCCGACCGCCGCGCCCTAGCGACAACTCCCGGCGCTCGGGTACGCGCTTCACCGTCTGGCGTCCTGGAGCAGACCGACACGACGAGTTTCCACGTGGCAACAACGGCTACCGCGCGACCGATCTGCTCGGCTGTCGGCGGCGCTGACCTCCTTGCACTAGTCTCTGCAGACATGACGACAAACTCGATTCTCGCTGCGCTCGGCTTGCCGGCGAGCACGCGCGCCGTGGTGCTGCACGCTGATGACATCGGGATGTGCCACGCGACGGTAGAGGCCTACCAACGGCTCGTCGCGTCCCGTCCCGACCTCTGCGCGTCGACGATGGTCACGTGCAGCTGGTTCCCCGCTGTGGCTCGGGCATGCCGCGCGTCCACGCTCGACATGGGAGTGCATCTGACGCTGACAAGCGAATGGCGCGACTATCGCTGGGGTCCGTTGACGGGAACGGGTGGCGCCGGACTCTGCGACTCCAGCGGCTACTTTCCAGCGGCGGCCGACCCTCTATATGCGGGTCCGAGGCTCGACGAGCTCATCGCGATCGAGCTCGAGGCGCAGGTGCAGCGCGCGCTCGATGCCGGCATCGACGTAACCCACGTCGACTCCCACATGTTCAGCTTGATGCACCCCAGCTTGTTGAAAACGTATGTCGAGGTCGGCCATCGACATGCTCTGCCCTGCTTTCTCACGCCGAAAGCGGCGGCGCTTCTCCCGAGCTCAGCGGCGGTCCCGCCCGGTGGCGTCCGCTTCGATGCATGGGCGACCTTGCCGCTGGATACAGCGAGCGATCGCCTCGAACTCGCCAAAAGATGCTTCGACAAGCTCCCAGAAGGTCTCTCCTACTTCTTGTTCCACCCGGCCATCGACACTCCGGAACTCCGGGCGCTCGCCCCCGACTGGCAGGCGCGCGTGGCTGACTTCGAGCTTTGCGCCGGCACCGCCTGGGAGAAGCTCGTAGCATCCGCGGGCCTAGTGGTCGTGGGCATGCGAGCGCTGCGAGCTGCCGCCTTTCCCGAGCCTGATACAGGCCAGGGCCTCACCCGCCCGCACCGAGCATCCTTAGGCTCGTAGCCCGTGCGCAACAGTTGCCGCTTCAATTGCGCGGATTAGATGCAGCGCAACTCCAGATGTTCGCCGTGCAGGATCCCTCGATACAAACGCGATTCACGTTGAAACGACGAGGGTTCCCCTCGTATATGACCCGCGCCTCCGCAGCGCTCTCGAGCGCTCGGGCAACGCGGCGGGCTGCATTCGATAACTGCGGGTTGCTTACCAACGATGCGCAGGTGAAGGCCGCCTCTATCCAGCGACGTCGGCCACGACAGGAGCATCGGGCGCGCCAACGCGCGTCCGTTCCACTCTTCGAAACTATCGGCTCACCCTCCACGGGACCTTGAAGATGGTTCACACCCTGGTCAGGCCCAAGACGGTCAACCCCAATACCGTCGCCCCCCACCCGCTTCGCTTCGAGCAGGTGCGCATCGAGAACACCAATCGATGCGGCTACAAATGCTTCTTCTGCCCCCGTGAAAGCCTGGCGCGCAAGCAGGGCTTCATGGCGGTCGAGGACTTCGAGCTGGCGCTCGAGCGCGTTGGTCAGCATGTCGGCCGTGTCGACCTGCACGGCTTCGGCGAACCACTTTTGGACTCGCTCCTCCCCCGCAAGCTCGAAATCGTCCGAGAGCGCTGGAAGGGTTCCGTTCCGGTAATTTACTCGACCCTGGGCGTGCGCATCGACGAAACCATGGCCCTCGGGTTGGTGCGCCATCTCTCCCGCCTGGAGGTCAGCTTCTACGGCACCAACCGCGAGTCTTATCGCGCCACTCACGGTGTCGATCGCTTCGAATTGGCCAGAGCCAATCTCGCGCGCCTCGCCCAGCTGCGCCGGGAGCTGAAGTCGTCACTCGAAATTGTCGTGCGCGCGTTCCCCAAGCACGAATCCATCAAGCAGCCAGAGAGCTCCGACATCGAGCTCACGACGTTCATCGAATGGACCCAAACGCTGGGCATACAGGCGATTCGCGAGCGACCACTCCACAACTACGGCAACGGCCGCAGCTACAACCCGGCCGGCACGAGCAAACCCTGCTCGGTGATCTGGGGCCTACGTTACCGGATCCTGCAGATCACCTGGAATCTGGACGTGATTCCATGTTGCTTCGACTTTGACGCGAAGATGCCCTTCGGCAACCTGCGCCATCAGACCTTGGCGGAGATCTTCTCCGGAGCAGAGTACGCCAAGTTCACGCGTGCGCATGCCACCAACGACCTCGGCGGCTACCCCGTGTGCGTATCCTGCGAAAAGTGCCTGGAGCCATGATCGCCAGCGCCTCGCACCAGTACAGCGTCGTACGGGCCAACTCCCAGCCCGAGCTTTCGGTGATCGAGCTGATGGCCGAGCGCTTTTCCTTTCCGCACAACGTGTTCGGCCGCCCCGGCGCGGCCGCCTACGTGCGCGCGTTGGCGTCCACCACCAGCGCGGGATGGTATGCCGTCATCGAATCCAGCGAGGCGGTCGCGGCCGCTCACCTCGCGCCCTACGGAAGCGACGGCAAGGGTCACAACCTCTGGAAAGTGCGCCATCTGCTGGCAGAGCAGAAGGACGGCAACGTGGAAGCATGGTGCCTGTTGCTCGAATTCCTGGCGAGAGAGACACGAGTGCTCAAAGCCGGCACCGCCAAATTGGTCACGTTCGTCGGCGAGCACGAGCGTGAAGCTTCCGAGGCTGCACTCCGCGCAGGCTTCGTCTGTGAGGGGTGCTTGAATGATTTCTATCGGTTGGAGGAGCAGTGCCTGATATTCGGCCGCACCGTCTCAAGCTAGTGTCGCTTCCTGTAGCGCACAAAAACAGTCCCGTACTGAACGTCTCCTCGATCGTTGGCAACGGCCTTTGCACGCAGTGCGGAGTGTGCGCGGCAATGTGCCCGCACAAAGTGATCGAGATCCGACGGGATGATCACATGCGCTACTTCCCAACCGTCGTTTCCGAAGACCCCTGCAATTCGCGCTGCAAGTCGCTGTGCGTCGAAGTCTGCGCCGGGGTCCACGAAGATCCGAGCCTGTGGTCTCGCAGCCCGATCCCTGGCGAATCGTGGGAGGATTTCAGCGTCGGGCACATCGAATCGGCCTGGGTCGGATACTCGAAAGACCACGGGATTCGCAGCCGCGGCACGTCTGGCGGTCTGGTGGTCGGGCTACTGACCTACCTCCTGCAGTCGAAGAAGGTCGACGGAGTGCTGACGATTGGACCCAATACCAAGGACCCGTTGCAGCACGACATCAAAGTCGTCACCACGCCCGAAGAACTCGCCGATTGCTGGGGGTCCAAATACTACCCCATGCCTCTCGGCCAAAGCTTCCGCGAGCTCATGGAGGCGCGCAAGAAGTACGCGGTTGTTCTGCTCGGCTGCCACATGCGCTCACTGAGGCTGATGGAGCGCCGCATTGCACGGCTTCGGGACAATATCGTGCTGCGGGTGGGCTTGATTTGCGGCTATTGCTCCGGATTCAAGGGGCTGCTCGATCAAGCCGAAGATTGGGGCCTTCAAGACGTTCAAAGCATCCAGCGTATCGACTATCGCGAAGGCAAGTGGCCGGGAAACGTTCGCATTCAGGCCCCTGGCTTTGACCGGAAAACCGTCATCTACAACTTCCTCGCGAGACTGCCCTTCACCACGAATCAGCGATGCATGATTTGCTCCGACCTGATGAATGAGACGGCCGACGTCGTCGTCGGGGACGCCTGGCTTCGCGAGCTCACCGAACGAAAGGACGAAGGTTGGTCCGTGGCTGCCGTGCGCAACCGAGCCGCCGCCGAATTGATGCTGGAAGCTCAGCGCGCCGGCGCGCTCCACCTGGAGACCATCGACGTCGCCACGGTCGTCAGGAGTCAGGAGAAGCCCATGCGATACAAGAAGAATGCATTGCCCATTCGCATG
>DASTRX010000024.1:0-2115 GCA_035760985.1 Polyangiaceae bacterium
CGCGAGCATCGCCCCCGTTGGCATCGGCAGCAGAGCGCCTCTCGTGCACAGGGTGATGTTCATCGACATTGCTGCCCAAGTGGGCGCAGACAGCCGGGCGCATTCTGCGTAGGATGTGGTTCATCGGCATTCGCGTCCGCGTGGGGAGCGGCAGCGGGCTGCGCATCGGGTCGAGCGCGGCCTTCATCGACACTGCTGCTCACGCGGACGTCGGCGGTGGGAAATGCGCCGGGTCGAGCGCGGAGTTCGTTGACGCCATTGCCCATGTGGGCGTCGACGACAGGGCACGCCTCGTGGGCGGAGAGGGGTTCAGCGTGTTCGCCGCGCGTGCCAGCGTCGGGGGAAGGTCGCTGCTCGCGTGGCGTGTTCCCCTCCAGTGCTGGCAGGCGCTGCGCGTCGCACCCGGCCATGTCCACGATCTCCGGCGCGATGGGGACCAGCTGTCCGTTGGCGGGCTGGCGCCCGCTGCCGCACTCCGGACAGACGCTGATCGCAATCTGGTAGCTCGATCGACCCTCGTCGCGCCCGCGTGGCACAGGGCCGCCAGGCCCTCCGGGGGCAGCGCCGAGAATGCAGCGCGCCATCTCGAGCAACGCCGCATCGTCGTCGAAACTGATCGAGCTGCGGCGGCGGAGCTCGAGCAGCGCCTCGCGAAACAGCGCGTAGGTCTCGCCTGTCACCTCGAAGCGCAGCACGTAGCGCACCGCGCGTGGATCCGGTTTGTCAGACGGTGCATCTCCCCGATGCTTGCCCGCGACCAGCTGTTCGAGCTGCTGCACGGTCTTTCCTCGTGCCGCTTGCAACCAGACCTCTTCCGTTTCGCTCACCGCCACCCGCGTGAGCTCGCGCACGGCGCACCAGCCGAGTTGGCCTTGCTCGAGCGCTGCTCGCGATGCCGGCAGCTGCTCCAGCGCTTCGGCAACGCGCAGCTTTTCGAGGATCGAGCGCGGCGTGTAGCCGAACAGCTGTTCCACGTAGCTGACGAAGTTGCCGAGGCCCAAGTGCACGTGCACCTGGGCCCGCCGCGCGCGCAGCAGCCATTGACCCTCCAGCGCGTCGGACGCGGCGCGCTCCCGCGCCAGCCGCGACAACGTCTCGTGTGCGATCTTCCATTCGCCCATGCTGCCCTCCCATCTGGACAGCACTCTACCATGACGATTTTCGAGGCTCGCGTTGCCGCCCAGTTGTGCGCAAAGCAAGCCCGACGCGGTTCTTGCCCTGAAGCCGCTCGCGCGCTTTGCTCGCGGGCTTTGCGGCGGCGCAACGCACACGTTCGAGCCCCCCTGCCGCTCGTGAACACTCGATGCGCGCAGATCGTGTCCAGCAAAATCGACCGGGCACTGCGAATTGCAGAGTCGCAGCGCGAAAGCCGCATCCATAACCGATTCCGCACCGTGTCTTGCGGAGGCGTGCTGTGCGGGCACCTGGGTCGCGCGCGCGGCCCTTTCCGTGCAGCAGTGTTGCAGGCGGGCCCATCGCGCGCCGCCCATTCGCGTGCCGGCGCGTCGCATGCCGCCGATTCGCGCGCCGCGGATTCGCGTGCCCGATTCGCGTGTCACCGAATCGTACGCCGGTGCCGTCTCGTCCGTCCTGTGGCGCCGCCCTCGCGCTCGCGTACTGTCGCTCAGCACGATCCACGCCCGACAACAAGCTCTTCGCCGAGGCGGAGTCTAACGACGCTCCCCAAGCGCGCCCACGTGGGCGCAGCGTCAGCCTTCGCTCCCGTATGCCGCCGTTGATCCTCGCAAGAGCCGCCGTCGGGCTGGGGAAGGCCGCCGCCCTCCAGCACCGTTGGGCGTTGCAGGGTGCTCCCGCGCGGCGCCGTTTAGCTTCGCACGGCCGCCGTTAGTTCTTCAAAAAAGCCCTCCTCGGCGCCACGATTGGCGTCGCAAGGCGCTTCCCGCATGGCGCCGTTCAGCTTCGAACCGCCGCCGTCGGGCTGCGGAAAGTCACCCCATGCCATCTTTGCGCCGCCGCCCGCGCCGGCACGCCGCCACGGCGGCGTGCTCTCGCCCGCGCGACAAGAAGCTCTTCGCCGAAGCGCCGGCTAACGCTGTCCAGGCGCGCCCACGACGATGAGTCGGCGCGGCGTCGAACTTCGCCGCCGCGCCTACC
>DASTRX010000025.1:0-5074 GCA_035760985.1 Polyangiaceae bacterium
ACTCCCTGGCCCTTTGATCTTGGAACAACCTCTTCCGGTCACCACGCGCCCGACCACAACCTCTGCAAGCACCGCGAGCGCGAAAACTTGATCGCTCGCACTCCGGAGCCTTCTCTGAACGCCCTCCGCAGCCCGCCCAACTCTCCATTATCCCGCCCCCCCGCCACATTCCCCGCGCGGACAAAGCGACCTCTCCCCCGCCTGCCCACCCCTCTCCCCGCCTTTCCCCCTCCGCGCGCCTTGCAGTTCCGCCTTCCAACAAGATCCCCGCCGCAGCCTCGCAGAAGAAAACAGCATCGCAGCACCTTCACAGCTCCGACGGCATCTAAGGCTCCCCCTCGCTGCCTTCCCAGCATCGCCAATCCGCCCTTGCGCCGCTGGCGGACTCCCGCCTGGGACCTGGCGCACCGCCCGGCGAAGGTCTGTCATTCGCCGCGTTGCACGTAGTGAAAACGCTGCGAAAGTGCCCCGTGGGCAGTGGCACGACGCTTGCCCCCATTTAGTTGTGACCTCGGGCGCCACGCGGCAGGGCAGGAGGGGCCCACTGCTCGAAAGTGTGAGCGAAGCTCTGATGCTGCGGCACTACAGCTCGCGAACTCGGGAAGCGTACCTCAGCTGGGTGCGGCGCTTCGTGGTCCATCACCATCTCCGCATCCGCAGATGGGGCCGCGAGAGGTGTCGGAGTTCCTGTCGCATCTCGCCACCGAGGGTCACGGACCGCCTCAACGCAGAATCAAGCGCTCGCCGCTCTGCTGTTTCTCTACGGAGAGGTGTTGCATCGGCCGCTGGAGTTCGTCGGCGGCATCGTGCACGCGAAGCGGCCCGTGCGCTTGCCGGTGGTGTTGAGCAGAGCGGAGGTGAAGGTCGTGTTCGAGCAGTTGTCGGGTCCGTGGCATCTCATGGCCTCTCTGCTGTACGGGTCCGGTCTGCGGCTGCTCGAGTGCCTGTCTCTGCGCGTGAAGGATATCGATTTCAGCGGCCAACAGATCCTGGCACGGCGTGCCAAGGGTCAGAAGGATCGGGTCACGCTGTTGCCGCAATGCGCGGTGGAGCCGTTGCGCGCACACCTGGTCCGCGATCTGCGCACCACCATGATCTACACGCACGTGCTGCGCCGGGGCCCTCTGGGCGTGAAGAGCCCGCTGGATCAGTGAGGCGCACGTGCTCGCGCGAGACCACCGTATCCCTATTGCGCTGAGGCGGGCGCCACCTCGGCTCCTGTCTCGGCCTCGATCGCCGCCTCTGTCTCGCGCTGCCTGCCGTCAAGCAAGCAGGCCACGTTCACGTCGCCGAGCACGTTGATCATGGTGCGGCAGCGATCCAGGAACCAGTCCACGGTGAGCAGCAGCGCGATGAAGTCGAGCGGCAGGTGCACCGCGGAGAAGACCAGCGTCATCGTGACCAGGCCCGCCTCCGGTATGCCGGCAGCGCCCACCGAGGCCACGACCGAGGTCAGAACCACCATCACCTGCTGCGTCAGGCTGAGCGGCACCTGCAACATCTGGGCGACGAACAGCGCGGACATGGCCTCGTAGAGCGCGGTGCCGTCGTTGTTGAAGTTGGAGCCGACCAGCGCGCCCAGGCTGGCCGAGCGCTCGCGCAGGCCCACCTGATAGCGCAGCCGCTGGTAGGTGACGGGCATGGTCGCGGTGGAGCTGGCGGTCGAGAAGGCCATCACCAGCGCGTCGCGCATGCTGCGCAGCAAGGGGATCGGTCGCACCCAGGACCCGAAGCGGATGCGCGTCAGGTAGTAGAGCGTCTGCAGCGCGAGCGCGACCAGCACGGCCAGCACGAACCAGCCCAGGCGGTGAAAGGCTGCGAAGCCGCTCACGCCCACGATGCTCGCGACCTTGCCGAAGACCGCGAGCGGCACCAGCGCCAGCACCCAGGACAAGATGCGCAGGATCACGTCGAAGCCGAGGGACGCGAGCTGCTCGGCGAGGCGCCGCTCTTCACGCGGCAAGCCGCGCGCGGCGATGCCCAGCGCGACCGCGATCAGCACGACCGCGATCACGCGGTTTTCCACGAACGGCTTGACCAGACTGTCGGGCACGTTGTCGAGCAGCTGGGCCACGATGTCGGCTTTGATCTTCGGCACCGCCTGGTGCTCGGGTGGGGCCTGGCCCTGCCCCGGTCGCAGCACGTTGGCCACGAACAGCCCGATCAGGATCGCCGTGAGGGTGTTCAAGAGCAGCAGGAACGCCATTCGCACCGCCAGCTTGCCGTGGATCTCCGCGGTGATCAGCGCGCGCACCACCGCCACCAGGATCAGGACCGGCGCGATCGCGCCCAGCATGCGCAGGATGAGGCGCGCGGGCCAGTCGAAGGCATGGGCGGTGGGGCCCAGGAAGTACCCCACGGCGAGGCCGAGCAGCAGCCCGACCACGATCCTCGAGTACAGCGGCAAGCGCGCCCAGCGGGCGAGCACGCCGGTCTGGGGCTGGGGCTCCGGCGGCGCTGGCGGGGGGCTACTCATGCCCAGCGCTTACTACGGCTGGCCACGATGACCAAGGGCGCTGCCATTCCGGCAGCAGACCTGGCCTCACTCCGGGACGCAGTCGAGCTGGATGCTGTCGCCCGGCAGGGCGGCGGCGCTGTACAGCGCCACGTGCCCGCCGACCTCGACCACGTCGCGGCCCTCCGGGCACGGCATGTCCACGCTGACGTCATCGCCCGCGACCAGCTGATTGGCGAGCGCGTCGCGATAAACGCAGGCGACGCCCGTCTTCTGCAGCTCGCTGTACTCGCAGACGCGCAGCACGGCCGGAGCCGCCCCGTCGGGGATGGAGCAGTGCAACGTGATGCTGGAGCCGACCGGGCAGGCCAGCGTCTGCAGCGTGCCGACGCCTTCCTTGAAGCCGCAGTCGCGCAGCGGCCCCAGCTGACCGCGCGTGCACGCGCCCGTGATCAGGCCGCCCGTCGGATTGATGGGGATCCTGCGCGAGTCCCGGTTGTTGGCGTCCCACTTGGGCGAGAAGTCGCACGCGGCTCGATCGACTTCCAGGCCCGTGTCGGTCTTGAAGCCAGAGTCGACGAACTCGGGCTCCTCCTCCGAGTTCAGCACGGGCTCGCCCTCGCACAGGAAGCGATCGGGATTCGACGTGAACTCGAGCTGGGCGTTGATCGGTGCCGCATCCGCCATGCCGGTCACGTCGATCCACTGGCACTCGATGCCGGCGCCGTAGTCGTCGCCCCAGCCCGCCTGAATGCCCTGGTAGCTGCAGGAGCTATACGGATGCGTGAGCGGGCTGGTCTCGTTGTTGCCATAGCGGCTGGTGCTCTGCAGGCAGAACGCCTCTTTACGGCCCAGCCGCTGATCGGCCGCGGAGAGCTCGAACTTGCCGTAGTGGGAGAAGTGATAGTGCTGGTGACACTCGCTGTACACGAACGTATTGTGCGTCGCGAGCGCCGTGTCCTGTGACTCGAGGTAGTAGTCGATGTCGCCGATGTCGAGCGCGTCCGCGCCGACGTTCTTGATGCTGGCGTCAAACTGCAAGAGGCGCCGCCAGCCCAGGCCGCTCACGCAGTTCTCCTTGAACGCGCAGGAGCCGGCGCTGATGTAGCGATAGATGATGCGGTGGTTGTCGAGGCCCTCACCGATCACCTGCAGATCGGCGCCGGGGCGCCCGATGCCGCCCACGCGCGCCTCATCCGCCAGCTTGCCATCCCAGGCCAGGCGCTCGAAGTGCAGGTTGGCGCTGAGCGAGCCGATGAGCAGCTCGAGCGCCTCGGCGCAGTCGTAGTCGGGCGTCTCGGTGATGTGGCAGTCTTCGTCGTCCGCCGTGCACTCCTGGTCATAGAAGGTGTAGACGTTCTCGCCGTCGACGCTGTTCGGAGGAAACTCGGACTCGTCCATGCAGGCGTAGCCCGTGCGCTGCAGCAGCAGCTCCGGATCCAGCGGCAGCACGAAGGACTCGTCCCAGCTGCCGCCGACCCGCGCCAGCGCGGCGTCCGCGGCCGCAGGCGAAGCGACGTCCGTGAGCAGGGTGCTCTCGAAGCGATAGTCCACCAGCACCAGATCGTGGCCCTGCACGGTAGCGCGCGCCGGCGCCCCGAGCAGCGTCACCTTCCACTTCTCCTCGGGCGGCAGCGGCAGCTGCCCCTTGCCGTCCTCCTCATCGTAGAAGGCGTCGCGGAACACCAGGCGGTAGGTCATCAGCTGCAGCTGCCTGTGGGCCCGGTCTTGCCATACGCTCTCGGGCTGCGCGATCAGCTGCTCGGCGACGCGCTCGCGCAGCGCCTCGGGTAGCTCGTCCAGCAAATATCCCACGCGCCCGTCGATGCTGGTCGCGATCAGGGCGCCGGGCTCGCTGGAGTCAGGCTCGCCGCAGCCCACCGCCAGCATCGCCAGGAACGCCGATAGCTTCAGCCCAACTCTCAGATTCCGCATCGTCAACTCGCTCACAAACGGCCACATGGGTCCGCGAAACATGGATAAGCGCGAGGGGATTTCTGGATCGTCACCGGACGTAGACAGCACGAGCCGCAGCTCAATGTTCCGAGCCGATACGCCGTATCCAGCACCGGAGGAGGCACCCCATCCCGCGTTCGCAGCCCCGCGTTCCCACGCACTATCGCCTCGCTCGTGCCGCGCTGGAACGGCTCGCGCGCTGGACGGTGGGGGCGGTCGCGTTGGTGCTGCTCTTCGCTGCACCCCTGGGCGCGGAGCAGGTGCAGATCCCGGCCCGCTTGCAAGCGGCGCTGGTGGCGAAGGTCGCCGCATACGACACGCACTTCGCCGCGCGGGCCGCCGGCCACGCGCGGGTGCTGATCGTGGTCGCCAACGGCAAGGCCGAGTCCGAGCGCTTCGGCGAGGAAATCCGCGCCGAGCTCAGCGTGCAGCCGAAGATCGGCGGCGCCGATCACAGCGAAGAAATCGTGCATTTCAGCTCCGGGGCGGAGCTGGCAAAACTGTGCCGGGAGCGTCACGCGGCGCTGGTCTACGTGGCGCCCGCGCTCTCGTCCGAGGTGCCGGAGATCGCGAACGCGCTCAGCGACGTAGACGTGCTGAGCGTGGCCGCGCTGGCCGGTGACGTCGAGCAGCGCCTGGTGCTCGGCTTTGCTCGCGAGTCGG
>DASTRX010000026.1:0-62531 GCA_035760985.1 Polyangiaceae bacterium
GTCGCGCGGAAGCCCGGCCCGCTCGAGCTGGGGCAGGCCGACGGCGTCGCCTGTCGCACGGTGGAGATGTTCGAGGCGTTCGGGCTCAGCGAGGAGCTCGTCGCCGAGGCCTACTGGGTGAACGAGACGGTCTTCTGGCGCCCAGCCGCCGACGATCGCTCGCGCATCGTCCGCACCGGCCGTGTCCAGGACGTGGAGGACGGCCTCTCCGAGTTCCCGCACGTGATCCTCAACCAGGCGCGGATCCACGACTACCTCCTCGGCGCCATGCGCCGCTCGGCGAGCAGGCTCGAGCCCGACTACGGCCTGGAGGTCACTGGGCTCGTCGTCGACGAGTCGGGCGAGCACCCCGTCGCGGTCGCGCTCCGTCGTGTCGACTCAACGACCGAAGAGCGCACCGTGCGCGCCAGGTACGTCGTCGGCTGCGACGGGGCGCGCAGCGTGGTGCGGCAGGCGATCGGCCGCGAGCTCCACGGCGAGACCGCCAATCATGCGTGGGGCGTGATGGACGTCCTCGCGGTGACCGACTTTCCCGACATTCGGTTCAAGGCCGCGATCCAGTCCGGCAGCGGCGGCAACGTCCTCCTGATCCCGCGCGAGGGCGGCTACCTCGTGCGCCTGTACGTCGACCTCGGCGAGGTCGACGCCGGTGACCGGCCCGCCGTGCGCGACCTGCGGGCCGAGGATGTCGTCGCGATCGCCCGACGGGTGTTCCACCCGTACATGCTCGACGTGAAGCAGACCGTCTGGTTCTCGGTCTACGAGGTCGGCCAGCGGCTGGCCGACAGGTTCGACGACGTGCCGACCGAGCTCGTCGGCGCCCGTGCTCCAGGCGCGGCTCGCCCTGGCGGCTGATCTGCCCCGCCTCACCGGCACGCAGCGTGATGCCGCGCTCGCGCGCATCGAGCAGCTTCACCACGCCGCGGCTCACCTCCGCGCGCGTCTGCTCGGGCTCGACCAGCAGCGAGAACTTGCCCGCGCGCAGCTCCGCGCGCCCGGCGGGCGTGTCGAGCACGGCAGCGGGCCCGAGCTCCGACGGCTCTCCTCCCTCGCTCCCTGCCGATGGCAGCTCCACCACCAGCCGGCCCAGCTCCAGCCGCGCGCGCTGCCCGGCGCCGGCGTTCAGCTCCAGCCGGGTGGCTCGATCGAGGGCGAGCGTGCTGCCGTCGCTGAGCTTCACGAGCGCGCGCGTCGAGCCGTCGGTCTCGAGGCGTGCTCCCGCGGGCACGGGCTGCCCTTCCGCCAGAGGCGTGCAGGCGCCGGCTCGATCGCAGGACGAGAGCCCGATCGGGCTGCCGAACGCGCGCTGCAGCGATGCCACCTGCCCGTGCCAGGCTTCTCCATCGGTCGGCGCGAGCGGCGCCTTCGATCGCAGCGAGAGCCAGGCCACCCCCGCCAGCGCGGCGGCGGCAGCCAACCAGCGCCAGCCCAGCCGCCGCCCGTGCGCCGAGCGTTGCACCAGCGGCACCTCGGCGATCTTCAACGGAGCCGCCTGCCACGGGTTTCGCTCTCGCTGCGGCGCGGGCTCGGCAGCAGGCGCCGCGCCGCTCTCGGACGAGCCGGCGGCAGCCGCGCTCCCCTCCGGCAGGCTCGCCAGCAGCCGCGCCTCGAGCCCTTCCGGAGGCCGGTAGTCGAGCGCTGCGTCGCGCACACGAGCCGCGACCTGCTCCGCGTCATGGCGTGCGTCCCGGCAACGTTCGCAGCCGGCGATGTGCTCGTACAGCGCGTCGGAGGCGACGCCCTCGATCACGTCGCTCATGTGTTCGTCGACCTGCTTGCAGAGCGCGCTTTCAGTCATCTTCTTTCTCTTTCTCGAGCGTGCTGCGCAGCGCCAGGAGCGCGCGCGAAACGCGCTTGCGCGCGGTCGCTTCCTCGATGCCGCAGGCGGCGGCTATTTCGCGAAAGCTGAGCTCGCCGCAGTAGCGCAGGAGCAAAGCGTCACGATCGCTCGGCCGCACGCGCTCCAGAAGCGCACGTGCCTGCCGGGCTCGCTCCAGAGTGAGCGGCTCCGGCTCGAGCACGGCCGCGCCGGCCTGGTCCCGCACCAGGCGCAGCCGCGCGCCTCGCCGTCGGTGTCTTTCCAGGAACTGCAGGCACTTGTTGCGCGCGATGCCCAGCAGCCAGGCGCGCAGCGACCCCTGCTGGCGGAACTCCGCGAACGACTGGTGCGCCGAGAGCAGTGTCTCTTGCGTGACGTCGTCGGCGTCGACCTGCGAACCGAGCATCGCCATGCACAACCGACCGATGCTCGTGCCGTGCCGCTGCGCGCACAGCGACAGCGCGCGGCGCGCCTCGCCGCGCTGAACGGCGAGCACGATGTCCTGGTCCTGCTGCGCAGCTTCCAGCGGAATTTCCGGGCGTTCCGAAGCCGGTGCAGATGCCCCTCCCGGGTCGGTCACGGTGCGGTCCTCATCGTCGTCCTCTCCCAGTCACGCTCGACAGGGGAAACGTGACCGCAGGACGTCACTTTCACTGAAAAAGCTGCCGGCCGCCGCTGTGCACCGAAACAGGCGCCGCGCGCCGCTGCTCGCGTCCCGAGGCGGCGCATCCATTTTCTTTTCGGAGCAGCGGTCGTTCCGTCGTGGGCCGGGTCTGTGCGCGTCGCACGCACTGCGCCCTGGGAAGACGCCCTACACCTCGTCTACTGTGTGGGATTTCGGCACATCCGAAGCCGCCGCGCCTCGCGCGGCGACCACCAAAGAAGGGAACATGGGATGAACTCGACGAACCAGTATGTACGCGTTTCGTGTCTGCTCGCCGGCGCCCTGTCACTGGGAGGGTTGCTGGTGGGAGGCTGTGGCGGTGAAGCCACCGGTCTCGATGACGCGCAGGGAACGAGCCTCGACAACAGCTCCGAAGATCTCGTCTCCCATCCGCTGACGCCCCTGCTCACGTGCATGGACGATCTGGGCCACCACGAATTTCGCGCGCACTTCGGCTACCGAAACGACAGCGCGAGGAGCGTGCGGGTGCCGCTCGGCGCGCTCAACTTCTTCGTGCCGCTGCCGGCCAACCAGGGCCAGCCGATCGACTTCGCGCCGGGTAACCACCCGGACGTCTTCAAGGTCAGCTTCTCGACCCGGGACGGCTGGGACCGCCTGGCGTGGTGGCTCGCCGGGCGGCGCGCGCTCGCGACCAAACACACGCCGCTCTGTGCGCCGCCCCCGCCGCCGCCGCACAGGTGCACCAGCAACGCGGGCTGTGACGACAACCTCGAGTGCACGAACGACATCTGCTCGAGAGGAGTGTGCAGCCACACGCCGGTCGCAGCTCACACGGCGTGCTCCGGCGGCAACGTGTGTGACGGCGCCGGTGCCTGCGTGAAGTGCGCCTCGGCGCAGGAATGCGACGACGGGCTGGAGTGCACCAGCGACGCGTGCAGCAACGCGCAGTGCTCGCACGCAGCCGTGGCCGCGGGCAGCTCCTGCGCTCACGGCGGCGTATGTGACGGGACCGGCCTGTGCCAGCCCCCGTGCGCGTCCGCCGCAGACTGCGACGACGGGCTGGAGTGCACCAGCGACGTCTGCAACAGCAACGGGCTGTGCGGCCACAGCGCGGTGCCCGCCCACACCGGCTGCGCTCACGGCGGGGTGTGCGATGGCGCCGGGCTGTGCGTCCCCTGCGTCTCCGGCGAGGACTGCAGCGACGGGCTCGAGTGCACCACCGATCTGTGCGTCGACAACGACTGCGCTCATGCCCCGGTGCCCTCCGGAGAGGCGTGCGCTCACGGTGGTTTCTGCGACGGCACGGGGCTCTGCCAGCCTCCCTGCTCGAGCCCAGCTGACTGCGACGACGGGCTCGAGTGCACCAGCGACGCTTGCTCTGCCTCCGTCTGCTCGCACGCCAACCTGAGCGCCGGCACGCCGTGCGCGCACGGGGGCACCTGCAACGGCGCGGGCCTCTGCCTCTGAGCCGCTAGCGACCGGCAATGGACCCCTCGGCTGGCGAGGGGTCCGAGCCGCCCGGCGGCGCGCTGACTAGAGGTCGGCGTCCGCGCCCAGACGGAAGCTCAGCGCCACCTGCTCATCGCTCAGGGCGGTCCCATACAGACGAAAGTCGAGGATATCGCCCTCGAACTCCGGATCTTCCGCGTACTGCGAGCGCCCGAGCCAGTTGTTGATGTCCGTGATCCCGCCCAGGCTGATGCTCGAGGAGCTGACGGTGCCCTCCGGCGTTCCGTCGATGTAGATGGCCAGGCTGTGCGTCTCGCCGTTCACGACCAGCACCACCTGCGTGCCGATCGCGGGATCGGCGGAGGCCGGCAGCACACGCGTCGCGTCGATGGAGATCTCGTGGTTGTAATCCGTCAGCGTGTAGCCGGCGCGCAGGCGCCCGCTCAAGCTGCTCTTGGCCGTCACGTAGATGCGACTGTGAGCCGCGTTGCTCTGCGTGCCTTCGACGCCGGACGAGCCAAAATCGAACAGGCCCTGCCATTCGGCGCTGGAGCTGTAGGAGTTCCCGCGCCAGTTGACCCAGATCTCGAAGGTGACGCTCTGCAGGCTGGAGACCAGCCCGTTCGGTAGATCGACGTACTGAGCGCTGCCAGACAGGCTGAGCTTGCCGCTGCCGGCGCTGAGCGCCGTGCCCACCGCGGTGCCGTCGGCCGTGCCGAGCTCATCGGCGATCGCGCTGCCCTGCCCGTCGAAGCGATAGCGGTGCGCGAGCAGCGCCCCGAGGTCGGTCGCTGGCTGAAAGTCCACGCCGCCGTCGGGCGGTGCTCCGCTCGTCCCCGCCGAGCCTCCGCTCGACGCGCCCCCCGGGCCGCTGCCGCCGGCACCGCTCGACCCGCCCGCGGCCGCGCCTCCGGCGCCTGCGGCAGCAGGACCCCCAGCGCTGCCCGCCAGCGCGACGCTCGCATCGGGCTCGTCGCCCTGCCGCGTTCCGCCCGAGTCGAGGCTGGTGCCCGGCAAGGCAGGCCCGCTGTCAAACTTGTCCTCGAGCAGCTGCGGGCATCCGAACAGCGCAGCGCCGGCACTGAGCAGGAGCACAGCTGGAGCGGAAGGCGCTCGGAGGAACACTCCTCATTATTGTACGAGAGCCGCGCACCGACCACGCGCTGAAAGCTCGGCGCTGGTTGGGAAAGCGCGGCGCACCGTGGCGGCGACTGTCCGCGCGCCGCCGACATGTCTCACCGCGCGCTCACCTCGAGCTGTACGTGCCGGTGCTCGAGCAATACGCCCATCGCAGCACGCAACGCGGTCGCGGCCTTGCGGTGCTGGATCAGCGCGGAGAGCTCGGCCAGCCGCGCCCGCGACAGGTCGTCCTGACGCTGCGCGACGAAGAAGTTGTTGGAGGTGCCGTTCAGGAATTTACGCTGCTCGGCGTCGAGGCTGCGCTCGGCGAGAGCCCGAAACTTCGCCGCCGCGCGCACGGAGCGATCGGCCGTCTCCAGGCCGCGGATGGCCGTGCGCAACTCCAGCCGCAGATCGAGCAAGGTCTGGTCCTGCAGGGTGCGCAGCGACTGCTCGCTCAGGCGCAGCGACTCCGCCCGAGCGCGCGCGCTCTGGTTGAAGGGCGTCCAGCTGAAGTTCAGGATCGCGCTCCAGGCGCGCGCGTCGGCAGAGAACAGCTGATTCACCGCGTCGGAGTAGCCCTGGCGCTGACCCACCAGGCCGTAGCTGACGCTCGCGTCCAGCTGCGGCAGCTTATCGGTCGAGGCGACGCGCAGATCGAGCGCGGCGCGCCTCAGATCGAGGCGCAGGCGCTCCAGCTCCGGCCGGTTGCGCAGCGCCTGGTCCAGCGCAGCTTCGAAGCTGACCTGCAGCTGGTCGAACTCCGGAGGATCGAGCGGCAAGAGCGGCGCCGCCCAGGCGTCGCGGGGCAGGTTGAGCAGGTGCCGCAGCTGATCGGCCGACTGCGCGACGGAGCTCTCGGCCTGCACCAGCCCGAGCTGGCGCTGTGCGAGCGTGCCCTCGGCGTTGATCAGGTCGGAGGGCGGCAACACGCCCGCCTCGATCTGCCGCCCCGTGAGCCCCAGCTGCTCCTCCGCCAGCTTCAGCGAGCCCCGCTGCACCTGGTAGCCCTCCAGCGCCTCCACCAGGTCCCAGTAAGCGTTCTCGGTGTCGCGCACGGTGGCGATCAGGCTGGCCTTGTAGTCTTGCTTGGCGCGATCGCTGGCGAACTCCGCGCGCAGCACGTCTGCGTTCGGCACCTCCCAGCGGAAAGCGAAGCCGCGCAGCAAGGGCTGGGTGAGCTGCAAGCTCAGCTCGGAGCGGTAGAACAGCGGCTGGAAGCCGCTATCGAAGCTGCTCCGGGTGCGATCGTTGGTCCATTGCAGGCCGATCTGCGTGCCCAGCCGCAGCCGCTGCCCGTAGCCCGCGACCCAGCGATCGCTGGCGGCCTCCGTCAGCTGACCCAGCGACGTGTTGTTCTGCAGCCCGCCCGGCGGGTAGTCCTGACTCTGGTGCGAGTACGAGGCGCTCAGGGTCGGCTCGAACGCACCCAGATTCTGCGCCACGCCGAGCTCGGCGATCTGCACCTGCTGCTTCACCAGGACGATACCCAGGTTGGCCTTGACCGCGAGCGCGATCGCGTCCGCCAGCGACAGGCGCCGCGCGCTGCTCGCGTCTACCCCCTCGGGTAAGCGCGGCGGCTGGCGGACGAACTCGGGCTCCTCATAGGGTTCTTCGCGGGGCTCTTCGCGAGACCCTTGGCGGGGCTCACCGCCGCCCGGCGGCGGCGCTAGTGGCTCCGCGGCGAACGCGCGCCCTGCGAGAACCATCCACAGCCCCGCGGCGAGCCCAGAGAGCCCGCCGTGAAAGCGACCAGCAGGTGCGAACATCATCACTCGTATCGCAGGGCTTCGATGGGGTCGAGATTCGAGGCGCGGATGGCCGGCACCAGGCCCGAGATCAGGCCGACTGCCATGGACACGCCGGTGGCGAGCAGGATCGAGGCCGGGGTGACCACCGTGGGCCACTTGGCGAACACCGCCACCAGCTGGGCGATCGCGACCCCGATCACGACGCCTGCCAGGCCCCCGAGCAACGACAGCGAGAAGGACGTGACCAGGAACTGGAAGCGAATGTCCTTGCGGCGCGCGCCCACGGCGCGCCGCACGCCGATCTCGCGCGTCAGCTCCAGCACCGAGGCCAGCATGATGTTCATGATGCCGATCCCTCCCACCAGCAGCGAGATACCCGCGATGCACCCCATGACGATGTTGAACAGGCGCTGCGTCTCGCGGCTCTGCTCCAGCAGCGCCTCGGGCACCACCAGCTCATAGTCGGAGGCTCCGCCGTGCAGGCGGTCGAGCAGCGCGCTGATCGAACCGGCCGTGTCCCGCGCCGAGGCGCTGGGCGCGAGCTGCACCAGGATCTCCTGCAGCGGCGAGCGCAGCGGATCTTGCTCGAACTTGCGCAGCGCCGTGGTCACGGGCAGATAGATCTCGTGGGCGGTGCTGCCCACCGACACGCCCTGGATCGAGGACGCGCCGACCGACTCCGCCGCCAGCACGCCGATCACCTCGCACCACACATCGTTGATCTTCACGCGCTGGCCCAGCGCCGGAGTCACGCCGAACAGATCCCGGCGCACCCCGGCGCCGAGCACGCACACCTGCGCGTGCGAGGCCTCGTCCATGCCGTCGATGAAGCGCCCTTCGCTGAAACCGAGCTTGACCAGCTGCGTCTGCTGATACGAGACGCCGTACACCTTGGCGTTCGCCTTGCCCTGACCGGAGAGGATCTTGTAGGGCTCGATCTCGAGCCGCGGCAGCACCAGCTGCGTGCCGGGCACCGCCTCGCGGATCGCGTCCACATCGCGCAGGGAAACCCCGACCGACTTCTTGCGGATCTCGCGCTGCTCCTCCTCCTTGAAGTCCTTCGCTCGCACCACCACGTTGCGCAGACCGAGCTTGTCGATGATCGACAGCGCGCGCCGCTCGGCGCCGGCGCCGATCGACAGCATCGAGATCACCGCGCCCACCCCGAACATCATACCCAACATGGTCAGGCTGGAGCGCAGCTTGTGCGCGGACAGATTGTCGAGCGCCGAGCGAAACGCCTCGCTCGCCCGCATACGCGGCCCGGGCCGCCTTCCGCTCGCTCTCGACTCTTCCGACATGCTGCCGCGCCGCTCAGGGCGTCTGCCCCTTCGCGGCCTCGGGCTTCGGGGCACTGCCCGCGCCCGCAGGATCGACCGAGCGCGACGGATCGACCAGGGCGATCTCGTCACCGTCGTTCAGGCCTTGCTCGATCACGACCCGCCCCAGGCTGGCCGGGCCCAGCTGGACTTCCACCGGCTCGAACCGCCCGGCGTGCCAGCGATACACCGTCGGCTGACCGTGCTCTTCCATCACCGCCTGGCGAGGCAAGACCAGCGCCTCACGGCTCTCCAGCTGCAGGGTGGCGTGTACGCGCGAGCCCGGCTTCATGGTGGCCACGTCGGTGCGATCCAGCTGCACCGTGACGCCGAAATACTGCACGGGCACGTCGCGCACGGGGCGCTTGGCGAGCGTGTCCACGTTCTTGATCGTGCCGGTGTACAGCGTCTCGGGGTGAGCCTCGAGGAACACGCGCGCCGACTTGCCGACCTTCAGGCCCCCGGCATCCGCCTCCAGCACGAACACCTCGGCCTCCATCTCGTCCAGCAGCGGCAAGCTCGCCAGCTTCTGACCGGGCCAGCAAGAGTCTCCCACCGACGGCAAGTTCCCTTGCCAGTTGGGCTCGAAGACCAGGATCCCGTCGTGCGGCGCGCGCAACTCCAGGCTGGCGAGGCCCCGCTCGGCCTGTGCCACGGCCAGGTCCGCCTTCTTGCGCTCCACATGGATCAGCTCCAGCTTGTTCCGGGAGAGCGAGCTCTCGATGTTGCGCGCGGCACCCGCATGCTGACTGCGGGCGCTGGAGAGCTGCTCGTCGATCTCCGACTCGATGATCTGGTTGCGCGAGAAGATCTCCGGATCCTTGTTCTGGAACTCGCGCGCTTTCTGCAGCTCCACCTGCGACAGTTGCTCGGTGCGCGCGCGCCCGCGCAGCGCCGCCGCGACCAGCGTCTGCTCCTTCTCGAGCTTGGCGTCGGCGGTGGCGCGATCGGCCTGGCCGTCCTTCAACTTCTTCTCGAAGTCGGTGGGCTCGAACCGCACCACGACCTGCCCCTTCTCAACCCGGGCTCCGTCCGGCTCGGTCCAGGCGATCTTCAGCGGGCCGCCCGTCGCCACGGGCACCGTGAGCGGCGAGGCCTTCACTGCGCGCAGGCGCCCCTCGGCCCCGACCTCCTGCACGAAGCTCTGCGGATGGACCACCAGCGTGGGCAGGCCGGCGTGCTCCACCGCGCCCGGCGCGCCCAGCCCGAGCGCCAGCGCGCCGCCGGCCACCACCAGCGCGAGCAGCAGCGCGCCACGGCCGCTCATGGCCCCGCTGCCTCCTGCTCCTCGGGACGGGCGCGCGTCACTTCATCGCCCTCCTTCAGGCCCGCCAGCACCTCGGCAGATTCGCCATTGCTCTTGCCCAGCGTCAGGCGCACGGGCTCGGCTCCGAGCCCGCTCCGGCGATATGCGACCGGCCCCTGCCCCGTCAGGAAGATGGCGCTGACCGGGATCAGCAGCGCATCCTTGATGTGCTCCGTCTCCGCCGTGCCGCGAAAGCGCATGCCGGGGCGCATGCGCGCTGGCTCCGACTGATCGATGTCCACGACCGTCCGCACGATGCGGCGCGGGTTGTCCGGGGCCTGGCGCTCCACGAGCCGACCGATCTCGCGGATCGTCCCTGTGTACTCCACGTCGGGGTACGCCTCGAGCCGCAGCGTGACGTGCTGATCGAGGGCCAGCTTGCTCACGTCAGCCTCGTCGATCTGTCCCCGCCCGCGCATGCGATCGAGCGCCGCGGTCTTCAGGATCTTCTCGCCGCGCCAGACCGCGTCCCCCACCTTCTTCTTCTGGTTGTTCCAGTTGGCCACGTAGATCACCGTGCCCGTGCGCGGCGCGGTCACGTTCAGCTGCGGCAGCGCGCTCTGGATCTCCGAGACCCGGCGCTCCGCCTCTTGCTCGCGGAAGCGCAGCGCGGCGAGATCATCGCGGTCCTGCTGCTGCTGGGCCTTCGCCCGGGCCTGCTGGTACGCGAGCTCCTTCTGGGCCAGCTCGAAGTCGAGCCGGGCCAGCTTCAGCTCCAGCAAACCGGTGAGATCTTCGGAGCGCTCGGCCTTCAGCTCCGCCTTGCGCAGCTTGCCTTCGGTCTCGGCGATGCTCAGCTCCTCGTCCTTGCGCGCCAGGGCCGCGTCCGCGAGCTTCTTGCCGATCTCGGCCGCGACGGCGGCTCGCTCGTTCTGCTTCTCCTCCAGCTTGCGCGTCAGCTCCGAGGTGTCGAACCCGAGCGCTGGCTGCCCCTTCTCGATCGTCAAGCCCTCCGGCGCCATGCGCGCAACCTTGAACTCCCCGATCCCGGAGACCAGCGGCGGCCCGAGCGAGTCGGAGTCGACGGCCTCGAGCTCGCCCGTCACCTCGACCCCGAGCGCCAGCTCCCCGCGCTGCACCGTGACCCAGTCGACGGGCGCGTCTTGCCCGGCGCAGGCGCACGCCAGCAAGGCGCCGGCCAGAACCCGAACGAGCTTCACGTGCCCCTCCCGGATGCGGCACGCAGCAACGTACCCTCCTCGACGCGCGCGCTGCCCGGGCGAGGCTGGAACGCGCAAGCTTGCAGGCCGCACTCCAGCAGATCCACCTCCACGCTGCCTTGCTCCAGCTGCAGGCGCGCGGGCATGTGGCCGCCATTGAAGCTGCCGCCATTGAGACTGCTGCCGCCGAGGCTGCTCTGCGCAACGCCGTCACGCTCGAAGCTGGTGCGCGGAGCGATCAGGCTCGCCTGCGCGCGCTGATTCGTGACCTCGACGCGCACCGACATGCCGGGCCGCATGCGCTCCACATCGACGTGGTCGAGCGCCATCGTGACCTGAAACGAGCGACGCCACGAGTCGCGTGAGGGTTCGCGCGCGACCGGGCTGATCTCGGTGATGGTGCCCGGAAACGGCAGCTCCGGGTAGGCATCCAGGAAGGCCACGGCGCGCATACCGGCGCTGACGCGCCCGTCGTCCACATCGCTCAGGCGCGCGTTCACGCGCATGGTCGAGAGCACCGGCAAGCGCACCAGCGGCACGCCGACCCAGACGTTGTCTCCGCTCTCGATCTTGCGCCCGAACCAGGGATGATTGCCGACCACCACCAGCCCGTCGCGCGGCGCTCGCAGCACCAGCTCGCGGATCGCCTGCTCGGCGGCGTCGATCTCGCGCTGACTCTTCTCCACCGCGATGCGCCGGATCTGGGCCTCCAGGGCGGCGCTCTTCTGCTGCGCCGCCAGATCGTCCTGCGCGCGCTCGAACGCGGCGCGGGCGCGCTCCAGCTCCACCTGCCGCTCCTGATAGTCGCGCAGCGGCAGCGCGTCCTTGTCCACCGCTGCCGACAGGCGCGCCTTCTCCAGCGCGGTCCTGGCGCTCTCCAGCGCGAACGCCTTCTCCGCGGTGAGGATCGCGTCCGCGGAGACCTGGTGCGCGAGCTCGGCCGCCGAGCGCGCCGTCGCCAACTTCTTGTCTGCCAGATCGGTCGCGAAGTTCGTGTTGTCCAGCTCCGCCACCGGGTCGCCCTTCTCGACCAGCGTACCGTCGGTGGCGAGCCAGCGCAGCGCGATGTTCCACTGCGGCACCCGGGGCACCACCAGGCTCTCCGCGGACTCCGTATCCAGCTCCCCGGTGAGCAGCAGCGTCTGCGACAGCTCCCCGCGCGTCACCCGCGGCGCCGCTCCCGGCGGCGCTTCATCGCGCGGATCCGCCGCCTCCGGCCGCAGACAGGCCGACAGCCACACGAACGCGCCAAAGATCAGCGCGCGCCTCGCGCCAAAGATCAGCGCGCGCTTCGCGCCAAAGATCATTGCGCCGCCTCGCTCCTGCGATCGTCGACGATGCGCCCGTCGGAGAGACGGATCGAACGCGGGCAGCGCGCCGCGATCGCGGGCTCGTGGGTCACGATCACGATCGTGTTACCGGCCGCGTGCAGCTCGTCAAACAGGGCCAAAATGTCGCGCCCGGTGGCGCTATCGAGGTTGCCGGTGGGCTCATCCGCGAGCAGCAGCGACGGCTCGGCCACCAGCGCGCGCGCGATCGACACGCGCTGCCGCTGCCCGCCGGACAGCTCGTTCGGCTTGTGACCGGCGCGATGCGCGAGCCCCACCCGCTCCAGGGCGCGCTGCGCGAGCACGCGCCGCTCGCGCGGGCGCACACCGCGGTACACCAGCGGCAGGGCCACGTTGTCGAGCGCACTGGCCCGGGGCAAGAGCTGGAAATTCTGGAAGATGAAGCCGATCTCGCGGTTGCGCAGATCGGACAGCTCGTCATCCGAGAGAGCGCGCACGTCCTGCCCCCGCAGCTGATAGCTGCCGCACGACGGTGTATCGAGACAACCCAGAATGTTCATCAGAGTGCTCTTGCCCGAGCCCGACGAGCCGATGATGGCCACGAACTCCCCGGCCTGGATCTCGAAGCTCACCCCCGCCAGCGCGGCGATCACCTCTCCACCCATCGAATAATTGCGCTCCACGTCGCGCATTTCGATCAAGGCAGAAACCGCCACTGTCCAAGCCCTTACCACGCTCTTGTGATGTCCGCTCTTCCCAGTTCCGGACGAAGCGCGACGTCCATTCGCTCGCCAGCGGGTCCCCCGGCCAGCCTGGACGCTCCGCTCGCCCTGCGAACGCCTCAGGCGAGCGGAGGCAGCGCGAACGACCGCTTTAGGATGCGCGCCGTAAAGCTCGTCCGTAGATAGAATCCGCGCGGATTGGCCGTGATCGCAGCCCCGTCCGCGCCCAGAGCGCGCCGCCGCGCGTGCGAATCCCTGGCCTTGGGACGCACCTGCAGATAGCGCCCGAGGTGCCCCGTCAGATCCTCGACGCGCCCCCGACCGATCATGCCCCCGAGCTCCTCCCAGTCGAAGCGCAGATCCGCCTCCTCCTCCGGACTCGGGCTCCAGAGCAACGGCGTCCCGACGCGCCGCTGGCCCACCGGAGTGCTGCGCGTGCCCTCCACGGGCATCCACAGCACCCGCCGCAGCTTCTGAAAGACACCGGACTGCTCCCACTCCAGACGAGCCATGTCGAGCAGCGGGATGGTGCACACGAAGGTGGTCTCCAGCGGCTGCCCATCGAGCCGCACCGGCAGCGTCTTCAGCTCGATCCCCAGCTGCTCGAAATCCGGCACCGCGCGCGACTTGGCCGTGGCGCCCAGACAGCGCTCGAACAGCGCGCCCACCCAGCCCTTGGCTCGCCGCAGGTCGGCGGGCACCGCCACCCCCGCGCGGCGCGCCACGTCTCCCAGCGTGAGCCCGGCGAACGCGCGCGCTCGATCGAGCAGCTCCTCGGCGCTGTGCGGCGGCTCCAAACCACACCAGCTTCGCCCGATTGCCCACTCCCGTCACGCTCAATCGGCGCCGCTCCGTCGCGCCCTGCCTCGCCGGCCGAAACCCTGACGAAGCACACCCGACCCCAAGCTCCCGGTCATGGACAAACCGGAAATGACCCAGACGATCCTCAAAGCGAAGAAGAGCAAAGGCCTCACCTGGGAGACCATCGCGGCCAAGATCGGCATGTCCGAGCTCTGGGTCGCGTCCTGCTGCTACGGCGAGAACTCCATGACCAGCGAGACCGCCGACCAGCTCTGCGCGCTGCTCGATCTCGACGCTGCAGTGCGCGACGCACTGCTCGAGTTCCCGACCAAGGGCAACAGCCTGGACGGCAAGCTCGTCCCCACCGACCCCTTGATGTACCGCTTCTACGAGATCCTGTGCGTCTACGGCAAAGCCCTGAAAGACTCCATGCAGGAGAAGTGCGGCGACGGCATCATGAGCGCCATCGACTTCACCATCGACGTCAAGAAGGTGGAGCACCCCAAAGGCGACCGCATCCTCGTGACCATGGACGGCAAGTTCCTGCCCTACAAACGCTTCTGAACCTGGTCGGGATTTGGGGCTCGCCCCCGCACGCCCCCCCACCCCACCAGGATATGCCCACTGCTCCCCGAGCTACGGCGCGGCACAGGCGACAGTGATCGCGCCGTCGCAGGAGTCACTGCGCACGTCGTGCAACTCGGTGCTGCCCTGGCATTGACACGTCCAGCGCCCGAGCTCACCGCGCACGGGCCCGCACACGCCGACCTCGGCGCGGTCACAAGCCGCGGGCTCCAGCGGATCGAACGGACACGCCCGCTCCAGAGCGCTCTGGCAGTCACCGGCATCCGCGATCTCGACGCTCCGGGCGAGGAAGGCGTGATCCCGGTTCAAACGGGCATTGCACGTACACGCATACGGACCTGCGGGCGTGGGATCTCCCGAGCGCCAGTAGGGAGCGCAAACCCCACGCTCGCCGCGGAAATAACAGCGATTGAGCCGCTCATCGTCGACCCCGTAAGTTTGATTGTCGTAACATCCGACCGGCTGGGCCGGCGACTTCTCCACCAGATTCCCCTCTGCGTCACAGGACGCACGCTGCGCCGGCGGCTCCACCGTGGCGGCCGGCTCTGGACACGCCAGCAACCCGGTGAACCACCAGAGCAACACCAACCTCAGCTCGAAGCGCGCGAGACACATGCGCCCAGTCTGCGATCACCGGCACCCGCGTCGACCCGATTCGTTCACCCGCGAAGTCTTTTGTTGTGAGCAGGCTGCAAAGATCGCCCAGACCTCGCGCCCCACCGCGACACGGCTCGCATCGCGGCAACAGCTCGGCGCTCCCGGCGAACCACGAGGCGTGGAGAACAGTGGGCACTCCTGGCGACGATCGTGGCCCGCTCGAGACCGAGCCCAACCCCGCTCGAGACCTGGAAGCAGCGTTGAACTGCGCAGGACCGCTCCGGCGGGCTTGCCGGCTTCACCGCCCCGCTCAACCACCCGGCGTGCCAGCCCTGCCTTCCTGCACTTACCGTCGATTCTGGCGCCTCCGGGGATACATGCTATATCAAGCCAGGGTGCGACGGATGAGGCAACAGGCGTTCGAGTTCCGGACGTGGGGTGGGCGGCGCCCGGGCGCGGGGCGGCCTCCCAACGGTGAGCGCGCGGGAGTTTCTCACCTGCGTCGGCCCGCGCACTCGCGCCATCATCCGGTCCACATCACACTGCGGGTCGTCGCCGGCCTCCCCTCGCTACGCTCGTGGCAGGTGTTCCAGCGCGTACAGAAGACGTTAGCGCAGGGCCAGAGCCGCTTCGGCTTCCGCCTCGTGCACTACTCCGTGCAGAGCAACCACCTGCATCTGATCGCGGAAGCGGCCGACCGCCGCTCCCTCACCCGCGGCGTGCAGGGTCTCAACATTCGCGTGGCCCGCGCCATCAACGGCCGCCTCCAGCGCCGCGGCCGCGTCTTCGCCGACCGTTATCACGCCCGAGCCCTCCAGACGCCCCGCGCCGTCCGCTTCGCGCTCCGCTACGTCCTGCTCAACGCGCGCAAGCACCAGCGCCCGCCTCGCTCGCCCCGCGCCTCGACCCCGTCGGAGCTGCCCACCGGCTTCGTCGACCCGTGCTCTTCCGCGCCCTGGTTCGACGGCTTTCGCCGTCCCCTCGCGCTGGCCTTCGGCGCTGCTCGGGCTCGGGCGCGCTGGCGCGCGTGTTCCTCGCTGGAGGCACCGGTCGTTCCCGCGCAGACCTGGCTCGTGCGTCATGCCAGCCGCGCTGCCTTTGACGTGGACGATGTGCCCGGCGGGAGCTGATGGGCAAAGGCGAAGGGTTCGATTCCCGGCGCCTCCACAAGTGTGAGCCCAGAGCCCGCGGGCGCTGGGCTATCCACCGGAATGATTCGAGTCCGCTGGGCCGCCAAGGGGAGGTGCGATGCCGCACCCCAAATGCAATCAATTCGAACCGTCCGCGCGAGTAGTAGGATCCAATTGAAGGATCATCGAAAGCCAGCGAGGCAGGCCATCAGGCGATGCCTTTGTTGACGTGATGGTTTCTGATCAGGCGCACTGATTGCTCACATCGGCGGTCGAGTGCAGGAGCAGCCTCGAGAACGGCTTCCCGATCATGACGGCGGCTCAGCCACCTGGGGCACCTCGGTCTTGCGGAGGCTGGCGCTGGACGCTACGCACCGCCTCCGTCGGTGCAGTTGCGATGGCGCAAAGGCTCACTCGGCACTCACCGCGCCGGCACGAGCGCCTGCCGAAATGCAACAGCCTGGCCGAGAATTCCAGCGCACAGGCCGGAAGCGCATCGCCGCGTTGCTCGCAGGGGAGGCCAGCGGCCAGACTTCGTCGGCAGAAACCGACCTTGAAGTATATACTATTAGGACTATACTGGGTGAATGGAGCGCGCCAAATTGTTCAAGAATGGCCAGAGCCAAGCCGTGCGCCTGCCCAAGCACCTGCGGTTCGAAGGCACAGAGGTCTTCGCCAGAAAGCTCGGGACCGCCGTCATTCTACTTCCCGTCAATGATCCCTGGGGCTCGCTCCGGCAAGCGCTCGGTGGGTTCAGCGACGACTTCCTGTCCGAGCGGGCCGAGCCTGCCATGCAAGACCGCGAAGGGCTGGACTGAGGTGTACCTGCTGGACACGAACATCTGCATTTATCTGATCAAGAAGCATCCCCCCAAAGTGCTTGAGCGCCTGACGAGTTGCTCACCCGATGAGGTAGCGCTGAGCACGGTCACCGTTTCTGAACTCGCCTACGGGGTGAGCAAGAGCCGGGCCCATCGGCAGAACGCGGAAGCGCTTCAAATGTTCCTCGCGCCTTTTCAGGTGCTCTCCTACTCGCCCGAGGCCGCCTTCGTTTATGGCGATATTCGAGCCGAGCTCGAACGGAAGGGCACGCCGATCGGGGCAATGGATCTCCTGATTGCCGCCCATGCCAAGGCCTTGGGCGCCACGCTCGTCAGCAACAATCTGCGAGAGTTTCGTCGAGTGCCAGGCCTCGAGACGGAGAACTGGGCTCGCTGACTCACGTTCGTGCGCGGGGCCTACGCGACTCGCGACTCGAGCTGGGGCGCACGTCGACTCGTACCGGATCGCGTTCCGGCATAGCGCCGCGCCGACGCCGCCGCGTCGCACGTCAGCTCTCGGTCCTGCCAATCCTTGATGTTGGAGCAGCTTCGGCTCAGCTCTTGAAAGCGGCAAATTCCAGCTCCACGAGCGCCACGGTTCGAATTGCTCGCAATCGTGTCCACCGAGATCGCGGCCCCGCAGCGGGGCGCGATGGTCCATCCACCGGAATCATTCTATTTGCACCCGCCCAGGCGGGGCGTGGCTCGGTCCCCCCACCAAATGCGACGAATTCGAACCGTTTTCCGCGAACAGCGAGAGGCCGCGAATCTGCTTGCTCCGATAGTCGGGGTTCGGCGGAACGCGCGCCCCCTCAGCCGTCAGCGTTTCGGGTCTGGCTCTCGCACTTCGACGACGGGTTCATCGTGAACCTCGTCGTCCGGAACGAAGGCGATCCGCATCCCCCAGCCTCCAAACGTTCCCACCATGCGCGCGAACTCTCGTGGCGTGAAGTCTCGGTCATCGATGGTGAGGAACGGCTCGTCGCGCTCACCGTTGGAGCCCATGACGATACACCGGAGCACGTGGCCACGTGGTACCCACTGGTCACCTTGTTCGAAGAACTCCAGCTGTGGCCTACCTGGCGGGACCTCTACGGCCACGTGCTCGTACTCGGCTGCCGCGGCCTCGAGCGCCTCGAGGTGGTCGTTCCAGAAGTCGATGATCTCGTCGTCGGTCATCGCGGCAATCCGCTCGCGTCCGAGCTTGAAATGCGTCGTCGCCACCGATTCGTCCGCATACGCGATAATGACGTCATCTCCGTCACGGGTGATCCTGAGCTCGTCGGGGGAAGCACGGTGCGGGCGACGGGGCATCGGCATGGATCAGGTGCTAGCACAAGTCGCATTGCCGTCGCTTGCCTTGCGGCCTGACGCGCTGCTGCGCCTGCCATGACCTCTCACCCGCGTCCGGCGTCGACTGATTGCTCGAGCATCAACTGTCGGGCTCGGCTGCTGCGGCGAGAACTGCTTCGCGGAGTTGTGCCGACACAAACATGCCCAGTGCCTCCATACGGATGACGATCGGGCGGATGGCGACGAGTAGCCCTTTCTTCTTCGCCACCAGCAACACGCCGAGCGTTCCGATGACAACCAGGCTTCGTTCCCTTGCCACCTCCCTCGCCCGCGCGTCATCCGCCAGTAAGGTGGCGCCAAGACGTTCGGCGAGAGGTATGGCAGCTGCCTCCCCCCGATCCAATGTCGCGAGGAGCGAGGGCTCCACGGGCACCCCCTGCACCTGGAGCCAGCTCGCTCCTTCGACCTCACGTGCACCAGTCAATCCCGCACCGGCAACGACAATCTCGTCGAACACAATTCGGGGTACGACGACCTGGGAGTAGAGCGCTGGGAGCAGTTCGAGCTGACCAGCCCCTGCGAGATAGATGAGCGGTCCAGCGTCGGGTACGACGATCACTAGGCGCCCAGTTGGCTCAGCTCATGCTCGAGCTCTGCCGCTGGGTAGTCGATCACCGGCACCCCGTGCGCGCCGAGCACTCGCATGAACGCAGCGGGCGCCATCCCCGCGAGTTCGGCACCCTTGCCGACGCCAACTCGGTGAAGCCGTACCTGTTCGATGATCCACAGTAGCCGCAGCTGGTCGCCTAGCTCTCCGAGATCGGGCTCGGTTCCACCCACCACGGACCAGGGCAGGTCCACCCGGACTGTGAGAGTCTTGGCCGTTGCGGACATGCCCGCATTGTAGCTCACGAAAGCCGAGTCCGCTATGTCGCTTTCAGCCTTCATCGCCTGACACCCTGGCGGTGATATCTTCATTGGCTTCCCCGAGCAGGCGGGGCTACCGACCCGGGCCGTGGCGAACCGGCGGTGCCACTCGGATTCAGCAGAAATCCCGGACGGCGTCGACCTACGCGCGCGCTCGCAGACCTCGCGGCTGCCGATACGCGCCGTGCTGGCCCAGCCAATGGCTGCACCATGACGTCGCGCGCGGCTGACCAAGGACCAGAAGCAGCTGCGACCGTCCTTGGCGAGCGCGCGGCTCACGCGGACGGCGAAACGGAGAACTCTAAGCTGACCTCCGCCACGGTTCGAATTGCTCGCAATCCCGTCCACCCTGTTCGAGCCGCGCGGCAGCGGGCTTGCCCTATCCGCCGGGATTTGTTCTGCTTGCGCGACCGCCAAGATGGCGCACTCGGCTCCGCCACCATGCAATGGATTCGAACCGTTGGGCAGGGAATGCGCTGATGCACGGGAGTGGGCGAACGCAAACCGGTGATTCGTGGGCCGCTCGCGCAGCTCGTTCAGCAAGGGTGTAGCACCAGAATCCGCTGGTTTGTGCGCCTTGCCGAGCCGGAATGGCAGAGTATATTAACTATTGGTACCCAGCCGAAGGCTTGTCATGAGCAAAAACACCAGCGTCGCCCTTGGTGAGCATTTCTCGAACTTCGTAGACCAGCAGATTGCGGATGGGCGGTACGGCAATGTCAGCGAAGTCATCCGCGCTGGCCTGCGCTTACTCGAAGAGCACGAGGCGAGGCACAACGCTCTCCAAGCGGCCATCCAGGAGGGCCTGGATAGCGGACCGCCTCGAGCAGTCAACTTGGATGCTTTCATCCGGCGCAAGAAGGCGTCGTCGCGAGGTGAGTGAGTACCGGCTTCGTCCGCGAGCGATCGCTGATCTGGACGAGATCTGGGACTACACATCGAGTACTTGGAGCGAAGCGCAGGCCGAGCGGTACCTGCTGGGTTTACGCGACGCGCTCGCGGTCCTGAAGGATCAGCCTGAGCTCGGGCGGCCACGCAATGACCTCCATCCGGGGTTGAGGGTCGCAATCTACGCCAAGCACTTGATCTTCTACTCGCACGAGGAGTGGGGCATCGATGTGGTGCGCGTACTGCACGGTAGTCAGGATGTCCCGGCGCTCTTCAGGCGCGACGAGAGCTAAGGGGGCCGCGTTTGAGTTGATTGCCGAGAAACGCTCGTCATCGTACGGCAGCGCGCGGCTCCGGCAGGTGCCAGCCGCGCAATCTAGCAAGTCCAGCGTCGCCAAACAGGCCCATCCTGGCGCGGTCGGCGGTCGTTGGAAGCCGAGCCCGTCTGCCTGTGCAATTCCCATGTCTTGACAGCCGCGGGCGACCGCGGGAAATCTGTGAGGTGGCTGCGCGGCGACCGCGGATCATTGATCCGCGTCGGGTCGAGATTGTGGAGGCCCAGTGCTGTCGAGTGGTATCGGTGTCCTCGAACTCACGGTGAGGTCACCCGGCACTCGTGAACGCGTCAAACTGCAGCTCCACCTCCGCGACGGTTCGAATTGCTGGCAATCGTGTCCACCAATGCTCTCTCCCGCTTCGCGATTCTACTCGTTCAATCAATTGTTTGCCCTGCTGCTAGCACGAGCGAGTTCGGCGCCACCCCCATGCGATGAATTCGAACCTGGGCTTTCCACGAGGAAACTCGACGGCGTCTACCCGGAGCCGGCACCGCTTGCGTTCTGCGCTTCTTCGCAGACGCGTTCCAACGCGCGGACCACGGCACGTGGCGCGCGCGGCTGACTTGCTGGGGAGCACTCGATGGCCATCGCCTCGAGCTGCAGCTCTGAGGAGCGGGACAAGCCGACGGTCCAGGCCGCAGTCACCTGGATATCGTTCGAGTGGGTCCAGAAGTTGCCCAGCAAGCGTGGAACCGATCTCGGGCTGGAAGGGCTTACTCGAAGCGCTTGCGGGCGCCGTAACTCCAGGTGGCCCCCATGATCGAGGCGAAGGCGACCAGGCACGCAGCTCTGCAGGAACGTGACGCGCGAGGACGCACGGCGGCGGAGCAAGCAGCGAGCTACGCAGCACGGCTGTTGGCACACTCCGCCGAATACACGCCATAGTTCCTGCGGCTAGTCTAGACGGGCCCAGCCAAGGACTCGACCGCGACTCGCTCGAAGTCGCCCGGCTTCCACTGGCCATCGAAGGCGTTCGCCGCGGGCGCGTAGAGGCGCAGGTAGACGAACCAGCCTCGGCCCGGCACTGTCTGGATCCAGCGTGTTTCCTGCCCGCGCGGCGCGCTGGGACCGAAGTACAGGTCCAGGCGGCGGCCCTGGCCGGCGTCCTTCAGCTCGAACAGGGAACGCAGCGCGGCCTGGTCCCGATCGGTCTGCACCTGGGAGCGCGTCTGCGCGTCGTAGACGGTGACGGACCAGAAGAGCTTCGCAGGCACGGGCAAGGGGATGGAGAGCTTGTAGTGTTGCCCGCCGTCGAGGTAGGCGCCGGAGCTGTCGCGCAGCCCGAGCCAGTACAGTGAGCCGGCGCCGGACGTGCGTCGAAACATCGCGGGGCTGGCCGCGATCGCCTGCGCGAACCAGCGATCGCGCGCCTCGAGATCGAGCCCGCTCGGCGTCTCGAAGTTGCCGTTGTCCGCGATCAAGCCCGCCCACTCCCAGCGCCGATCGCTCCACACCTGCTTGTCGGCGCGCTGGCTCTCCCAGGCCGAGACCAGCAATTGATCCCGACCGACCCTCGCAGCGCGCTCGAGCAGGGCGCGCTGGCGCGCATCCGGCGCAAAGGGCTTGCCCTTGACGATGCCCAGCGGCGCGAGCAGGCCTTGCATGGCCGCGAACTCTGGTGCCGAGGGTTCCGTGTCCAGAATGCTCGCCAGCACCTTCCAGAACTCCAGCTTGTCTTCCCAGCGCAAGGGCGTGAAGTCCATGGGCTTCGAGGTCATGTCTGGCGTCTCGATCGGCGGCGGACTGGCTGCGCTGGCGAGCGGGTAGATGCGCACGGCACGCAGGGCGTCGAGCGCCGCCGGTTCGCCCTTCAGCGGCAGCGCTCGCACCGCCAGGAAGACCTGAACCGAGCTGGCGCGCCCGACGCGATAGCCCGCGGGCACCTCGCCCGCATCGCCGGGCGGGACCAGCAGGACCTTGCCGCCCTTGTCTCGGTCGGGGCTCGGCAGACCCACGTCGACGATCCAGCGCTGGTGATGATCGTCCACCAGTCCGATGTAGGGGCCCGGCGGTACGTCGATCACGATCGGTCCCGCGCGCAGGTCGAGCACCGCTGCCGCGTAGGGCGTGTCGGAGTTCAGGGTGAAGCCGACGTGGCGAGGGCCCGTGGCCATGACGAACATCGCCTCGTTATCTTTCAAACCAGCGCCGTGACTCGCCTCGAAAATGGCCTGCATCGAGACGGTCGGATACCAGAAGCGATAGGCCGTGACGGCGCGCTGAAAGTCCGCGTCTTCCGCCGCGTGCCGCCCGCTCGCTCCCGTGGGGTAGCCGGCCTTGAAGGTGTACGGAGTCGTTGCCGCCGCGTCGCCGGCGTGTGCAGAGCTCAGCGAGTGAATGACCATGTTCCCCTCCCTTCGTCCAGCATGACATGTCGCCGCGAGCCGGACCCGGCGCTTTGCCGCACCGATGCAAGCTCACCCCACCAACGGGCAGCGCCCGCAGCGCAACGCCCCTGCGCGGCCGCGCGCGCGGCGGGCACATGCTCGAGCCGCGCAGGGACGAACAGCCACGAGCCCCGCTCCTGACTTCAACGAATTGCTGGCTGGCGGGTCTCTGGCGCCATCGCTCTCCCGCCCCGCGTTTGCCCTCGGTCCCCGCCGTGGGCGAGCGGATGAAACAGGGCTCGGCGCCGCACGGCACTCGACGGCACCAGGATGAGCCCGAAGCACGACAATGGGCGGCGCGACTTCCTCGAGGGCCGCCTCTCGCCGGCGCTGCGCGCTGGGGATTTGCCTTGGATTGGCCGCTCGGACTAGCCTTCGGTCACAATCGTACCATCCTGCCACGCACCCGGCGCTCAAAGTGCCTTCCGTCGCTATCCAATTCCACGTCCATTGCGATTCGGGCATTGCTGCGGTGAATCGCCCGCTGAGAAGCCGGCGGCTCGGGTGTAGTGGGCTGGCCGGGTTCGTGGGAAAACAGCGCGAAGAACGGCGATGCGGAACGAAGGCACAGCCGATGGCCAGCTTGCCATTGCGGGGTTGGGCGCAGCTCTGTCGAAGCTTCAGCCCATCCATTCCGGCTCGAGGCATGAGCTGTATCGCTACAGCTGGCTCGGCGCTGCCGTGGTCATCAAGCGCAGCCGAGCGGGGTTGACGGGCGAGCGCGCAGCAGCGTCCGTGCTTCATGAATTTTCGCTTCTGCGCGAGCTCGCGCTGCCCGGAACGGTCCGAGTGCTCGGGCTGGTCAACACGGGCGGCGGGCTCGGGCTGGTGCTGGAGGATGCCGGAGACAGCAACCTCGCGCAGCGTCTGCAAGCCGGGCCGCTCTCCCTGACGGCTTTCCTGGACGTGGCGGGTCAGCTCGCGGAGGCGGTCGCGCGGCTGCACGCGGCTCAGATCGTTCACCGCGACATTCATCCCGGCAACGTCATCTGGCACTCGGAGCGTGAGATCGCTACCCTGTGCGACTTCGCGATCGCCAGGACTCTGCCGGCGCTGGTCCTGGAGAGCCCCAATCCCAACCAGCTCGAAGGAAACCTGCCCTACATGTCGCCCGAGCAAACCGGGCGCACCGGCCGCGCAGTGGACGAGCGCGCGGACCTCTATTCGCTGGGCGCGACGTTCTACGAGATGTTGACCGGGGTGCCCCCGTTCGTGGGACAGGATGCCTCCGCGCTGGCGCACGCGCAGATCGCGCGCCTCGCCCGGCCACCGCATGAGCTCAACGCCCGAGTGCCGCTCACGCTCTCGCGCGTCGTGCTCCAGCTGCTCGAGAAGGATCCCGAGCAGCGCTACCAGTCCGCGACTGCCCTGGTCGAGGATCTTCGACAAGCGCAGAGGCAATGGCTGCGCTCGGCGACGATCGAGCCGTTCCCACTGGCCGCGCACGAGGTCCCGCGCGGCTTGAACATCCCCGACAAACTCTATGGCCGTGACGATGAGCTGCGCTCGCTCAGCGAAGCGCTGGCGCGGGCCTGCGCGGGCGGGCGAGAATTTGCGCTCGTCACGGGCGGGCCGGGCATTGGCAAGTCAGCCCTCGTCGACCACCTCCGCCCCGCCGTCAGCCAGGCTCGCGGTCACTACGCCGCTGGCAAGTTCGATCAGCTGCAGCGGAGCGTTCCGTTCTCGGGCTTGGCCCAGGCGCTTCGCAGCCTCGTGCGCCAGCTGCTGACGGAGTCTGAAACAGCCCTGGACGGATGGCGGGAGCGCATCGAGCAGGCGGTGGCGCCCAATGGGCAGCTGCTGATACCCCTGATGCCAGAGCTCGAGCGCTTGCTCGGTCCGCAACCGCCGGTTCCGGAGGTCGGTCCAGTGGAGTCGAGGAACCGCTTCCATCTGCTGCTGACACGGTTCTTGCGCGTCTTCGCCCGGCCCGAGCATCCGTTGGTCCTCTTCCTCGACGACCTGCAGTGGGTGGACGCAGCATCGCTGCAACTGCTCGAACAGTGGGTGAGCGACGCCGCCAGCCACTACCTGCTGCTGATCGGCGCCTATCGCGACAGCGAGGTCGGCCCCTCCCATCCGCTCGCGCTGTCGCTGTCGGGGCTGCGCGAGGCCGGATGTGAGACCCACACGATTCACCTGAAGCAGCTGGGCGCGAGCGCCATCGCGCAGCTCGCTGCCGACACCTTCGGCGAAGACAGCTCGCGGCTGCAGTTCCTGGCCGATCTGATCCTGCGCAAATCCGCCGGTAATCCCTTCTTCGTCCGGCGCCTTCTGCACCTGATGCATGCGCAGGGCTTGTTCCGCTTTCTTGCGGATGCTCGGCGCTGGGCATGGGACGAAGCAGAAATCGAGCGCGCTCCGATCGCCGACAACGTGCTCGACCTGATGATGCTCGCGCTCGATCGGCTGCCCCCGTCCGCGCGGCACATTCTCGAGACGGGCGCCTGCATCGGGCACCAGTTCGAGCTGAGCACGCTCGCCGAATTGATCGGCCTCTCCCTGACAGCCGTGACGGATCAGGTCTGGCCCGCCATCGCGGACGGGTTGGTGGTTCCGGTGCACGATCCTCACCAACCGGCACGCCTCGCCGACAGCACGACCCCGTCTCAGGCCACACTGAGGTTCGCGCATGATCGTGTGCAACAGGCTGCGTACGGTCTGCTGAGCGAGCAACGCCGGCAAGAGCTCCATCATGCCATTGGCCGCCGCCTGCTTGAGCTCGCCGGCGACGATCTGGGCGAGAGTCTATTTCAGATCGTCGATCAGCTGGATCTCGGGGAAGCGCGCGTTGTCGACGACGCGGAGCGTCGCTCCCTGGTGGAGCTCAATCTCGCCGCGGGCCAGACAGCGAAAGCGTCGGCGGCCTATCGAGCCGCCTTCGAGTACCTGACGGTGGCCCGGCGCCACCTCGGGGCGCAGGCGTGGGAAGACCACCGCGACCTGACCTTCGCAGTTCATCGCGAGCTCGCCGAGAGCGCCTACCTCGCGGGTGAGCACGCAACCGCCGAGGAAGTCGTCGAGACCTCTCTCGCCCACGCGACCTCCAAGGTGGCGAAGGCGGAGCTCTACGGGCTGCGCGTGCTGGCGGCCACGGTGGCAACCGATTGGTCGCAGGCCCTGCGCTGGGGGCGGGAGGGCTTATCCGTTTTTGGGCTGGAATGGCCGCTGGAGGGCCTGGCAGGCGCGATCGAAGCCGAAGTTGGCGCGGTGCTGAAGAACCTCGGCGCCCGACGCATCGAGGATCTCGTCCATGAGCCGGACGTCGAGGACGCCGACACTCGCGCCAGCATGCGCTTGCTGGCGCTGCTCGGTGCACCGGCGTACTTCAGTGGCGCGGAGGTACTGACCTTTCTCTTTGCCCGGGCCGTGAATCTCTCGCTGCTGCATGGCCCATCGCCGTACTCGGCTTTCGCGTATGTGCTCTACGGCGGGATTCACAACGCCCTGACGGGCCAATATGAAATTGGCTACGCTTTCGGCAAGCTGGCACTGGCGCTGGCGCAACGCTTTGGCAACCGCGCCGAGGAGTGCCGGACGCTCGAGGTCTACGGCGTGCTGGTCCACCACTGGAAGGCGCCGCTGCGCGAAGGTCTGTCACTGCTGAAGGAGGGCTTTCGAGCCGGCGTCGAGTCCGGCGAGACCGCCTTTGCTGCGTTCAGCCTGAACGCCTTTCTGATCAACGCCCTGCCTGCGGGGATGCCGCTGAACGAGCTGCTGGCGGAGGCGGCGGTCGCACAGGACTTCGCGCACACGCAGAAGAACCGAACCAGCGTCGAGATCGCCATTGCGCAGCGGCAGTTCGCGCGCGCCCTGACCGGGCTGACGACGCGGCCCGATAGCTTCGACGATCAGGAGTTTGTCGAGGCGCAATTTCTCGAGCAAGCCGGCAGCCACGAGACCGCGCTCGGGCACTACTGGGTAGCGAAGCTGGAGGTCGCCTACCTCATGGGCGATCACGAGAGCGCCTTCCAATGTTCCCGCGAAGCGGAACGGCGCATTCTGAAGGGCATCCTCGGCATGATCACCTCGGCCGAGCACGTGTTCTACACGGCCCTGGCCACGTCCGCAGCGGCGACCTCGTCGCCCGCTGAGCTCTCGTCGTCCCTGGAACATCTGCGCACGCTGCACGGCAAGCTGGTCAACTGGGCCGGGCACTGCCCGCAGAACTTCGCGCACAAGGTCTCGCTCGTGGGCGCCGAGATCGCGAGGCTGGAGGGAAAGCCGGGCGAGGCGACGAAGCTGTACCGGGCCGCCATCGATGAAGCCGAGCGTGAAAGGTTCATCCAGGATGAAGCGCTCGCGCATGAGCTCCGGGCTCGATTTCTCCTCGCGGAACACGAGCCCGCCTTCGCTGCCGTGCATGTCCGCCTGGCACGGGATCGCTACCGCCAGTGGGGCGCGACCGTCAAAGTTTCGGCGCTGGAGCGCGCATTCCCGGAATGCTTTCGCACCGAACCTCCGGCATCACGCCGGGGGATTTCACTCGACGAGCTGGCGCTGATCAAAGCCTCGCAGGCGATCTCGATCGAGACGACGCCGGAACGGCTCTTCGAGCAGATCCTGCGGGTTGTCGTCGAGGTTGCCGGAGCCCAGCGGGGTGCCCTGCTCCTTCCCGCCAAGGACGGGCTCATGGTGCATGGGCGGATCGAGGCAGCCGAGGAGGTATCCGTCTCCTTGGCTGCGATGCCCCTCGAGCAATGCCTCGATCTGCCCTCCGCCATCCTTCGTTACGTCGCGCGAACCAAGGAAGTTCTCCTGCTCTCCGACGCCGCGAGCGTCAGCCTCTTCGCCAGCGACGCGGTCGTCCGACAGCGCAAGCTGCGGTCGGTGTTGTGCATCCCGCTCGTCAAGCAGTCGACCCTGCTGGGACTGATTTACCTCGAGCACAACGCGCTGGTGGGCGCCTTTAAGGACGACCTGGTCGACATCGGACGGGTACTGGCCGCGCAAGCCGTGATCTCCCTCGAGAACAGCACGCTCCTGGAGAAGCTCCAGCAGCTCACTGGCGCGCTGGAGGCGCGCGTCGTCGATCGGACCAGGCAGCTCACCGATCAAATTGCCGCACGGGACAAGGCAGAGACGGCGTTGCGCATCACCGAGGCGCGCCAAGCGCTGCTGCTCCGATTGAGCGATGCCCTGCGCCCCCTGAATGATCCGCAGCACATGCGCCAGGTGGCCGTGCGCCTGCTCGGCGAGCATCTCGGCCTGGCTCGTGCCTATTTCTTCAACCTCGATCGCGATGCGGAGGGCGGCTGGGCCCATATCATAGAGCGCGGCTACCAGAGCAACCCGGCCCTGCCTGAATTGGTCGGCCACCATCCGCTGAAGGATTTCGGCCAGGAGCTGTTCGAGGGCTTCGCGCACGGAGAGGTCGTCTCTGTCGCCGACATCGAAGACGTCCGGGATCTGACGGAACGGCAACGTGCTGCCTACCGGGCGCTGGGCGTGGTGGCCTTCGTCCATGTGCCGGTGCTGGGTGAGGGCGAGTACAGCGCCGGCATCGGAGCGCAGGACGCTCGCCCCCGTCACTGGACGCCGAACGAGCTCGACCTGATCCGCGAGGTCGCCGCTCGCACCTGGACCGCGTCAGAGCGCGCGCGCGCCGAGGTCGCGCTGCGCGAAGCGGACCGGCAGAAAGACGAGTTTCTCGCCATGCTGGCCCATGAGCTCCGCAATCCTCTGGCCTCGATCAGCAACGCCAGCGAGCTCCTGAAGCGTAGTTTCGCCGATGGCCGGCTCACAGACGGACCGCTCGCGCTGCTCGAGCGCCAAACCAAGCAATTGACCCGCCTGGTCGATGACCTCCTGGATCTCTCCCGCATCGCTCGTGGCCGGATCACCCTCGAGGAGGCGGCGGTCGAGATCGACGAGCTGATCGACCAGGCGGTGGAAACCGTGCAAGCCCTGATCCGAGAAAAGTCTCAGCGCCTGGTACTGGCGAGGGCGGCGCACTCCGTCTATGTGCGGGGCGACCGGGCCCGTTTGGTACAGGCCTTCTCGAACGTCATTCACAACGCGGTCAAGTACACCGACCCCGGTGGGGAGATCCATCTGGAGGTACTCGACTCCGACAGCGAGGTGAGCATCAAAGTGCAGGACAATGGGGCCGGCATTCCCCCGGCGCTCCTGCCGCACCTCTTCGATCTGTTCGTGCAGAGCGAGCGCACGCTCGATCGTTCGCAGGGCGGACTGGGAATTGGCCTGTCTGTGGTGAAGCGCTTGATCGAAATGCACCGCGGATCGGTGCAGGCAGCCAGCCCGGGCGTCGGGCAAGGGTCGACGTTTACGATCCGCCTGCCTCGGATCGCGCCGCCGCACGTCCAGCCCAACGTTGACGCGACGGAGCGCATCGCGCCCCGGCGCGTCCTGGTTGTCGATGACAACGTCGATGCAGCAGATTCCCTAGCGATGCTGTTGACCTTCGACGGTCACGAGGTCCACGCGGTCTATGGCGCCATCGAAGCGCTCGAAGCGGTCGCGCGCCTGAAGCCAGAGGTGATGTTTCTCGATATCGGCCTTCCGGTCATGGATGGCTACGAGGTCGCGCGGCAGCTGCGGGCCCAGCGCAGCCAGCTGTCGCTACGTTTGATCGCCCTGACGGGTTATGGGCAAAAGGAAGATCGGGAGCGATCGCTGGCGGCGGGCTTCGACGAACATCTGGTCAAGCCCATAACGATCGACGCGCTGAAGAAGATTTTTGGATCGTGACCGGGCGGTACACTTGACGCGCTCGCGGATCTCGTGATGACTCGCTGCCAGTCGCCCGGGCCAGAATTCTGGGCGAGGCGGCCATTCGCCAGGAAAACAGCACTCATGACGTTCGCCAAATATCCGAGCCTGCAGGGAAGACCAGTGATTGTCAGCGGAGGCGCATCGGGCATCGGCGAGGCCACCGTGCGCCTGTTCGCAGAACAGGGCGCGCTCACCGGCTTCGTGGATCTCGATGCCGAGCGCGGCGCGGCGCTCGCCGCGGAGCTCGCGGCGGCGGGGCAGACCGCGCGCTTCGCGCCCTGCGACCTGCGCGACGTGAGCCAGCTGAAGGCCGCGTTCGCCAGCCTGGCCCAGGCGCACGGCCCGGCACGCGTCCTCGTCAACAACGCGGCGCGCGACGACCGCCACCGCTGGCAAGAAGTGGATCCAGAGTACTGGGACGAGCGGGTCGCCACCAACTTGCGGCACATGTTCTTCGCGATCCAGGCGGTCGCCCCGGGCATGATCGCCGCGGGTGGAGGCTCCATCATCAACCTCGGCTCCGACAGCTGGCATCGCGCCATCGGCGGCCTGCCCGTGTACGCGACCTGCAAGGCCGCCGTCCACGGCCTCACCCGCTCCTTTGCCCGCGAGCTCGGCGCACACCGCATCCGCGTGAACACCGTCGTCCCTGGCTGGACCATGACCGAGCGCCAGAAGCGCCTCTGGGTGACGGAGGAAGGGCTCGCGGCTCACAAGGCGCAGCAGTGCCTACCGGACATGGTGCAACCGGAGGACGTCGCCCGCATGATCCTCTTTCTCGCGTCGGACGACTCCCCGAGCTGCACGGCACACAACTTCATGGTCGAGGCCGGCGTCATCTAGCAGCCGCGTGCGGCGCTCACTGCTCCAAGCAGAGCACGCGCCCGCTGGCATACGAGCAGTCGGTCGAGTTGGCGCCGCCCAGCGGCCTGGGATCGACGATCACGATGCCCGTCGACGCAGCCCGATCCTCGGCGCTACGGCTGCTCCAGTCGCGGCAGTTTGCGCCGCTTGGATCGCCGATCCAGGCGAGCCCGTCTCGCGTGTAGCCACCGTCCGCGCGAACGTTCATGCCCGTGATCCGATCCTTGGCGTCGGCAGCCAGGCTCCTCGCATCCGGAAGCCACGTGATGCCGTCCAGGCGCATCCAGTTTGGCCCGCCCAGATCGAAGCGCTCCCACGCCGCCTGCGCCGAGGTGTGCAGGTAAGCCTTGAAGACCCGCGCGGAGCCCGGGTTGCTCACGCAATCGATGCCTCCGGTGAGACTGGCCGCGCAGGCCTCGCGCTGACAGATCGCATCCGCCGCCGCGACCCCGCTGCCCGTGTCGAAGAAGGCGCTGGACACAAATGCGAGGCGACCGGTGAGTGCAGGAGCCGGCAGCTCCGCATCCGAGTCATCGCCCAGGCAAAGCAGCATGCTCGGAAAGTCGCAGGCGACGGCGAAGCCATCGCCCAGGTACGTGTTGTTGGCGATCAGCATGCCGCCTCTGTCCGCCGGGTCGCTGCTGGTCCAGTCGCGGCAATTGCTCACGACGTTGGAGGTGCTGCCATCCACGGAGGTCGCCGACCAGGAATACGCCGCGCCCACCTGCGCAACCCCGGCCTCGTCCAGAAGCACCGGGTGCAACATCTCACCGCGCGTCAGGCTCTCGAGAGAGTACGCGACGGGCCGTCCATCGGGGCGAACCCACCCGCCTCGATGCTGCAAAAAACCCCTGGGAGCGACATCGTCAGAGGCATCCGCCAACACGCCCGGCGAGCTGATCCAGGCCACGTAGCGGCTGCCGTGCAGCCCTGCGGCGGCGGCGAGGCGCCCGCATTCCTGGTTGGCGGCAGCGCCGGGCCGGGGCACGCTGGCGCCCGTGTAGCGCTGGCTCGTGACGAACGCCACGTCATAGGCGAGCTCCAGCGTCGCTTCCACCAGCAAGTCCGAGTCCACCCGAACGTTGCAGGTGCTGGCGCCGCCGCAGCCCGCGAGCGACCACCGCACCAGCGAGTTGAGCCCGGGCCGCGCCTCGAGCCGCAGCGTAGCTCCGCTCGCGACCGCCGCACTACACTTCTCCAGACACAGCTGCATCGACCCATCGTCGCGCATGATGCTGACGCTGCCCAGACCATCGCCGCGCACCACGACCTCCAGCGTGACCTGGCGCGCATCGGCCATCGGCAACTCGGCGCAGGCGCCTGCGGAGCACTCGGCCTCGTTGCTCGCGCCGCCAGTGCCGAGCACGGGCTCGCCCCCCATTGCCGGCAGCAGAGGATCGAGGGCGGGTGCCGTGCTCGTACTTCCGGCGGCGCTGGCCAACACCGGCGGTGCGCGATCGTCCACCGCGCAGCCGGCGGTCCACAAAGCGATCGGTAGCAGGCAGCGCCGCGGGAGATGCACGTGCTTCCATCACCCGGTCTCGGATGCCTTTCAAGCACATCCGCGGGCCAGAACGCGACCTGATGGCGCTCTGCAGCTGTTTCGTGCACGAATCATCAGGGCTCGGCAACCCACGACACCACAGCTCACCAGGATGAGCCCACTGCGCGGCGGGCACTCCTGGTGACGTCGAAGGTCCGCTCGAGACCGAGCCCAGGACCAAGCACTGAAAGGCGCGTGACGCTCTCGGAGGCTCGCCGCAGCCGGTCGTGGTACGTGCGCAGGGTCAGTCCGAACCTGTCGGCGATCACCGCCAGCTGCGCCACCAGCACCGTCGTCTGCCGCACGATGTTGTCGATCAGCAAGTTGACGTTCACTCGAGCACTGTAGCCTCTCGATTTTCACAGTGCGTAGTGAGGGTTCCCGCACACTCCCGCCCCCCCTGCCCGCATGCGTCGGATGGGAACAAGGCGCGCACCAGCGAACCTTCCGAGTTCGCATTTCTGCCTGTCACTTCGCGCACTTGGAGCCAAGAAAAGCCGCCGGGCAGCTGCGACGTCGCGATATACTCGCGCAGTGACTCGCACCGCCGTCGTGTTCGCCTGCGTGATCGGCTGCGCCGCGGAGCGCGCGCACACGCAAGACCAGAGCCCGTCCCCGGGCACGGCGAACGACTCTCCCACTTCGTCCACCACCGACACCGCGACCCCCGAGCTGCCTGCCACCAGCGGCACATCCAACGAGCAGAGCCCGCTGCCCGAGCTGAACTCACCCGACGCCGTGACACCGATCGCTTCGATCGCCGACGCCGCAACGCCCGAAGCCTCGCCCGACGCCGCTGCTCCCGACACCGCCCCGCCCGATGCCGTGCCGGACGTCAGCCTGCCGCCGGGGGTCGTGAGCCGCTTTCCGAGCGCCGGCGCCACCGTCTGTCGCGATGTCCCCTTGCGCCTGAGCTTCGGCAATGACGTGCGCCTCGGCAACACCGGCCGGATCCGCATCTTCGAGCAGAGCGCGCCGGACACGGCCGTCGGCACCATCGACATGGCCGCGACGAGCTTCACGGACACGATCGCGGGCCGCACCACCAACCTGGTGCGGCCGGTGTTCGTCGATGGACGGGATGTGTCCGTCTACTTCCCGCACGCGCTGTTGAAGCCAGACACCGGCTACTTCGTGCGCGTCGATGCGGGCGTGTTCCAGAATGCGGCCGGCAACGCGCAGGCCGCGATCAGCGACGCGAGCTGGTCGTTCCGCACCGGGCCGCTGCCGCCGTCATCCAACCAGCTGCTCGTGGCGCGGGAAGGCAGCGGCTTCTGCACGCTGCAGGGCGCGCTGGACGCCATTCCAGCGGGCAACACCGCCCGCGTCACCGTGGAGCTCCGCAACGGCATCTATCACGAGATCGGCTACCTCACCGGCAAGGCCAACGTGACCCTGCGCGGCGAGGACCGCGACGCCACCGTGATCAGCTACCCCAACAACGAGAACCTCAACGGCGGCACCGCAGGCCGCGCCATGCTCACCGTGCTGACCGGCAACGGCCTCACGATCGAGAACTTGACCCTGCACAACACCACTCCGCAGGGCGGCGGCCAGGCGGAGGCGCTGCGCGTGCGCAGCGACCACGTCACCCTGCGCAACGCCAACTTCCTCAGCTTGCAAGACACGCTGCTGCTCGAGGGTCACGTCTACGTCGTCGACTCGTACGTCGAGGGCAACGTGGATTTCGTCTGGGGCGTGGGCGCTTCCTACTTCGAGCGCAGCGAGATCAAGATCGTGGGGCGCTCGGGCGTGATCGTCCAGGCGCGCAACGGCGCGAACGCGTTCGGCTACATCTTCGTCGATTCACGGCTGACCGCGGATCCGGGCATCACCGGCAGCACGCTCGCGCGCATCGACGCCAGCGTGTACCCGAACAGCCAGGTCGCGTTCATCAACTGCCAGGTCGGTCCGCAGATCTCCGCCGCGGGCTGGACGGTGACGCCGGCGGGTACCACCGCGACGGGCGCGCTGCGCTTCTGGGAGTTCCAGAATACCGACCTGGCGGGGCGGCCGCTGAACACCTCGCAGCGCCACCCCGCCTCGCGCCAGATCAGCGCCGCGGAGGCCGCCTCGCTGCGCGATCGCGTGGCCGTGCTGGGCTGGGACCCGGCGCTCGACTAGCGGCTCCGGCCGGCAGCGCGCCGTTCTTTTGGCTCGGCAGCTGCGCGGCGCGTTCGCGCTCCAGGAGTGCCCGCTTGCGCTCCACGCCCCAGCGGTAGCCGGAGACGTCGCCGTCGCTGCGCAGCACCCGGTGGCACGGCACGGCGACCGCGAGCGCGTTGGCCGCGCACGCGGCCGCCACGGCGCGCACCGCGCGCGGCGCGCCGATCGCCTGCGCCAGCTCGCGATAGCTGCGTGTGGCGCCCGCGGGGATGGCCTGCAAGGCCTGCCAGACGCGCTCCTGAAACGCGGTGCCGCGCACGTCGAGCGGCAGGGAGAGCCCGCGCTCCGGCTGCTCCACGAGCGCCACGACCTCGGCGAGCTGGCGCTCGAAGGCGCCGTCGCCGCGCCGCAGCTCGGCCTCCGGAAAGCGCCGCACCAGGTCCCGCTCCAGCTCCGCGCCATCATCGCCGAGCAGGATCGCGCACACGCCGCGTTCCGTGGCCGCGACCAGGATCGCGCCCAGCGAGCACGCGCCGATGCCGAAGGTGATCCGCGTCTGCACGCCACCGGCTCGATAGCGGCCCGGCGTCATGCCCAGCCGCTGGTTGGAGGCCGAGTACAGCCGGCCGCTGGAGCCGAAGCCCGCGCGATACAGCGCCGCCGTGACGCTCGACTTCTGCTCGAGCTCGCTGCGCAAGCGCTCGGCGCGCCGGGCCGCGGCGTAGGCGCGCGGCGTGACCCCCGTCACCGACTTGAACAGTCGATGCAAGTGATGCGCGCTCATGCCGGCGTGCTCGGCGAGCGCCTCGAGCTTGGGCAGCTCCGCCGCCTGCTCCAGCGCCTCGTCAATGAAGCGGCACAGCTCGGCGATCTGCTGCGCGCGCCGTTCGCCGAGCGGCAGCTGCTCCGGCTTGCAACGCTTGCAGGGCCGATAGCCCGCGCCCTCCGCCGCTGCGCGCGAGGCGTGGAAGCTCACGTTTTCGGGCCGAGGCAAGCGCGCGGCGCAGCTCGGGCGGCAGTACACTCCGGTGCTGGCCACGGCGTAAAAGAACTGCCCATCGGCGCGAGCGTCGCGCGCGACGACCGCCGCCCAGCGCGGATCCATCACAGCGCTCCTCGAGCCTGGGGAGCCGCTGCCGGCAGTGGAGGAGGTTCGTGCTTCCTGGAACATGGCTTTCGCTCCTTTGGACTCCGTCCGGCAACCCGCCACGGTGCTGCGTCTCGAAGCCTTCACCAGCAACCTAGCCTCCAGGCCCAGGCTGGCACTCCGGGTCTTGCTTTCAAATCCAAATGCGGCCGATTAGTCTCCAAAAGGCCATGACTCGCTTTCCATTTCCGCACGATCAGCGCCTCCCTCACTGCAGCTACCCCCGCCAGGCCAGCGCGGCCGACGCGCGGCGCGCGTTCGAGCACTGGCGCAGCGAGATCGTGACCAGCGAAGGCGCCCGCGGCGGCTGGCGCACGCGGCGCCCGGACACGCCCGACGGACAAGCCAACTCGACGGTGTCCGAGGGGATCGCCTACGGCATGGTGATCTCGGTCATGTTCGGCGACCAGGCGCTGTTCGACGGCTTCTGGCGGTACGCGCGCTGCTTTCTGAACAAGAGCGGCCTGATGGATTGGTACATCGCGCCGGATGGTTCGCGGCCCCTGGCGGTGGGCGCCGCCTCCGACGCGGATGAGGACATGGCCTGGGCCCTGATCCAGGCCGACCGACAGTGGGGCGGCAAGGGCTCGTTCGAGGAGACGTACCTGAGCATGGCGCAACGGCTGATCGACGCCATCTACGAGACGGAGGTCGATCACGGCAAGTGGCCCGATCTGTTCCTGCCGGGGGACGACTGGCGCGGGCGCAACGTGTTCAACCCCTCCTATTTCGCGCCCAATCAGTATCGCCTGTTCGGCGAGGTCAGCGGCAACCGCGAGGGCTGGCAGCGCGTGATCGACACGGGCTACGTGGTGCTGAATCGCAGCCTCAACGCCGCCAACGGCAACCAGTCGAACGGCCTCGTGCCCGCCTGGTGCGACGATGCGGGCACGCCGGTGGAGGCCTTTCCGGGCGCCATGCAGAACTACCAGTATGACTCGGCGCGCACCCCGTTCCGCCTGGCGCAGGATTGGGCCTACGCGCGGGAGCCGCGCGCCCGCGCTTACTTGCAACAGGTGAGCCGCTTCTTTGCCGGCATCGGCGCCGAAGCGATCGTCGACGGTTACACGCTCGACGGCAAGCCGGCACCCGATCCCAGGTCTGCTGCGAACAACCCCGGTTCAGCGGTGTTCGTCGGCTGCGCCGCTGCCGGTGCCATGCACGATCCGGAGTTCGCGCCCTTCGTGGAGGCCGCGTATGCGCGCGTGCGCACCGGTCAGCTGCTGGCGCGCAGCCGCTACTACAACCACTGCTGGACGGTGCTCAGCCTGCTCATGCTGAGCGGCAACCTGGTGGAGCTGCCGGCGCGCTGAGCGGGCTCATCCCTGCCCCACGAGTGATCCCTCGGCAGGGCACATCTGACAGCTCTCGCGCGGCTGGACCAGCAGCGCTGGGCGTTCTTTCCATCGCTCCGTGCGTGGCGGAATGGCAAACAGGCCCCGCTGCCGACTGGTCCTGCCGCTGCAGGCTGCCGCGGCCGCTGGCGAACGCACCAGCGCAGCCCGCGACAAAACGAGTTGCAAGCGTGCAATCCGCCGAACCTTGCCTCGCGCCGCTCGCTGGCGCTGGCAGGCACGTGTCTTGCGAGAATTCCAGCATGGCTAACCATGCTGAAGCACGAGACACCGGCCACCATAACGACGCTGCGCAGCCGCCCAAACGCGCTCTGGGGCGCACGCCGATCCATGCCACCGAGGTGATCAGCCACTTCCGGATCCCGATCGACGAGGTCGCTCGCACCAGCATTGAAGACCGCCTGCGGCTCACGCTCCTGCCCTTTGGTACGCGCATCTCGCGAGCCGTGATCCGGCTCTGTGATGAGAATGGCCCGCGCGGCGGCCCCGGCCTGCGCTGCATGATCGAGGTCGTGTTCGACCGCGGCGACCGCGTGCAGATCGAGCAGCGCGCCAGCGAGGTGCTGGAGGCGGTGCGCCGGATCATGCCGCGAGTGGCGCGCGCCGTGCGCCATCACGTCGAACGCAGCGGTCAGAAGACGCCCCGCCCGACGCTGCGCCCCCCGCCGATCCCGGAAGGCGAGCCGCCGATCACGAACGGCCACAACCGCAACCATCATGGCAAGCACGACGGCAGCCAGAACGACAGTGGCATGACCTACGCCCTGGAAGACTCGGATGGACGGCCCTCGCGCAAGTCCACGCGCGCCTCCAGCAACCACATCAAGGCCGCGACCCAGCTGACGCGGCGGGTCCGCCGGGCCCTGCAATCGCCGCAGGCCCGCGCGGGCAAGTCTGCGGCCTAGCGCCTGGCGTCCTCCGGCGCCGGGTGCGACCGCCCGCTTCGCCATCGCTGGCGAAGCGGGCGGCAGCTCGCATTAAGGGCGGGTTGCGGCGCGCGCCACCCGCCGCGGGGTCGAATTCGGCGGCACCGCGCGCGATCCGCCCTTCGGGCCCGGGGACCATGGGCTATGTTGAGCGGACCGGGCGCCGGCCCCCTTGGCGTGGCCCCGCAACAGCGTTGGAGAAGAAGCAGATGAGAATGGTGGCATGGTTGGCTTGTGTCGCGGCTCTGGGCCTCGGCTGCCACGAGAAGGCTGCAGCGGATAGCGCCAACGCTCCTGCCGCCGCGGCGGCAGCGGCCTCCTCCGACTCGTGCGAGCAGTTCGTGGCGCAGCTGTGCGGGCGCAGCGGCGGCGACGAATCCGCGCTCTGTACCTCGGCGAAGGAGCTGGGCAAGGTGCTGCCGCCCAGCGCCTGCGTGGCGGCGATCAAGGACTTCCCCCAGGTGGAGCAGCAGATCGACGTCGACCGCAAGCCCTGCACGGATCTGATGGATCGCCTGTGCAAGGACCTCGGGCCCGACACTGCCACCTGCGCGATGGTCAAGGAACAGACGCCGCAGTTCCCGCGCCAGCACTGCGAGCAGCTGGCGGCCAACTACGATCAGGTGTTGCCCGAGCTGCAGAAGCAAGAAGCCATGAATCAGCCGCTCTCGCCCGATGCCCAGGCGCGCATCGCCGGCAAGGGCGCGCCCGGCTTCGGCCCCGAGAACGCCAAGGTCACGATCGTGGAGTTCTCGGACTTTCAGTGCCCGTACTGCGCGCGCGCGTCCGAGGTGGTGCACAAGATCAAGGAACGCTACGCCGACAAGGTGCGCTTCGTGTTCCGCCAGTTCCCGCTGCCCATGCACCCCGACGCGCACCTCGCGGCGGAGGCCGCGCTGGCGGCGCAGCGGCAAGGCAAGTTCTGGGAGTTTCACGATCTGCTGTTCGCCAACCAGCAAGCGCTCACGCGCGCCTCGCTGGAGGAGTACGCGCGCCAGGCCAAGCTGAACCTCGGCGACCTGCAGAAATCGCTCGACAGCCAGACGGAGAAGGCCGCGGTCGACGCCGACGTGGCGCTGGGTGAAGGCGTGCAGGTCAACGGCACGCCGACCGTGTTCATCAACGGCAAGCGCGTCCCGAACCCGACGGAGTTCGAGCCCGTCGCCAAGCAGATCGACGAAGCGCTCGGCAGCTGATGCGCGAACCGCCCGGTCTGCCCGCTCGGATCCGCACCGACGCCAGCAACCCGTTCGCGCAGCACACCATGGCCGTGCGCGTACCGGCCATCCTGGACGAGGTGCTGAGCAAGAACCCCGATCTGCCGCCGCCGAGCGCGCAGCAGGTGGCGGCGCTGCGCGACGCCCTGCGCGCGGATGCGCCCTTGCCCGCGCTGCCCGCGAACGCGCCCCATACCGCGGAGTGGCTCGCCACCTTGTCCAGCCGCGCGGGGGCCAGCTGGGGCCGGTGCGACTGGTTCTTCGCCGAGAACTACGCCTACCGCTGCCTGGCGGAGGCCGTCGACTTCTGGCACTGCGGGCGCGACCCTTTCCAGCCCATCAAGCGCGAGGAGTACGCGAGCGCCGGCCATCGCGCGGCGCTGGCGGCCGCTGCCCGCATCGGCGGCGACCGCGACGATCAACTCCAGCAACTCCTGCTCGCGAGCGTGTTCGGCAACCGCATGGACCTCAGCTTCGCCGCCTCGCGCGAGCGCGGCGTCACGGCAGCGGGCGCCGACCTGCTGATCGACGATCGCGCCGCGGCGCTCGAGTTGCTGGGCGCGCGCTTCGGCCCCGTACACCTGGTGATCGATAACGCCGGCACCGAGCTCAGCGTGGACCTGGTGCTCGCGGCCCGCTTGCTGGAGCAGCTCTCGGCGCCGCTCGTGCTGCACGTCAAGCTGCACCCCTGCTTCGTCAGTGACGCGATCGCAGCCGACGTGCGCTGGTTCATCGAGGCCGAGGCCAGCGACGCCCGCAGCTTGTGGCGCGGCTTCAGCCCCGAGGCAGACACCTGCCGGGCGCGCCTGCGCTCCGCGCTCGCCAGCGGTCAGCTCGAAATCGCGCCCCACGAATTCTGGAACGGCCCGCGCTCGCTCTGGGAGTGCCCGCCCGAGCTCGAACGACGCTTCAGCGGCGCACGGCTGGTGATCCTCAAAGGCGACGCCCACTACCGGCGCGCCGTCGGCGACGCGCTCTGGGCGCCCGAGCGGCCCTTCGCCGCCGTCACCGGCTATTTCCCGGCGCCGTTGCTGGCCCTGCGCACGCTGAAGAGCGATCCCATCGTCGGCCTGCGCCCGGGGCTCGCAGAGGAGCTGGACAGCGTCGATGCGCGCTGGCGCGTGAACGGGCAGCGCGCGGTCGCCTGCCTGGGCGGGCAGCTGCGCTGACCCTCAGGCTCCGTCGGTAAACCCGCCCACGACCACCAGCTTGTCCCCCGCTCGCCGAACGAGCTCCCAGGATCTGCCCTCGGAGTAGCTCCAGGACAGGATCAGCTCGTCGGTGCCGTCCGAGTCGAGGTCGATGGCCGCGACGAGCTCGCCGGCTTCACCGAGGCCGAAGCCATCCTCGCGCGGTACGCTGGCGAGGCGAAAGCCGCGCGCGGTCTCCATGAGCAGGAAGTGGACGCTCTCGGGGAGCTGGAGCTGCGCCGCCTTGGGGCTGGTGGACTTGCCCGTCTCGACCTCGACGTCGGCGATGCGTTGTTGGCGGCTGCCGACGGTGACGGGGAAGAGGGCGATCACGCGGATGGGCAGCGCTTCGTCCAGCGGGGCGATGGCCTGGCGCACTTGCGCCACGAGCTCGTTCTGTTCGCGCGGGCGCGCCGCACGACCGAGCAAGCGCGGGAGCGTGCCCGTGGCGATGCCGCGGCAGGCGCCCTTGGAGGCCTTGCACCAGGCCGCCGCTTCTTGCTCGACGCGGGCGGCGCCCGATCGCGTATAGCGGACCTGCGTCGTGCTGCCGACGAGGCCGAAGCCGAGCAGCGGGCGGTTCGCGGAGGCCGTCTCACGCTCCTTCTCGACCATCACCAGGCCCGGCTCCTCGGTGCCGCTGAGCACGAAGGGAATGCTGGCCGAGGTCGCGGAGCGGGTGCTGGCTTCGCCCTTCAGCGTCGGCTGAAGCAGCACGGTGACGCTCGCGTCTTCGTCGTCGGGCAGGCAGATCCGCCCGTTGTGCCAGCCGTGCGGGCCCTTGCAGCCGAGCGGGACCAGCACGTCGCCGAGGCGCGCGTACAACGACGCCGCGCCGGGTACGGCATCCCCGGGCTGACGCGGCGCTGCCGACGGCGAATTGTCCGCCGTTGCATCCGGCGCCGGTGCCGGCGCGGCTGGCGCCGCGGAAGGAGCCAGCTGAGCCCCGGCAGCAGCAGCTGGCGAAGCCCCGGCAGCAGCCGGAGAAGGCGCGGCCTCGGGCGCGACCGGAGCTGCGGGCTCGGGGCTCGCCGTCTCCGTCGTGGGCGCGCTGGCGGCCCCGGCCGGCAGCGGGTGGGCCACCGCGCTCGCCGAGCTCGCGTTGCCGCCGGCCGCCTTGGCGGGAGCGCTGGCTCCGCAGGCCAGCCCGGCAGCGCCACAGGCCATTGCCGCGCCCCCCAGCAGCAAGACGTGGAGCTGGGACCAGCCGCCAGCCGGGCCTGACCACCAGGCACGCACGCACGAAGCAGACATGTTTGCGGGATTCCTGGTTCGCTCGTCGGCGGAGAAGCTGGAGCGAGCCTAGCGCTTTCCCCCTCGGAAGCAAACAGGCACGCTGCTTCAGCAGGCCGGTCTACGGCGGCGCCGGGGCCTGACCTTCACGGCGGCGTCATTTAGTGCAGCGTGTAGACCAGACTCAGCGCCGTCACGAGGTCGGTCTTCTCGACGCCCGGCAGCGGGTTGTTGTCGAACTTCAGCGAGAAGGTGGTGGCGACGGAAAACGAGCCATTGATCTGCGAGGTGAGCCCCAGATCCAGATTCACGCGGGCGTTCTTCGCCTTGGTCACGTTCTGCAGGTACTCGGCGCCGGAGTTGAACTTCACTGCCGCGCCCACCTGATTGACGTAGCCGGCGAACAAGCGCGCGTTGTGCCGCACCTCCGTCCGATCGAGATCGTCCAGGGTCGGGTCCGCGAGCGACGCATCCACTGCCTGCTGCCGCCGCACGTCATACTGCAGGTCGTAGCCGAGCTCGCCCCAGAACCGCTGCTCCTTCTCGTCGATGAAGTAGTAAGCGAGACCGGGATCGAAGTTCAGGCGTAGATCGAGCTCCTGGAAGCGGTCCCGACGCGCCGATACGGAGCCGAAGCCCGCCAGGCCGCCCACGAAGAAGTAGTCGTAGCGCACGCTGCCCTGATAGTTCTCGACCGTGACCTCGGTCGGCAGATCCGGGTCGAGTGCGGAGCGGCCATAGTTGACGGCCGCGATCGCGCTGAACTGGCTCGAGCCGCGGCGCAGGAAGTAGTCGACGGCGGCCGTGAGCGCGAGGTTGCGCGAGTTGCCCGCCGAGAGCAGCCCTCCGGCATTGAGCTTGAGCGTGGAGCTATCCTTGCTGTCGGGCGCCGGCTTGGGCGCCACCGCCTGGAAGCCCTCCTTCGCCGCTTGCGTGGAACCGGCGGTGGCGGGCGCCTGGCTCGATAGACCTGCCGGGGGCAGCACCGGCGGCGGCTGCGCCAGAGCCGTTGAAGCTCCCAGCAGCGCCGCGCAGCACGCGCCGAAGCGGACGGTGGAACAGACAGCGCGCCAGACTGGAACGCCGGAACCGTGAACCACGAAGCTGGCGCCGCTGCGGTGCAGCCCGTTCTCCCCTTGGTGTATCATTCCGCGCGAAGCTTGCCCCTGCTCGGCGCAGCTCGTCAAGGTGGCGCAGGCCAAGAAACGTTTTCCAGCGCCATGAGCCGCAAAACTGGTTGTTGCAGCCCAGGGACACACGGGTTGGGCGGGAAACGCTTCCATGTTAGCTTCGCGACATGCGTCGAATCTTGCCCTGGGTTTCCCTGCTCGCTCTCCTGTCGCTCGGCTGCGGCTCTGATGAGTCGTCGCCTGACGTCAACGCCGCACCGCTGACGGGAAATGGCACCGGCAGCGCGGGCTCCGATGGCGCAGCGGGCGCGGGCGCGGCGGGCGCGGCCGCGAACACGGGCGGCAGCGCAGGAGCCGCGGCGATCGAAGAAGCTCCGCTGCCCACTTCGGGCATTCCGCTGCTCGCGGCGCAGGACGTCGCCAAGCCCGCTGGCACGCCCGGCAACCTGAAGGTGCTCGACTGGGCGGGCTTCAAGGCGGCCGTCAGCTACACCTTCGACGACACCAACCGCTCCCAGATCAAGCACTACCCCGAGCTACAGGCGCTCGGGGTGCACTACTCGTTCTATCTCATCACCAGCAGAGCCGAGAGCCTGGACCCGATCTGGAAGCAAGCGGTGATGGACGGGCACGAGGTCGCCAACCACACCCAGAGCCACATCCAGACGGGCGACGTCGCGACCCTGGGCGCGGACACCGACGCCGGCGACACCTTCCTGAAGAACAACGTCGGCGTCACCGTGTACACGATGGCGGCGCCCTACGGCACCGCCACGTACGCCGACGTGGCGCGCACCCGCTACCTGATCAACCGCGGCGTGGGCGACGGCCTGATCACCCCGAACGGCGCCAACGATCCCTTCAACCTCAACTGCTGGATCCCCAACGCCAACACGCCGGCCACCGGCGCGGGCGGCTTCAACGCCAAGATCGACGCCGCGTACGCGGCGGGCGCCTGGCAGACGATCCTGGTCCACGGCTTCACCGACATGGACGCGGCCGAAGGCGCGTACAACCCGGTCGACTTCAACGAATTCGTGGCCGGGGTGAACTACAGCAAGAGCCTCGGCGACCTGTGGATCGACAGCCTGGTCAACGTCGGCGCCTACTGGCTCGGCGCCAAGGCATTCAACGCCACGCCGCCCACCACCAGCGGCGACACCACCACCTGGACCTGGACGCTACCCGACCACTTCCCGCCCAACAAATACCTGCGCGTCACGGTCGACGGCGGCACGCTGGTCCAGAACGACAAGGCGCTGCCCTGGGACCCGCACGGCTACTACGAGGTCGCGCTGGACGCGAAGTCGTTGCAGCTGATGCCCTGAGCGATCTCCAACGATCCAAAGCAGGGGAATGGCTCGGCGCTCCACGGCGCCGAGCGACCCCAGGACTGCCCCCCGTCACACCTGCGGCAGCGCATCCTCCAGCGCGTCGTCGAGCAGCCTCACTCCCGGCGGCACCGGGCCGGCGCTGGTCCTGCTCAGCGACTCGAGCTGGCGCGCAGCGACGGTGAGCATGGCGAAATCGTGCGCCTGGGTCGCGCGCAGCTCGGCCACCAGGCGCTCGGAGCGCGCCAAGGCCGCGTGCCGGACGGCACCCCAGGCTTGCAGGCGCGCGGCGCCGTCCTGGTCGGCGGGGGTGCTCTGCAGGATGGCGAGCGTGACCTCGCGCTGGCTGGCGAAGAGTTCGTCGCGCAGCGCGGCCACCGCCTGGCGGTCCCAGGCGCGGAGGGTGGGCAGCGCGCGGGCGGCGTTGCGCAGCCAGTCGAAGCCAAACTTGCGGCCCACCTTGAAATAGAGCTGGCCGGCTTCGTCCAGGCTGACGCGCGCCAGCTCGGCGACGCGCACGATGTCGACGCTCGGCAGCAGGTACTGCAAGCCACCCACGCGCTCCGCGAGCGACTCGGGCACGCCGGCCTTGGTCCAGATCTTGGCCTGTTCGCGCAGCGCGGCGAGCTCTGCCTTGGTGAGCAGTGTGCTCAGGTCGGAGCGCAGCTCCTCCACGCCGGCGCGGTAGCGCGCGACCAGCGCCTGCGGTTGCGCTCCCGCATGCTCGTGCAGCAGCCAGGTGGTCACGCGCTCGATCAGGCGCGAGGTCTCCACCAGCAGCTCACCCTGGATGTGCGCCGCGGCCAGGTTGTCGAGCGCCTCGATCTGCGCCCAGAGCTCGCGCGCGCCCAGGATCTCGCGTGCCGCGATGTAGGCCAGCGTGACCTGCGCGGGCGACGCGCCGGTGGCTTCACCGACCTCATCCACAAAGGCGATGCCCACGCGGTTGACCAGGTCGTTGGTGATCACCGTGACCAGGATCTCACGGCGCAGCCGGTGCCCCTGGATGTACTCGCGGTAACGCTCGCGCAGCGGCTCCGGGAAGTATTCGAAGAAGTCCTTCTGGAGCAGCGGATCGTCCGGTAGCTCCGAGGCGAGCAGGCTCTCCGCCAGCGAGTTCTTGGCGTAAGCGAGCAGCACGCACAGCTCGGGGCGCACGAAGCCGGCGCCCACGCGCTGGCGATCAGCGAGCACGTCGTCGTCGGGCAGGGCCTCCAGGCGGCGGTGCAGCTTGCCCGACTTCTCCAGGTTGCGCATGGTGCGCGCGAGGCGATCGGTCAGGTGCTGGCTGAGCTGCGTGGAGATGCTGAGCGTCTGGGACTGCAGGTAGTTGTCGCGCAGCACCAGCGCCGCGACCTCGTCGGTCATGTCGCGCAAGAGATCGTTGCGCTGCTCGCGGCTCATGCCGCCGCGGCGCTCCACGTCGCCGAACAAGATCTTGAGGTTGACCTCGTGATCGGAGCAGTCGACGCCGGCGGAGTTGTCGATGAAGTCGGTGTTGCAGCGACCGCCGGCGCGCGAGTACTCGATGCGGCCGCGCTGGGTCATGGCCAGGTTGGCGCCCTCGCCCACCACCATCGCGCGCAGCTCGCTGCCGTTGATGCGCAGGGCGTCATTGGAGCGATCGCCGACCTGCGCGTCGCTCTCCGTGCCGGCCTTGACGTAGGTGCCGATCCCGCCAAAGAAGCACAGCTCGACGCGCGCGCGCAGGATCGCCTGGATCAAGCGGGGCGGATCGAGCTCGGGGAGGTTTTCGCCGAGCAGGGCGCGCACCTCGGGCGAGAGCGGGATGCGCTTGAGGCTGCGGGCGTACACGCCACCGCCCTGGGAGATCAGGCTGCGGTCGTAGTCGTCCCAGGAGCTGCGATCGAGCTGGAACAGCCGCTGGCGCTCCTGCCAGCTGCGCTCCGGGTCGGGGTCGGGGTCGAGGAAGATGTGGCGGTGGTCAAAGGCCGCGACCAGCTTGGTGTGGCGCGAGAGCAAGAGCCCGTTGCCGAAGACGTCCCCGCTCATGTCGCCGACGCCGATGCAGGTGAAGTCCTGGCGCTGGATGTCCTTGCCCAGCTCGCGGAAGTGGCGCTTGACGCACTCCCACGCGCCGCGCGCCGTGATGCCCATCTTCTTGTGGTCGTAGCCAGCGGAGCCGCCCGAGGCGAAGGCGTCATCGAGCCAGAAGCCGCGCTCCTCGGAGAGCCGGTTGGCGATATCGGAGAAGGTCGCGGTGCCCTTGTCGGCGGCCACCACCAGGTAGGGATCCACCGCGTCATGGCACACGGTGAGCGACGGCGGCACGATCACGTCGCTCCCGACGGCCTGCGCCTTGCCGTTGCCATTGCTGGCGTGGCGGCGGTTGTCGGTCAGGTCGAGCAGGCTGGAGACGAAGATCTGGTAGCAGGCGATGCCCTCCGCGCGCTGCGCGTCGCGGCCGGCGTCGGGCGCCGGCGGGCGCTTGACCACGAACCCACCCTTGGAGCCCACCGGCACGATCACCGCGTTCTTGACCTGCTGCGCCTTGCACAGCCCCAGGATCTCCGTGCGGAAGTCCTCCAGGCGATCCGACCAGCGCAGCCCGCCACGCGCCACCTCGCCGAAGCGCAGGTGCACGCCCTCCACGCGCGGCCCGGACACGAAGATCTCGCGGAACGGCGCCGGCTTGGGCACCTCCGGCAAGCGCCCGGAGTCGAGCTTGAAAGAGATGTGGTCTTTCAGCTCGCCCGCCGCGTCGCGCTGCCAGAAATTGGTGCGCACCGTGGCGCGAAACACGCCCAGGAACAGCCGCAGGATGCGATCTTCGTCCAGGCTCTGCACCGCGTCCAGATCGCGCGCGAGCTGCGCCTCGATCTGCCCCGCCCGCTGGTCGTCGCGCGCCTCGGGGTGGAAGCGCGCGTCAAATAGCGCGATCAACGAGCGCGTGATCCTGGCGTTGCGGCGCAGCGTCTGCTGCATGTACCCCTCCGAGAAGGGCACCTGGATCTGGCGCAGGTACTTGGCGTAGGCGCGCAGCAAGGCGACCTGCCGCGCCGACAGGCCCGCTTGCAGCACCAGCTTGTTGAAGGCGTCGTCGTCGACGCGCTTGTCCCAGGTCTTGGAGAACACCTCGTAGAACGCCTCGCAGCTCTGCCCGAGATCGACCGCCGCCTTGTCTTCGACTACCAGCGAGAAGTCGTGCAGCCAGACCGGATCGCGGCGGTCGGGCAGCTGGATCTCGTATGGGACCTGCGCCACCACGCGCAGCCCCAGGTTCTCCAGGATGGGCAGGATCTCGCTCGGAGCGACGAAGGCCTGCGGGGAGACGACCTTGAAGCGCAGCTCGTGGGCAGGCGCCGACTCGGCGCGGTACAGCTGCAGCGTGAGGCGATTGCTCGCGACCGCCTCCTCGATGCTCTCGATGTCATTGACCGCGACCACCTCGTCGAAGTCCTCGCGGTAGTTGGCAGGGAAGGCGTCGGCGTAGCGCCGCAGCAGCGCCATGCCGCGCTCGGCCCCGAGCTCATCGGGTAGCGTGAGCGCCAGGCGATCCTGCCAGGAGCGCGTGGTCGTCTCGATCTGGCGCTCGATGGCCACGAAGTCGACCTGCTCCGGGATGCCGTTCGGGGTCTTGATGATGTAGTGCAGGCGCGCCAGCGGATCGTCGCCGATCAGCGGATAGTAGGCGCTCAGCGAGCCATCGAGCTCGCGCTCCAGGATCGACTCGATGCGATGGCGCAGCGCCGTTTCCATGCGATCGCGCGGCAGATAGACCAGGCACGACATGAAGCGCCCGAACGGATCGCGGCGCGCGAAGAGCGCCACGCGCTTGCGAAAGTGCAGGTGGAAGATGCCGAGCGCGATCGAGTACAGGTCGGCGTCCGAGATCTGGAACAGCTCGTCGCGCGGATACGTCTCCAGGATGTAGTGCAGGCGCCGGTAGTTGTAGCTGTGCGGCAGAAAGCCGGTGCGCATCATCACGCCCATCAGCTTGTGATGCAGCACCGGGATGCCGCTGGGCGATGAAGTGTAGGCAGAGGCCGTGAACAGCCCCACAAACATGTGCGCGCCGCGTTGCACGCCGTGCTCGTCGATATCCGAGACCAGCACGGTGTCGAGGTGCACGGTGCGGTGCACCGTGGAGTGGCGATTGGCCTTCAGCACGCGCAGGAGCTCGCGCTTGCGCGGCGGCTCGAACACATCGAACACGGAGCGCGAAGGATCGCGCAGGATGCCGAGGCCGCTGTCGCGCTCGAAGCGCACGGCCGAAGGCGGCGCGTCCGCGAGCGGCAGCCGCCCGGTGAGCGCGACCGGCCGCGCCGAGACGGGCGCGCGCTCGAAGCGACAGTAGCTGTAGCCCTGAAACACGAAATGAGCGTCGGCGAGCCAGTCCAGAAACTGCGAGGTCTCCTCGGCGCTGGCGCCCATGCGCTGCTCGCCGGGCTGGCGCGAAGAAGGCGGCACGCCAGCGCGCAGCGTGTTCGCCTCCGCCAGGCAGTGGTCGCGCATCGGCGCGAAGTCCTGCACCACGCAGCGCACGTCGTGCAGCACGCTGGTGAGCTGCGCCTCCAGCTGTGGATGGTCCTCCGGCGCCACGCCCGCGAGCCAGATCTGCATCACCGACTCCGCGCAGCCGGGAGCGGGGAACTCTGCCACGCGCAAGCCCCGCAGCCGATGGCGCTCGTCGCGCTCGATCTCCAGGATCGGGTGCAGGAGCAGGCGCAGCTCGAGGCCCGACCGCTCCAGCACGCCCCGCACCGAGTCGACCAGGAACGGCATGTCATCATTGACGATGTCGATGATGGTATGACGATGATCCGGCCGCAGCGCGCTGGCGGCCTCGTACACGCGCACCTTCGAGCTGCCCCGCGCTCGGTCCTGCAGGAACTCGAACAGCGACAGGGCTGCCGCGACCAGCTCCTCCGGCCGCTCCGGCACCAGATCACTCGGCGGTACATCGGCGTACAGCTTGCGAATGAAGGGCGCCACGATCTCACCGTGCGCGTGCTCCAGCTGCATGCGCGCCATGTGCTCGAGCTGATCGACCAGGTCGACTTTGAGCATTTCGATACTCGAGGCCATTGTTTCCTTCTCCCTCAGGGCCGTGGCCCTGGCGGCCCGCGCGGCCGCAGGCTCACGCCGACATATACGGCATGGCGCCCCAGGTTGGGGTAGAGCTACCCGCGGGTCCCATCGGCCTGCTAGAGTCCTTGCCCCCCGTTTCTGCGGGGGGCCCCGCACCCCGTTTCCGCGGGGGGCCCCCGCACCCCGGGCGGCTCCCCCGCCCCCCAGAAGTACTGATTGACACGAGCAGCCGGTTTTGAGCCCCAAGAGAAAAAAGGACTCGGAGAGCCTGGAGACAGCCGAGGAGCCGCAGGAAAGCGCGCCTGACTCGCCCGAAGACGGTGAGCAGGCCGATGAGCCGGATCTCGACGACGATGCCGTACTGGCGGAGGCGGAGCTGGTCCCCGGCGAGTTCGATCAGGACAGCGATCTGGAGGACGCGCCGATGCCGGTGCTGGTCGCCGAGCGCGCCGCTGACGGCAACGCTTCGATCGCCAAGTACGATCCGCTCCAGGCCTACATGCGCGAGGTGCAACAGCACCCCCTGCTGAGCAAGGCCGAAGAGCACGACCTCGCTGTCCGCTACGTGAAGAGCGGCGATCTGGACGCCGCGGCGCGCCTGGTTACCGCCAACCTGCGCCTGGTGGTCAAGCTCGCCTACGAGTACCGCCGCGCCTATCGCAACATGATGGACCTGATCCAGGAGGGCAACATCGGCCTGATGCAGGCGGTCAAGCGCTACGACCCCTATCGCGGCGTGAAGCTCTCCAGCTACGCCGCCTGGTGGATCCGCGCCTACATGCTGCGCTACATGCTCAACAACTGGCGCATGGTGAAGCTCGGCACCACGCAGGCCCAGCGCAAGCTGTTCTTCAATCTGAACAAGGAAAAAGCGCGGCTCAGCGCCATGGGCATCGAGCCCACGCCCACGGAGATCGCCGAGCGCCTGCAGGTCGACGAGAAGGAAGTGATCGAGATGGATCGCCGGCTCGCGCGCGGGGACGCATCGCTCGATGCCCCCGTCGGCGACGGCGAGGCCTCCAGCGTGGCGCGCGTGGAGCTCCTGCCCTCCGGGGCGAAGGGCCCCGAGCAGGACACCACGACGGCCCAGCTGAACGAGATCCTGCACGACCAGCTGCAGCGCTTCCGGACCACGCTCGCCGGCAAGGACGCGATCATCTTCGACAAGCGCATGATCGCGGAAGACCCGCTCACGCTCCAGGAGCTGGGCGACGAGTTCGGTGTCTCACGCGAGCGCGTGCGCCAGCTCGAAGCGCGCATCTCCGGCAAGCTGCGCACCTTCCTGAAGCAAGAGCTGGGCGACGACTTCGAAGTCGGCGGTTGAGCACACCGTTGCGTGTTTTGGGCCGGGCCTCAGCCGCACGGCGCCCGGCGAAACCTCGGGGCCCTGCCCCGAAACCCGCTTGCCTCCCGCGCCCAGGCCGTCCATGACTGCCGCGATGTCGGGCACGCTCTACGTCGTTTCGACGCCGATCGGCAACCTGGGCGATATCACGCGGCGGGCCGTGGAGGTGCTGCGGAGCGCGCCGATCGTGGTGGCGGAGGATACGCGCCGCACGCGCGCGCTGCTCTCGCATCTGCAGATCGAGCACAAGGAGCTGCGCTCGCTGAACGCGCACGGATCTCCGGAGGCGGTGGAGCAGATCGTCGCGCGGCTCGAGCAAGGGCAGGACGTGGCCTACGTCACCGACGCGGGCACGCCCGCGGTGAGCGACCCCGGGCGCGCGCTGGTGGCGAGCGCGGCCGCGCGCGGCATCGCGGCGCGCGTGGTGCCGGGGCCCAGCGCCGTCACGTCGGCGGTCGCGCTCTCGGGCCTGGTGGAGGGCCCGTTCCTGTTCCTGGGCTTCCTGCCCCGGCGGGGGAGCGAGCGCGACGCCTGCATTGAACGCATCCGGCGCAGCACGGAGCCGGTGATCCTGTTCGAAGCCCCTCCGCGCATGGCCGAGACGCTCTCGGACCTGGCCGCGCGCTTGCCGGAGCGGCGCGCCTTCGTGGGCCGCGAGCTGACCAAGCTGCACGAGGAAGGCCTGCACGCCACGCTGGCGGAGCTCGCCGCGCGCAGCGAGCCCTGGCGGGGTGAGATCGTGTTCGTCGTGGCCGCGGCCGAGCACGTCGATCCGGACGAAGACCTGCGCCGTCTGCTCGATGCCAGCCTGCGCGCCGCCATCGAATGCGGCGCCAATCCCAGCCGCATCGCCCGTGCCCTGGCCGACGCGAGTGGCCAGCCGCGGCGCGAGCTCTACCAGCGCGCCCTCGAGCTGCAGGCGGCGTTGCCGCCGGCAGGCGAGCGAGACGAGCCCTAGTCTAGACCAGCGCCTGCTCGATCACGCGGCGCAGATCGGCCGCGGCGAAGGGCTTCTCCAGGCGCATGTTGGGCACGGAGCCGAGGAAGTTGCCGACGTGATGCCCGAGCGCGCCGCCGGTCACGAACACGACGCGCCGCGCCTCGTCCGGGTAACGAGCGCACAGCTCCTCGTAGAAGTCGATGCCGCTCATCTCCGGCATCATCACATCGCTCACGATCAGATCGAAGGGCCTGCCCGAGTCGAGCAGCGCCAGCGCCTTCTTTGCGCTCTCCACACACACGATCTCGTATTCGGGCAGCAGCCGGCGCACGCTGCGCAGCAACATGGGCTCGTCATCCACCATCAGGATGCGTCGCTGCTCGCGCGCGAGGCGCTTGGCGCTCGGCAAGCGCAGCCGGGGCGAACGCGCCGCGAACTGGCCGAGCCGCGGCACCAGCGGCATCTGGCCGGAGGCGCTGTCGACCGAGGGCACGAGCACGCTGACCTGCGCTCCCCCCTCCGGGCGCGCCTCCACGCTCAGCCGGCCACCAGCCGAGGTCACGATGCCGTGGCAGATCGAGAGCCCCAGCCCCGTCCCCGAGCCCAGCGGCTTGGTGGTGAAGAACGGCTCGAACATGCGCCGCTGCACCTCCGGAGAGAGGCCGCAGCCGGTGTCGGCCAGCTCGATCAGGACGTTCCCGTCCTCCACCAGCCGCGTGTGGATGCAAATCTCGTTGCCGCTGCCGGCCCGCGCCTCGATCGCCTGCCCCGCATTCAAGAGCAGCTGCCTCATCATCTCGGTCAGGTGCGCCTCGGAGATCTTGACCTTCGGCACGGGGCGCAGGTCCTGGATCACCCGCGCGCAGCCCGAGAGGTCGGTCGTGGTCTGGCGCAGCGCGCGTTCGATCGCGCGCCGGACGTCGGCGCGCGCCGAGGGCGGAGAAGAAGGCTGGCAGAAGAACTGGATGTTGGCGACGATGCGCGCGATGCGCTGCGCCGCCAGCCGCAGCTCGGTCTGTACCTGAATGGTCTCATCGAGTCGTTGCTGGTCGGCGCTCACATCCGCGTGCGGCGGCGCCGCCCCGGCGCGCCGGCGCTCCAGCTCGCGCGTCACCAACTCGGCGTTGGCCAGCACGACCGTGAGCGGGTTGTTGATCTGATGCGCGACGCCAGCCGCCATGCGCGCAAGCGAAGCCAGGCGCTCGATCGAGTCGAGTCGCTCGCGCGTGAGCCGCTCATCCTCGGCGGTGCGCTCGAGCCGCTGCTGCGAGCCGCGCTTGTGCAAGGCGAGCTCGATGCAGACCTTGAGCTCACTCGATTTCACCGGCTTGAGCAGGTAACCGGAGGGCTCGGTGCTCTTGGCGCGAGCGAGTGTGCGAGCGTCCGCGTGGGCGGTGAGATAGATGATGGGCGTGCCAAAGCGCTCGCGCAGGGCCTGGGCCGCGGCGATGCCGTCGGTCGGGCCCTTGATGCGGATGTCCATCAACACCACGTCGGGCCGCTTGCTGGCGGCCGTCGCGATCGCTTCCTCGGCGGACGACGCCACCGCGAACGCGTCAAAGCCCTGCTCGGCGAGCGTCTGGCGGAGGTCGTGCGCGACGATCGCCTCATCCTCGACGATCAACACACTGGGGGCTCGTTGTGCCGCCTCCATCATCCCCTCCCCAAAAATTCCAGCTCCACGCTGGTGCCCGCAGCCTGCTTCACGCACAGATCGGCGCCAATCTGCTGCGCCAGCGTGCGCACCAGCTGCATTCCCAGCTCACCGCTCTCGGCGGTCCTCGGCTCGGCCACGCCGATGCCATCATCGCGCACGATCAGGGCCACCCGGTCGGCAGCTCGGCTGTGCAGCTCCACGCGGATCTTGCCCCGGCGCGCTCCCGGAAAGGCGTGCTTCAAGGCGTTGACGATCAGCTCGTTCAGGATCAGGCCGCACGGAATGGCCTTGTCGACGGGCAGCGTCACGGGCTCCAGCACCAGCTCCAGCGAGACGTGCTCGGGCGAGCCCGAGAGTTGCAGGATGCTGTTGGCGAGCCCCCGGACATAGTCCGAAAACGGCATCTCGGAGTAGTCGCGCGACTCGTACAAGATCTCGTGGATCAGCGCGATGGTGTGCACGCGCGCCTGGCACTCACTGAGCGCGTCCCGGCTGGAGCCATCCTCCAGCCGTCGCAGCTGCATGTTGATCAGGCTGGAGATCACCTGCAGGTTGTTCTTCACGCGGTGGTGGATCTCCTGCAGCAGCACCTCGCGCTCGGCGAGAGTGGCGCTCAACTCGGCGGTGCGCGCCCGCACCCGCTCTTCCAGCTCCTGGCTGCGGCGCTCGCCCTGTTCCGCGTTGCGCTGCGCCAGCGTCACGTCGCCCACCGACACCAGCGTGGCCGTGCTCATGACGCGCACGAACCACAAACCCACGGCCAGCACGAGCCAGGCGCGCCAGCCCGGCTGGCCACCGAGCGTCGCTGCGCGCGTCTCCAGGAACAACAACGCCACGACGCACGCGCTGCCGAGCAGCGGCCAGGTCAAGGTGTTGCGGCGCCGCCGCCAGAGCAGCGTCGGATTGGCGATCAGGATCAGGCTGAGCGGCGCGAAGACCACCACGCCGATCGAGTCGCCCACCCACCAGGTGGCCCAGGTGAACGGGTAGCTCTCCCAGGAGAGCAACTTCGCCGCGACCAGCGAGCTGGCCCCGACCGTAGCGCTGCTCAGGCAAGCGATCGGGCCGCCCAGCACCGCGAAGCGCCCGATCGAGCGCTTGGCTTCAAAGGGCACGGGCAGCCCCACGAACTTTTCGATCAGCAGCGCCCCGAACAGGGCCTGCGCCGCGGCACCCAGCCTGATCCCGAGCGACAGCGCGATCGCCCCGCCCACGCCCACCCCGATCGAGGGATCGATGCCCGTCGGCAGGTTGGCAGCAGCCGAGCCCAGCACCACGCCCAGCGCCATCGGTCTGCCCCAGAGCAGCACGGCGGCCAGAGCAAATCCGGCGGCGGGCCACACCGGGGTCGAGTAACCGGGCTCGATCGCCAACCACAGCGCGGCCTTCGCAGCCAGCCAGTAGCCGAGCGCGGTCAGCGCGACACGGGAATGGCCGCGGGTCTGCTCGCGCGCCACGCCGAGCGCATCCGCCAGGGGTACCCCTGCGGCTGCGTTTCCTACGGTGATTGGTTCGGCCCCCGACCGCGCTTCTGCCACCATGCGCCCACACATGGCAGCGGCAGCCCGCGGGATCGCCTATATCCCGCCCGCCCCTCACGCCCGGCCTCGGCTCTATTTTTTACACTCGGCAACCCAGCCGGATCGCGTCCAGGCCGCGAAAAGCGCCGCGAAACGCCACGCGTCGCCGGTCAACTTGCCGCGCGAGCTTCCCTGAGCAGCTCCTGCAGCGCGGCGGAACCACCGCGGAAGATCGGCCATCCGTCGCCCACCAGCACGGCCTCGATGTCGCGCCCGGCCAGGCTCGCCAGCGAGTCGAGAGCGCGTGCCTTGTCGACGAGCTTGGCGTCGGGCAGCAAATTCAAGCGCCCCGCGCGCTGACCCCGGATCAGGTCTCCCGTGACCAGGGTATCGCCGTCGAGCAGCAGCGCCAGCTCTCCGGGCGTCTTCGAGCCATGCAACTCGATCAGCTCGAGCTCAGGCCCCAGCGCATGTTCCGGGGCCAGCGGCTCGGCCCCCAGCGACGCCAGAAATGCCGGCTCCTGCCGCGGCCCCCAGACGCGAGCGGAGCTGCGGTCGCGCAGCGCCAGAGCCGCGCGACCATGATCCGAGTTCGTCACGATGATGTCTCGGACGCCACCGAGCTGCTCCAGGTGGGCAGCGTCGTGATCCGAGAGCGGCAAAGGGTCGATCACGACGTTGCCGGCAGGGCGCCTCCACAGCACGCTGTGGAAATCCAGGTTGCGCTCCGGGTTGAAGAGCGACCAGCCCCAGAGCTCGGGCTTGTGCAGCTGTTTCATGCGCCTCGCCCTGTCTTCCTGCGCCCTGCCTCGTTCTCGTGTTTTCGCGCGCGTGTTTCGTGTGCGAAATATCGTGACGACGCCGCGTCCTCTGCTCAGGCGCCGGCCAGGTTCTTGGCGGCGAAGTCCCAGTTGACCAGGTGCTCGAGGAAGGTCGTGATGTAGTCGGGGCGACGATTCTGGAAGTCCAGATAGTAAGCGTGCTCCCACACATCCATGGTGATCAGTGGCACCTGGCCCTTGGCCAGCGGAGTCTCGGCGTTCGGCGTCTTGGTGACGGCCAGCTTGCCGGCATCGAGCACGAGCCACGCCCAGCCGCTGCCGAACTGGGTCGCGCCGGCGTTCTTGAAGGCCTCCACGAACTTGGCGAAGCCGCCCAGATCGCTGTCGATCTTCTTCGCCAGCTCGCCGGTCGGCGTGCCGCCGCCCTTGGGCTTCATGCTGTTCCAGTAGAAGGTGTGGTTCCACGCTTGCGCGGCGTTGTTGAAGATCCCCGCCTTGGAAGCGTCGTTCGCGGTGGCCTTGATCACCGCTTCGATCGACATCTTGTCGAGATCGGTGCCCTTGGCGGCCGCGTTGAAGTTGTTCACGTACGCGGCGTGATGCTTGTCGTGATGAAACTCCAGCGTGCGCTTGGAGATGTGCGGCTCGAGCGCGGTGTATTCATACGGCAAGGGAGGTAGTTCATAGGCCATGGTGTGCGCAGGCTCCTGTTGTGTGGAGGGCGCTCACGGTAACCAGGTTGAAGTGAACGATCAATCAGAATGACCCCGTTCGTCGCCGTCGAAGGCGGGGCGTCTCAGCGCGCGCCGGAATCGTCGGCGCAGGCGCGCGCGGAGCGCCTGGCCTGCCGGCGCCCCGATTGACGAGCAGCGAGCCCAGCACTCCTGCTGGTCGCGTGTTGCGCGTGATGGACCGAGGCCCGGACGGGAAGCTCACGGTGCAGGAAGACCCAGCCCAGCTCGCGCCTCCCCCCCTGAGGCACGCTGCGCTGGCTGGATCTCGCGGCGGAAGGCGATCACACGCTGGAGCGACTGCGCACGAGTTTCGATTTTCACCCGCTCCCGATCGAGGACTGCAAGAGTTCGATCAGCGCCCGAAGCTCGAGGAGTACCAAGATCACCTGTTCCTCGTCACACAGGGCTTCTCCTGCCCCAGTGAACACCTGAGCAAGCTGGCCCGACACGAGCTGCACGCCTTCCTCGCGCCAGCTATCTGGTCATCGTGCACGCCGATCCTCTGCTCGTGATCGATGAAGTGATGGTGGCGTGGTTCCGCTATCGCGACTGATCTGAGCTGTCACATCTGGATCAGGCTGACCAGCTCGGCGGCGCTGAGCGACGCCGCCTGGTTCCCCTCGCTGAGCAGCGCGTCGGCCAGCGCCTGCTTGGTCTGGTGCAGCGCCACGATGCTCTCCTCGATCGTGTCCTTGGTGATCAACCGGTAAACGGTCACGGGGCGCTCCTGGCCGATGCGGTGCGCGCGATCGGTGGCCTGCGCCTCGACCGCAGGGTTCCACCAGGGATCGAGGTGGATCACGTAGTCCGCCGCGGTCAGGTTCAGACCGAAGCCGCCCGCCTTCAAGCTGATCACGAACAACGTACTGTGGCCGGCCTGGAACGCTTCGACCGCCGCCTGCCGTTCGGGCCTGGGCGTCGAGCCGTCCAGATACTGATAGCTGACCCCGGCTTCATCCAGGCGCTCGCGCACCAGGTCGAGGAAGTCCACGAACTGGCTGAAGACCAGCGCGCGGTGCTGATTTTCTCGCAGCTCGAGCACCAGATCGAGCAGCGCATCGATCTTGGAAGCCTCGCTACCGGCGTCGGGAAAGACCAGCTTGGGATGGCAACAGAAGCGCCGCAGTCGGGTGATCTCGGCCAGGATCTCCAGCTTGTTCTCGCGCCGCCCCGCGCTGGTGAGCCGGAAATGGATCTCGCGCCGCAGCTGCTGGTAAGCGATCGACTCGGCCTCGCTGAGCTGCACGGGGTGATGCACCAGCGTCAGCGGAGGCAGGTCTGACAGCACCTGGCTCTTGGTGCGGCGCAGGATGAAGGGGCGGATGCGCTCTTGCAGCGCGGACTGGGCGGCCGAGTCCGACTGCTGCTCGATCGGCTTGAGATAGCGGTAGTTGAAGTTGCGCCACGTGCCGAGCAGCCCCGGATTGAGGAACCCGAAGATGCTCCACAGATCGCCCAGGTGATTCTCCACGGGCGTACCCGTGGCGGCGATCCGGCAGTCCGCGGCCAGCGCGCGCGCCGCCTGCGCCCGCAGCGACTTGGGGTTCTTGATGAACTGCGCCTCATCGAGCACCAGGCTGCCCCAGTGGATCCGGCACAGCGCCTCGACGTCCTGCTGCAGCAGCCCGTAGCTGCAGACGATCACCACGAAGGGCCCTGTTCCTGCAGCCACGGCCCCGGGCACCGCTGGTTCACCGGCGCTCGACGGTTCCCCCGCGCTCGATGGCGCCGCGCTCGACGGTTCACCCGGGCTCGACGGTGCCGCGCTCGATGGTGCCGCGGAGTCCGGCGAAGGCGAGCTGAGGAACAACGGCTCGAGCAGCTCCGCTCGCTCGCTGCCCGTGTACTCGACCACACGCAGCGACGGCGCGAAGCGCCGCGCCTCCACCAGCCAGTTGCTGCACACCGACGTGGGCGCGACCACCAGCGCGGGGCCGCGCTCCGCGCGCGCCAGGAGCAGGGCCAGGATCTGCACGGTCTTGCCCAGGCCCATGTCGTCCGCCAGGCAGGCGCCGAGGCCGAGCTCCGTCAGCCGCGAGAGCCAGCGGAAGCCTTCCAGCTGGTAGCTGCGCAGCTCCGCCTTCAGCTCTGCGGGCGGCGTGAAGCTCTGCGCCTCCAGCGACTGCACCCGATCGAGCCAGGCCTGCGTGTCGCGATCGAGCGCGAACCGCGCCCCCGGCTCGGCCCCTGCCAGCTCGCCCAGCGCCGACAGCGCGAACAGCTCCGCGGCGTGGATGCGCACCTCGCGCGGGCGGTGCGCCAGCGGCTCGGTCCCCTGCAGCGCCGCCACCACCTTGCGCACGCGCTCCTCGAGCGCCACGAAGTCCCCGTTCGGCAAGCGCACGAAGCGCCCGCGAGCCACGCCCACCGAGCCCGCCAGCTCGCCCAGCTCGAGCTCGCTGTCGGAATCGAGCCGGACGCTACCGGCCGCGAGATACCAGCCCTTCTTGCGCCGCAGCGTGCCTTGCAGGCCCTGGGTCGTCAGCTGACCGCGCACTCGCACCGGGCCCGATTCGGGCCACTCGATCTCGCAGCGCTCGCTCGACTCCTTCAGCTCCAGGAGCAGCTCGAGCAAGTTCTCCAGATCGAAATCCCAGCTGCCCGGGCTCTCGCGCAGCCCGGAGTCCTCGCTCGCGATGCCGTGCTCGAGCAGCGTGGGGCAGCTCAGGATCAGCAGCGACAGGCGCGCGCGCTCGCGCTCCAGATCGCGCGTGCACAGCAAGCGCTCGCCGCCTGTGTAGAGCGAGATCTGCGGCCGCCCGGTACCGGCGAGGAAAAAGCGGCCGCGCTCGCCGAACGGCCGCACGCCGGCTTGCACGATCCACGCGCCCGCGTGCGGCGCGATGCGCAGGCAGGGCGTCGCGTCCGCGGCGACCTGGCGGTCGGCGCCCAGGTGCTTGCTGTTCACCTCCACGCCCTGCGACAGCTTGCCCAGCACGCGCAGCGCCTGCTCGGTGCGCTGCTCGGGCACGCGCAGCCCGTGCGGCAGCAGATCGATCACGCGCTGCAACGCCGGGCTCACCCGGTACACGCCCAGCCGGTTCTCCCCCTCCAGCACCAGGTTCACGCCCAGGCGCGCGCCCGCCGGCTCGACGTGGATCTCGAGATAGCCGTGATCGTCCCGCGTCTCGACCCGGCACTGGCCGCGCGTGATCTCCACGCGCACGCCGCCCCGTGCTCCATTGAACACGCGCGGATGCCCGATCAAGGCCTCGAACGCCTCCGGAGCGAACTCGCGCTTGCCCTCCGCGGCCTCGCGCGTGCAGGCCAGCACCGCCCGGTCTTCGGGCGGCAGCTCCGCCGCGACCGCGTACAGCTGCGCCAGCGGCAAGCGGCGCCCGCGCGACCAGCCGCTCTGCCCCAGCTCCTGCAAGGCCGGGCGCTCCAGGCTGCGGTCGACCAGATTCACGTACCAGGCGACCCGGCGCGCGCCCTCCTCCGCCGGCTTCGGCTCTTCCGCGAGCCGTTCCAGGGCATCGAGCGCGCGCTCCCACTCGGGCTTGGGCGTGATCAGATCGCAGAGCGCGAATTCGCCGGGCCGCTGCGCGAAGGTGCCGTGCAACTGGCTCACGGGCAGCGCCGAGTACTCGCGCTCGAACTGGGTCTCGCTGAGCGCGCGCGCGAGCAGCAAGCCCTGGCGCCCGAACCAGGAGTAGCCGGCCTCCAGCCAGCGCGCGCCCGCTCGCGTGAGCGCGATCGACCAGGAGGCGCGCGTCACCTCTTGCTTCAGGTACAGGTGCACCGTCAGCCCCAGGAGCAGCAACTCCCAGCCGTGCGCGTTCAACCCCAGCTGATGCACGTCCAGCCGCTGGCACTCCGCCTCGGGCAGGGCGGCGTAGCGCAGCAACGTGCGAAACCCGCGCTCGACACCCGCCAGCGCATTGCCCAGCGCGCGCGAGGCGAGCCAGCGCTTGGCCCCCTCGTGCGAGCCAGGGGTACCCCGGCTGAAGGCCAGCAACGCCAGCAGCGGTGCGGCGGCGCCGATGTCGGGAGCGAGCGAGCGGACGCGCGGGCGGCGCGACTCGCCCAGCAGCCCCGCGGGCGCCTCGCTGGCCTCCGCCAGCGCATCCAGCCAGCGCTGAGCGCCAGCCTGATCGCCGCCCTGGTAGGCCGCGGCGGCGCGAAAGCCGAGCCGCTCGGCGCGCGGCAAGGTGTCCGCGAGGCTCTCCACCAGCTCGGGCCGGTCGCGCAGAAACGCATGCTCGGCCAGCGTCTGCCGCGCGCTCTGCAGGTTCGGCGACCCCTCTTCGTCCGTGGCCGGGGGTTGCCCCTGCCCCACCCGCTCCAGCAGCCAGGAGAAGAGCGGGTCGCATTCGTGCAGCCGCGGCAGCGCATCGCGCGCCACGCGCAGCGCGGCCGCCATCGTGGACTCGCCCCACACGCCCTCGAACCAGGCTGCGTCGAAGGGCCTCAGGAGCGCTTCCCGCAGCAGCTCGTCGGCATCGACCTCGTCGCCCAGGCGGCTCGCGGCGCGCGGTACATTGTACGCGTAGCGCTGGAACTCGCCGAGCCGCCCGGTTTGCAACAGCAGCACCAGCACGCCCAGCGAGCGCTCGCCGAGCGCCGAGTGGCAGGCCTCCACGACCACCTGCAGCTCGCCCTGCGCGGCCAGGCGCCGCAGCACCAGCTGACGGAACTCCGGGTGCACGGAGAACGCGGGCTCGCTCGCCGGGAGCGCGCTGGTGCTGCGTGAGCGCGACAGCTCCACGATCAGACCGCTCTCGCGCCAGCGCTCGAGCGCCGGCAGCGGCGCCGGGCTCGACACCCCGCGCGGGGCGCCGGCCCGCCCCGAGACACTTCTGGCGACACTCCGAGGGATCACGGAGATGCCGAAGGCGGCCGCCAGCCGCTGCAGGGTCGCGCCCCCGAGCTCGCGCTCGACGGCGAGCGCGCCGAGCAGACGCCACTCGGCCACGGACGCCTCGCGCGTCAAGAACTCCAGACGGCCCCGCGGACCCTTGGCGCTCATGAGCCGCCCCATGCCACGCTGAAACAGCGCGCCACGAGAGGGACAGGCTGGCCCGGTGGGCGCCGCCCGACTCGGTTCAAGAAGCGAGACCCCGAACCGTTCCCGTTCGACGTGTCAAAGCGGAAACGCGGGGCTACGAGGGTCATGCAGGCTTCGGGAGCCGCCGCGCTGCTGGCGGCGCTGGGGACGGCGGACAGGGCTGCCGCCGCCGAGCTGATCGTCAACGGCAACTTCGTCGCGGAGGACTTCAATGCGGCGGCTGCTTGGCTAGGGGTCGACGACAAATACGGCACCGCGAGTCAGGCAGATGACATCGCCGTCTGGTCCGATGAGGCCCCGAACTATGGCGCCATCCTGCGCATCTGCCAAGATGCGGCCGAGGTGGGTGGGAGCGCGGGAGGGGTGTGGGGCGCGCACATCGAACAAAGCCTCGCCCTCGAGGCGGGCCACACATACACTTTGGGGTTTTGGGCCGCAGACCTGGGCCCGAATCAAGCCGATCCGGCTTGCGCTCACAGCCCGGGACACGCCCTGCAGGTACAGGTGTATGGGCAGGTCGCCGGCACGCTGCTCGATCAAGCCGTGAGCGTCGCGCCCTGCAGCTCGACCTGCGGCTCCACCCATTCCCATCAGTTCGTCGCGCCCAGCGACGACAGCGCGACGCTGAAGTTCTTCTTCGGCGGCCAGTGGGCGAAGCTCAAGCTCGCCGGCGTCAGCCTGACCGACACCACGCCGAGCGTGCCGGTAGGAGGCGATCCCGGCGGCACGGGCGTCAGCATCGCGGTCAATCAGGTCGGCTACCTGCCGCAAGGTCCCAAGCTCGCGACCGTGCGTACGACGGCAACGGAGGGCCTGCCCTGGGAGCTGCGCGATGCCAACGGCAGCCCGCTCGCCAGCGGAACCAGCTCGCCCTTCGGCGCCGACGCGCTCTCGGGCGACAGCCTGCAGCGCATCGACTTCAGTAGCTTCACCGGCAGCGGCTCGGGGCTGCGGCTGGCCGTCGCCGGCGCGACCAGCGCCGCCTTCAGCGTGCGCAGCGATGTGTACGCGGCACTGGCGCGCGATAGCCTGCGCTTCTACTACTACCAGCGCTGCGGTCAAGCGCTCAGCCAGCCGCAAGCGGAGAACACTGCCTTCGCGCGCTCGCTCGATCACGCCGGCGACGGCAGCGCCAGCTGCAGCGCCGGCCAGAGCTGCAACGCCGGCTATCCGTTGAACGTCTCCGGGGGGTGGCACGACGCGGGCGACTACGGCAAGTACGTGGTCAGCGGCGCCGTGAGCGTGTGGACGCTGATGAACCTGTACGAGCGCAACGCGCGCTGGAACGCTGCGCCCGCGTCGCTCGGCGACAGCAAGCTGAACACGGCGCCGAGCAACGGCGTTTCCGATCTGCTCGACGAGGCGCGCCAGGAGCTGGAGTTCCTGCTCGGCATGCAGGTGCCCGAAGGCAATCCACTGGCGGGCATGGCGCATCACAAGCTGCACTCGGACGACTGGGTGCCCATGCCGACGCACCCCGACAACGACACCTCCAGCCGCTTGTTGCGCCCGCCGAGCACCGCGGCGACGCTGGACCTGGCCGCGGTGGCGGCGCAGTGCGCGCGCATCTGGCGCGAGTTCGACCCCGCCTTCGCGGCCCGCTGTCAGAGCGCCGCGGAGCGCGCCTGGAGCGCGGGGCAGGCTCATCCCGCCCTCTTTGCGCCCGCGAACAGCAACGTGGGCGGCGGCCCGTACGACGACGGCTCTGTCGGCGATGAATTCTACTGGGCAGCGTCGGAGCTGTACGCGACCACGGGTCGCGCCGAGTACGGCGACTACCTGCGCAGCTCCAGCCATTTCGCCACCTTCAGCTCGGGCAGCGCTCCCCTGTCCTGGCCCGGCACCGCCGGCTTTGGAACGATCAGCCTCGCGCTCGCCGCGAACGACCTCGCCGCCGGCGATCTCTCGCTCGTACGCCAGGCGATCATCGATCAGGCGGACCAGTTGGCGAGCATCCAGGATCAAAACGGCTACTGCGTGCCGCTCTCGGGGGTGATCTGGGGCTCGAACGGCGACGCCCTGAACGCCGGCATCGTGCTGGCGCTGGCCTATGATCTGACTGGGGACGACCGCTACCTGAAGGGCGCGGCGGCCGCGCTCGACTATGTGCTCGGCAACAACCCGCTCGACCGCAGCTACGTGACGGGCTACGGCGCCGGCGCCGTCACCAAGATCCATCACACCAACTTCGCGCCGTATCTGAACGCGAGCTTTCCGCAACCTCCCCCCGGCTTCATCGTGGGCGGCCCCAACTCGGACCTGACGGCGTTCGCGGATCCGGGCGTCTCGCGCTCCTGCAGCCCCTTGCGCTGCTGGTCGGAGACGAGCGGGGCCTACTGGTTCATCGAGGTCGCGGTCAACTGGTACGCGCCGCTCGGTTGGGTCAGCAA
>DASTRX010000027.1:0-20084 GCA_035760985.1 Polyangiaceae bacterium
GCATTTTCGTATGCGGCATAATCAGAGCTGCTGGAGGAAGCCGAGAAGGGCGTCGGGCGGACGATAGCGCGGTTGGCGCGTTCGCGTTGGCTCGGTCTTCGCGATGGCCCGCTCCTTGATTGCGAGGTCGGCGTGTAGATAGATCTCGGTCGTCTCGATGGATTCGTGACCGAGCCAGAGGGCGATGGTGGAGCGATCGGTGCCGGCGTGGAGGAGCAGCATCGCGCTCGTGTGGCGCAGGACGTGGGGCGAGAGACTCTTGACGGCGAGTGAGGGACACTGCTTTGCGGCCCGCGTGCGATGCACTTCGACGAGGTGCTCGACAGCATCGCGGCTCATCGGTCCGCGGCGACGACTGAGAAAGAGCGGACTGGTGGGGGGCGCGCCGTGGCGATCGCGGAGGTAAGCGCGAAGCGCCTTGATGGTCTGAGAGGTGAGCGGAGTGATGCGTTCCTTGCGGCCCTTTCCTCGACACCGCACGTGGGCAGCGCCGCGGTCGAGGCGGATATCGTCGAGCATGAGCGTGGTGATCTCGGAGACGCGCAGTCCGGTCTGGATCGCGAGAAGCAGAAGCGCGTAGTCTCGGCGGCCGAGCGGAGTCGCCTGGTCCGGCGAGGAGAGGATTGCTTCGAACTCCGGACGGGTCAGGAAGGCGACGAGCTTCTTCTGGTGGCGCTTGTGAGGGATCGCGAGCACCCGCTGGATGAGCGCAGCATGCGAAGGCTCGCGGAGCTCGATGTAACGGAAGAAGGAATGCACAGCGGCGAGTCGCGCGTTTCGTGTGGAGGCAGCGTTGTGGCGCTTCTTCTCTAGATGGGCGAGGAAACGGACGATGAATGGCGCATCGAGGTCTGTCAGTGCGAGGTCGGATGGCGCCTTGTGGATATCGTCCTTCGCGAAGGTAAGGAGCAGGCAGAACGTATCCCGATAGGCGGCGATGGTGTGCGGGCTAGCGTTTCGCTGTTGCTGAAGGCGGTCGATGAAGAACGCTTCCAGCATCGGGGCGAGCGTGCTCACGGGAGCACCCCCAAGGCGCGCTGAACCTTGCGAGCGACGAGCGCCATGAGCTCCGGGGTCGCGGACACATACCAGTACGTTGACGACGGATCGCGATGGCCGACGTAGGTAGAGAGCGCGGGCATTCGCGAGTCGACGTCGACGCCCTGCTGATGCCATTGGAGAATTGTCCGGACGATGAATGTGTGCCGCAGATCGTGAACGCGGGCCTTGCGCCGGTGAATGTCTGCAAGGCGCAGAAGCCGTGCGAACGTGAGGTGCACGTTGTTGTAGATGAGTCTCGTGCCGGTGAGCGAGACGAAGAAGCTGGACGAGCACGGGTGTGGATGGACTTGGTCGCGCTGCTTTGAATAACGAAGGAGTGCGCGCAAGACGGACTCGTGCAGGACGACCTCGCGGGATTTGCCGAACTTGCTCTCGCGAACGCAGAGGAGTTGGTTGCTCCAATCGACGTCGCTGTCGTCGAGGCGAATAGCCTCACCGATACGCATGCCGGTCGCGGCGACGAGGCCGAAGAGTGTCTCATACGTCAGGCTCCGGAACGGCCGTCCTTTGGTGATTCGCGATGGCATCTGGCGTGCGGCTCGAAGCAGGCGCGCGATTTCCTCGGACGAGTAGATCGATGGCGTCGTACGGCGGGAGTGTCGCGGGAGGAGGTCGCGCGGGGGGACCTGATGGCGAGCGTCGATCAGATGAGCGTGCTGGGCGAACCCGCGCACGACCGACAACTTCGACGCCCACCACGACGGGTGGGCGTCGGCGGGCTGCTTCGCCCAAGCGAGCGCGAGATCGATCGTGATGAACGAACTTTGCTCGGCACGGAGGAACGATACGAACTTCGTGAGCAGCCAGGTCTCACGCTCGGCTTTGAACCCGAGCTTTCGCCGAAGGTCGAGATACTCGGCGAGCAGCTTCGCTAGCGTCTTCACGACTGCGCTCCTGGCCAGGGCTGCACGAGGGCGCGAAGCGCACGGCGATCGACCTTCGCGTAGATCGTCGTCGTCTGTGTGCTCGCGTGGCGAAGTACTTCGCCGATCTGAGCGAGGGATGCACCGCGCCGAAGCATTTCGGTAGCCGCGGTGTGCCGGAGACGGTGCGGTCGGACGGGTTGAATGCCCGCGCGTTGGGAGGCGGCAAAGATCGGCTGTCCGATGGCGCGCAAGGGTCGGTAGGGTGCACGAACGCGCAGAAAGACTTCGCGAGCGTCCACGCGAGGGCGCCGAAGCAGATATGCGCTGACGGCACAGCCGACATCGTGTGGAATCGGAAGCTCGGCGGTCTTCTTGCCCTTGCCACGAACGGTCAGTACACCGCGTCCCCAGTCGAAGTCATCGAGCGTGAGCGCACAGACTTCGCACTGGCGCAGGCCGAGGCGGGCGAGGAGAAGAAGGACGGCGTAGTCACGCTTGCCGACCAGCGTCCTGCGGTCGCAACTCGCGATCATCCGCTGCACGTCCGAGGACGCGATCCCGCGCGGGAGCACGCGATTTCGCCACGATGGTGCCGATGGAACCGCCGCTGACAGATCGCGTAGAATCAAGCCTTCGGCGAACAGGAAGCGAAGCAAACTGCGCAAGTTGCTGCCGATGCCGCCGAGCGATTTCGGATGCGTGCGCCCCATCGCACGAAGAAACGCACTCACGTCGGCAGCGCATAGTGCGCCGATTGTCGCGGGCGTCCGGCTCCTTTCCAGAAAACGTGCGGCAATGTCGAGGCGCTGCCGGACGGTGGATGATGCGAGCACACGCTCGTGCGTCAAGTGCTGCTCGTAACATGCAAGCACGCGCTCGAGAGCGCTCCGCGGCACAATCTCGGCTTCGGCAGGGATGGCGCGCACTGCGCGAAGATGCTCCAACAGGACTTCCAATGCGCGTGGGCTGCACTTCGCGGTGTATCCGGCGCGCCGGCGTGATCTCAGGAACATCGCGACGTATCTCGATGTCAGCGCGCTGACACCGAGCTTTCGTGCCGACAGCCAACGGCTCAAATGCGCAAACAGGTGCAGTAGATTTCGCGCCGACAGGCGCTTGTACTGAAGGGACAAGAGATGCTCGACGAGACCCTCGGCGTAGCGCTCGAGTGGGCCCGTGATCGCGACTGAGAGCAACCGGATCATCAACGCCTCCTTCTTCGGCCACGAGCCGAAGCTGAAAGCGTCTACCGATAGCGTCCCGGATTATGCCGCATACGAAAATGCCTCCCAGCTAGCCCAGAGCACCCGGGCGGCCGTATGCGGCATAAAACCGAACTCGGCATAATGCTCGGCCCATCATCGCGCACTGCACCGAGGTGAGCTGCGCAGCGCAGGCGATGCCAGCGATTTTCGCGTCTTGCCGGGTGTGCTCGATGCACCAGTGGACGGCCCCACGGCACCGGCGGCATCGAGCTCGATGGACGTCCCGGCAAAGGTGGCTTCGGGGTTGCGCCAGCTGGGCTTTCGCCCTGCGGACGTCCACGCCGTGATCGCGGAACTCCGAGACCAGAACGAGCTGGCCGACGCCGCGCCGCAACAATGGCTGCGCGAAGCCTTGCGACGCCTGCACCCGGCTCCTGCGCGCACTCGGTGACAGCGCCGCGCGGCACTCATCGGTTCCAACCGAGGCGCGTGACGCGAGCACGGGAGCGCTCGATTCAAAGCGAGCATCGCGCCGTGTGTGCGAGGCTACACTGTTCCGCAGGCACGCGGAGCGGCAGCGGGCCACGCCCCCGCCCGAGAGCATTCCTCGGGCCGCATCAGGCCGTACCGCGGCAACATCGGTTCTGCCCCAGTAGCGCTGCGGGTGACGCCGAGAGCCTGCTTCAGAACGCGATCGACGCCAGGACGTGTGTCGACGGCTGCTCGAAGCCGCACAGGGCCACTCGCGGCAGCGATCGCTGGCGACCTCGGTTCTGCGCCGGCGCCCGTGAGCGAGCCCCACTCGGCTCGCCCGAAGCCGCTCGGGCCCCTCACGCGAGCGCGCACCGCCCACCGAAGCCGCCACCAAGCTGCTCGCTGCAGCGGCCTGCGACAGGCCATCGATTCGCCCCAGTAGCGCTGCGGGTGACGCCGAGAGCCTGCTTCAGAACGCGATCGACGCCAGGACGTGTGTCGACGGCCGATCGAAGCCGCACAGGGCCACTCGCGGCAGCGATCGCTGGCGACCTCGGTTCTGCCCAGCGTCGGGGAGCGAGCGCACAAGGCGGCGCGCGGTCGGGCTGCCTGCTCGAAGGGCGACGTGCCCGGGCGGGCGCGTGCGCCGCTGGCGCGCAGGGTCCCGAGGCTTCGGAAAGGGGCGTAGGGGTGAGGTCCGGCCCCCATCCAACCTCCGATGGTGCCGCTGGTGGCACGCGCTGGAGTGGTGAGCCCGGCCAGTGCTGGTGTGGCGCTGAGGTGGGGATGTTCGAGCGGCGGGGTTTCAGAAGCGACGGCGGTATTGCAGGCTGGGCGCGCCGGTGCCAGCGAGCTCGACAGCGGCGCTGGAGTTGGCGTCGAACCACCAGAGGGTGGCGCCGATGCCAGCGAAGGCGCCGGCAGCGATCGCGAAGCCCTGCCAGAGGCCCTGGTAGCTGGGGCCAGCCTGTTCGCATTCGTCGATGTACTTCTGGTCGTACACGGCATGGTGTCGGCAGCGATCCGCGCTGTGCGCCGCCAGCACGGCGAACGCGATGCTGCTCACCGCCGCAGCCCCGGAGAGGGCAAAGGAGCCGACGATGAGGGTACGAGGGAGCGGATCGGGCGCTGGTAGGGGGGGCACGCCCGTTTCGTTGGGCAGGGCAGCAGGCGGCACCACCGGGAGCTGGGGCGCCCGAAGCGGCGCCGAAGGTTGTGGCGTGGGAGGCTGCGGCGGGAGCGCCGGGGTCGGCGCGGGCAGCGGGTTCGGCGGGCTGCCGCACTGGGCTTCCACTTCTTGCAGCGCCGCGTCGACTTCGGCGCGGTGCTCGCCGGTCGGGGCGAGCTCGCGGTAATGGCGGTAGTGGCCGAGCGCGGCCTCGCAGTGGCCGAGGCCGTGCTGGATGGCGCCGAGCGCAAAGGCGCACTCGGGTCGGTCGGCGGCAGCACAAGGGGGCTCCAGGATCTGGAGCGCACCCGCCAGATCCCCCGCGACGAAGCGCTGGTCGGCAGCGGCGAGCGCCGCCGCGAAGTCGTCGGGAGGCGCTGGTTCAGCTGCGAGCGCGCGGCTGGCCGTGAGGGCCAGGAATCCGACAATCCAGAGCGGCGCACGCATGGCGCCCGGCATAGTACAGCTCTGCGGGGAGGTCGAAGGCGTTAAGTCACGGTGGATTTCGCGGGCTTCGTCCGTCGGGGACCGCCGCGCCGGTGCTTGCCTCGGGGCGGGTCGGACCTTACATGTCGCGCGCATGAAGTCGCCGGTATTCGTTGGGCTCCTGGCGCTGGCGCTGAGCGCGCTGTCGGCTCCGGCGGGAGCGTGCGGCGTGTCGGCGTCGGGGGTTTCCTCGTGCAGTCTGGCGGAGCATCTGGAGCAGGCGCGCCCGCACTGGGCGCTGGGCGCGAGCGGGCTGTATACGTCGACGCGCTTGCGCTTCAGCGGTGGTCTGTACGGCGATGAAACACGCTGGGCGGCCCTGGGCGTGTTCGCCTGGCTCCCCGCGCCGACGCTGGTGCTGCAAGCGGGGCTGGGCGTCGCGGTCGATGGCGCTCTGCGCCTACCAGAGGGCGAGTACGACTTCTCGCCGGGGCCGATCGCTTCGCTGGGGCTCGATTGGCGCGCATGGCAGAGCGGGCCCTGGTTTGCCCTGCTGACGTCCACCCTGTCGGCGTCGTTTGCCCGCACGCAGCTCGCCGGTGGACGGGCGGAGTCGTATTCCGCATTCGATCTGCGATTGGGCGGGCAATTCGGCGTGGAGCTGGCGCGACGGCTGCAGCCGTATGCGCTGGCGCGCGTGTTCGGTGGTCCGGTGTTCTGGAAACACGGCGGCGAAAGCGTGTCGGGCACGGACACGCATCACTTCCAGCTCGGCGCGGGCCTCGCGCTACGGGTCGGTGCCCGTGGCAACCTGTTCGTGGAGGCGGTGCCGCTCGGCGAGACCGCCCTCTCCGCCGGCGCGGGCCTGGCCTTCTGAAGCTCGGCCGCGCCGGCTCTACTTCTGCCACATCCAGCGCAGGATCTCGGGCAGCAGCGCGCCTCCGTGCTGGTCGGAGTGCGCGCCATCGCCCCAGACGTGCCGCACCTGGTAGCGCGGCCCCGGCGTGTGCTTGCGGTCGGCCTCGGCGTTCGCCCACTCGAGCGCGGAGAGCATCTGCTGGTTCGCAAGGAACCAGTTGCCGTGCTCGTTGTTCAGGTCGTTCGAGCCGTCCTGCAGGAAGATCTTCAGCGGGCGGATCGGGCTCTTGCGGATCAAGCCCGGGTACAGGTCTCCGCCGGGCACCCAGGGTTGGCCGTTCTGCGCCGGCTTGAAGCCGATCGAGGTGTAGCTGCCGATCATGCTGATCACCTTGCGGAAGGCGTCGGGGCGCTGCCACGCGACGGTGAAGGCGCAGATGGCGCCGCTGCTGGTCCCGCCGATCGCGTGCTGCTCGGGATCTGGACTGAGCCGGTAGCGCTTGGACACTTCGGGCAGCATCTCTTCCGTGAGGAAGCGCGCGTAGGTGTCGTCGAGCGCGTCGTACTCCTGCGCGCGATGATCCGGGTTCTTCATGCCCAGATCGTCGGGGTACCTGTCGCCGCTCGGGCCGGGCTTGATGGTGTTGCCCGGCGTGATGAAGATGCCGATGGTGACCGGAATGGCACCCTTGGCGATCAGGTTCTCCAGCACCTGCGGCACACGCAGCGAGCCCTCCGGGTTGGTCGCGCGCTGGCCGTCCTGAAAGACCAGCACGCTCGCCGGCTTCTCGGGCCTGTATTGCGCGGGCACGTACAGCCAGTAGCGGCGCACGGTGTTGGCGATGATGCGGCTCTTGAACTCAAACGGCCCCTCCAGCTTGCCCCTGGGCACGTTGGGCTGCGGCAGCGAGTCGGCCGTCAGCGGGTAGTCGCCGGGCTTGCGATCGGCAGCGGGCGGATCCGCCGCGGCAGCGGCGGCAGTGAGCGCGGTGAGCAGCATGATGGTACGGAGTCTCATGGGGCAGCGCCGGCGTCAAATGAGCGCGGCACGCGACCCTAGCGGTGCGGGCCGCCGAAATCCATGCGGGCGAGCGCCGCCGCTGTCAGCTCGCGACGAGGCTGCCCTCGATCGCGCCTTCGAGCGCGCCGATGTCGACGGGCTTGACCAGGTGCGCTTCGAAGCCGACCTCGGCGGTCCGCGGGCGATCCTGCAGCTGCCCAAAGCCGGTGACGGCCAGCAAGCGGATGTTTGAATGACCCTGTGCGCAGCACACTTTGCGCCGCCGCGTTCGGGTCGTGCGGCGCGCCCCAGCCCAGGGTGATCACTCCGAGCGCTTTCCCCCGCTCCGAGACCAGCGGGATCACCTGCAAGCCCCGCACGCCCGCCGCGAGCAACGCGAGCCCCTCCGGGCTCTCGCGAAACAGCCGGCTCTGCAGCACGTGCGGAACGCTCAGGCACTGGCCCCTTTGCAGCGCCTGGAGGCAAGCGCCCGACGTCGCCCGGCGAGCCCATGCGAATTGGTCTGACACATTTCTAGGCTTGCTGGACTCGCTGCGCGCGCGGACGCGCGCCCTGTGGAGCGCGCAGTGGGCCCTCCTGGTGTCGCACGTGGTGTGTCGGTGCCGAGCCCCAATAGCACGATGCGAAAAATCCGGGCTCACGCGACGGATCCGTGTCGGCGGAGAACGTTTCGTGCGCGCGAACATTTGCGCACGGAGCGAGCACAGTCAGCGAAGAGTCGGCTGGCTCAATCAGCTCATGCTGTATCGCTCATCGTGGTTCGTGCCTCTCCTTCTTCCCCTCGTGGCGCTCGCGGGCTGCAGCTCGCCTGCTGATCCCGAGCCGTTCCAGCAGTCGGGAGCCGGCGCGAGCAGCTCGTCGCGCCCTGCCCCGCAGAGCAGCGGGCCCTCCAGTTCAACACCGGCCAGCAGCAGCGGCGGCTCCGCGGCCCCCGCCAGCAACGCTGCCAACAATTCGGGCTCTTCGCCCTCCAGCCCCGCGCCTTCCAGCGGCTCTGAGCCCTCCGACTCCGCGCCGTCCAGTTCCGCGCCGTCCAGCGCCGCCCCCTCCAGCGAGGGAACTCCGAACGCGGCGCTGAATCCCACGCCGCCGCCCGCGGCGGCGCCCGCGACCCCCGCCGCGACGCCGCCCGCGCCCCCCGCCGCGACCCCGGCACAACCCGCTGCACCGGTGGCCGCCAACCAGTGCGCGTCGTACGATGGCGAGTTTGTCCCGCAGCTGTTCCAGCCCGTCTGTTCGCGCTGCCACACCGGCAACAGCGGGTTGCCGCAGCTCTCGCCGTTTGCGCAAGCACAGCGGCGCTGCCAGCAGATCGGCCGCGAGGTGGCCAGCGGTGACATGCCTCCCGGCGGCGGTCTGAGCGCCGCGCAGCGCGCGATCGTGGCCAGCTGGGTCGCCGGCGGCTGTCCGGAGACCGCCGCGGATGCGGCCCTGTCCTGCAACAGCAACAATCAGCCGTCTGCCAATCCCGCGCCCGGCGGCCGCAACAATGACGACGCGGACGACGACGACGACGACGACGACGACGACGACGATGACGACGACGATGACGACGACGACGACGATTGACGGAGGGTAACGCCGCCCTGGCCAACGTACCCAAAGCGGGTACGCTGCGCGCCCATGGAGAAACTGGATGCGCAGGTGTTCGTGGTCACGGGCGGCAAGGGGGCCATCGGGCGGTCCGTCGTGGCGGCATTCGCCGCCGCCGGTGCCAAGGTCGTCACGGCGGACCGACCCGAGGTGGATCTGCTCCAGGCGGGGAGCGCCGAGGCCCTGGTGCGCGAGGTGCTCGCCCGCGAGGGCCGTCTGGATGGGCTGATCCATACCGTGGGCGGCTTTGCTCACGGCCAGCTGCACGAGGCGCCCCTCGCCGATTACGATCGCATGTTCGATCTCAACGTGCGCTCGCTGTTCCACGTTGCGCGCGCGCTGGTGCCGCACTTCTTGCAGACGCGGCGCGGATTCCTGGCTGCATTCTCTTCCGAGCCGGGCTGGAGCGGTGCGTCACCAGGCTCGGCGCTGTACGGGGCCGCTAAGGCCGCCGTCGCCACTCTCCTGCGCTCCCTGGACGGAGAATTGGCGGGCACGGACGCGCGCGTCGCGGTGCTGTATCCCATGGGCGCCGTCGATACGGCCGCGAATCGCCGGGATATGCCGGGGTTCGATCGCTTCATCGATCCGGTCGACATCGCCGAGACGCTGGTGCACGCCGCTCAGCGTTCGCGCGCCGGGCGGCTGATCGAGCTGGCGATTTTCCCGCCACGCTGAGACAGTGGCGCCCTGCATGCTGCGTAGAAGTCGGGTTGTCTGTCTCTGGAGCGCGAGCCTGCTCCTGGCGTTCGGCTGTGAGGAATCGGAGCCGGATCGCTGCCGCCCGGGGGAGTCGGTTGCGTGCCAGGACGAGAATGGCTGCGAGGGTGTAAAAGTCTGCGATACCAACGGCCTGGTCTTTGGCTCGTGCCAGTGCACGGTCGGCGGCGATACCTCGCCCCGCCAGCGTCCCCCCGTCACGCCGGCTGCCTGCATGTTCGGTGCGACCCGCTCGTGTCTGGGGGCGAACGAGTGCACGGGGACCGCGACCTGCAATGACTCCGGTACCTACGGTCCCTGCCAGTGTTCGGCGCCGCCGACCGTGGTGCCGTCGACGCGCCCGAATGTGCTCGGCGCGCCCTGCCGCAGCAACGCGGACTGCGGCAGCAGCCTGCTCTGCTGGGCGGAAAATGCAGCGGGTCCGCCCGGCTCGATCGGGGGACCTGCCCGGGGTTACTGCACGGCCGCTTGCCGGTCCGCAGCAGACTGCTCGCTGTTTCAGCAGCCGGGTGATTGCCTGCACTTCTCGGATCCGAGCTTCGGCGTGTGTCTCGCCGCCTGCGAGAGCGGCGCTGCCGGGGTTTGTCAGGGGCGCAGCGAGCTCGTCTGCAGCACCTATGCGGCGCTCTCGTTGACCGCTCCGAGCGGCGCCGCCGCCGGCAGCGGGCTTTGCGCTCCCCACTGCAGCTCGGACGCGGACTGCGTCAGAGGCGGCCAGTGCAATCTGGCGGAGCCGATCGCGAGCTGCATCGGCGAATCGTCCGACGCCGGCGCTGCCGATGCGGGTCAATGAGCTTCCGTTGGGCCTGAACCCCAGCCAAACCAGGTCGCCGAGGGCGTAGAGCTGTGCGGCATTGATCGGATCTGGCGCCAAAAAAGTGCGATAAAGTCGGACAATGATCCGCTGGAGTTTGGCCCCGTGTGCGCTCCTGTTTGCAGCCCTGGTCGCAGCGGGCTGCGGCAGCTCCGAGGGCGCGTCGAGCCACGCGCCAGCTCGCGCTCCCCGTCGCGGAGCGCCGAATCAAACCTCTTTGCTGGGCTACAACCTGGACTTCCCCGGCGATTGGACGGACCTGCCCCCGTTCATCGACCTGATGCAGAACAGCCGCGCCCCCGAGGGCAAGTGTTCGGAGGACGACCCGAACTGCAGCGGCCGGGCGCACCTCGATCTCGCGCCCGATGGGTGGCCTCGCAGCCTGCGCTATCGCGATGATCCCTCGCGCTCCTACGCGAGCATCGGCATCGTGATCAGCTCGGGCAGCCATCGCTCCGATTTTGGCCGGCGCTTCGTGGTGACGTGGGAAGGCAGCGGTCGCCTCGAGATCGACAACGGCAAGGAGGTCCGCTCCGTGCAGGGCGCGAAGCGCCTCAGTTTCACGCTGCAACCGGACGCGACGTACCTGCGCCTGACCGAGATCGATCCCGAGCGGCGCGGCGACTATCTGCGCAACATCCGCGTTTTTCGCGCCGACCAGGAGCAGTTGCTCGATCAGGGCGAGATCTTCAACCCGGAGATGCTCGACTTCCTCGCGCCCTTTCGCAGCTTGCGCTTCATGGATTGGATGGCGTCCAACGAGTACGGCGTGTGCAGCGGCGGCGCGCGCGCGGGCGACGAGTGCTACGCCGTCACGGACGATGACTGTGGCGGCGGGCGCTGCGTGATGCCGGGCCACTGGGGCGAGCGCCCCACGGAGAGCGTGCCCAGCCGGCTCGCCTCGGGGCAGTACCTGGACCTGAAGCGGCCCGAGCTGGGCACCAAGGTGGGCGGGTACCCCCTGGAGACGCTGGTCGCGCTCGCCAACCGCGTGCCAGCCGATCCGCACTTCAACCTGCCCGTCGAGGCCGACGACGAGTACGTGAAGAGGTTCGCCGAGTACCTGAAGCAGAACCTCGATCCGCGCCTGGTCGCGAGCGTCGAATACGGCAACGAGGTCTGGAACTGGGGATTTCCACAGGCGGAGTATGCGAACGCAAAGGGGCAGAAGCTGTGGCCCGACGAGGGCTCGGCCTGGGTGCAGTACGCGGCGGGCCGAACCGCCAGCGCCTGCCGCATCATCAAGCAGGTGTTCGGCAGCGGCTCCGATCGCGTGCGCTGCCTGCTCTCGCCACAGACGGGCTGGCGGGAGCTCGCGCCCAAGGTGCTCGATTGCCCGGACTGGGCCGCCGATCACCCGAGCGATGGGCCCTGCTACGAGGCGGTCGATGCGGTCAACATCACGGGCTATTTCTCCGGCTGCCTGCCGAGCAACGAGGACGTGATCGCGGACTGGTTGCAGGGTGGAGAGCGCAAGGCGCTCGAGCGCGCCTTCGAGCAACTCGAGCACGGGGGACTGATCCCCGGATGCAGCGGCGAAGAAGAGGACAACCTCGACTACACGATCGAGGGCTACCGCTATTTCGCCAAGCTGGCCCAGGCGCGCGGGCTCGGGCTACAGGTGTACGAGAGCGGCACGCACTTCAACTACGAGGGCGATGACCGCGAGGTGCATGATCTGCTCGTGCAGATGACGCGCGACGAGCGCATGTATGACCTGTACCTGAAGAACTTCGAGGGCTTCAGCGCCGCGGGCGGCGAGATCATGAACGTGTGGGGCTGGGTCGGCCCCGACGACATGTGGGCCAACGCGGACACGCCCACCGACCGCGCTCACCCCAAGTACCGGGCGATCCTGGACTTCGCGGGCGCGCCGCGCTGAGGGCGCCGATCAGCAAAATCTGCCGATGGTTGCCAGCATGCGCTGCAAGTTCACCGGCTTCTTGAGCAAGAGCACACCGCTCGGCGCGCGGGAGGCATCGGAGGTGGACATGATCACCGGCACGTCCGCGAGCTGCGGGTCGGCTTGCATGGCGTCGTACATCTCGTTGCCGGTCATGATCGGCATGATGAGATCGAGCACAACCACGCAGGGCCGGACCTTCCTCAGCGCGTCGAGGCCTTCACGGCCATTGGCGGCACAGCTCACCTGATAGCCCGCATCCTCGAACGCGTCGCGCAGCGACTCGCGGATGTCTTCATCGTCATCCACGACCAACACCGTTCCATGACTCACTTCACACTCTCCTGGGTCTGCTCCCGGGTCTGCTGCGGGACGGGTGGTGTCCTCGGGAGCTCCACGTAAAAGCGTGTATGGTCCGCTCCGGGCTCGGAGTCCACCTGGATCGATCCAGCGTGCGCCAGGGCGATCTGTTGCGAAATGTACAAGCCCAGCCCGAGGCCGCTCGAGCCTTCGCGCTTACCGCCCTCGCGGCCGCGCAGCGGCTCGAAGATCACGGGCAAGAGATCCGGGGGCACGGTGCCGCTGTTCTCCACGCTGAGCGTGACACGACCGGGCCGTGAGCCATCGATGCAAATCGTGACCGGCGTGCCGGGTGTACGGTGCTGGAGCGCGTTGCCCGCGAGATTCGAGACCAGCTGAGCCAGGCGATCCTCGTCCCACTCTCCGCGACTGTCTCCCCGGATCTGGAGCTGCGCGTGGAGCTCGTCGTCTCCTTCGGGGCGCAGCTCGTCGAGGACCAGGCGGCAAATATCGGCCAGATCGAGCGGCTTGCGGCGGAGCGGAATGCCTTCGCCCAGCCTCACGCGCGTGAAATCGAGGATCTGATCGATCATTCGACTCATCCGGTCCGCGCTGCTCAGGATGCGACTGACCGGCTTGGCGACGCGATCGGAGTCCGCGCGGCTCAGCACCACGCTGGCCGCCGTGGTGATCGCGGACAGCGGGTTGCGCAGGTCATGTCCCCAAATGCCCACGAACATTTCACTGACGCGCACCGCGCGTTCCAGCTCACCGACCAGACGGCTCTGGCGCTCCTCGCCTTCCCTCGCTGCCTGAAACACACGGGCGTTGTCGATTGCGAGCGAAGCGTGAGCGGCGAGCACCTTGCCGATCCGTTCGTGTTGCTCCGTGAAGCGGGCGGGCGCCGAATGGCCGAAGAACAGCCCGCCGATCACGGGCCCCGTGCGGGACACCACCGGCACCGCCAGGTAGCTGGTGACCGGCAAGTGGCCCTTCGGCATGCCGTAGTGCGGGGACATCGTGCCGTAGCGCGGATCCTTCTTCACGTCGTCGAGCCGGACCACGCCCTGGCCGGTGAAGGTGGGCGCGAAGATCGGGGTGTTGCGCGGCAGCCCAAACTTGTCGAAGGCGGACCGGGGCGCGCCCGACAGGCTGTAGAGCATGTACTCTTCCCCTTGCTCGCCCACCACGTTGTAGAAGAACGCGCCAAACTCGGCACCGACCAGCGCAGTGGCTTCATCCGTCACGCGCTGCACCAGGGGATGGAGATTGAGCCCGGCCTCGGAGAGTGCCTGCGCCACGCGGGCGAGCGCCTCGGCTTCGGCACGGGCGCGCTGCTCGGCCACGTACAGCCGCTCCGCCGTCTCCCGGGCCTCCTGTGCCTCGCGATACAGACGCGCGTTATCGATGGCGAGCCCCACGCGATCGGCGATCTGCTGCGCGAACGCGACGTCGCTCTCCTCATAGGCCGGGCTGCCCGCGGTGCGCAGACACGCGAGCGTTCCGACGAGGCGCTGCCGGGCGTGCATCGGCACACACAAGTACGAGGAGATGTGCATGGCCCGGAGCGCCGCGAGCTGCTCGGCATCGACCGCCTGCTCCACCAGCATCTGATCGCTGACGCTCGGAAACCACTGGGGCTGGCCGCTGCGCATCACCGCGAAATGGCCGCGCGGCGAGTCGGGTCGAGGGCGCCAGTGCGTGAAGAAGGCGTGCCTCCCGTTCTGCTGGACGGAGTCGGCGTGAGCGGCGATGCGGCGCGCCTGGCCAGACTCGGCCACGTAGATCACGCACCAGTCGCCAAAGCCCTTCGCGATCAGGTTGGCGACCTGCTGCAGGGCAGCGATCTGGCCTTCGGTGTCGGTGATATCGCCCAGCGCGAAGCTGATCTCGCCCTTCAGCCGCGCCACCTCGTTCACGCGCTCGGCTGCCAGCTGCGCGGCTCGCTCGGTCACCTGGCGCCGCTCGCTCGCCCGAGCCTTCTGCGGCTCGGCGCTCTCGTGGTGTTGCTGCGCTGGGGCGCTACTGCGTACGCGATCGTCGACCTTCATGGGCGGCTGCTCTTCAAATGACGAAGGTCCCCCGAGCCGGCGCGCAGCGGCAGTCCCCGTGGGGTGATCGGAGGCTGTTTCTGCGCGATCGTCGCAAATTGCGACGTCCTGTTCCAGCGCGCAACAAGCTGGCGGCGGTCAGCGCTGTCCGGCGGCGTGGGCCAGCGGCGCTTCCGTGCTGCGCTGGCGCAGCCGCTCGAAGTACCGGTCCAGCTCGCCGCGCGCCGCGTCCCCGCCGTCGATGCCGCGCCACGTCTGACGCACGAGGGCGACCAGTTCGTAGCATAGATCGAGCGGCACCACGTACGCCTCCAGCGGACCGCCGCCGGCGCCGCGCACCAGCAGTGCCTCGACATCAGGCCTGACTTGTCGCGCGATGCCGCTCTCGCGCAGGTACGCCGACCAGGCGCTGGTGGGCAGCTCCACGTTCACGGCTCCGGCAGGGCTCGGCGCCACCGCCGCCCAGCGCGCGAGGCGCGAGAGCCAGAGAAAGAAGCCGAGCCGCAGCGGCATGCCGAAGCTGTCCCAGCGCTCCCAGCTGGGAGCCCACTCCGGCGCGCTGCGAACCGCCTCGGGGATCAGGCGATATGGCCCCAGCACGCTGCGCTCGACCTCCGACGCGCAGGCGTTGCACGCGCACAAGAGCTGGTGAGCGGCCAGCTCGATCAGATGGCGATGCTGACGGTGCAACACCGTACGGCAGCGATCACAGCGCAAACCATCGCGCCGGCGATTGAAGGTCTGGACGAAGCGTTCGAGCGCGTGCTGCGCTGGCATGGCGCGAAGAGAATGCGCACGAGCATGCGCGACTGGGAAGGGACGGAAGGCTACACCTCTCACTTCTGCCTACCCGCACCGACTCGTTCTGGAACGTGGCAGCCGCGTTCTGAACAGACGGCGGGCGGGCATTTTTGCCGCCCATTTGCCTCTCAGCGAGCGCGCCAGAGCGGGCGGCCACGCCGCTCGATGCGGCGCGAGCGGCGCTGACGCACGAGCTCGGGGTTGGCGAAGAGCCGGATCAGCAGCGCCCCCGCCGCGAATCCGCCCACGTGCGCCCAGACAGCCACGCCCTCCGAGACGTCGGGACGTACCGCCAGCAGCTCCGGCAGCCCCGTCAACACCTGCATGCCGAACCAGTACAGCAGCACCAGCCAGGCCGGGACCGCGATCAGGTCGATGAAGAAGAACAGGAACACGAGCAGGTAGACCCGCACTCGCGGGTACAGCACCAGGAAAGCGCCCATGACACCCGAGATGGCGCCGGAGGCCCCCACCATCGGCACGGGGGACCCGGGATTGACGAAGATCTGCGCCGCCGCAGCGGCCAGGCCACAGATCAGATAGAAGGCGAGGTAGCGCGGGCGCCCCATGCTGTCCTCGATACTGCCGCCGAACACCCACAAAAACAGCGAGTTGCCGAGCACGTGGCCCCAGCCGCCGTGCAGAAACATCGAGGTCAGCGGAGTGAGCACGTTGATCGGCTCCCGGTCCACGATGCAGGCCAGTCCAGGGCCGAGGGGCACGGCCGTGCCCACCGTCGCCTGCTGAGTCAGCTCGCCCGGGACCAGGCCCCAGTTGCACACGCTGGCCGCGAGCGCGTACGGGCTGAGCCCGCCCGTCTGCAAAAAGATCCAGACCGCGCCGATGATCAGCAGCAGCGCGATGGTGACGAGCGGCGCCCGCAGCCGGGGATTTTCTGTGTACAGGGGAAACATGGTTCGATGCCGACCTCTTCACCGGGCCAGATGCACGCTGTGCGCCACCCAGCCGAGCGCCGCGCCGCCGAGCACCAGCCAGGTAGCGTTGACCCGGAAGCGTACCAGCAAGAGGGCCGATAGCGCCGCAATGAGCACGGTGGGCGCGTCGACCAGGGCGGCAGCACCGAGCTGAACCGTCACCACGGCCATGAGGGCCAGGGATGCGACGTTCACGCCATCGAGGAACGCGCCGGCCGTGGCAGACGCGCGCAACCTGGGCACGAGCGGACCGCTCAGCGCGACGAAGATGAAAGCGGGCAGGAAAATACCCAGCGTGGCGGCCAGCGCGCCGCTCGGCCCGGCGAGCACGTAACCGATGAAGGTGGCGGTCGTGAAGACCGGCCCCGGCGTGACTTGCCCGACGGCGATGGCATCGATCAGCTGTGCCTCGGTGAGCCAGCCCAGACGCTGGACGAGATCGCTGCGCAAGAACGCCAGCAGCACGTAGCCGCTGCCGAACAGCACGGAGCCGATCTTGAAGAAGACGCCGAACAATGCCGCGGACGTGGGAGCGGTCGCGCTGGTCGCCACCACGCCGAAGGCCAACGGAACGGCCTGGGACGAGGGCCGCAGCGATGTGCGCGTCTTGCGACCGGCCGCGGCCACGGCCAGCACTCCCGCGCCGAACAGCACCAGCAACTCGTTGACCCCGAGCGCGGCGAGACCGGCGGCGAGAGCGGCCAGCAAGCGCAGCGGCCAGGTGCGCGCCGCCCTGGGCGTCAGGCCCCAGATCGCCTGCAGAATCACGCCCACCATGATCGGCTTGACCCCATAGAGCAGCCACGCCGCCTGCGGCAGCGTGCCGAAGCGGACGTAAGCCCAGCCCATCGCGCCGGTGATCAGCAGCGCGGGGACGATGAAGGCGCTCCCCGCCACCGCCAGCCCGGGCCAGCGACGGCGGTCCCAGCCGATGTGGATCGCCATCTCCGTCGAGTTGGGACCCGGGATCAGATTGGTCGCGCCTAGGAGGTCGAGGAAGCGCTCCTCGTCGAGCCAGCGGCGCCGGTCCACCACCTCGGCCTTCATCATTGCGATGTGCGCCGCCGGACCGCCGAAGGCAGTGGCGCCCAGACGCAGGAACAAGCCCGCGAGCTCGCTCAAGGTCGTGCGCTCCGCCGGCCCGGGCGGCGGACGCGTCACGCGGTGAACTTCGCCAGATCGGCGATACCCAGGCTCTGCTCGAGCTTCGCCACCTCGGCCACCGTGCCCTCGAAACCGTGCTCCCCGAGCAGCTTGTGCTCGTTGTCTTCGAACTGCTCGCCCAGCTCCTCGTAGCCGGAGCGACCGACGACCTCGCGAAACGCGGGGAAGAGCACCGTGTCCTCGCGCGCCGCGTGCGGGCGATACATGCGGGCGAAGCTGCGCAGCAGCTGCGCCAGCTCGGGGGAAGCGCCCTGCCCCGCCCTGCGCACGATCTGCTCGGTGACCTGACGGCCGCGCTCGTGCTGCTGGATCAGCGTCGCCACCAGCTCGCCCTCGCGCCCCGCCGCCTGCAGCCGCGGAAATACGGACTGCTCCTCTTGCCGCTCGTGGTAGTCCTCGACGAAGCGCCGCACGATGCCCGCGGCGCCGGTGATCACTGCCAGATCGAAGGACTCGCCGCTCTCGATGCGGCGCGCGCCCTCATCGTAGATCAAGAGCACCCGCTCGATCAGGCCGTGTTCCTGCATCAGGTCCTCGCCGGGGGTGACCTCGGCTTCTTCTCCGGCCTCGCCCTCGCCCTTCTCCTTGCCGCCGGCCGCCGGCTCTCCGGCGGCGGCATGCGCCGTGGCGCAGCCGGCGACGGCGATGCCGGCCGCCGCAGCGGCCGCGCGCAGAAAAGTTCGCCGCCGCTCTACGATCTCGTCAGGAATTCCACGTCGCATGCTCGTCCTCCTGCTGTCTCCAGCGCTCGAACTCGTCATACCGCCCGGTGCCCGCCAGCGGAAGGTGGTTGCAAAGCGCGCCAGCGCCTGCTGCCAGGCGCCGCGGGTCAAAATCGGGCGAGCACCGGCCAGTGATCGGAGCTCCCGCCGCGCAACACCCAGACATCGAGCGCAGGGAACGAGGGCCGAAACAGGATGTGGTCGAGCGTGGATTCGTACAGGCCGCCGAGCGCTCTGGCCGTGGGCTCGCCGGGCCGGAAGCGGCCGAGCCCATCGACGAAGCCCTGTCGCTCCAGCCACTCGACCGCCGCCCCGCCTCGGCCCTCGTTGAAGTCCCCGACCACGAGCGTCGGCGGAACCGTGCAGGCTGCGACGAAGCGACGGATCTCGATCTCGTGATCGGCGCCCAGGCTGAGCAAGCCCGCGATCAGGTTCTGGTGCGGGCGCCGGCTGGCGCGCAGGTGCACGTTCAGGACGTGCACCTCGCGCCATGGGGTCAGCACCGCGACCAACCAGGCGGGGTGCTTCCAGACCGCGGGCAGCAGGCCCTCGTCGCGCAGCGGAAAGCGCGAGATGACCCCGAGCCCGCTCGCGCCGCCCGCCGCGGCGAACAGCATCTCCGGGTAGTCCTGCCGGTAGCGGCGCCTCAGCACGCGCTCCCACTCGTGAGACACCTCCTGCAGAAAGATCACGTCGGCTCCGGTGCGACCCACCAACTCGACCGTGCTCGAGTCGCCCCAGGCGTCGAACTCGAGGTTGAAGGTCGCGAGCGTGAACTGGCCGCCGCCCTGCCCCGACGGCGCTGGGCGCGGATCATGCCGCAGCGCCGGCCCACACTCACACACGCACGGAAGCGCGAGTAGCGCGAGAGCCCCGAGCACGAGCGATCGCCGGAGAGCGCGCGACATCGACACAAGCTAGCACCCCGTGGCGCTGACGGGCCCCATCCGCGCACCTCGGGCAGCGCAAAGGCTGCGTCCGGCACTCGCGCGCGAACGGATTGCGCCGCGGTGGAGGCCGGAGCCCCGCGATCTCCGCAAATTGCGGCTGGCAGTGAAGTTGCAGAGGCCGGCCCGCAGAGGGGCTGGAGCTTCATGGATACGAGATTGGATCGATTCAGTTACGACGACGATATCGTCCGCAAGTTCACGTTTGCCACCGTTGTCTGGGCTCTGGTGGCGACGCTGGTGGGTTTGTTCATCGCGCTGGAGCTGGTGCTGCCAGGACTGAGCGGCGGGCTATCGTCCCTGAGCTTCGGCCGCTTGCGCCCCCTGCACACCAACGCCGCCATCTTTGCCTTCGCCGGCAATGCAGTGTTCGCGGCTGTGTATTACTCCAGCCAGCGGCTGCTCAAGGCGCGCATGTTCTCCGACGTGCTCAGCCGCCTTCACTTCTGGGGCTGGCAAGCCATCATCGTGTCCGCGGCGCTGACGCTGCCCTTCGGGATCACCCAGAGCAAGGAGTACGCGGAGCTGGAGTGGCCCATCGACATCGCCATCGCGCTGGTGTGGGTCATTTTCGCGATCAACTTCTTCGGCACGATCGCGCGCCGGCGCGAGCGCCATCTGTTCGTTGCCATCTGGTTCTACATCGCGACCATCATCACGGTCGCGATCCTGCACATCTTCAACAATCTGGTCGTTCCCGCGGGGCTGCTGAAGAGCTACTCGCTGTACGGCGGCGTACAGGACGCCTTCATGCAGTGGTGGTACGGGCACAACGCCGTCGCCTTCTTCCTGACCACGCCCTTCCTGGGGCTGATGTACTACTTCTTGCCCAAGGCGGCGGAGCGCCCCGTCTTCTCCTACAAGCTATCGATCCTGCACTTCTGGTCGCTGGTCTTCCTCTACATCTGGGCGGGTCCGCACCACCTGCACTACACCGCGCTGCCCGCGTGGGCCTCCACGCTCGGCATGCTCTTCTCGGTGATGCTGTGGATGCCGTCGTGGGGCGGCATGGTGAACGGCCTGCTCACGCTGCGCGGGGCGTGGCACAAGGTGA
>DASTRX010000028.1:0-35595 GCA_035760985.1 Polyangiaceae bacterium
CCCGCGTGCCGAACGCCGCGCGTCCGCCGTGGGCGGCGCCCCTCTTCGAGCAAATCGAATTGAGGTTTCCCGGGGAACCTGTCGTCCCGGCGCGCGCCCCCCGCGTGCCGAACGCCGCGCGTCCGCCGTGGGCGGCGCCCCTCTTCGAGCAAATCGAATTGAGGTTTCCCGGGGAACCTGTCGTCCCGGCGCGCGCCCCCCGCGTGCCGAGCGCCGCCCGCGTGCGCTTTCTGCTCGCTTTCGCTTCCTGTCCCCCAAATGCGCGACGCTCCCATCTCCGCTGCGAGCATCGCTGCGGTCGCCTTGCCATCGGGATCGACCTGGTCGGTCTATCCCAGGGGGACCTGGCCTAAAGGGATCACCTATGACCGATCGGTAGCAGGGATTTTGCGTTGCAGCCCCGCCTCCGACGGCGCAGCAGCCGTCGGCCACCCAAGGCCCCGCCGGCGGTGCTGCTCACCAACGCGAAACTCTCCTACCGATCGGTAGCAGGGATTTTGCGTCGCAGCCCCCGCCTCCGACGGCGCAGCAGCCGTGAGTTGGGCACATTCTGGAGCCGCTACCCGCCGGGCAGTTCCGAGCTTCCCGATCCCTGACCCCTATTCGTCGCCCGGCGTCGCATCCGGCATCGTAGAGTGCGGCCATGTCGGTTCCAAAGATCACCGTGCTCGACGGGCATACGCTGAATCCGGGAGATCTGAGCTGGGCGCCGCTCGCAGCGCTGGGGGACGTCACGCTGTTTGAGCGGACGCCGAGCGAGTTGGTCGTCGAGCGCGCCCGGGACGCAGAGATCGTCATCACCAACAAAGTGGTGATCAGCGGCGCCGCGATGGCCCAACTGGCCGCGCTGCGCTACATCGGCGTCACTGCCACCGGCACGAACATCGTCGACACGGCGGCGGCCCGTCAGCGCCAGATCGTGGTCAGCAACGTGCCGAGCTACGGGGCCGACTCGGTCGCGGAGCACACGCTGAGCCTGATGCTGGAGGCGGCCAAGCACCTGGGCGCGCACACCGCGGCCGTGCGCGCCGGGGCCTGGGCGCGGCAGCCCGACTTCAGCTTCAGCGTGGGCGAGATCCGGCTGCTGGCACAACGCACGCTCGGCATCGTCGGGCTGGGCGCGATCGGGCGGCGCGTGGCGGAGCTGGCGCGCGCGTTCAAGATGAGCATCTTGGCAGCCGGGCGCCGCGGCGGCTCGATCCCGGACGTGGAGGGAGTGCGCTGGTGTGAGCTCGGGGAGCTGGTCGAGCGCGCCGACTTTCTTTCCCTGCATTGCCCGCTCAGCGAGCAGACGCAGGGGCTGGTCGATGCCGCGTTGCTGGCCCGGATGCGGCCGCAGGCGGTGCTGATCAACACCTCGCGCGGCGGCCTGGTCGACGAGGCCGCGCTGGCCGAGGCGCTGCGTGCCGGGCGGATCGCCGGAGCATATCTCGACGTGCTGAGCGTCGAGCCCCCGCCCCTGGATCATCCGCTCGTCGGCCTACCCAACTGCTGGATCACCCCGCACATCGCCTGGGCGAGCCTCGAGGCCCGGACGCGCCTGCTAGAAGTGTCGGTGGAAAACCTACGCGCCTTTTTGGCCGGCAAGCCCCGCAACGTCGTCACATGAGCCCAATCGAAGAAACGTTCAAAGCCATCCGTCAGGCCTGCTCCAGCCAGACCTGGTCCCGCGCAGTGGAGCTGGTCCGCCTGCTGGCGGTCGTGGGCGTGAGCGAAGACGAGGAGGAGATCGTCTGCCGCGTGCGCGCGCCAGAGCGCGCGGTCGCGCCGACCGTGCACCTGTATCCGGCCGACGAGGAGTGGGACTGCGACTGCGACAGCAAGGCGCCCTGCTGCGAGCACATCGCCGCGGCCGTGATCGCCGTGCGCCGCGCGCACTCCGAGGGCCTGACCTTGCCGACCGATCAGCGATCGGGGTCCCACCTCGGCTACCGTTTCAAGAGCGCGCGCGACCACCTGGTGCTGGAGCGCGTGATCGTGAACCCCAGCGGGCAGACGGAGCTGCTCGAGCGCAGCGTGTCGAGCATCGCCGCGAACGCCGCGGATGCGCGGCGTTTGACGCCCACCCAGGCCGACATCGCCATCGACCGCCTGCTCGGCGCGAAGCTGCACGGGCCGCTGCAGGGCGAGACGCTGGAGGGCGTGCTGCTGGCGCTCGCGGGCGCGCCCGACGTGCAGCTCGATGGTACGCCCGTGCAGATCGAGGCGGCGCGTCTTTCTCCGCGCGGCTACGTGTGCGATCACGAAAAGGGCTTCAAGGTCGTGCTGGAGCAGGATCCGCGCATCACGGCGCTGCTCGCGCCGGGCGTCGTGCGCATGGGCGATCGCCTGGCGGTGCTCGGCGACATGGACGTCACCGGGCGCTCGCTGGAGCGGCTGCCGAGCGAGCGCACGTACGGGCCGCGCGATGTCTCGCTGCTGGTGACGGAGGTGCTGCCGCAGCTGATCAAGCGCTTCGGCGTGGAGGTCCGCACCGACAGGCTGCCCAAGCTGACCCGCTCGCTGCGCCCCAGCGTGGTGCTGGACGTCGAGCAGGAGGGCAACACGCTGAGCGTGCTGGCGACCCTGGTGTACGGCAACTCGGCGCGCGTGGACGGCCAGCAGCTGGTGCACCTGGGCGGAGACGTACCGATCCGCGACGAGGAGGCGGAGCGCCGCGCCGCGCGCCGGCTCAAGGAGCTGCTCGGGCTCGTGCCCGGCAACCGCATGATCGTGAGCGGCGAGCCGGCGACCGCGCTCGCGGCGCGCCTCGACAGCTGGAACGGCGAGATCCGCGGCCGTTCGCCGCAGGGCTTCATCCGCCGGCAGGCGCTGGAGCCGCGCGTCTCGTTCGAGTCGGGCGCGCTCTCGGTCGAGTTCGTGGCACAGGGAGGCAAGGAACGCGCGAGCGGCGCGGCGGTGGTGGCGGCCTGGCAGGGCGGCCTCGGCCTGGTGCCGCTCAGCGATGGCGGCTGGGCGCCTCTGCCTTCGGGCTGGCTGGAGCAGCACGGGCGCCGCGTCGCCGATCTGCTCAACGCCAAGCGAGGCAAGGAGGACGGCGCCCTGCCCGCGTATGCGCTGCCGGGGCTCGCCCAGCTGTGCAAGGATCTCGGCCAGGAGCCGCCCGGCGATCTGCAGCGGCTCAAACCTCTGATCGAGGGCTTCGAGTCGATCCCGGAAGCCACGCCGCCCAGCGATCTGCGCGCGGAGCTGCGCGACTACCAGCGCCAGGGCGTCAACTGGCTCTGCTTTCTGCGCGAGCTGGGCCTGGGAGCGACCCTGGCGGACGACATGGGTCTCGGCAAGACGCTGCAGGCCCTGTGCGCGGTGCGCGGCAAGACGCTGGTGGTGTGCCCGCGCAGCGTGCTCTTCAACTGGGTCAATGAAGCGGCGCGCTTCCGCAGCCAGCTGCGTTGCCACGTCTACCACGGGCCCAAGCGCGCGCTCGACCCGAACGCTGACGTCACCATCACCACCTACGCCGTGCTGCGCCTCGACCAGGAGCTCCTGGCCAGCCAGGCGTGGGATATGGCCGTGCTCGATGAAGCGCAGACCATCAAGAACCCCGACAGTCAGGTGTCGCAGGCGGCATACAAGCTGAACGCCAAGTTCAAGCTGACGCTCAGCGGCACTCCGGTCGAAAATCGGCTGGAGGAGCTGTGGAGCCAGTTCCACTTCACCAACCCGGGCTTGCTCGGCGGGCGGCAATACTTTCAGGACCAGTACGCGACGCCCATCGCCGATGGGCGCCCGGATGCCGCGCGCTCGCTGCGCGCCAAGATCCGCCCGTTCCTGCTGCGCCGGCTCAAGAGCGAGGTGGCGCGCGAGCTGCCGCCGCGCACCGATCTGACCATCGAGTGCGAGCTGAACGAGCAAGAGCGCGCGGTGTACGACACCATTCGCGCCGCGACCCAGAAGGAGATCGTCGAGAAGCTGAAGGCCGGCGGCAGCGTGCTGCAAGCGCTGGAGGCGCTGCTGCGGCTGCGGCAAGCCGCCTGCCATCCCTCGCTGGTGCCGGGCCAGCAAGCGGCGAGCTCGACCAAGGTCGACGAGCTGATCGCGGCCCTGGAGCAAGCCGTGGCCGAAGGACACAAGGCGCTGGTCTTCTCGCAGTGGACGCGCTTCCTGGATCTGATCGAGCCGCGGCTCGCCGCCGCGGAGCTGAAGACGCTGCGCCTCGACGGCTCGACCCGGGACCGCCAGGCGGTGGTGGACGGCTTTCAGAGCGCTTCCGGTCCGCCCGTGCTGCTGCTGAGCTTGAAAGCCGGTGGTACCGGTTTGAACCTGACCGCCGCGGACCACGTGTTCTTGATGGACCTGTGGTGGAACCCCGCGGTCGAGGACCAGGCTGCCGACCGTGCTCACCGCATCGGGCAGTTACGCCCCGTGTTCGTGCACCGTCTGGTTGCCAAAGATACGGTGGAAGAGCGCATCGTGGAGCTCCAGGAACGCAAGCGCGGGATCGCCGATGCGGCCCTGGGAGATGCCGACCAGGCGGGCGGATTGACCCGGGAGGATCTGCTGACCCTCCTCGAATGAGCTAGACTGGAGATCGATGAACTCCCCCGTCTACATCACCAGCATCGCCCGTACCCCGATCGGCTCCTTCCTCGGCGCGCTGTCCACCGTGACGGCGCCAGCGCTCGGGGCCGCCGCGATCCGAGCCGCCGTGCAGCGAGCGGGCGTGAAGCCCGAGCAGGTGGAGGAAGTCCTGATGGGCAACGTGCTCTCGGCGGGCATCGGGCAGGCGCCGGCGCGCCAGGCGGCGCTCGCCGCCGGGCTGCCGCAGTCGGTGCCGTGCACGACCGTGAGCAAGGTCTGCGGCTCGGGCCTGCAAGCGATCATTCAGGGCTCGCGCAGCATCGCGCTCGGCGACGCGCAGGTCGTGGTGGCCGGCGGCATGGAGTCGATGTCGAACGCTCCTTACTATCTGGATCGGGCTCGCACCGGGCTGCGCATGGGGCACGGCAAGGTGATCGACGGCATGATCCACGACGGACTATGGGACCCGTACAACGACTTCCACATGGGCAACGCGGGCGAGCTCTGCGCCGAGCGCTACGAGCTCGACCGCAAGAAGCAGGACGCCTTCGCTGCGGAGAGCTACCGGCGCGCGCTCGAGGCGCAGCGCCAGGGCTGGTTCGCGGACGAGATCGTGAGCGTCGAGGTGGCGCAGCGCAAGGGCCCTGCCCTGACCGTGAGCGCCGATGAAGAGCCGGGGCGCGGCAACATCGACAAACTGCCGGAGCTGCGGCCCGCCTTCGACAAGGACGGCACGATCACGGCCGGCAATGCCTCCAGCGTCAACGACGGCGCGGCGGCGCTGGTGCTGGCGAGCGAGGCAGCGGTCGAGAAATTGGGGTTGAAGCCGCTCGCGCGCGTGCACGCCCATGGCGGGCACGCGCAGGAGCCGGCGTGGTTCACCACGGCGCCGGTGGGCGCGAGCCAGCAGGCGCTGGCTCGCGCGGGGCTCGCCGCGAAGGACATCGATCTCTGGGAGATCAACGAGGCCTTCGCCTGCGTGACGATGGCCTGCGGGCAGCTGCTCGGGGTGAGCCAGGAGCGCATCAACGTGCACGGCGGCGCGGTCGCGCTCGGGCATCCGATCGGCGCGTCCGGCGCGCGCGTGGTGGTCACGCTGCTGTCCGCGCTGCGCCAGCGCAACTTGCGGCGCGGCCTGGCCAGCTTGTGCATCGGCGGCGGCGAGGCGCTGGCGCTGATCGTGGAGCGCGTCTGAGCGCTGCGCGCGCGCCCGGCTTCTGGCAGGCCGTCACGGCGCTGCCGCGCGGCGCGCGCTTCATCCTCGAACACCGGCGCTGCTGGCCTGCCGCCGCGGCGCCGGGGCTCGTCTTGCTGCTGCTAGCCATGCCGGTGCTGTGGCTCAGTGTCGCGCGCTTCGGGCCGTGGCTGAGCTCGGCGTTGTTGCCCGACACTAGCACCTGGTACGCGGAGAGCGCGTGGATCGCGCTGCGCTGGCTCAGCTCGGCGCTGGCGGCGTACCTGGGGCTATGGCTGGCGCTGCTGCTGGCGCCGGCGCTCAGCGCGCCGGCGCTGGAGCGGCTGGTGCGCGCGCGCGAGCTCGCGCTCGGCGCGAGCCCGCGCGCGCCCCAGAGCTTCTGGTTCGAGCTGCGCTGCGGGCTGGAGGCGCAGCTCGGCGGACTGCTGTTGGCCCTGCCGCTCTGGCTGCTGTCCTGGGCCGTGGCGGCGCTCCTTCCGGGCGCCGGGCTGCTGCTCGTGCCCCTGCAAGCGCTACCGCTCGCGCTGGGCCTCGCCTGGAACCTGCTCGACTACCCGCTCACCCTGCACGGCGTGCGGGTGCGCGAGCGCTGGGTGCTGCTGCGCCGCGCGCCGCTGACGATCCTCGGTTTCGGGTTTTGCCTGGCGGCGGTCAGCGTGATCCCGGGAGCTGCGTTGCTGCTGTTGCCGGCGGGGGTGGTGGGCGCCACCGATCTCGTCGCGGGCTTGCTGCCGCAAGAGGGGCACCTGCTGGCGACGGCAGAGACGCGCCGAGACTGAGCGCTCTGTGCAGCCGTTTGGACGACGACGCGGAGTCGACGCTCGCGCTCAGTAGAGGCCCCCGCCGCCGCTGTAGTCCAATGGCTCGATAGTGATCGTGGCCTCGTCCTGAGCCAAGATTTGCGCAACCAGCCGAGCCGCGTGCCCGAAGGCACGAAAAGACGCGCGCCGACGTGCGCGACCCCATGAGCAAGCCGATGCAGTCCCCCCTGCCACTCGCCAGCCGGTCCCGTATTGCTCCGCTCACCAACGTCCGCCTGCATGCCCGAACTGGGCTACACCAGCGGTTGGTGGCGATGACGAGCACAGACCTGAACGCCGACACGAAGGCAGAGCAGCGTGTTGCCCAGATGGATCCCATCGCGAAAGTACCGCTCTGGACGCTACTGCCGGTGATTTTCGTCGCGGATGCGATCGCCAGCGTGGTTCAGGCGCCGGAGCTGGAAAAGACGGTACCGGCTCTGTGCATCGCGCTGGCCGTGATCGCATGGTGGCGCTGGACCGTGGCGGATGTCACGCGCCGAGCGGGCTTCGTGCCTCCGGTGCCGAGCCTCGGCAGCGTGCTGAAACCGGCGGCAAAGGTCGCTCTCGCGGGCATCCTGACTACGCTGCTCTGGCTGATCATGGAGCACCAGCTGAGGTTGCCACGCTTCGGCTTGGTGGACGCTGCGCACCTGGCAGACCGGCGATCCGGCGCTGGGGTTCAGGCGCTCAGTGCGCTGACGGTTGGGCTCGTTGCGCCAGCGGCTGAGGAGTTGTTCTTTCGGGGCTCGCTGTTCCGCAAATGGCGTCTGCGCTGGGGCGGAGGTAAGGTCGCGCTCCTCACGAGCTTTTTATTCGGGCTGGGTCACGAGTACGCCATCACGACGGGCCTGTTCGCGCTCGCGATGGTCCTGCTCTACACGAGCACACGCACGATCTGGACGCCCATCGCAGCCCACATGCTGAACAATCTGTTCCCGGTCGTGTTGCTCGCGGCGCGCCCCGTGATCCCCATCCAGCTGCTCGTCGCTGCGACGACGCTGCCCGTTCAACTCGCCGCGCTCGTGCCGGCGCTTGGGGGCACGTTCTGGCTGGTGCGCTTCATCTGGCGCAACTGGCACACCGTGTCGGCTCCCGTCGATGGCGTGACCGCCGCTCCCGTTGCCGAGCTGGCGACCTCGGACAAACGCCGGGACTGCTACCGATCGGTAGGAGCCGTTACCGATCGGTAGGAGGATTTGCGCTTCAGGAGGGGCTGCCGCCGGTTGGGCAGGTGCCCCAGCGCAGGCACAGGGCCCGAGTAGAAATTTGGGCCTTGGCCAACAGGCCAAGCAACTTCTCGATTTGCATTTCGGCACGCCGTCTGCCAAGGTCCCCGTCCCTTGGCAAACCCGAGCGAATCCGTACAGTGTAAGCCCCTGCAGGTCGTCGTCGACGGCAAGGGCGTCGAGCGAGCAATCAAGCACCTCAAGCGCAAGCTGGCCGCTGAAGGGCTGCTGCGCGAGCTGAAGAAGCGGCGTCATTACATGAAGCCGTCGATCAAGAAGCGCAAGAAGATCGCGGAGGCGGCTCGTCGCCGTCGCAAGCGCGAGCGCGTGATCGAGTAGTCAGCCTTTCGCAGGCAAGTGTCAGGGCATCCGGGTCCAGGTACCGGGATGCCCTTTTTGGCTTTTGTCGGCGCCGCTCAGAGGCCGCTTTCGAACAGCGTCTTGGGTGTGCCACCGGCGATACTCTGGAATTCGACCCGGGACTGGCCGCCCTGGAGAGGCAGACCAGCGCCTGTGCTTCGAGCTCGTGCGCCAGCGGTTGCGCGCGGGGCCTGCGCGCAGTGGGCACATTCTATTGTCGCTCGGCGGCGCGAGGGCCGAGCCCCACTGCACCGCCGCCGCGCGCGGGTTCAGCTCGCCGAGAGCTTCAGGTGGAACGACTTCGGGCGCGTCAAGGCTTCGTAGCCCAGGCGCGAGAGCGTGCAGCCGCGGCCGGAGTCTTTCACTCCGGTCCAGGCCAGCGCGGGGTCGAGGTAGTCGCAGCGGTTCAGGAACACCGTGCCGGTGGCGAGCTGGTCGCCGATGCGCACGGCGGCGTCCGCGTCGGAGGTCCAGATCGAGGCCGTGAGCCCGTAACGGCTGTCGTTCATGAGCGCGATGGCGTGCTCGTCGCTGGTGACGGGCAGGATGCCCACGACCGGACCGAAGCTCTCCTCGCTCATCACGCGCATGCCGTGGTTGACGTCGACCAGCACCTGCGGCGCGAGGTAGGGCGTGCCCGGCGCGTCCGCGGGGTAGCGGGCGGGATCGCTCAGCGCGCGCGCGCCGAGCTTGACCGCCTCGCGGATCTGGGTGCGCACGAAGTCCGCCGCCGAGGCGCGGACCAGGGGACCGAGCGTGACCTCGGGATCCGTCGGTCGCCCCAGCTTGTACTCGTTGGTGAGCGCGACGAAGGCCTCGACGAAGCGGTCGTAGATCGAGTGCGCCACGTAGATGCGCTCGATGCCGCAGCAAGACTGGCCGGAATTGAAGAAGGCGCCGTCCACCAGGTTCTCGACCGCTGCCTTGAAATCGGCGTCGGCGCGCACGTAGCCCGGATCTTTTCCGCCCAGCTCGAGGCCGATCGGCACGCGGCGCGCGGCAGCGGCGCGCTGCACGGCGTCACCGCCCGCAACCGAACCGGTGAAGGCGACGAAGTCCACCGCCCCGCTCGCGATCAAGCTGCCGATCGAGCCGTGGTCGGAGTGGACGACCTGGAAGATGTGCTCGGGAAAGCCAGCTTCCGCGATCGCGTCCTGAAAGCGCTCGGCGACCAGCGGCGTCTGATCGGAGTGCTTGAGGATCACCGCGTTGCCGGCGATCAGCGCCGGGATCACGGAGTTGACCGCGGTGAGGTACGGGTAGTTCCAGGGCGCGAGCACCAGCACGACGCCGAGCGGCTCGCGGCGGATGAAGCGCGTGAAGCCCGGCTTCGGCCCCACGTCGATGTCCGCCAGCGCTTGGGGCGCGATGTCCGTCATGTACGTGGCGCGCTCGGCGAGCCCGCGCACTTCGCCGGGCGTGTAGCGGATGGGGCGCCCGATCTGCCAGGTGAGCTCGGTCGCGATCTGGTCCTTGCGCGCGTTCATGCGCTCCACGAAGGCGCGCGCCAGCTGGCAGCGCTGGCTGAGAGCTACGCCGCGCCATTCGCGCTGAGCGCGGCGGCCGCGCTCGACGGCGTGGGTCAGCTCGGTCAGGTCAGCGAGCTCGCGCTCGACGTACAAGGAACCATCAACCGGCGAAAAAGTGCGTTGCGTACGCGGCATGTCGTCTCCCCGCTCGGAGTGCGAGCTCTCCCCGCACCGAAGCTTCGCGGCAGCGTACTGGTCGCCCCTGACGGAATCGAGCCATTCGTGTCCGCGCCCGGAGAACAGTGGGGCGGCCCCGCACTCGGGCGCACACTCGACGGGGGTGGCCCCCCGCGACCATCAGCCAGCGACCGTCAGCACGGCCTGCAGGGTGGGCAGACGACGGTGGGCTTCCATTTCGGACTCGACGATCTTGCTAACCGCCGGCCGGCAGCCGCCGCAGCCCGACCCTGCCCCGCACGCCTCGGACACGGCGTTGACGCTGCACCCGCCGGCGCGCACGCAGCGCCGAATCTCCCGATCACTGACTCCCATGCAATGGCAAACGATCATGCTCAGAATCCGCTGATGCGCTGGAAAGGGCCCCAGGAGACCCACGAAACCAAAGCTAGCCTAGTGATAACGAGATTCAATTGAGAATCGACATGCAGCAGACAAGTAACCGAAATCATTCGATTCGGAAGAGCACACCCAAGGGTGATAATGACTTGCACCCACCGTATCGGCCCGGTACTCCGCCGAGTTGAGACATTTGTCCGGTGCGGCTATCGTGCGCGCCCCGTTCTCAGCCCCGCCCGCAACCAACCCAATCAGGAGCCCAGGAGGCCGCAGTCATGAAGGGTAACGCCGGAGTCATCGACGTTCTGAACTCGATCCTCACCGCGGAGCTGACCGCCATCAATCAGTACTTCATCCACTACAAGATGTGTGAGAACTGGGGCTATCCGCAGCTGGCCAAGAAGAAGCGCGAGGAATCCATCGAGGAGATGAAGCATGCGGACAAGGTGATCGAGCGCATCCTGTTCCTCGATGGCGTGCCCAACATGCAACGGCTCAACCCCGTCAGCGTCGGCGAGGACCCGATCGAGCAGCACAAGCTCGACCTGGCGCTGGAGATGGACGCTTACAAGCGCCTGAATGACGCCATCGCCCTGTGCGTGAGCGCCGGCGACAATGGCACGCGCGATCTGCTCGAAGGCATCCTGCGCGAGGAAGAGGAGTCGATCGACTGGCACGAGGCGCAGCTGCACCTCGTCACCGAGGTGGGCGCCCAGAACTATCTGGCGCAACAGATCCGGAGCTGAGCACCGCGCTGGGGGCGCCTGCGGGGTGCCGTCGTGAAGGGCTCGCCGCTGGCGCGCGCTTGCGCGTCACCAGTATGTGCCCGCTGCGCCCGTTGCTAGTTGACGCGTTCCAGGGCCTTCAGGAACTCGTCCGCCTCGACCTGCTGGGTATAGCGCAGCGCTTCGGCGCCATTTGACCCGAAGAGAATCACAGTGGGCAGGCCGCGCACGGCGTGCTCCTTGGTCGTGGCCTTGACGCGGGGATCCTCGTCGTCCGTGACGTCCACGCGGACGGCGAGGAAGCGGCCTGCCTCGCGCTGGACGCGCTCGTCGGCGAAGGTGTGCTTCTCCATCTCCTTGCAGGCGACGCACCAGGCGGCGGTGAAGTCGACGATCAGCGGCCTTGATTCGGCGCGCGCTCGCTCGCGGGCCTGAGCCGTGAGCGGCCCCTGCTCGTTGCTGGCGACGGGGGTCTCCCAGGAGAGCACGCGCTCCGGCTTCATGATGCTCATGATCAGCAGGAAAGCGCCGCCCGCGCTGAGCAGTACCCCGGCGGCCTTGCTGAGCCGCACCCCCGGCGGGGTGCCCTCGAAGGACTTGTGGATCGCACCCAGGCCGAGGCCGAACAGCACCACCAACACGCAGGCGACGCGGAAGCCGATGCTGGTCCGAGCAGGTTCACCCAGCACCGGGAAGGCAGTCGTGAGGAAGTACAGAGCCACGACCAGCAGCACCAGGCCGAGCACCGACTTGATGTGCATCATCCAGCGCCCGCTCTTGGGCAGCTGCACCGCGAAGGTGCCCACGAGGAAGAACGGCAGCCCGAGGCCGAGCGCGAACGCCGTCATCAAGCCCGCGCCGAGCGCGGCGCTCTGCGTCTTGGTGATCCAGGCCAGGATGCCGGTCAAGAACGGGCCCGTGCAGGGCGCCGCGATCGGCCCGCAGATCATGCCCAGCACCAGCGCGCCCCAGAAGCCGGAGCCGCCCGCGCTCGCGAGGCGGTTCTTGAGCCCGGAAGGCAGATCGAGCTCGAAGGCACCGAACATGGAGGCGGCCATGGCCACGAACAGCGCGCTCAGGCCCACGATTACCCAGCGGTTGGACAGCAGCGCGCCGAAGACGCCACCGCTCAGACCGGCGACCACCCCGAGCGGCACGAACATGAGCACGATGCCGGCCACGAACGCCGCAGAGAGCAAGAAGCCCTCGACCCGGCTCTTCACCGTGCGCGCGCCGAACACGCTGACGGTCACGGCGACCATCGGGTAGACGCACGGCGTGAGGCTGACGAGCATGCCTGCACCGAAGGTGAACAGGGTGGCGAACAGCGGGCCCTTGGCGAGCGCGTCGGCGAATCCGCCGTCGCTAGGGGCCGCGAGGACCGCGGGACTGAGGCTGACCGCGCAGGCGAGCACGGCCAGGGCGAGCAGCGCACGAACCGATGCGCTGCTCCAGGTCCTGGTCTGCACCGTGGCCTGCGACTTGGCCTGCGTCCTGTGTGGGGTCCGGAAGGGGGGCACGGCGGGAGGCGAGATCACGATGGAAATCCTAGCGCGGTTCGCGGCGCTGGCGCAGCTCGGGATTCGGGATCGCGCCTCGGTCAGACCTTGGCGATCTCCTCGACTTCCAGCGCGGAGAGAAGTTGACGGGCCCGCGCCAGCTCGGATGCGAGCGACACACGCAGCGCAGCGCGCCCCGCGGCGGAGCGGGCGCTGAACTCTTCGAGAAAGGCGCGTGCGGCCGCCACGTCGCCCTGCCGGTGAGCCAGCTCTCCCAGCACATAACGCCCGTAGCCCTGCCCGCAAGCGGCTGCCTCGAGCTCCTGCCGCGCGGCCGCCAGCGCTCGCGCCGAGAGCCTGCGCCCCTGCCCCAGACGCGCCAGCAGCAGCTGAGCCCGGTATAGCGGCCTGGCCGTGGTGCCCCAGCGCACCGCTCGCTCGAACGCGGAGGCGGCCCCCGCATGGTCTTCACGGAAATACAGGACCGTGCCGAGCGTCCAGAGGTGGAACGCCCGGCGCGACGCCGGCCCCACGCGGCTCGCGCGGCGCAGCTCCTCGATCGCTTTCGCGGGCTCGCCGAGCGCCAGCTGGGCTCGCGCCAGATCCTGGGCCGCCACATCGGGCAGCACGTTGAGCTCCAGGATCTCGCGAGCCGTGTCCGCGGCGCTCCCGAACTGTTCCGACTCCATCTGAGACAGGTAGAGCTGGCGCAGCAGCATCGCGCGCAGCGTGCGATCGCGCCCCGCCGCGGCGAGGCCGCGGGTAGCGTACTTGGCGCGAGCGACCGAGGACTCCGCGCGCGTGGCCTTCTGCAGCCAATCGCCCGCCTTGCCCGCTGCTCCTGAGCCCGCTCCGGAGCTCATGGCCGTTGCGGAGCGTCCCCGCAATGATAGTCGTTCACTCGCGGCTTCCCTAACCCTGTGACTGCTCGAGCGTCCAGTTTTTGGAAGCTCCCTCAAAATGCTGGCGCGTCGGCCGTGTGACGTCAAGTCGGGGACCGGTGGCACACCGAGAAACTCGCCCGCGCGCGGTCGGCGCGCTTTTCCGAACTGGCGGCAGGAGAGCGGAGTGTTAGTTGTGGAGGCGATGAAATCGCGTGTGTTGAGCTGGCTGCTCTGGAGCGCTGTCGCGCTGTGCGCCAGCGGTTGCGGGCGCAAGGCGACCGTGGAGGACTGCCAGCAGATCGTGAAGCGCATCGTTGAGCTCGAGCTGCAGAGCGTGGTGCCGCAGCAGGAGCTCTCGTCCGAGGTCGTGCAGGCCCAGCAGACGTTCAAGGAGCGCGCGCTGTCCGATTGCGTGGGCAAGCGCATCACCGACAAGAGCCTGGCGTGCGTGGCCGCCGCCAAGGACAGCAAGACGATCATCGAGGACTGCTTCTGAGGGACTGCTTCTGAGAGCCGTCACGCTCCCCGAAAGGGCTCCAGCAGCTTGCCCAGGCGCGCGACCGCCTGGGGGATGTTGGGGCGCTCGCGGAGCATGTTCTCCATCGGGTCACCGCGCTCGGCGACGCGCGCCGGCACGCTGAACATGGTGTGCTGGCGCGGGTCGAGCGCCATGTGCACCTCCTCCCAGTACAGGGGCGTGGAGACGGTCGCGCCCGGATAGGCCCGGACCGAATACGGCGCCACGATGGTGCGCGATCGGCCCGTCTGGCCGGTATCGATGTAGACACGGCCGCGCCGTTCCGAGACGCGCCGCTCCATGGTCGACACGTCGGAGTGCCGGAGCTGCAAGACGCGACCGATCAGCTCGACCAGCGCCTTGGCGGTATCGAAGGGGATGCCCGGACCCATCGGGATCAGCACGTGCAACCCGGACTGCCCCGAGGTCTTCGGGTAACCGGGCAGCTCGAGCTCGTTCAACAGCTCGCGCAGCGAGAGCGCGAGCTTCACGCCCACGTGAAAGGGCTGTTCGCCCAGGTCGAAATCGATGGTCAGAAAGTCGCAGTGCTCGAGCGCGTGCCGCTGGCAGGCGAGCACATGCAGCGGAATGCAGCCGAGGTTGGCGATGTGCACGAGCGCGTCGGCGCTGTCGACCAGGAAGCTGACGACGTTCTTGCCGTCGCGCTCCTCGTCGCGCAGCACCAGCGTCTGCACCCAGTCGGGCGTGCCGCGCGGCACGTTCCACTGATAGAAGTTCTTGCCGGTGATTCCGTCGGGATAGCGCACGAGCATCACGGGACGATCGCGCAGCAGCGGCAACAGCGTGTCGCTGATGGCCGCGTAGTAGTTGATCAGGTCGCCCTTGGTGTAACCGTCATCGGGCCAGAAGATCTTGTCCAGGTTGGTGAGCGCGACGCGGCTCTTGCCTTCGCGAGCCGGGGCCGGCGGCGCCGCGGGCGCCGCGGTTGGCCCTGGAGCGGGGGCGGCGACCTCGCCCTCCCCGGCGTAATCCGGCGGCGCGGCGCGGCAACTCCTGGGATCGATGTCCTCGCGCACGCCGACGAAGACGGTGTGGCGCAGGCGTTCGTCGGGCGTCCACTCCAGAAAGGAGACGCGCACCACCACCCGCGGCTCAGTGTGATAGCGCTTGCCCTGAAACGGCATGGGCTCGCCCACCGCGGGGTCGCTGTCGCGCTGCAGCGGCGTGAGGCGCGCGAGCAGATCGTCGATGCTGGCGTCGCCGAGGCCGCTGCCGACGCGCCCGCGGTACACCCAGCGCTCGCCGTCCCAGCTGCCCAGCTCCAGCGCGCCCAGGCGCTCGCGCGAGTTCTTGCCCGAGATCCAGCCGACGACGACGAACTCGTCCTCCTTCTCGCACTTGAGCTTGATCCAGTCCTGCGTGCGCAGCGGCCCTTCGCGGTACGGTCCGCGCGCGAGCTTCGACACGACCCCCTCCAGCCCCGCCTTCTTGCACCACTCGAACAGCGGACGCCCATCGTCCAGCGCGTGATCGTTGACCCAGATCACGCCGCGCCCCGGCAGCAGGCGCTTGAGCAAGCGCTTGCGCTCGATCAGCGGCAGGCTGCGCAGATCGTAGGGGCCCAGCTGCAGCAGATCGAAGACCACGTAGTTCACCGGCACCTGGATGCGCGCCAGGTTGATGTCCTGCGGCGTGCGCGCCTGGATGCGCGGGCCGAGCAGCGGGAACGACGGGCGACCGCGCGGGTCGAAGGTGACGATCTCGCCGTCGAGCACCAGGCGCTCGGGCGCGAGCGCGCGCACGGCGCGGGCGACCTCTGGATAGTTGGCGGCCGCCGGCCGCAGGCTGCGATAACGCAGCGAGACATTGCCCGCGTGCTTGTCGGCGATGATGCGCACGCCGTCCACCTTCAGCTCGTACAGGCGGCCCCGCTCCGCCAGCTCGCCGCCTGCTTCGGCGCCGCGCCGCGAGGATAGGGTGGAACACAGCATCGGGATCAGCTCCGCCGTGGGCACGCTGCCCTCGCGAGCCCCGAGCGCGCGCGCCTCCTCGAGCAGCTCGGCCACCACCTCGGCCTTCTTGCCGATCTCGGTGATGGTCAAGCCCGAGAGCACGCTGTGCGGCTGACGCTCCACGATCTCCTGCTCGCCCACGCGGCTGTGCTCGTCGGGCTTCTTCAAGAGCAGCCACTGCGGCTGTCCGCGCTCGTCCGGCTCTCGCGATTTTCCGCCGGTGCGGACCAGCGCGTAACGGCCCTTCAGCTTCTGCCCGGAGAGCACGAAGTCGATCTTGCCGCTCTGCTCCCCTGCCTCGGCGGGGTGCTCGAGGTACTGCACGCGCCCGATGTCCCAGGCGATCATCGGCCCCGCGCCGTAGTTCCCTTCCGGGATGACGTCCTCGAAGTCGAGGTATTCGATCGGGTGGTGTTCCGTTTGGACAGCTAAGCGCTTATCGGCCGGATCGAGGCTCGGACCGCGGGGCACGGCAAAGCTGGCAAGTGTTCCACCCATTTCCAGGCGCAGGTCCCAGTGCATCCGGCGCGCGCCGTGCTGGTGGACCACGAAGTCCCCTTGCCAAGTCTCCTGCGACCTGTTTATACGTTCAGCAGCGAACGGTTCGTTCGTGCGACTGGGATCGCGTTTGTCCCGGTAGCTTTCGAGCGCGTCTGCAGAACTCTTCGTAACCGCCAAGGCCCTCCGGTAGCATAGCTCCATGCCCGCTCGAGCCATATCCTCCGCGACGATCTCGTTCGGCCTGGTCGCCATCCCGGTCAAGCTGTTCACCGCGACCTCGTCGCAACAGGTGAGCTTCAACATGCTGGAGCCGAACACGAAGAGCCGTGTTCAACAGCAGTACATCCTGCCGGCGACCGGCGAGGTCGTGAACCGAGCCACGCTGGTCAAGGGTTACGAGTACGCCAAGGGCCAGTACGTGGTGTTCGACGAGGCGGAGCTCAAGGCGCTGGAGAGCGAGCGCTCGAACAGCATCGACATCGTGGAGTTCGTGCCGCTCTCCAGCGTGGACCTGCTGTCGGTGGAGAAGAGCTATTACCTCGGGCCCGACAAGGGCGGTGACAAGGCGTACCGCCTGCTCACCGAGTCGATGGTGCACACCAAGAAGGTGGGCGTCGGGCGCTGGTCGGCGCGCGGCAAGGATCAGCTGGTCCTGATCCGTCCCTACAAGGACGGTCTGGTCCTGCACCAGATGTTCTACGCCAACGAGGTGCGCGCGTTCGAAGAGGTCGAGACCGGCGCGACCTTCCAGTTCAAGGACGCCGAGCGCAACCTGGCGGAGAAGCTGATCGCCGAGCTCAGCGTGGATAGCTTCGACCCGCAGCGCTACAAGGACACCTACCAGGAGCGCGTGCTCGCCGCGGTGGAGAAGAAGGTGGCCGGCGAGCAGATCCACGTGGCGCAGGAAGTGCCGAAGGCCCAGGTCATCGACCTGTTCGAGGCGCTCAAGCAGAGCCTGGAGCAGGTGCAGGGACCGGGCGGTCCCGTGAAGGCGGCCGCCAATACGGTCAGCTCGAGCGAGGCTTCGGAAGAAGAAGCCGAGGAGAAGCCGCGCCCCGTAAAAAAAGCGGCACCGCGTAAGACGCGGAGCCGCAAGGCAAGCTAACGACCGGCGGGGCAGCTCGCGCCCCGCGCTTCGCGCCCCGCGCCCGGCAGCTCGCGCCCCGTTTTCGCGCCGGGATCACCGCTGTCCCGGTTTTCCCACACAGGCTCCGCGCGCTGCCCGATGGGAGATACCGCCCACCCATCGGCGAGCGGTCGCGACACGTACGACTGCCCCGAGACGGCACCGGCACGGGCAATGTTCTGGGTTTTGCTTGGTGATTTGAGCAACGCGGGAGGCGCCCAGCTTGACGACGCGCGCCGGAGAGCGAAGCCTGTACAAGCAATGCAGTCGAGGTGGCTCGAGGGCTTGACGTGGCCAGAAGCAGAGCTCGCGCTCCATGAGCTCCCGACGGTGCTCCTACCGCTCGGCGCGCGCACCAAGGAGCATGGGCACCATCTGCCGCTCAACAACGACTGGTTGATCGCGGAGTACCTGGCCAAGCGCGTGGCGGAGCAGTGCCCCGTGCTCGTACTGCCCACCTTGCAGTTCGGATTCTACCCGGCGTTCCTCGAGTACCCTGGCTCGGTCAGCGTGCGCTGGGAAGCCTGCCGCGACACCGTGATCGACATTTGCCGCAGCCTGGCCCACCAGGGCGCGAAGCGCTTCTACGTGCTCAACACCGGCATCAGCACGGCCAAGCCGCTGCAGGCGGCGCGCCAGACCATCATGGGTGAGGGCTCCCGCTTCGAGTTCACGGACACCCGCGCCGCCTACGAACCCCTGCGCCGCCAGGTCGAGACCCAGCCCGCCGGCACCCATGCGGACGAGATCGAGACCTCGATGATGCTCTACATCGCGCCCCACGTCGTGCGGATGGACCGGGCCGAGCGCGACATCCACCCCGACCACGGCCCCGGCGGGCTCACCCGCGACGCCAACGCCCAGGCGGGCGTCTACTCGCCGACGGGAGCTTACGGCGACCCCACCCTGGCGACGGTGGAGAAGGGCCGCATCCTGGTCGAGGGCATGGTCGAGGTCCTGGTTGAGCAGGTCCGGACCCTGTCGGCGGAGCACGTCCGGAGGGCTCCGGCCACGCTGCCGAGCGGCTGAGGGCGCCGGGACGGACCGGACGGGTCGGTATCCCCTGCCCGGCTCCGAATTCCGTGCATCACGCCGTTGCCAACGGCGTGGCAGGTAGCTATGGTCCCGACCCCTCAGGGCGCATAACTCAGTGGTAGAGTGCAACCTTCACACGGTTGAAGTCGTAGGTTCAAGTCCTACTGCGCCCACGAAATAACGCTTGGGTCTCGCGAAGTTACTGGCGGGTCGCGAGACCGAGAAGAGGACCGGGGGCGAGCTGAGGACCGACGAGTACGTGAGTTCGCCCCGCGGCGATGTACCAATCGGTACTCAGGAGAGCGGAGTCTCCCACCACGGAAGCTGGTGCACGCCCCCGCTCACGGCGCAGCCGTTCGATTCAGCAGCTCCTGGAGCCGCTTCTGATACTCTGCCGGAGTCAGACACGTCACTGCCTGGGCGTCGGGCAAGGTGTCGTAATCCACGCGGGTGTCGTCGACCAAGTCCACGCTGAGCAGGCAGGTCGGGCGTTCCGCGATGCGCGCGCGCGTTTCGGCCAACTCTGACTCACTCAGGCTGCGTACTTGGTGGTTGGCCGCATCGAACTCGATGCCCATCTCGGCAAAGAGCAGCCGATTGCCGTACGCCTGGCTGCCCCAGCCGAAGCAGTCAAACTCGTCAGAGTAGGAGCCGCTCCCGCGTTGGTTGATAGCGCTGGCAGTCGCGAAGAACAGCTTGCAGCGATCGCCCAGGCGATCGATCTCGACATAGTCATCGCGATCGTTCAAACGATAGACGGCATTGGGCTGGAAGTACTCGAGCACGGGAGCGGTCTGCCATTCGCTGTCCTTGGGCGTGAGCCACTCGATCGAGTTCGTGGCAAAGCTCAGGTAGCTCTCGCTGGCGCCCGGTAGCGAGCGCACGCGCTGCACCACCTCCGGCACGACCACTGCGCCCTCGCTCACGATCTGGTCCGGCGCGACGTGGGACACGCCGATGCGCGCGATGTTGTGAGAGCGTTCGTCGCGACCCGAATAGGGCAGCAACGTGCGCTGCTCGGCCGCGTTGAAGAGCTGCGATTCTTCTGTGGCGAGCGAATCACCGCCGAGATCCGTCCCGACAATCAGATACGCGCGTTCCTCGGCGAACGGATCCGAGAACAACCCCAGCTTGATGGCGTTGACTGACCGTCCATCGAACTGCGACACGCTGCCGATCGTGAGGATGCCGTGGTCGGAGGCGAGGATGGATCGATGCCCACCCGGCAAGCTGCGGGTGCTGGCTTCGGCGGTCGGAAATGCCGGGTTGGCCAGGTTGACGATGCGCAGCGTGGAGTGGTCGCCCGAGCCGTTCCAGCCGAAGTCGCTCAGGTACAGCCGATCGCCGGAAAACAGCGTGGACTGCAGCGTGTCATTGACCACGGGCAGCGTGGAAGTGCGCACGATCGAGCTGCCGCCCAGCGCATACACCTGCAGCACGCCTTTCGAGATCACGTACAGAAAACCATTCTGGAAGTACAGCGTCTGCACCGAACCCGGGACGGCGAGATCAAACTCGTCTGTCGATGTGGTCAGCGTCGATACCTGCGCATCGAGGCTCGTGGTCTCGAGCCCCTGGGTCGTGATCTCGCGCACCGAGCTGTCGATGCGCACGAACCCGCCCTCGCTGTACTCGTAAATGTAGAGCCGCGTCGACTCCTCGGTGCGGAACTCGGGGTACTCGGCGGTGCGCTGCTCGCGCGCATCGCAGACCCAATCTTGGCGCACACGGTCCTCGCAACGCGAGCCAACCGGCACTTGGATGAAGCGGTTGGAGACCCGCGCCACGTCGCGTAAGCAGTCGGACAGCGTGGTGCCCTGGCAGCTGCGATCGCCGCCCGAGTTGTCCGGCGGCGTGTAGTCGGGGTTCGGCCGTGTTTCGTATTCGGTCCAGCAGTACGTATACGGAGACTCCACCGTATGGCTCGCGGTGCAGATCGAATAGGGGTAGGAGCGCCAGCCGGAGACGAGGGTCTTGGAGACGTTCTCCGTTACTACAAAGTAGTGATCGCTTGCCCACATCGTCTGACCGAAGCGATGCGCTTCGCTCACCTGCGTGTCGATCGGGGTGTCCCGTGTGACCTCGGCCGTGAGCTGTTCGGTGGGCTCGGTAGTGTCGATCAGCGTGTCGTGCATCTCCTCTTGGAGCGCATCGCCCAGGCGGAAGACGCGCAGCACACGGTGCTGCGTCGGGGAAGCGGCGATCACCGGCTGCGCGAACCCGGAGTTGAGCGGGACGGGCCCGTTCGGAGCGGGTGGGAGCGTGGGCTGATCGAAGCGCAGATCCGTATAGAAGACGAGCTTGTCGTTGAAGCGGCGCGAGTCCAGGATGTTGACGCGGCCGAGATCGACGGATTCGACGAAGCGAAGCTCGGTTCCAGCGACGCGGAAGTGGAGCAACGCCGATCGACCCGTGCCGGGGGCCTGCGTCATGGCCACCAGATGGCCGTCCTTGTAGAAGAACTGGTTCACGTTCCCCGGCAGCTGCGTCGCACACTCGAACCGGGGTTGCCCGTCGCTGATATCGACCAGCATCAGGCCGTGTGATGCCGAGTAGAACAGTGCGGCACGGTCAGTCACGGCGACGATGTCGGGCAGCACGATCTCGACCGGTGCAGCGCCGCTGGCGTCGTTCGTGGCCGCGCCGGGTACGGCGAGCTCGCGGCGAACATTCTGAAAGCCCTTCTGAAACTTGGGCTTGCTCAGATCCTCCAGCGCGGATACCGAGTAGCCCCAGCGCACGCCGCCCAGCGCATCGATCGCGGCGTCGTACGCCGCCTGCCCGCCCAGCTCGCAGCGCAGCAGACTGCCGGGATCGTAGCCCGCGAGCTGCTTGGCCAGGCGCGTCGCGTCCAACATCTGGTTTGGCGGCGTCAGCGGCAAGCCCACGCGCTGAGAAACCGTGCTCGCCAGAAAAAAGGACTCATTCGCGGGCGTGGGAGTCGACTGATTCATGTGAGCAGGACCCGTCGGATCCTGATTTGCCGCGTCGGCACCTGCTGGACCGGAGGGATCCGCTGCGACGCCATCCGAGCCGCTGCCGCAAGCAGTGACGGCCAGCGTCAGCGCGAGCAGGCTCGCACGCGCGCAACTCTCGGGCAGCGTTCTGGAGCGAGGTGACGGCACAGCTGTCGGCTTCTTGGAGGTCATGCCCGTTGGGCAAAGCAACGGCTGTGCCACCGATGCAACGCAGGCACTTAGAGGCCAGAGTGTGCCACCGGCGTACCGAGTCGGAGCGAATCTCTGTGCCACGAACGACGACGGGCTCCGGCCGGCGTCAGGTCGCGCGTCAAAGGGTTTCGCGGTACCGCCCCTGCGCTTGCCCTGCCGCTCGCCGTGCACGTCTGGACTTCTGGTTCCGGACAATCGCTGCGGCGCCACCCGCTCCCGAGCCATCCCGCCCCGAGAGTCCGGCACCCACGTGGGCGCCGCAGCACAGGGCTCGCCACTCTCGCGCCGGCAGCGTGGCTCGCGACATCCACCGAGCGTCCCGAAGTTTCGGAATACGACTCGCGGCTGAGGCCCGGCCATCCAAATCCACTCTCGAGGGGAGGGCATTCGTTGCTCTTCGCAGCTGCGCTGTCAGGACCGCTAGCGCGGGCCGGCGGAGCCCGAGAGCCAGCTGCGGCGCCGACGTGAGCGCCCCCCGGGCCTCGGCCTCAGCCCCGCGCAACGGCATCAGCGCGGCCAATGGCAAACCGGGCACTGCCCACGAACACGGCACAGAGACCCAGCCCGAGCAGCCACGCTACGATGGCCACGCTGTTCAGCGCGAACCCCTGACGCGCTTGCCAGGTTCCAGTGACGACCGTATCGCGGAAGTCGCCCGTCCGCTGTGCCAATCGGCGCTGGAGCTCGGCGACGATGACGCGAGTCGGGCGACCCGGCTCGGTCCTCACCCAGAGCGTTTCGCGCAGCAGCGTGCCATCGCGCGAGAGTAGCGGCGACGGCACTGGCACGCCCTCGGCCGTTGCCAGACTCGCATCGATGCGCGCGACAAGGCCCGGCAGTTGATCGAGCTGCTGACCGAGCTGGGCCAAGCGTTGCAGGGCGGACGTGCCGAGGGGCGCGTCACCCGGATCCAGGCTGAGCTCGAAGGCCTCGACCGGGCTCGCTGCGGTCTGGGCCGTCAGCCACTCGGGGTAGACGGGCTCGAGAGCGCGCGCCAAGAGCTGGCGCTCTGCCAGCGCGGCGAGCCCCAGCAGCAGCGCAGCGACGATGAGCGCCTGCCGCGACGCGGGGAGATTCAGCGCCCGGCGCTGCCTTTCCTCCGTCCGCGCCGCGCACCGTGCGCGCAGAGCACGCAGCAGGTCGAGAGACCAACCGATCAGGGCCGGCAGCGCAAAAAAGAGCGCCACGAAGGGTACCCATGAGCTCTGGAACAAACGTTGCCAGGGTGTCTCGGGCGGCCACCACTCTTCAGGTAGTGGATGTAGCCAGCGTGCGTCCACAAACGCCAGGGCAAACAGGACGGCAGCTGTGATGAGCATCCGCGTCAGGGCTATCCATGGATTTCGCGCGGAGCGCGAGCGCTGTTCCCGCGGCGTGAGGCGGTACGCGAATGCAGAGCCGAGGTGACGTGCGACGTCACATGCGAGCGGCACGAGGCCCAGCGCGACGCCTGCACCCAGCGCGATCCCGAGCGCGAGATTGGCGCCAAAGTCGCGCAACGCCGGTACCGCGAGCAGCGTGAGAACGCCGCCCAGCGCCGCGCTGCCGCCCAGGCACAGCAGCGCCTCTCGGCTGCCGCAGCGCCCCGCCGAGCGCGCCCGCACCAGCCGCAACGTTGCCAGGGTGAGCAGCAGCTCGCTGAACGCGTGCCCGGTCGAACTCGCCAGACTGCTCGTGCCGCGGCACACACCGAGCGCCTGTTCCACAAACAACAGCGACGCGGAGCCGGGCAGCAAGGCCACCAGGGCCAAGAACAGATTCTCCGTGCGCACCACCGCGAGCAATGCGCAGCCGAACAGCAAGAGCCAGCGCGCCTGATCGACGCCCTCTTGCGCTGCGCGGAGCCCGGAGTTGCCGAGGCCATTGCCGAGCAGGGAGATGCGATCGCGATACGGGCGAGCCTCGAGCATGTGTCCAGAGCCTGATCTGGACGACGCCGGATACTCCGGCCAGATCGCGATCCGCGTCAGGTCCGAGTTCGGATCGAGGATCTTCAGCGCCTGATTCAGGGGGCCCGAAAGCGCGCGCCGGTCATCGTCCATCCAAGTGATCTCGAGGTTCGGCCCCGGGTTGATGGCCGCCGAGGGCGGCCCCCTCCACACGCCCACCTCGGTGAAAATGCACATGCTCGCCAGCTCCAGCAGAGCTGGCCAATGCCCTGGAAAGAGCTGCCTGGCGGATAGGTGAGCGGAGCCGCGCTGAAATTTAAGGCTGGAGTCGCCGTCGCGCTGCCAGGCCACGGCCGCCTGGGGCTTCAAATGGGCCTCCGCCAGCAAAGCCTCTGGACCAGCAAAGCGCCGGACAAAGTCCAGGAAGGGTTCCGCCACGCCCGACTCACTCACCCAGTCGAGGGGGTCGTTGCGCACGGGCGCAGGCTGTTGGTACGCCACCAGACGCAGGACCCCGAGCGCGAGCACCGCGATCAGCATCGCTGCCCCGCGCTGCAGCCAGGATCGGCACATCGCTGAACGATATCACCGCCGAAGTGGGCCGCCTCGCAGGAAGGGTAGCCGGGCGACGACAGGCCGGGGCTGCACCGTCAGCTCCGCACCGCTCAATGCCGGGATCCTTCGTCCGCTCCAGCAGGCGCTTGAACTCCGCGCCCGCTGCTCTGGGCAGGGCATCCCGCGGCCTGGACCGCCTCGGCTGGGCTCCGTTTCGATCATTTTGCCCACGTCTTCGCAGCCGTTCAGTGGATCGGCTTCTTCGTCGCCGGATCAGCGACCCGAGGAGGTCACGTCATGGAACACCACTCTGCCGAGCCCCCCGCCCGCAAGCGCGAGAAGCAGCACGGGAGGTCCGTGCCACAAGAGCACATGTAGAGGGCCGTCGATGGTGCACAACGCCCGCGTACCTGCTGCAGCCAGCGAAAAAGCCGAGAGCGACAGGAACAGCCCGACCCAGCGCCGCAACAGCGGAGCCGCCCTGCGCAGCATCACCCAGCACGCGAAAACGGGGGGCATGCCCAGAATCACGATTCTCCACACGCACGCCTCCCCAGTCTTCGTGGCGAGCTCGAAAGCGCCGGTGTCGACCTGGCGCCAGCCGCGAACCAGCACGAGACCCAACCACAGCAGGAGCGCGACGAGAGGAAGCGAGAACGTGCCCAGCGGGCGCTCGTCGTTCGGGACGCTCAGCCCGAAAGCACTTCTCGCTGCCAGGGCGAAGACCATCAGCAGCGCCCCGTTCTCGAGGAGAAAGGAGGCGTCTCGACTCTTCTCGGCGAGATCCAGCCGCACGCCCCCGAGCCAAGCGCCTACGATGAGGAAGGCCAGCGAGAAGCCCAGCCAACGAGCACAGCGCTCGGAGGGCTCGAGCAAACGCCGAACCGGGCGAACGTCGGCAACCAGGGACTGTAAAGACCTCACCTCGTTGCAGAGCGCGAATGTGCTCGCGCGCGATGTGGCTCCTGTGAACTGCCCCGTCGTCGAGCTCGAGAAGAAATAGCGGAGCCGCCGAACCCGCGAGTCCCAAAGCTCTCCGCTCGGGCGCGCGGCGAGGATGACATTCCGCTAAGCTGCGCGGCAGCCATGCCCCCGTCCTCCATTGCGCCGGCGCGCGGAAATTCCCCCCATCAGGTTCTGCTCGCCAGCCTGATCGGGACGACGATCGAGTACTTTGACTTCTACATCTACGCGACAGCCGCCGTGCTGATCTTTCCGAAGCTGTTCTTTCCGGCGTCGGACCCGGCGGCTGCCACCCTCGCCTCCCTCGCGACGTTCGGCATCGCGTTCCTGGCGCGCCCCATCGGCTCCGCCGTGTTCGGACACTACGGTGACCGAATGGGCCGCAAGACGACGCTGGTTGCCGCGCTGTTGACGATGGGGGTTTCGACGGTAGGTATCGGTTTGCTGCCCACGTATGAGAGCATCGGCTTGCTGGCCCCCGTGCTCCTGGCACTGTGCCGCTTCGGACAGGGGCTCGGCCTGGGTGGCGAGTGGGGCGGGGCCGTACTGCTCGCGGTCGAGAACGCTCCTGCGGAAAAGCGCGCGACGTACGGCATGTTCCCCCAGCTGGGCGCACCGATCGGCTTTCTGCTGTCCGGCGCTGGCTTCCTGCTCTTGACCCGCACCTTCGATGACGTGCAGCTGCTCGCGTTCGCCTGGCGGCTGCCGTTCCTCGCCAGCTCGGCGCTGGTGCTGGTCGGGCTCTACATTCGCCTCGAAATCAGCGAAACGCCCCTGTTCGTCGCGGCCGTAGCCCAGCGCGCCCGGGCGCCCAGGGTGCCCATGCTCGCGGTATTGCGGCAGCATCTCCGCCCCCTGCTGGCAGGGACGTTGCTGAGCCTCTCCACCTTCGTGCTCTTCTACCTCATGACCGTCTTCACTCTATCCTGGGGCACCAGCGTCCTCGGCTACCAGCGCCAGCAGTTCCTGCTGATGCAGCTCCTGGGCATGGTGTTTTGCGCGCTCTTCATTCCAATCTCGGCGCACCTGGCGGAGCGTGGGCGGCGACGCACGCTGCTGGGCGTGACGATCGGCATCCTGCTCTTCGGGCTCGTGCTCGGGCCGCTGTTTGGCGCAGGCACCGCCGGCGTATCCTGCATGCTCGTGCTCGGGCTCTCGCTGATGGGGCTGACCTACGGTCCGCTGGGCACGGTGCTATCAGAGTCGTTCCCCACCGAGGTGCGCTACACGGGCAGTTCTCTCGCCTTCAACCTGGCCGGTATCCTCGGCGCGTCGCTCGCGCCATACATCGCCACCAGCCTGGCGCGCTCTCATGGAGTAGCGCTCGTAGGCTACTATCTCTCCGCAGCCGCGCTGCTCTCGCTGCTCGGTCTGGCGTTCACGCGCGAGACCCGTCACGCTTCGCTCGGGTGACGGCTGCGACCTGCGACCGCGCTGGTGCCGCCCCTCACTTCAGCTCGGCGGGCGCCTGCTCGACGGCAAAGCGAATGGGATAGATGATACGCACGCTGCGCCCGACGGGGGCCGGGAAGCTGAGCCCTCGGAAGAGCCCGATCATGCAGCGAATCGCCTCGCAATCGTCCAACGTGGCGTCCCGCGCTCGGGCCAGCTGGCTCTGGCCGTCTTGCCCGATCAAGAACTCGAACGTCACATTTCCGGCCGCCGCGTGGTTGCGCGACAGCGCTTGCGAGTAACACTTTTGCAGTCCCTCGGAGCGAGCGTTCACCACCTCGCGCACCTTCGCCCGCGACAGGTGGGCCACCGCGGGATCGACGCAGCTCGCCGAGTCGAGGGCAGCGGACTCGTCGGCCACGAGCACATCCGGTGGCTCCAGAACGCCCGTAGGTTCCGCGCCTCTGTGCAGCGAAAGGGTGACATCGACGGAATCGTAGTCCGAGTTCAGCTTCGGGCCCCGCACCCGAGCGAGGGTTTGCTTCAAGCATTCGGTTGCGTCGCAAGCTCCCGGTGTGCTGTGTACCACGTGCTGCGACAGGGGCTGACCCGCCTGGTCGAACACCAGACGCAGCGTCGCCTGCTCCTCCCGCCCGGGCCGCAACGCCTCCGTGCAGCGTCGCGCCAGCGGTAAGAGCTGCGCCACGCGCTCGATCGCCTCGCGAGTCCAAGGCGACGCCCCATCGAGCCCGGGCTCCGGCGGCGTCACGCAGGGCTCGTCGCCGGGTGGCGCTGCGACCGGCGAAGTGCCGTCCGCCGTGGCCGCGGCCGTCGGCTCGCTCGCCGCGGCGTCGCTGCCCGCCGCGACCTCGGGAGCCGGGCTCGATGCCACCAGGAGCGGCGCGCTCGGCACGCTGTCCCTGGCCGCAGCGCTCGGCGCGGGCCCATCGGGCTTCGGGGCGGAGGACGTCAGCGGAACGCTCGGCTGGCAAGCGAGCGCCAGGCCCAACCAACAAGCGCGCGACCAGCTGCAACGCATCGCTGGACCATAGCGCCCGGCCTCTGACGATTCAATTCGCCGCTGATCGCCGCAGAACGGTTCGCTTACCGCGCGTCTCGGGCAGCCGGACCGCCTGGATTCATCGGGTCGGCACTGTCGACTGGACGGAGCTCAGCGGGGAACTGGACAAGGACACCTCGTTCGCCACCTCACGAGTCGTGAGGGCGAAGCGGAAGCTTCGATAGCCGAACCACATCGACCCCCAGGCCCTTCTCGAGCTCTTTGAGGACCCGCGCGCTCTCGAGTCGCTCCCAGTCGGTCAGGCCCAGGTAATGGATGGCACGATCGAGGTCCTCTGGTCTCAATACTTTCAGGCTTGGATTGAACCAGCTGACCGCAATGCCGGCACCACGCATGAAAAGGCTGTTCGTGACGATAGCGACCGGCACCCGCGCCCCATTCAACGCATCGGTCATCATCTTGCGCTGCTTGCCGTTCGGACCGCCTCCGGCCGAAACGACCAGCACGCGCTGGTCCTCCAGAGGCAAGTAGTCGTCGACGCCTGCCACGTATTGCCCCCAATCTTCATCGCTCGGCACCTCCGCCGTGTGCACGGTCACGACCAGACGCCCCATGCGTCGCCAGTCCATCGATTCTCGCGGCACGGCGGGAAGCGTAAGCCCGTCCCCACCCGAGCGACAAGCACGAGAGCTGAGCGTCATTGTCGGTGCTTTCGCGCTCATGACGCACCTGGGCGCCCCCGGAGCGAGCGCAGGCCTTCGAGGGGGGAGCCCCCCAGGGGCGCTCAGCCATCCAAGACAGCAGGATTCGCCGAGCGCGCGCGTGGCACCGGAAGGAACGTGGATCCGGAGCGGCTCCAGCGCATTCACGTCAACGGAGGAGATGAGGCGCGTGGCACGGGGCGAGAGTCGCGTGGTAGCGGTCGGCGTCGCCGAGCCGCTGGCGCTCCGCGTGGTGAGCTACGCAGCCGCCCAGTCCGGCAGGAGCTCCGGGCTCGTCGTGTTGCTCGCGATGCTGCGCGGCACGATCTGGGCGCTCCAGCGCCGCTGCTCACGCTCGGTATTGTCGGCGCTGCTCGCGCATCTGATCCGGACGCCCATGGTCATCTTGCTGCGACCCGTGGTCTAGGCCGGTAGGGCTGCCCTGCTGCGCGACGCCAGGCGTCAGCGCCGCCGCGCAGCTGCACAGGCTGGCGCAGACTGCCACCGACGCGAAGACGGATCCGCCTCAGGCGCGAGAAGATCTCGTCGAGGCGTGGCCCAGTGGCCGACGAAAGATCTGTCTACGTGCGAAGCGAGCAATTCACGATCAGCTCGAAGCAATCGCGCAGCGAGAGCTCGGGCGTCGCTCCTTCAAAACGCGCGTAGCAGTAAAAGAGCGCGCTGCTGCGCTGCACGGCGATGGACCCGCGCCGGTAACCCATAGTAGCGGGTGCGCGTGTCGCGCAGGCTGGCGGAGCACTTCCCCGGATGGGAGCAGTCTCCGGGCGCCGGTGCCGGCGGCACTGGAGGACATCTGTGAAACACCTAGCTTCCCATTGCCTGGGCCAGAGTTGCCGTCCGCTAGCCCTGATCTGTTGCGGCATCGCTTGGGCCTGCGGCTCCGGCGAGTCCGAAGAATTGGAACGCGAAGCGCTGGAGGCGGCGGAGCCCCCCTACTCGCTTTCGGAGGACGCCAGCTCCTATCGCAAGCTGCTGGAGGCCATCGAAGAGAATGGCGCCAACGACGGCAGAGATCACCTCGATCAGCATGCCATCAGCCGTTGGGTGACCGACGGCACCATCGCTGACCACCTGGAATTCGTCTTCGACCATGGCGACGAACTGTCCACGACCGAGTTCACGGCCGCAGATGGCGTAGGATCCGCCGTGACTGCGGCGCGCTTTGCGCGCATTCCCAGCAATGGCTCTTTCACCGGGCCGAATGCCAGCTCCTGCGGCTCCTGCCATGACCAGCCGCGCAACGACGGGGCCGGCCGCAACGTGGCCAACGTGCTGCAGGACCCAGCCCCGAGCACGACCGGCAATTTCAACGTGCGCAACACCCGCAACATCAACGGAGACCCCTGGCTGCAGCTCGCTAGCACGGAGATGACCATCGACCTGCAGAGCTTGCGTGCTCAGTTGAAGGCGGAAGTGCAAAGCACCGGCAGCGCGAGCAGCGTGCCCCTGGAGACCAAGGGGGTCACGTTCGGCAGCTTGAGCTGCGCGCCCAGCGATGCTGGCGTCAAGTGCGATTACAGCCAGGTACAGGGCGTGTCCTACGACCTCGTGGTGCGGAGCCAGGGTTGGAAGGGCAATCACACGACGATCCGCGCGTTTGCCGAGGATGCCTTCTTCGGCGAGATGGGCATGCACTCCGACCGCTTCGCCTACCACGTGCGCGACGCGGCGACGGGTGACTTTCAGCCCTTGCCGAACGACATCCAGCTCGATCCGCCCGACGTGGATCGCGACGGCATCCAGCATGAGCTCTCGGTGGGCGACATCACCGCCATGGTGATCTACCTCGTCGGTCAAGCACCACCCACGGATCTATTGCGCCTGCAGCGCGAAGGTAAGCTGAAGCTCGCCCCCGGTGACGAGGCGCTGATCGGCGCGGGGCGGGCGCGCTTCTCCGACGTGGGTTGTGACAGCTGCCACAAACCGGCGTTACGCGTGGACGACACCGTGTACCGTGAGCCCGACACGCGCCGTTCCGCCTTCTACGACTACATGTTGGCCGACACCAACAACGGCTACGACGCGACCGCGCCCGTCAGCGTCGATTTGGCCTCGTCGAAGATCGTGGAGGGCTTCCTCGAGCCGGTGGTGGACGCGCGCGGAAGCCACTTCGAGGTTCCAGCGTTCACCGATCTGAAGCGTCATTTCCTCGGCGAACAGCTGTGCGATCAGTCCAAGCGCTATGCGCCCGTCGACGGCGCTCACCGCCCGGTGCAGTCGCCTCTGGATTCGCAGACCCTGCTGGACATGTCCATCGACACATGCGAGTTCGTGACGGCCGATCTGTGGGGCATCGCCAGCACGGCGCCCTACTTGCACGACGGGCGCGCTGGCACCCTTCGCGAGGCCATCGACGCGCACTGCTCCAGCGGCGAGCGCAAGGGTGAAGCGGACGACTCCTGCCGCCAATTTCAGGCGCTGCCGGCACAGGGCAAGGCAGAGTTGATCGCCTTCCTGCGCTCCCAGGTCATGGAGGGCGAGGCGGAAGAGGAGGAAGAAGAATGAACCCCGCCCTCTGAAAGCGGCCGAGACAGCTTCAGACGCCCGGATCATTTGGGGCGGGCACGGGGCGTGGAACTCGGGGCGACCCCATTTCCTGCCTACCCATCGCAGCCGATCGCGTGTACCCGTGCCCTGTGCTGCCGCCTGCAGAGGAAACCATTTGTGCCATTGTAGTCACTCACCACCCAGATTCGGCCTTTCCGGAGCGCATCGCGACGCTCCGTCCGCAGGTCGGTGGCCTCGTCGTCGTCGATAACGCGTCGAGTCCGGAAGCCACGGCCATGCTGCGACGGCTCGCCCAGCAGGACGGAATCGGGCTGATAGAAAACGGCACGAACGAGGGCGTGGCGACGGGATTGAACCAGGGCGTCGAATACGCGCTGGCCCACGGTTTCTCGTGGTTCATCACCTTCGATCAGGACTCCTCGGCGAGGCCTCAGCTGATCGAATCCCTGCAGCTCGTCTGCGCGGCCGTGGGCGAAGCCGAGCTCGATCGACTCGGAGTCCTCGGTGCCAACCATATCGACGCTCACACCGGCGAGCTGTTCATCAAGGGCGAGACGGCATGCGGCTACATCGAGCGCGAGACGGTCATCACGGCGGGTTCGCTGATGTCCATGCAGTCCTACGAGACGATTGGCCCGTTTCGTGACGATTTCTTCATCGATGACATCGACCACGAGTACTGCTTGCGCGCCCGCTCCAAGGGGTACCGCGTCCTGTTGGCCCTTGCTCCGCATCTGGTCCATGCGACTGGCCGTCGCCAAGTCCAGCGCGTGCTCCCTGGCCTTCGGGTGACAACGGTCAACCATGCCCCGTTTCGTTGGTACACGATGGTCCGCAACCGGCTGATGATCGTGAGAGAGTACGCTGGCCGTGAGCCGTCGTGGACGGCGTCTCGCGCCTTGCGCTTGTTCGTCAAGTGCGCTCGGGCACTCATCTTCGAGAAGGAGCGGCTCGACAAGGCTCGCTGCATGGCTCTCGGACTGGCGGACTTCGCAACCCATCGCAGAGTGCGTCGCCCCGTCGAGCTGATACGCCTTGAAGTTGGTGGAGCGCCCCCCTCGCCCAGCCCGCCGTCGCACCCAGCGCTCCCCCCCAACGAGCCTGCTCGAGCGACCCCACGGCCCGAACGCGAGCGCGCCGGGCCCGGCGTGGCCGAGTGGGCCCAGCGCGCCCGGCATGGGGTGATCGTACTCGTGGTCCGCACCGCGCTCGTGCAGCTGATCGTCCTCGGCGGGCAGGTCGCGCTCGCGCGACTGCTCACCCCCAGTGACTTCGGTGCATTTGCCATCATCCAGTTTGCTCTGAGCCTCTTATCGTTCGTCGGGGACGCTGGCCTGGGCGCGGCCTTGATCCGAAAGAAGGAGGAACCGACCGACACCGAGCTCTCCAGCGTGTTCCTGGCCCAGGTGGCGCTATCCCTGCTGATCATCGTCGGCGTCGGGGTGGGGGCGCGCTTCGCGGGACGAATTTGGCCACAACTTCCAGAAGGTAGTGCCTGGTTGCTCCGGGCGTTGTCGGGCAGCCTGCTGCTCGCCGCGCTGCGCAGCGTCCCGTGTGTTCTCATGGAGCGGGAGCTGCGTTTCGCGCGGCTAGGCACCATCGATCTGATCATGAGTGTCACCTTTTACGTCGTTGCCACCGGGCTGGCGTGGCTCGGCTGGGGCATCTGGTCACTCGCGACCGCTGTGCTGGTCCAAGGGGTGCTCGCCACGAGCACGGCCTACGTCCTCAGGCCGTTTTGGCCCCGTCTGGTGCTCGACTGGGCGCTCTTGCGCCCGATCATCAGCTTCAGCGTGCCGTTCCAGATGAATCGCGCGCTCGGCATGGTCAATGGCGCGCTCGCGCCGTTCTATGCCGGTGCGGTGCTCGGGCCTCGAGCATTGGGTCTGCTCAATTGGGCGCAGAGCACTGCCTTTTTCCCGCTCAAGCTCGTCGATATCATCAGTCGAGTCGCCTTCCCCCTGTACAGCCGAATCCGCGACGACGAGCAACTCCTGGGCGAGACGTTCGGACGTTTCGTTCAGCTCTGCTTCGGCTGCACCACGTTCTTCGTGGCGGTGTTTTGTGGGATGGGTGAACCATTGATCCACGTCGTGTATGGCGACAAGTGGCTGCCGGCGTTGCCCCTCTTGCACGTGTACGCCTGTACGGTTGCGATCGGGTTTTTCGTGCCCCTGCTGGCCGCTGTGTTGGGCGCGACGGATCGGCCGCGGTTACTCCTGCGTGCGTCTCTCGGCTGGACCGCGCTCGCTTGGGTGCTGGTGCCGCTCACGACGCCCCTCTGGGGCGCGCTGGGGTTCGCCGTCGGATACGCGGTGCACATCGTGGTTGCCAACGGCGCGTTGATGGCTCTCACGCCCCGGCTCGTCCCCCACGCCTGCTTGCCTCGTCGCCTCTGGGCGGCAGCCCTGGCGGGCGGCGCCGACTATCTGCTGGCGCGCTGGCTCGCGCCGCATGCGCGAGACATCGGGGGCTTCGTGGGATGCATCGCGGTGCTACTTCTTTTTCACATCGGGGCCATGTTGCTGCTCGATCGCAGCGGCATCCGCGCTGCGCTCAGGCTCATCCCGGGCGCCAAGGCAGCTGTCTCACCCGTGAGCTGAGGCGATCGCCTCTCGAGCGAGTGACGGAACACCGGCAACGGGTGAAGCAGCGGCCGCTGGCGGCGCGCTCAGTAAGAGCGCGATATGCGAGGCGCATAGGTTGGGCCAGCGCCGAGCCACTCGCTCGACGGCCCTTTCGCCGCGGCATTGCAGGTCGTGGGCCCAACACTGCAGCGGCCGGTGAATTCTACGCATCACGCCGTGCCCAGGCTGTTCTTTCGAGAGCCTCCCCAGGCTCCGCGGCAGCTCTACGAGGACCTTGCGAGCAACCGGTAACTCCCATCTCTCGACCATCGTGTCACGAATGGTCCAGCTCTGCTCGGCCAAGAGCTCGTGCAGGGTTTCCCAGGTGAAGAAGTGCAGATGCGTGCGGTCCAGAATCCCCGTCTCCTGGTATCTGAAGTCGCCTCGGAAAAACAGCTGGTAGCGGATGCGCCAGGTCGCGATGTTCGGCACGGAGATGATGGCCAGTCCGCCCGGCTCGAGCCAGCGCTTGAATTCGCTCAATACACGCGCTGGTTCGCGAAGGTGTTCGAGCACGTCCGTGGCGAGCACAAAGTCGTATCTGTCGTTGATCGACGCCAGAAACGCGGGATCTTCGAGCGAGCCTTGCCGAACGTCGACGTGGTTGGCGCGCGCCTCGCGCGCTGCCTCCGGGTCGAGCTCGAGCCCGGTCACCCGGCAAGCTTTCTCCTCGATCAAGGCGCGGCCGATGTAGCCGGAGGCGCACCCGACTTCCAAGACTGTCGACCCGGGATTCACCCAGGAGATCGCCTGTCGCTGGGTGCGACTGAAGCCGAACTTTTCGTAGTGTTCGCGATAACGCCTCGAGTCGGCCGTCATGGGTCGAAAGCTAGCGCCTTGGTTTCACGAGATCGAGGCAAGAAGAATGAGCCGGTGCTTCAGCCGCGCTCCGGGTCGCCACTACGGCGGGATGCAGCGCTCCGTGGCTGCCGAAGGTTGCGTTGACTCTTCGGGTCGCCGTGCTATTTCCTGCGCGCATGAGCCGAACCGGGCCGAAGGTGGCGTTCTATGCACAGGGGTTGCGCACCCCGTCTTCGCGGTTCCGTGTGCAACAGCTGCTGCCGGCGCTACGGCGAGAGGGGCTGGTGTGCCAAGTGTACGCGGCCAATCCCAGCAACCAGGGGGAGACCGAGCACTGGTCGCCGCCGAGATCGCTGCGCGCCCTCCTGAGCTACGCCGGAGTGCTCAGCCGACTGAGCCAGCTGGCAAGGGCCCAGCGCCACGACGTGCTGGTGTTTCAAAAGCCGCTCTTGCCGTTCATGACCTCGCTGTTCGAGCGGCGCCTGGCCCGCATCCGGCCCTGCGTGTTCGATCTCGACGACGCGCTCTATGTCAAGAAGGGCGGGCGGAAATGGATCCAAGGCATCGCGCAGGCCTGTGCGCGCGTGATCGCCGGCAACGCGCACCTGGCAGAGCAGCTGGGCGTGCCGGACCGCACCCTGATCATTCCCACAGTCGTGGACAGCGAGCGCTACTTGCCCCGGCCGCTGCCGGATCGCCCCTTCACGATCGGTTGGACGGGCGTCGCTTCAAACCTCGCCGAGTTCGATCCGCTGGTGCCTGTGTTGCGGCGGGTGCTCGAGGAAACGCGCGGGCGGCTGCTGCTGGTTTGCGAGCGCTTCCCCCGCGCCTGGATCAAGTCGCTGCCGGTCGATACCGTGCGGTGGACCCCTCAGGTGGAGGTGGAGGCACTTGCGGACATCCACGTGGGCATCATGCCCCTCTCGGACACGCCGTTCAATCGCGGTAAGTGCGGCTTCAAGCTGCTGCAGTACATGGCGCGGGGAGTGCCCGTGGTGGCGAGTCCGGTCGGCGTGAACGCGGAGATCGTGCGCCCTGGCACCAATGGCTGGCTCGCGACGCGGCCCGACGAGTGGGAAGATGCGCTGATCGCCATGCACCGCGACGCCGATCAGGCCGCGCGCATGGGGCGAGCCGGGCGGTCCCGTGTGGAAGCCGAATACAGCGTGAAGGCAGTGAGCGGCCGCTACGTCGAGCTGTTTCGCTCGCTAGCCTGAGTTGCCTCGGCGTCAACCAATCCCATCGACTGGAAGCTAGGTGGTGGCTCGCGCCAGCGCTCGCCTGCCTATCGAGCGACGTTAGACCCGATCCTGCTCCGCGATCATGCTCCGCGACCGACTCGAGCACGACACGGCGCGCGAAGACCGGACATCATGGACCTGCGTGACGCAGCGCGCTCTCGCTCAACCCTCTCGATCGTGCCGCGGGACGTCGCGGCGCCGCATCGACACTGGAATTGACTTTCAACATCACCTGCAGGGGCCGCGAGCGCAGCGCATCAAATTCAGTTGCCTGCTGCGACGGTCTGCGGGTACCA
>DASTRX010000029.1:0-19862 GCA_035760985.1 Polyangiaceae bacterium
CCATGTACTCGCCACGTTCCAACGGATCATACCATTGCTCGAAACTGAGCCCCTCGAACGGAAGCTCTGGATCGTCGACGAATATCGAGTGCGGCTTCGAGATTGAGCACATCCACGGCTGGTTTCGGGCTCGCCGAACGCGCACGTTCCGGCGTGCAGCACCAACCCTGGCGCGTGACAAAACCGGCTCCCTGGCGCGCCGGTTGAAAAGGGGATCCATCCAAATCCCCTGCTGCAAGCGGCGTGACAGGGAGCCGATCCACCACCCATCACCCCGCGCCGCCCCTTGCCGTCCCAAGGGGGCGTATGTCGCGCCGTATGACGCGCGAACAAACACCCCCTGTTTTGACGGCCTTTACTTGCGGAGAGGGCGGGATTCGAACCCGCGGTAGTGTTACCTACGCCCGCTTAGCAAGCGGGTACCATCGGCCACTCGGTCACCTCTCCGGGCTCTCGAAGAGCGCGCCGGAGGTTGGCCTCAGGGGCGTGAATCGTCAAGCCTTTTGCGGAGGAAACAGGGCCGCGCGGGGCGGCTCCCACCCCCGCGGGAGGCTCTCAGCCCCGGGGAAGGCCTCCCAGCCCCGGCCGGCACCCGAATTCGTGTTGCCTTTGCCGCGGGCTCGAGGCCGGCGTCCCCCGCAGGGTTCACTCGCAGTAGCGCAGGAGGGGGCGGCAGGTCTGTCCCGACGGGCACATCGAGGAGTCGTTGCAGGAGACGAGGCCCGCCAGGGAGACGCCCGCGGTCACGGAGGAGGTCACGAGCAGCTGCACGCAGCCGAGGTCCATGCCGGTGGAGGTCGCCGTGCGGCGGGTGAGCGTGACGGTGGGGAAGCCCGATCGTCCGAGCGTCAGCAGGCCGTCGATCAGTGTGGCCGGGATCTCGGCGCTGCCCTGGTCGGCGACGTCGCACTCGATCCAGGCGTTGCTGCTGCCGTGGTTGTCGAGGTGCAGCGCGAGCTGCACGCGCGCGGGACCGACCTGTCGCGGCACTTTCCAGGCGAGCTGGGTGGCAGCTCCGCTCTCCACGACGACCGGATCGGTCGTCAGCTCCAGCGCGGATACGCCCCAGCCGCCGAGCTCGAAGGCGTCATACTCGCCACCCTGCGCATGCAACTGCAAGCCCGCGCCGGCGCGGTAGGCCGGGTAGGGCAAGGGTCCGCCCTCGGGGTGGTAGTTGCCCGTGACGGGGTTGGGCGACATGCGCACCGGGACCAGCAAGCCGCTGAGCGTGACCGCGCCCACGTCGCGGGGCGAGGGCAGGTCGACGCAGCGGTTGCCGGCGCCGCAGATCTGGGTCGCTACCGGGCACGCCGGGTCGCACAGGTGCTTGGGTGAGGTGAGCAGCCGGCAGTCGCCCGCCTGCGCTTGCATCACCGGCAGCTGGTCGGTCATCACGCTGTCGAGCACCTTGCCCTGTGCGCTGGTGTAGTCAGGGCCGAGGTCGATCGAGAACTCGCCCACGCCGGCCTCCGGCGCGCAGGGCGCATAGGGGAGCTCGAGCGCCGCGGCGTCCTCCGCGCTGGATCCAGTGTCGTGATCGGGGCTGTCGTTGCCGCAGCTCACCGACATCAGCAGCACGGGCCAGCAGCGGCAGCATCTTCGCAGGCTCATGCTGCTAGCTAACGGCAGCGCCGCGGGGGTGCTGCGCACCCATTAGTGGAGCCCCGCCCCACGACCGTTAGTAACTCCATGCACAACGAGCCCCGCCCCGCTTCCCGGCTGGAGCCGCATGCGGGTGCGGCACTGCTGCTCGCGCTGAGCGTGGTGGGTTGTGGGCCCGATGGCGACCGCGGCGCCCCGCTGCAGTTCATGGCCGCCGATCCCAACATCTCTTCGTGGGCCGATTGCTCGCTGGACGGCGTCGTCTACGCGCCGGAGGTGAACGCCGCGCCCGCGACGGATGCGCGCCCCTACTTCAGCTTCTTCGCCACGAGTCAGGCCGGGCTGTATAGCTTGCCCGCCGGTGAGCATGCCCCTGAGCCCGATCCCGCGCGCGGCTACGGGGGCGACTTCGGCGGCCTCGCCGGCGCCGACGAGATCTGCAGCATGCTCGCGCGCCGTTCGAACCCCGGCGATCAGAAGATCTGGCGCGCGTTCCTGAGCAGCCCCGGCACGGACAGCGAGGCGCGGGTCGACGCCATCGGTCGCGTGGGGCAGGGGCCCTGGTACGACTTCAACGGGGTGCTGTTCGCGCGCGATCTGGAGGGGCTGCTGCCCAACGCCAAGGGTCGTCCGCGCGGCGCGGCGTCTCCGCTCGGTACCCGTTTCAGCGATGAAAACGGCGAGGAGATGTGGCAGTCGGGCCAGGACAACCACGACACGCTCACCGGCTCGGACAGCTGCGGCAAGCTGTTCGATGACGGCGCCTCGGGCGTGGTCGCCAGCTGCGACGGCTGGACCTCCAAGACGCTGCACGGCAAGCAAGGCAACCTGGCCGGTGTCGGCGGGCAGATCCCGGTGGGGCACTCGTGGCCGCGCGCCTTCTCGCTGGGCGGCGACGCCGCCGTCGGCGCGCGCTGGATCAACGATCACACCATCAACGGCTGCGAGCCGGGCGCCACCACGAGTGAAGGCGCGGGCGCGCCCGCCGGCGACTTCCGCGTGGGCGCCGGCGGCGGCTTCGGCGGCTTCTACTGCTTCGCCCTCGGCGCCACGCCTCCGACCCGCTGATGCAGTGGGCACATCCTGGTGAGCGGCAGGGTCCGGATGGGGCCGAGCCCTGCTCCTGAAGCGCTCAGCGGATCTGCAGCGCGAAGGGCACCGCGGTGAGCACTCGCTCGCGGCCCAAGAGGGGCGCGAGGCTGCCGGCGTAGGGCCGCCAGGGCTCCGCCAGGCTGTCGAAAGGGCCCGGCGCCGCGCTGCGCACGCGGGCGAGCGCCGCCCGCAGCGTCGACTCGTCGCTGTCGTCGGAGTCGACGCCGAGCAGCTCGAGCAGGCCCTCGGCGCCGCCCTCGACCTTGACCTCGACGTCGTCTTCGAGGCCCGCTTGCTGCTTGGCCAGGGCGATCGCCTCGGAGAGGCCGCCGAAGCCGTCGATCAGCTTGATCTCGAGGCCTTGCTCGCCGGACCAGATGCGGCCTTCGGCGATCTTGCGCACCTCTTCCACCGGCAGGTCGCGGCCGCGTGAGACGCGCTGCAAGAAGAGCTCGTAGATGGCGGACATCTGCGCGCGCACGGCCTCGCGCGTGGGCTCGTCCCACTCGGTGAGCGGCGAGAGGTAGGCGGCGCGCGCGGCCGCCGCGGGTTCCTTGGCGGCGGGAAAGGTGACGCTGCTCACGCCCAGCTGGTCGAGCGCCTCGCCGAACACGATCTTGCCGCCGACCACGCCGATCGAGCCGATGATGCTGGTGCGCTCGGCCAGGATGCGGGTGGCCGCGCAGGCCATATAATAGCCGCCGCTGGCCGCGGTGCCCGCCAGCGAGGCGATCAGCGGCTTCTTCTCGCGCAGCTGCATCAGCTCGTGCCACAACAGGTCGCTCGCGAGCGCCGAGCCGCCGGGCGAGTCGATGCGGATCACGACCGCCTTGACCGAGTCGTTGTCGCGCAGCTTGCGCAGGGTCTTGCTGAGCGCGTCGGCCGCGATGCCGCCGTCGCCCACCACGCCGCCGCTGGAGCTCATGCTGATGCCGCCCGCGGTCGGCAGTACCGCGATGTGCTCGGCGCCGTGATCGGACTTGGAGCTGCCGGCGATGAAGCGCAGCAGCTGCGCGACCTCGTCGGCGGCGTCGCGCCGCGCCTGCAGCCCGAACGAGGTCTCGACCTTCTCGACCTGCGCGCGCTGCTTGGCGTCGTCGCGCGCTTCCGAGAGATAGCCGATGGCATCGATCAGCCCCGACTGCTTCGCGTCCTCCGCCGACCAGGGTCCGTATTCGGCGAGCTTCTGGATGTCGTGGCCGTCCTTCTGCAGCTGCGCGCCGGCGCGCGATGCCGTGAGGCCGTCGATCCAGGTCTTGCGCAGCGAGCCCAGCACCGCCTCCAGCGACTCGCGCGCGGGCACGGTCGGGCCATCTTCCGTGAAGGTCTCCGCCGCGCTCTTGTAGCGGCCCATGTGCAGGAAGTCGGCCTTGACCTTGAGCCGATCGAGCAAGCGCTTGAGATACAGCATCTGCCCGGCGATGCCGACGCTGGCCACCTCGCCGGCGGGGCTGAGCCACACGCGGTCGCAGGCCGTGAGCGCGAACAGCAACGTCGCGTTGGAGTAGGCGTGCGCGTGGCAGACCACGGGCTCTTCGGGCTGCACCGCCCCGAGCAAGCGCCCGAGCTCCTCCGCCTGGGCCCAGCTCAGATCGGCGTCGCCCAGGCGCAGCAGGAAGCCGCGCGTGCGCCGATCCCGGGCCGCGCGCGTGATGGTCTGGACCAGATCCGCGTAGGTGGGGGCGCCCGCGCCCGAGAGCAGGCTGAAGGACGGCGGCTTCTCGGAGACGCCGTGCGACAGATCGAGCTCCACGATCACGCCGCCTGCCGCCTTGTCGAGGCCGCTGCGCAGCATGTGGATGGTCGTCGAGGGCTGGCTCGAGTTGTCGCAGCCCAGGCTCAGCAGCAGAGCGGCGAGCCAGCCCCAGCAACGAGAACGTTTCATCGAGGTCGTGTTTCAGGGAGGCGAAGCGCCGCCGGGTGCTGTCTCGGCGCTGTCGCCGGGAACCGGAGCGGGCTTGCTCGGGGTGGCCGGCTTGCTGGGGTTCAGCGGCGCGGGGGCATCGCCCGTTGGAACGCCGCCGATCGGGGGCAGACGCCGCTTCACGGGCGCCGCCTCGCTGGAGTCGTTGGACGGAGCGGGTGCCGGCGCCGGTGCTTCGGCGGCGGGCTCCTTCTCCGTGGGGTTGGCCTCGCTCGGGTCGGGCTCGCTGCCCTCGATCGTGCCGGTCCCCGTCCCCGCGCCGTCGCGGTCGAAGTCCTCGATGCGCTTGAGCGCGCGCTGCCCCACCGGGTCCGACGGGCTCACCTGGGCCAGCGCTCGGCGATAGAGCGCCACGGCCAGGATGCGGTTGCCGGAAGCCCAGTACATGTCGGCGCGGCCCATCAGCGTGGGCACGTGGTTGCGGTTGAGCTTCAGCGCCTGATCGTAGAAGGCCGCGGCCGTGGCGTTGTTGTGCCGCTCGCGCGCGATGTCACCCAGCGCCGAGATTGCATCGACGTTCTTGGACGAGCGCGCCAGCACGCTCTGGTACACCTTCTCGGCGCCGTCCAGGTCGCCCTCGCGGTGCAGCTTGCCCGCCTGCTCCAGCAGGCTCTGCGTGTCGTTGCCGCTCTTTTCCGCGCGAGGAGCGGGAGTGCTGGCGGGCGCCGCGCGCGGCGGCTCGGGCTCCGGCACCGGCGCAACCTTGCTCTGCGCCAGCTCCACCAGCGATTTGAGCGCGGCCAGCGCCGGGTGCTGTGGGGCGAGCGTCTGCAGCTTGCCCAGCTCGGCGCTGGCGCCGGTCGCGTCGCCGCTCTGGGCCAGCGCGTAGATCAGGAGCGCGCGCGCCTTGCCCAGCGCCTCTTCCGTGCGCGCGGCGGTGCGCAGGCGATCGAGCGCCGAAGGCAGGCCCGCGTCGCCCTCCGCGACGTCGAGCGCGCCGAGCGAGTAGGCGTTGTCGGGATCGCTGGCGGCGTTGGCGAGTGGACCCACCAGGGCGCGCGCGTCCTTCACCTGCCCGGCGAGCCGCAGCGAGTCGACCTTGGCGCGCACGGCGTCGATCGCGTTCGGAGCGCGCATCATCGCCGAGGACACGCTGGCCTTGGCCTGGTTCATGCGATCCTGGAAGGCGAGCTCGAGCTGCTTCTTCTCGATCGCGTCCTTCTCCGCCTGATCCGCCTCCGCCGCGACCTCGGCGGCCGTCGGCTTGCGCTTGCGGCTCTGCGCTTTCTGGGCGGCCGCGGCTTCGAGCGCCGCGGAGATCTTCAGGCGCAGCCACACCGGCTCGGCGCGCGCCACTTCCAGGCGCGCTTGCGCCACGGCCACGTCGGGGTCCGTCTCGGCGAGCACGCTGGCCTTGGCCAGCTCGCCGTGCGCCGTCTCGAAGTCGCCCCGGGCCAGGGCCCCGCGCGCTTGCTCGAGCAGCGCCGGCACGCGCTGGTCGACCACCGGAGCCGGCGGCTCGCGGCGCACGAAGCGCACCAGGTACTCGCGGCCCACGGTGCCGCCCACGAGCGCGAGCGTGCCGAGCACCAGCAGCGCGACGATCCAGCGCGAGCCCGCGCCGCGGCTGCGCCCGAGCGGGTTGCTGGCAGGCTCGTCCTGCAAGCCCTGCAGGTGCTGCCAGGGCACCGTGCTGCCGGCCGTCGCCGGGACGGCGTTGACCGTCTTGGTGATCAGCGGCGGCTCCAGCGGGTTCTGCGAGATGCGCTCCAGCAGAGGCTGCGAAACACGATCGTTCAGCGCGGCACGATCTTGCGGAGTCGGCACCGGACCGGCGCCGGCGGTGCCCGTGAGCGCTGCGTTGGCGCCGTGCAGCAGCGGGCGCGTGCCGGTCTCGGTAGGCACGCGCACGTCGTCATCGCTGCGCGCCGGCGCGACGGGCGGATCTACTGCCGGCACTCCGGCGATGGGCGTGACCCGGTCCTGGACGGGCGCCGAGGCCTCCGGCCGCGGCTTGCGCGGCGGCGGCACCGATTGCCGCGAGGGCTTGACCGCATCGCGCCCGACGCCCAGCAGCGTGCGCGGCGGCTGGCGCTGATTCATGGCGCGGTGACGCGCCACGTCGAAGAAGGTCTGCAGCTCGTAGATGTCCTGCAGCGGCCGGAACGGCTGGTTGCCGTGAGACATCTCGTGCTTCGGATCCAGCAGGCCCCTCACGATCGCCTGCTGCAACTCGCGCAGCGACGTGAACAGGGTCTCCTTGCCCTTGCCGTCGCGCACGATCCACTTCTCGGATACGCCGCCCGCGGCGGCGGGAGCATGAACGCGAAACTGATGGCCGCAGTTCGTGCACTTCACACTCGTGCCGCGAGCCGAGACGAGCGCGTCGTCGAACTCGTACTCGGTCGAGCAACTGGAACAGCGGACTTCCATCGGGGTCTGTCTTGATCTCCGGGCCGGGATCCTAATGCCGGCTCGCTCGCTTGTGCAAGGTTGCTGGCTTGCTAAGCTGAAACCCGGCCGGAGTCCTTTGATTTGATGAAGCGCTTGCTCTGGGGGTTGCCGCTCACACTGCTGCTCGGGTGCCCGATCTACGACGAGGACTGCTCGAGCGGGCAAGATTGCGCCCCGGGCTTCGTTTGTGACGACTATCGCCAGCGCTGCGTCGCCATCCCCGGGATCCCCAGCTGCGTGCGGCCAGAACAGTGCGGTCTCGCCGAGACCTGCACGCCGGACGCCCTTTGCCAGCCCGGGTCGTGTGACTACCACGGCTGCGTCGCCGGTTATACGTGTTCGATCGTCGACGGCGTCCACGCCTGCGTCGCGGTGGCGTCCGGGCAAGATGCCGGGCCGCCACCGGGCGAGGCGGACGCGGGGGCGCTCGACGCCTCGACCAGCGGCGACGCTGCGGTGACTCCGGAGCTCCCGGATTCCGGCACCCCTGACGCCAGCTCCGACGCTGGCTGAGCCCCCTCGGCGCGCCCGTTCGCTGGCCCCGCTCGCTGATTCAGCGGACCAGGCGCAGATACGGAGGCCGCGCGCGCTTGCTTTCCGCGGGCGTGGAGACCCGCTCCGATGACGGCCGGGCTGCCAGCTCCGGCGAGGGCGGCGGCGAAGAGCCGGGATCGAGCTGCGCTGCCGTCTCCAGCTCTTGCTCCAGATCCGGGGAAACGCCAGGCGAGACCTCCGGGGAAGCCTGAGGCGAGCGCTGCTGCACCAGGCGCGGCGGCAAGGAGCTCGTGCGCCGCAGGTTTTGCTTGCGCGCCGGCTCCGCCTTCAGCGGGGCGGGGGAGCGCTGCGCGTGCGGCGCTTCCTCTTCGGGAGATTCTTGTCGGTCGGCCGAATCGCCCTCGCCGTCGATGGCTCGCAGGACGGGCTTGCGCGGTGCATCTTTCTTGGCAGCCGAGCGCTGCTGGGCCACGACTTCGGGTGGCACGTCTTCCGGCCACACCATCCCGCCACCCTCCTGACCGATCAGCGCGTAGATGGCAGACCAGGGCAGCCGACAGAAATGAGGCCGGCGATTGAAGCTGAGCGTGCAACTGATCCCGCTGTCGTTGACCTCGAGGTCCGGGATGGCGATCGCCATGTTCAGACCGATCTGTAAGACCAGCTGCGGCTGCTTCGCAAAGACGAGAGGAACGATGACGCCGGGCCGCCGTGGATCGAGATGTACGAACACCGAAGTGCGCTCCAGCAGATCCAGGGCCACGGCCTTTTTCGGGGGGAGCGGAGGCATCGAGGTGTTCATAGCGTCCCCCGTCGCCAAACACCAGCCCTCGCGCGGGGTTCGGCGCGAGCTCTCCAGCGCCGGTGTCTCTAGTTGCTACAATCGCGGCCTATTCTGATGCAGTCGACGCGTGCACTGCCGCAGCGTGGTTCACCCCCCCGGGTACTATCGGGGCGAACGCCAACGGCGACGCGCATTTTGATCGTCGAAGACGAGCCGGCCATCGCAGAGTCGCTCGAATTTGCGCTGCAGCGCGCGGGCTTCGAGACGCAGATCGCCGCTGGCTATGCGCGGGCGGAAGCAGCGCGCGGCTGGCCGACATTGATCATCCTCGACCTGATGTTGCCGGACGGAAACGGACGAGACCTGCTGCGCCTGTTGCGAGCCGAGGCCCGCACCACGCCGGTGATCGTGCTCTCCAGCCGCGAGAGCGAGAGCGATCGCGTCTCGGCGCTGGAAGACGGCGCGGATGATTACGTCACCAAGCCCTTCTCACCGCGCGAGGTGGTGGCGCGGGTGCGCGCGGTGCTGAGGCGCTTCAGCGCTGCGGATCCGGAGGCGGCGCCGGACATCGACATCGATCGCAGGGGGCGGCAGGCGAGCTTTGCCGGGCGCGTGCTGGAGCTCACCCGCGTGGAGTTCGACCTGCTCGCGGAGCTCTGGGACAGCCGCGGCCAGGTGTACACGCGCGCCGAGCTGATCGATCGCGTGTGGGGCAGCGGCTTCGTGATGACCGATCGCACCATCGACTCGCACATCAAGTCCTTGCGCCGCAAGCTGGAGGCTGCGGGCGCGCCCGAGAACCTGATCCAGACCGTGCGCGGCGTGGGCTATCGCCTGGCGGGCTCCGTCGAGGCCGACGCGGACGAGTAGTGGCGCGGCTGATCGTCGTTGCTGCTGCCGCGATCGGCGCCATCCTGTTCGTGGCGTTCATCGCCTCGCGCCTCGCGCGCAGCCGGCGTACCGGGCTGTCCATTCGCCTGCAGGTGTTCCTGGCGCTGGCGGCGGTGGTCGGCGCCTTCGCGGGCGGGCTGGGCGTGATGGTGATCGACCGCGTGCAAGCGCGCGCGGTGCGCCTGTCCAACCAGGCCGCCTCCGACGAGGCGCGGTCCATCGCCAACCTGCTCTCCGGGCAGCTGGAGCGCGGTGGCCCCAGCCTGCGCGAGCTGGCGGCGGAGCTGGCGGAGGACACGCGCCAGCGCGAGAGCTCCTCCTGGAAGCTGCTCGACGCGCAGGGCGAGGTGCTGTTTCATCGCCCGCTCAGCAAAGGGGAGGGCCCGCCCGGCGACGAGTTCTCGGGCGAGGGGCCCACCGCGACCAGCACGGCGCCGATCGTCGTGCACGGCGAGCGCATCGGCGCGGTCGAGGTGATCAAGCCCACGATCGTGATGGAGCGCCTGCTCACCGATTTCGCTCCCACCGTGCTCGTGATCAGCCTGGTGCTGGGCGCGGCGGCGGCCATCTCCGCCGTCTGGATCGGGCGCTCGATCGCGGCTCCGATCGAGGCGCTCAGCGACTTCAGCGAGCGCGTCAGCCGCGGCGAGCAAGGCGGCCAGCCGCCGCCGGTGCCCTGGGGCCGTGAAGTGACGCGCTTGACCCGCTCGATCGACTCCATGCGCCGCCAGCTCGAGGGCAGGCCCTTCGCCGAGATGTTCGCGGCGGATCTCTCCCACGAGCTCAAGAACCCCGTGGCGGCGATCCGCGCCAGCGCGGAAGTCCTCGAGGAAGGAGCGCTCGCCGAACCCGAACAGGCGCGGCGCTTCGTCGCGCGCATCCGCGAAGCCGTGGAGCGCATCGAACGCCTGCTCGGCGACTTGCTGCGCCTGGCGCGCATGGAGGCGGGCGGCCTCGAGGAGCTGGAGACCCTGCAGCTCGCCGAGCTGGTGCGCGCCACGCTCGAGACCTTGCCGGCGCGTGCCCGCGTGACCCTGACCGAGACCGCCGAGGTCAAGGTCCAGGGCGAGCGCACCTGGCTCAGCCGCGCCATCGGCAACCTGCTCGACAACGCCTTGATCCATTCCACTGCCGGCAGCAGCGTCGAGGTCTCGGTGCTCGCCCGCGATGGCCAGGGCTGCATCGTGGTCAAGAATTCCGGCCAGGTACCGCCGTACGTGCGCGACAACATCTTCCGCCGCTTTGTCACGACGCGGCAGGACAAGGGTGGAACAGGCCTCGGACTGGCCATCGTGCGCGCGGTCGCGGAGGCTCACGGAGGCCAGGCCCAGCTCCAGGAAGCAGGACCGCCCCAGGTCGTCTTCACCCTCACGGTGCCGTTCCGGGCGCCCCTGGTCCCATAGCCGGCGCCCCTCGCACCAGTTTCTCCTCGAAAGCTCCACACTTTGGGCTACGACGCTGAGTCAAGCTGGCTCGGGGTATCCCCCCGATCGCTTCGCAGGAGACCGTAGTGAGCCCTCGCGCAGACCATTCCCAGGCTTCTTCTTCTTCCCAGGCTGCCAGCCACGCCGATGCGAGACAGGTGCCCCGCCACGTGGCCATCATCATGGATGGCAATGGTCGCTGGGCGCAGGCGAACGGCCTCTCCCGGGTCGAGGGCCACGCGGAAGGTGCTCGCGCGGTGCGCGAAGCCGTGCGCACCTGCCGCAAAGAGGGCGTCGAGTACCTGACCCTGTACGCCTTCAGCGTGGCCAACTGGGGCCGTCCCCGCCCCGAGGTCCGCGCGCTCATGAACCTCCTGCTCGACTTCGCCGAACGCGAAAAAGTCGAGCTGCGCGACCAGGACGTGAAGCTCCAGGTCATCGGCGACGCGGACGAGCTGCCCCTCGCCACGCGCCAGGCGGTCCAGAGCGCGATCGACTACACCTCCCAGTGCAACGGCATGACGCTCAGCCTGGCGCTCTCCTACGGAGGCCGGGCGGACATCGTCAGCGCCGCGCGCGCCCTCGCGCTCCAGGTCAAGAGCGGCCAGCTCCTGCCGGAAGAAGTCACCGAACAGACCTTCCAGCGCGCCCTCTCGACCCAGCACCTGCCCCCGGTCGACCTCCTCATCCGCACCGGTGGCGAACGCCGCGTGAGCGACTTCCTGCTCTTCGAATCCGCCTACGCCGAGCTCTACTTCCTGCCCATCATGTGGCCCGACTTCAACGCCAAGGCCCTGCGCGACGCCTTCGCGTTCTTCTCCGGCAGAGAACGCCGCTTCGGCCTCACTGGCGAACAAGTCCAGGCCGCGACCCTGCTCCCCCTCAAGGCGGGCAGCCACAGCTTCGACCCCCACGACGCCTCCCGCCACGCCGACGCCAGCGCAGAATGAGTCGCTTGCCGCAAGCGCCAAGGCTCTATTTGAGTGTGGCCGCCACCCTGCAGCCCGCGTGCGCCAGTTCCACACGGCCCCAGGTCACCGCAACACCCGCGACGAGCTGACGACAGGGGACCCCGCTCCCTACGGCCCCGGGTTGTCGGAACGGCCCTGCGCGCCAACGGCGGATCCGCGCAGCGCGGAACGACGGGAGACCACCCGGCGGAGAGGGTTTCAAAAACCAGAATCGAGGTTTCCCGAGGAACCTGAACGCGGCGGAGAGCAACCCCACCGCGCTCGGTACAGGCCCCGGGCCTTCGGAAACGCCCCTGCGCGCCAAACGGCGGATCCGCGCGGCGCGGAACGGCGGGAGCCCACCCGACGGAAGGGGTTTCAAAAACCAGAATCGAGGTTTCCCGGGGAACTTGAACGCGGCAGAGAGCACCCCCCCCGCGCGGAGGACGACCTCGTGCAGCCAACAGATCGCAGCCGAGCACGATGAGCCGCCGGCTCAGCACCCTCTGGAATTTCTGTCGCAGAGTGATCGTTCCCGCCGCGAAGACTCATACGCGAACGGCGTGCACACATCGGCACCCCACAGTCAGGCAAGAAACATATTGATTACGCGGCATTGCTTGCTGCCACTCTAGACGATGCTCTAGATAGCCGTTTGCCCCCGAGGCGAAGCAAAACACACGCGCCCGTAGCTCAGCTGGATAGAGCAGCTGATTTCTAATCAGCTGGTCGTAGGTTCGAATCCTACCGGGCGTGCTGGAGGTCGGCGGAGCCGACCTCCGCAAGCCCGGTAGGATTCAAGTCCTAACGAGCGGACCCGCGAGACTTGCAGTCCTCTGTGCGACACTGAGCGGCCGTGGGCCGCCGGAGCGAATCCGGCCAGCCCACGGCCACAAGCACGTCTGGTTGCTGAAGCCTGACCCTAGTGCGAGCTCCGCGCGGCGGCGTAACTGGGGCCGCAAGCCATGAATCCATCGATCCTGCGCGCCGTGGTCGTCTGCTGTCTCGCGTTAGCTTGCGATGCCTCGGACGACAAGGCAGCTGGCCACGAGCGCGCCTGCAGGGACGGCTTGGTTCAACGTAGAGATCATATCATGGCGGTTCTGGTGTCCAATGTGCAGGCCGGGGTTCTCGTTGAATCGGCTGTGCCTTGCGGTCCGGAGGGCGTCGCCAGCCGACCTGATTCCTTCGCGTCCACAGCTTCGCAGGGCGACGTCGAGCGGCTCACGGCGGAGTTCGATCAACTTTGCTCCGACTATGAAGCAGTCTCAGAGGGCTGCCCAGATGCCGGGTCGGAGCCTCGCCGCTAGTCGCCCGGTGGGCTTGGTGCCGGGCGGCGACGCGTAGAGCCCGCTTTTCCCAAAATCAAGAATTCGCGAGGAGCGTGAGCTCCGGGCCAGCGGAGCGATGTTGCGCGATGGTTGCGCCATTGGCGCATCCGCTTGCACCAGCGAGTGCGTGAGTGGGGAAGCTGCCCGCTGGGGGCGCGCAGCCCCGTCTTGCTCTGGCGCCGCATGCGGGCGCCCGGGTGAGCCTGCGAAAGCGCGGCGATTTCGCGAGCGGTGCGCTGGGCTGGTGCGTTTCACCGAGAAACGCTGAGCGCGCGTGTTCACCCGGCATGGTGAGTGCAATGGAGGTGGCGCATCGACACGGGGGCGTTGCTCCCATTTTTTAGGACGAGAGGGTACAAGATGAAAGCGAATTGGTTCGGTCGCGCCGTCACGCTGGCTTCGGGCTTCGTCGCACTGGCAGCGCTCGCTTGTAGCTCGGAGCCGCCAGAGCGCACCGAGGAAGCGGGCGAGGAGCTCGCCTCGGGCGAGCAGGCGCTCATGAGCTGCTCGAATCCGGACGGCACGAACTCGGTGATGGCGGCGTTCGCTGTGGCCGTCGCGCAGGATCTGGGGCGCTGGAACGCCTCGAAGGATTTCGTGGTGAATCTCTCGAACGGCATGAGCGAGAGTTCCTGGGGCTCTCAGCAGACCATCAAGCTGGCGAGCGGCAGCGACGCGAGCGGGCCGATCGGAAAGAGCCGCTGCCGCGACGGGAAATGCGCCCGGGTGCAGGCGTTGCTGGATCTGCAGTACGAGCAGGCCAGCAACAAGGTGTATGTGCAGGGTTCGGGTTCGACCAGGGTGCTGCTGAATCCGTCCGCGCTGCGCTCGCGGATGTTCGCGAAGTGGCAGGAGCAGATCGCGTGTGACAAGAACGCGAAGGATGGCGACGTCACCGCGTGCACCCGGGAGCAGAACTCGCTGGTGTTCGTGGGCTCGGCGAAGGGCGGCTGTGACACGAACTTCACGTTCGCCGCGTCGAGCCCGACCGGCGCCGCGCTGAAGTACCCCAACCAGCTGAAGAACGAGCTGCAGTTTGCCGACGCCAGCAATCCGTACATCAACTTCCAGAATCTGGGCAATGGCAGGGTGTCGATCGATCCAGGCATGCTCGCCCTGTTCGAGCTGGTGGGGCGCGCAGCGCAGCGCGACCTGTCCGTGCTCATCCTCGGTGAAACGGGGGTGGGCAAGGAGCTGATCGCGGAGACGGTCCACGAGCGCTCGCCGCGCGCTCAGCGGCGCTTCTTCGCGCTCAACTGCGCCGCCTTGCCGGAGAACCTGGTCGAGAGCGAGCTGTTTGGTCACGAGCGCGGCGCGTTCACCGGCGCGCACACGGCGCGCGCCGGCGTGCTGGAGGAGAGCGACGGCGGGACGCTGTTCCTGGATGAAATTGGAGAGCTGCCGCTCGGCACGCAAGCCAAGCTGCTCCGGGTGCTGGAGGACCGCAGCGTGACGCGGCTCGGCGGCAAGCGCGGGCGGCGCGTCGATGTGCGGTTTGTCGCGGCGACCAATCGCGATCTGGCGAGCGAGGTGCAGCGGGGCCGGTTTCGCAGCGACGTGTATCACCGCATCAGTCGCGAGCCACCGGAACGGGCGCCGCTTCCCGGGGCACTGGTGCTGAAGGCTCCGCGCGCAGGAACTCCAGCGCGGCGATGAACGAGAGGGCGTCGACGACCTCGTCGCAGCTGCTGCCGTTCACCTCGCGCTGGCTCTGCTCTTCGGACGCCTTGCCCTGGAGCGTGCCCCGATAGCCCTCTGGCCCGCCCAGGCGATCGATGTGTACCTCGAACGACTCGATCAGTGGATGCGTGCGCAGCAACGGCGGGAGCCGTGCGCGCAGCCCTTCGAGCCAGGTGGCGCGGGCGGGGCACTCCGCGGGCGCGACGTAGGCTGCGACACGCTGCGGCTCCGCCGCGGGGATGGGCACCCGTGCACGATAGCTCCAGCGTGCTCGCGGGTCACGAAGGTGCGGCCATGTGAGCGCCGCGCTCACGCCGGTGCGGGCAGGGTCCGGTGAGCGCCCCGAGGATTCGGCTGTGTCGTGTGGCTGAGGCCCGGCCCACTGCCAGCTGCCGGAGTTGTTACAACGCTCGTTCGCTGAGCAGCACGATGCGGATGTTCGCCTCGTTGCCCCCGCCGCCCGCGATGGTGACGCCCAGCGTGGGAGTGAGCTGGCCGGGGTCGAGGCTGGCGCGGGTGGACTCCGGCCGTTGTTCGCGCGGATGGCTGTAGCCTTGCCCCAGCGCGGCGCCGCGCGGCTTGCGGAAGCGCTCGGCGATGTTCTTGGCGAGGTCGCCGGTCTCGATGCGCAGGCGCGCGGCGAGGCCCTTGGCGCCGGGCGGCACGCGCAGGCGGCGGTCCTTCAGCAGCGTGCGGAGCTCATCGGCGACGCGCTGCCAGCGCGCTTCGTCGGCGGGGGCGCTGGTCAAGCTCACGGAGAGCACCACGCCGCGTTCGTCGGTCGAGATGTCGAAGATGCCCATGCCCTGCGGCGGAGCAAAGCGCCGCGCCGCTTCGTACGCAGCGTGGTGGGCCGCGCTGGAGCGGGATTGGCCGCGCTCCGCGTCCAGCGCGGCGAGGCCCGCAGCGAGCCCGCCATCGCTCGGTGGCTTCTCGCGCTCGACGGGTTCGAGCCAGCCCTCGCTCAGCGCCGTACGGCGCACGCCGCCGTTCAGGCCGAGGTCGATCGGTTTGCTCGGGGCCGCGCTCGGCGCGCCGTCGGTGGAGCCGGCAGGGGCTTCCCCCGCCGCCTGCTGCGGCGCCTCCGCTGCCACGCGGGCGATGGGTGCGCGCGCCGCAGGGCGAGCCGGGCGCGGCGCCCACGGTCGCGCTTCCGCCGGCGCGGGCGCCGACCTCTCTGTCGCCTCCGCAGGCTCCGCTGGCTCGTTCAGCATCGAGAACTCGAGCGCCTCGAGCGAGCGCGGCGGCGCCGGAGCCACAGCCTCGAACCGCACCGCGACGAACACGGCCGCGTGGAGCCCGAGCGCCAGCGAAATGGCCAGCGCCGGGTGTAAGCGCTGTGCTGCACGTCGGGTCGGCATTCGGGAGTTACGGCCGTAGCTCTAGAACCCATCCGCGGCAAACCCGCCGCGTGCATCGCATCCGCGAAAAATAGTTCCTTGACTCTCCAGTGACGGGAGACCTCAGACTTTCCTCATGTCCAGGCCGCTGCTCGCGATCGGCGAGGTTTCGAAGCGTACCGGTATGCCGGTGAAGACACTGCGCTTTTACGCGGATGAGGGGCTGGTGCCGCCCTCGGGCCGCTCGGCGAGCGGCTACCGGCTGTATGCCGAGGCCGACGTCGTGAAGCTGGAGCTGGTGCGCACGCTGCGCGACGCGGGGCTGGGCCTGCACGCGATCCGTTCCGTGCTGGGGCGGGATCTGAGTCTGTCGGAGGCGCTGAGGCTGCGCCTGGGCGCGATCGAGGCGCACATCACGTCGCTGCAACAGGTGGCGGCGGCATTGCGCGTGGCACTTCGCTCGGAACCCACCGAGCAAGACATCCGGAGGTTGACGATGGTGACGAAGTTGTCCGAGGAAGAACGCAAGAGCTTGATCGAGCGCTTTCAGCAGCGGCTGGTGGAGGGCATCCCGCTCGATCAGAAGTCGATCCGGGAGAAGATGGCCGCCAGCGCCCCGCGCTTGCCCGAGGATCCCACACCCGAGCAGCTGGACGCCTGGGTGGAGCTGGCCGAGCTGATGAGCGACGCGAGCTTCGTGGAAGCGATGCGCGACAACACGCGAGAGGTGTCGCTGCGCGGGCTCGATCTGACGAAGCTGCAGAGCCTGAACGTCGAGATGGGCGCGGCCGCGCTGCTGGCGCAAGACGCCGGTACAGCGCCGGACAGCGCCGGCGGGCGGGCCCTGGTCGAGCGCTACCTGAGCGGGTTGGCCGAGCTATCCGGGCAGCGCGCCGAGGATCCGGCGTTTCGCGACGGGGTGCGCCAGTATTTCGATCGCCAGGACCCGCGCAAGACCCGTTACGCGCAGCTCGTCAGCATCTTGAACGGCAGCGCGCCCGTCTCCTCGATGGTCGCCGGCTGGGGCTTCATGGTGTCGGCGCTGCGGCATCACCTGAGCGCGTCCTGAGCCGGGGTCCGCGCTCGAGCCCGGGCGCTAGCGCAAGCCGTGCCGCAGCAGCTTGCTGCGCAAGGTGGTGGGCTTGAGCCCCGCCAGCTCTGCTGCGCCCCCGGGCCCGTACAGGCGACCCTGAGCGTCACGGGTCAGCTCTTCGAGGTAGCGGCGCTCGTTCTCCTTCCAGCTGGGCAGGCGGCGTTCAGAGAGGGGACTGTCTGCAGCCGGGCTGCGCGCGGGCCCATCGGGGCGCAGACACAGGTGCTTGGGCTCGAGCGTCCCACGGGGATGCAACAGGATGGCGCGCTCCAGGGTGTTGATCAGCTCGCGTACGTTGCCCGGCCAGTGCTGACTGCCGAGCGCGCTCAGCGCAGCCTCGCTCAGCGCCCAGGGGCCGCGCCCCGTGCGGCGCTGCTCGCGCTCCAGAAAGCCGAGCGCGATGCTCTCGATATCGCTCGGGCGATCGCGCAGCGCGGGCACGCGCAGCGGGAACACCGCCAGGCGGTAGTAGAGATCTTCACGGAAGCGCCCGGCGTGCACCGCTTGCTCGAGGTCGACGTGCGTGGCGGCGATCACGCGCACGTCGACCTTCACGCTGCGATCGGAGCCCACCGGCTCGAACGTGCCCTCCTGCAAGACGCGCAGCAGGTTGGCCTGCGCCGCGAGCGGCATGTCACCGATCTCGTCTAGCAGCAGGCTGCCGCCGTTGGCGGTCACGAAGCGGCCCGGGCGGCTGCGATCGGCGCCCGAGAAGGCGCCGCGCACGTGCCCGAACAGCTCGCTCTCGACCAGCGCGTCCGGAATGGCCGAGCAGTTCAGCTTGACGAAGGGCCCCGCCGCGCGCGCGCTCCAGGCGTGGATCGCGTGCGCCACCATCTCCTTGCCCGTGCCCGTCTCGCCTTGCACCAGCACCGGCAGCGTGGACTGCGCCACCTGGCGCGCATAGCCGAGCAGCTCGCGCATCGCCGGATCGCGGCTCGCCTCCAGCCAGCGCACGGCGTCGCTCCCGCCGTGGGTCTCCTCCATCAGCAGCCGATTGTGCTCGCTCAGCTGACAGCGGTAGCGGTCGAGCGTGCCGGCGAGATCGGAGAGGTGGAGCGAGAGCGCCATCAGCTGGCCGTAGACGCCCGCCAGCTCCACGACCTCCGCCGGGTAGCTGCCGCACACCTGACGGTCCACGGTGATCAGGCCCAGATCGCGATCGCCCGCGAACAGCGGCACCACCATGCACGAGTGACCGTGCGGTAGATCGAGCACGCCGTCGTAAGGGTCGCCTTCGCTGCTCGCGTGGTGGTGCGCTTGCAGCGCGATCGGGCGGCGCACCTCCAGCGCGCGAGCGATCGTGGGGAAGCGCTGCAGATCGATGCTGTGCCGCCGCACCGCTGGCGTGGCGAGCCGCCCCGCGGCCGCGATCACCCGAGCGCCGCCGCCGTCCAGACGAAACACCGCCGCCAGATCGTACGGCACGACACGCCCCAGCGCTTCGAGCCCCCGGGTCAACACCTCTTCCGTCGCGATGGGCGTGGCCACGAGCCGCGCCAACGCATGCAAGTCACTGCTGTAGTCCATGGGCCTCTCGGGATGCGCGGCGCTGACGCGACCGATCGCGCCGAGACCTTAGCGGTGGATCACGACAAAGCGAAATAGCGCTGCGCACACAACGAAATAGCGTTGCAGCTCGGAACTGGAGCGCGCTTTCCCGCGACTGCGGTGCTGGCACGATCATTGTAATCAGCGCGGGCGGAGGTCCTGAAGCATGCAGAGCGATCGATCTCGACCGGATGGCGCGGAGCTCCCGCGAAGGGTTGGCGCGCGAGCTCGGGGCTGGATTCTCTTCGGCGGGGCGCTGGCCGCGCTCGCAGCCGCGCCGTCTCCGGACCAGCCGCCGGGGGATCCGGCCCTGGACAAACCGGCTGGTAAACCCTTGCACGGCGCGATGCCGTTTCAGCAGCAAGATTCCGTGCTCACGCCCTGGCTCGCCTCGGCGGCGACGGTCACGGTGCCGCAAGGCGTGAGCCCCGCCTTCTGGCGCGCCATCGTGCCGGAGGGCAATCCCGGCAACGCGGCGCAAGTGGCGCTCGGCCGCAAGCTGTACTTCGAGCCGCGCCTATCCAAGGACCACAGCGTGGCGTGCGCGACGTGCCACGACGTGAGCCGCGGCTTCAACGATCATCGCGGGCGCGCCGAGGGCATCGGCGATCAGATCGGCCACCGTAACGCTCCCACCACGCTCAACGCGCTCTTTTTCTCGACGCAGTTCTGGGATGGCCGCGCGCCCACGCTGGAAGACCAGGCCAAGCTGCCGATCACCAATCCGATCGAGATGGGCATGCCCAGCGGTGACGCCGCCGTGGCCGCCATCGCCGACGACCCGGAATACAAGAAGGGCTTTCAGGACGCCTACGGGCGTGCGCCGAACTTCGATGACCTGGGCCGCGCCATCGCAGCGTTCGAGCGCACGCTCGTGTTCCTGAGCTCGCCCTTCGACCGCTTCGCCCAGGGCGACCCGAACGCGATCAGCGCCGACGCACGCGCGGGCTGGGTGCTGTTCAACGGGCGCGCCCGCTGCGGCAGCTGCCACCAGATGAACAGCTCGAACCCGATCGGCACGGACAACCGCTTCCACAACATCGGTGTATCCGCGCGCCATCAGGACTTCGAGCAGCTGGCCACCAAGGGGCTGCAGGCCCTAGCGCAGGGCAAGAGCCGGGAGACCATCGACCGGCTGGCGATCGAGACCGATCTCTCGGAGCTGGGGCGCTTCGTGGTGACGGAAGATCGCGCGGACATCGGCGCGTTCAAGACGTCCCAGATCCGTAACGTCGGCGTCAGCGCGCCCTACATGCACGACGGCTCGCTGCAGACGCTGTGGGACGTCATCGATCATTACAACAAGGGCGG
>DASTRX010000030.1:0-68601 GCA_035760985.1 Polyangiaceae bacterium
AGAACCATGGCCAAAGAGAAGTTCGTACGCAAGAAGCCACACGTAAACGTCGGAACGATCGGTCACATCGATCACGGCAAGACGACGCTGACCGCGGCGCTACTTCGCGTTCAGGAGAAGGCGGGTCTGGCGCGTGGCATCAAGTATGCGGATATCGCCAAGGGCGGCATCGTGCGCGATGACTCGAAGACGGTGACGATCGCGGTGAGCCACGTGGAGTACGAGAGCCCGAAGCGGCACTACGCGCACGTCGATTGCCCCGGCCATGCCGACTACATCAAGAACATGATCACGGGCGCGGCGCAGATGGACGGCGCGATCCTGGTGGTGAGCGCGCTGGACAGCGTGATGCCGCAGACGCGCGAGCACGTGCTGCTGGCGCGGCAGGTGGGTCTGAACCACATCGTGGTGTTTTTGAACAAGTGCGACGCGGTGGAGGACACCGACATGCTCGACCTGGTCGAGATGGAGGCGCGCGAGCTCTTGACGAAGTACAACTTCAACGGCGACGGCGCGACGATCGTGCGCGGCGCGGCGCTGCCGGCGCTCAATGGCGACCCGAAGTGGGAGGCGACGGTCACGGAGCTGGTGGCGGCGCTGGACAAGGACATTCCGGAGCCGGTGCGAGACGTGGACAAGCCGTTCCTGATGGCGGTGGAAGACGTGTTCTCGATCAAGGGCCGCGGCACGGTGGCGACGGGGCGCATCGAGCGCGGCCGGGTGAAGGTCGGCGAGGAAGTCGCGATCATCGGCTTCGAGGTGAACCAGCTCACGACCGTCACGGGCGTGGAGATGTTCCGCAAGCAGATGGACGAGGGCCAGGCGGGCGACAACGTGGGCTGTCTGCTGCGCGGGATCGAGAAGGAAGGCATCGAGCGCGGGCAGGTGCTGGCGAAGCCCGGTTCGATCAAGCCGCACAAGAAGTTCATGGGCGAGGTGTACGTCCTCAAGAAGGAAGAGGGCGGGCGCCACACGCCGTTCTTCACGAACTACCGGCCGCAGTTCTACATCCGGACGACGGATGTGACGGGGTCGGTGATGCTGCCCGAGGGCGTGAAGATGGTGATGCCGGGCGACAACGTGACGGTGGAGGTGGAGCTCATCACCAACGTCGCGCTGGAAGAGCAGATGCGCTTCGCCATCCGCGAGGGTGGCAAGACCGTCGGCGCCGGCGTCGTGACCAAGATCATCGAGTAACGGGGCGGATCACAGAGGAACCATGCAAGACACCACCAAAATCCGCATTCGTCTCAAGGCCTTCGATCACCAGCTGCTGGACAAGTCCACCTCGGACATCGTCGAGACCGCGCGCCGCACCGGCGCGCGGGTGGCTGGCCCGATCCCGCTGCCGACCTCGCTGCGCCGCTACACGGTGCTGCGTGGCCCGCACGTGGACAAGAAGTCCCGCGAGCAGTTCGAGGTGCGCACCCACAAGCGCCTGATCGACATCATGGAACCCACACCCCAGACCCTGGACGCTTTGATGAAGCTGGATCTGAGCGCGGGCGTGGACGTCGAGATCAAAACGAAGTAAAGAGCCCGGCCCCTTCTCACGCGCGGGCCTTCCCGGGCGCAGCTGGGGCCAGTCCGTTACCCCAACCAAGGACCTACGGTATGCCGACGGTCGATGTATTCAATCTCAAACGAGATAAAGTCGGGAGCGTCACGCTTCGGGACGACGTGTTTGCGGTGGAAGTCGCGCAACACCTGCTCCACGAGGTCGTGGTCGCCCAGCTCGCCAGCAAGCGGGCGGGTACCTCCGCAGCCAAGGAGCGCGCGGCGGTTCGCGGCTCCAAGCACAAGATTTACAAGCAGAAGGGCACCGGCAATGCCCGTCACGGTGGGATTCGCGCGCCGCTCTTCGTGGGCGGTGGTCGAGCTCACCCGCCGAAGCCGCAGGACTGGTCGCGGCGGCCGCCGCGCCGTGTGCGGCTGGCCGCGCTGAAGAGCGCGCTCAGCTTCCTGCTCGGGCAGGGGCGGCTCACGGTGGTGGAAGACCTGCAGCTGGCCGAGATCAAGACCAAGGCGCTGGCCTCGGTGCTCGGCGTCCTGAACGCGCCGCGCGAGAAGGCCCAGGTCAAGACGCTGGTGGTCGACGGCAAGGACAACGACAAGCTTCAGCTCTCCATCCGCAACTTGCAGGGCAGCTCCTTTCTGCCGCCCGAAGGCGTCAACGTGTACGACCTGCTGCGCCACGAGCACCTGATCCTCACCAAGCGAGCGGTCGAGGCCTTGGAAGCGCGCTGCACTCGGGAGGCCACATGAGCGAGCTATCGCGAATCATCAAGCGCCCGCTGGCGCTGACCGAGAAAGCCTCTCGGTTGAAGGTGGAAAACAATCAGGTCGTGTTCGAGGTCGATCGCGGCGCGAACAAGATCGAGATCCGCAGCGCCGTCGAAGCCATGTTCGGCGTCAAGGTGCTGAGCGTGAACACCCTGGTCCAGCGCGGCAAAGTCAAGCGCATGGGCAGGGGCGTGGGCAAGCGTCCCAACTGGAAGAAGGCCGTCGTCACGCTGCGCGCGGGCGACGACATCTCGTTCTTCAACGAAGCCGGCGAGGAGTGAGGCCATGGCAATCAAGAAGACCAATCCGACATCCGCTGGTCGCCGCGGCTACTCCTACAGCGATCAGAGCGACATCACCGCGACCGAGCCGCTGAAGAAGCTGCTCGATCACAAGGCCAACACCGGCGGCCGCAATCACTACGGTCGCGTCACCAGCCGCTTCCGCGGCGGCGGGCACAAGCGCCGCTACCGTATCATCGACTTCCGTCGCAAGAAGATCGGTGTGCCGGCCGTGGTGGCGACGATCGAGTATGATCCGAACCGCACCGCCCGCATCGCGCTGCTCCACTACGCCGACGGCGAGAAGAACTACATCCTCGCGCCCGACGGTCTGAAAGTGGGCGACCAGGTGCTCTCCAGCCGCTTCGCCGACATCCGCCCCGGCAATTGCTTGCCGCTCGCATACATCCCCTCGGGGACGCTCGTGCACAACATCGAGCTGCGCAAGGGCAAGGGTGGCCAGCTCGTCCGCTCTGCCGGCGTCGCCGGCCGCCTCACTGCGAAAGAGGGCGATTACTGCTCGATCAAGCTACCGAGCGGCGAGGTGCGCCTGGTTCACCAGGAGTGCCGGGCCAGCATCGGCCAGGTATCCTTCGCGGAGCATCAACTCGTGGCTCTCGGCAAGGCCGGACGGTCCCGCTGGCTCGGGCGCCGTCCCCACAACCGCGGCGTCACCATGAATCCCGTCGATCACCCGATGGGCGGTGGTGAAGGTCGTACCAGCGGCGGTCGTCATCCGTGCTCGCCGTGGGGTCAGCTCTCCAAGGGGCTCAAGACCCGCAACAACAAGCGGACCGATTCGATGATCGTCAGCCACCGGAAGGTGAAGTAGTCATGGCGCGCAGCATCAAGAAGGGGCCGTTCGTCGACGGCCATCTCGCGAAGAAGATTGAGGAAGCGGTCTCCAGCAACTCGCGCAAGGCGATCAAGACCTGGTCGCGTCGTTCGACCATCTTCCCGCAGGCTGTGGGCCTGACCTTCGCCGTGCACAACGGCCGCAAGTTCGTGCCGGTGTTCGTGAGCGAGAACATGGTGGGCCACAAGTACGGCGAGTTCGCGCCGACCCGGACCTTCAACGGGCACTCGGGCGACAAGAAGAAGCCCGCCGCGCGCTAAAACCGTGCACTGACTCGGCCGGTGGCTGATGCCCGTGCTTCCTTTCTGTTCAGCGGGGGGGAGGCACGGGATGCAGCGCGGCCCACGCACGAACCCATCAAAAATCAAGCCAGATGAGCTCGAAGGAGCTTGTCCGCCACGGGGCGAGCTGGTAGAAGTGTCGCCCCTTTCCGGGAAGCATCTCCGACTTCGGTTCGGAGGCGGCTTCTCTCCCGAGCGAAAGCGGATCCGCAGGGATTCGAGTTCACTCGCGGAATTCACTGAAACGACCGCCTCGTAAGCGGTTGTCCTCAGTCAACTAGGGCCGACGGGTCTCCAACCGGGAAACTGTCGAACGTGATCAGTCAAGCAAAAGGTAATTTTCAGGGCATCAGTCCGCGCAAGGCGCGGATGGTGGTGGATCTCGTCCGCGGTCGTCCCGCGACGGAGGCTCTGCAACTCCTCGATTTCACGAACAAGGCGGGTGCGCCTTACGTGAAGAAGGTGCTGGCCAGCGCTCTCGCGAACGCTCAGGTCAAGCAGCCCGGCGTGGACGTGGATTCGCTGTACGTGAGCCGCGCCAGCGTCGATCAGGGTCCGAACTCGCACCTGCGCCGCTGGCGCCCTCGCGCCATGGGCCGCGCTACGCGCGTGACCAAGGGCACGAGCCACATTCATCTGGAGCTCGACGAGCTGTAACAGCGGAGCCCGAAAACCGCTGCTTCGCGACCGCAGAGTGTGCCGTCGCTGAGGTGCCGGGGACCGGCTCCTGAGTCCATGGGCGTGAACGGCCTCGACTCGGGCCGTTCACGAATGAAAACGAATGGGACAAAAGACACATCCGTATGGCTTCCGGCTCGGCGTCATCAAGACGTGGACGAGCAAGTGGTACGAGGACTCGCGCTACACCACCTGGCTGCACGAGGACCTGCGTATCAAGCGCGCCGTGAAGGACTACCTCTACAACGCGAACGTCGCGGGCGTAGAGATTGAGCGTGCCGCCAATAAGGTGAAGGTGGTCGTTTACACCGGTCGCCCCGGCATGGTGATCGGCAAGGGCGGTCGCGGGATCGAGATCCTGAAGAGCGGTAACCTCGACTCGGCCGCCAAGGGTGAGACCAAGTTCCCCGGCGTGCAGTCGTTCACGACCAACGAGGTGTTCATCGACGTGCAGGAGGTGCGCAAGGCGGAGACCAACGCGCAGCTCGTGGCCGAGAACATCGCGACCCAGCTGGAGCGCCGCATCGCGTTCCGGCGCGCCATGAAGAAGGCGCTCAGCACCGCCATGAAGTTCGGCGCCAAGGGGGCGAGGATCCGCTGCTCGGGCCGCCTCGGCGGCGCCGAGATGGGGCGCGTGGAGACCTATCGCGAGGGCCGCGTGCCGCTGCACACCCTGCGTGCCGACGTCGACTTCGGTCTGGCTCAGGCCCGCACGACCTACGGCATCATCGGCGTGAAGGTGTGGATCTTCAAGGGCGAGGTCCTGCAGCGCAAGGCTCGCCGGATCCTGCAGTGATTCTGCAGAAGTAATCCGGGTTTTTCGGCAAAGAGATAGAGGCTCAACGTGCTTTCTCCCAAACGAACCAAGTTCCGGAAGCAGATGCGCGGCAACAACCGCGGTCTGGCCTGGCGTGGCAGCGATGTCTCGTTCGGCGATTTCGGGCTGCAGGCGGTCGAAGCCGCGCACCTCACCGCCCGCCAGATCGAGGCGGGCCGTATGGCGATCCAGCGCGCCGCCAAGCGCCAGGGTCAGCTCTGGATCCGCATTTTCCCGGACAAGCCGGTCACCAAGAAGCCCCTCGAAGTCCGCATGGGTGGCGGCAAGGGTGGCGTCGAGGAGTGGGTGTGCGTGGTCAAGCCCGGCCGCGTTCTGTTCGAGATCGCGGGCGTGGACGAGAAGGTGGCGCGCGAGGCCTTCGCGCTCGCGTCGGCCAAGCTGCCGGTGACGACCAAGTTTCTGGCGCGGAGTGAGCTCTGATGAAGGCCAAGGATCTACGTGAGCGCTCTGACGCGGAACTGGCGGACGTGAGCCGCCAGCTGGAGCGCGACCTATTCGGTCACCGCATGAAGAACCAGACGGGGCAACTCGATGACACCAGTCAGCTGCGCAAGGTGCGGCGCGATCTGGCTCGCATTGCCCAGGTACGGGGTGAGAAGGCCCGTCAGGCCGCCGCCCAATCAGGGAGCAAGTCGTGAGCGAGCGCAAGTCATCAGGTAAGGGCCCTCAGCCCAAGGCAGCGGGCGGCAAGGGCGCGGCGGCGAAGCCCGCGGCGCCCAAGGCAGCGGCTGCGCCGAAGCCGGCGGCCAAGCCCGCTCCGGCGCCGAAGCCCGCACCCGCTGCCCCGGCGGCGGCACCGCCAGCGGCGGCGCCGAAGCCTGCGCAGGTTCGCGTGGACGCGAGCGGTCGCAAGCAAGCGTTCAAGCGCACGCTGATCGGGCGCGTGAAGAGCGACAAGATGAACAAGACCATCGTGGTCGAGGTCGTCCGCTCGAAGATGGACCCCATGTACAAGAAGTACGTGCGCGTCCGGAAGACGTACCAGGCGCACGACGAGGAGAACACCTGCCGCGTGGGTGACCGCGTGGAGATCATCGAGCATCGCCCGCTGTCGAAGAACAAGCGCTGGGCGTTGCTGAACCTGGTGGAGCGCGCGGTCCAGGAGTGACCCCGCTGAGCGCTGCGGGCCGATCCCGCCGCTCGACCCGCCCCGCCGCTGCCGAGCGCAGCTGGCGAGGCTCGAAGTGAGTTTTGAGACCGTTGGTTCGACGGACCGCAGTTTGAGGACAGTGTCATGATTCAGGTCCAGACAGTTTTGGATGTGGCCGACAACTCGGGCGCCAAGGTGGTGCAATGCATCAAGGTGCTCGGGGGCTCGCGCCGCCGTTACGCGCAGCTGGGCGACGTGATCGTCGTCAGCGTCAAGGAAGCCCTGCCGGACAGCAAGGTCAAGAAGGGCGAGACGGCCCGGGCGGTTGTTGTGCGCACCAAGCGCGAGTGGCGCCGTCCCGACGGCAGCTACATCAAGTTCGACTCGAACAGCGCCGTGATGCTCGGCGCCCAGAGCGAGCCGATGGGCACCCGCATCTTTGGTCCCGTGGCGCGCGAGTTGCGCAGCAAGAAGTTCATGAAGATCGTCTCCCTGGCCCCGGAGGTCCTCTAATGGAGCGGCTGCAGCGCGGTGACCTCGTGCGCGTCACGAGGGGTAACGACAAGGGCAAGCAGGGCCGCGTGAAGCGCGTCCTGGTCGAGAGCAACAAGGTCGTCGTCGAGGGTGTGAACCTGATCAAGCGCCACATGAAGGCGACGGCGCAGCGGGCGGGCGGCATCCTCGAGATCGAGGCGCCGCTGCAGGCATCGAACGTGATGCCCATCGATCCGCAGACGGGCAAGCCGACGCGCGTTCGCGTCAAGGTGCAGGACGGCAAGAAAGTGCGCATCGCCAAGAGCGGCGCGGAGATCGTGGCCCAGCGCTGAGGCGCTGAGGAGTGGCTGAGAGTACGATGGCCGAGAAGAAGAAGGGCAAGAAGGCCGAGGCCGCGCCGCTGCCGGTGGAGACCGGAGCGGATGACGGTGTGAAGTCGGAGAAGCAGAAGCGCCCGAGCTTCCTCGATCTCTATGAGAAAGAGGCAGTCCCGGGGCTGATGGAGCACTTCAAGTACAGCAACAAGTTCCAGGTGCCGCGCTTGCAGCGCATCGTGGTGAACATGGGCATGGGCTCCGCGGTGGGCAATCCCAAGGTGATCGACACCGCCGTCGCCGAGCTCGGCGCCGCCACCGGGCAGCGGCCGATCGTCACCCGGGCCAAGAAGGCCATCGCGGCCTTCAAGCTGCGCGAGGGCATGCGCATCGGCGTGTGCGTGACGCTGCGTCGGGAGCGGATGTGGGCGTTCATGGAGCGCCTGGTGATGCTGGCCTTGCCGCGCGTGCGCGACTTCCGCGGCGTGAGCCCGCGCGCCTTCGACGGCGCCGGCAACTACACTCTGGGCCTGCGCGAGCAGATCGTGTTCCCGGAGATCCAATTTGACAAAGTCGACGCGATTCGCGGCATGAACATCACGTTCGTCACGACCGCCCGAACCAACGAAGAAGGTCGCGAGCTGCTCAAGCGACTGGGTATGCCGTTTAGGAGTTAGTGAAATGGCGCGAGCTTCTCAGTGGGCCAAGTTGAATCGGCCTCCCAAGTTTTCCACGCGGGTCCATCACCGCTGCCATGTCTGCGGCCGCCCGCGTGCCTTCTACAAAGACTTCAAGTTGTGCCGCGTCTGCCTGCGCGAGCTCGCCCTCAAGGGCGAGCTGCCGGGCGTGACCAAGGCGAGCTGGTGAGGAGGATCGCAGCATGATGACCGATCCGATTGCCGATCTGTTGGCGCGGGTACGCAACGCCGCGCTGGCGCAACACGCGAGCACGCGCGTGCCGGCGAGCAAGCTGAAGCACAGTATTGCCAAGATCCTGCACGCCGAGGGTTACGTGGCGGACGTGCGCGTCGAGGAGAGCCCGATCACCAAGCGCCCGGAGCTGGTGGTGGCGCTCAAGTACGACCGCGAGCGCGCCTGCGCGTTCCAGGGGATCCGTCGCGTCTCCCGACCGGGGCGCCGGGTGTACGTGCGCCACGACCGCATCCCGCGCGTACTCAGCGGGCTGGGTACCTCGATCCTGAGCACGTCTCAGGGCTTGATGACGGATAGCGAAGCGCGCCGCCGCAAGGTGGGTGGCGAGCTGCTGTGTGAGGTGTGGTGATGGCTGCGGCTCAGACGGAAGGGCAGGCGACGGTCAAGCGCGAGTCTCGCGTGGGCAAGCGCCCGATCGTGTTGCCCAAGGGCGTCACGGTGACCGTGAAAGGGCGCCGTGCCGAGGTAAAGGGCGCGAAGGGGACGCTGTCTCTGGATCTGCCGGAGAGCGTCTCGATTCAGGAGACGGCGGGGCAGCTCGCGGTCAGCAGCGACCGCGAGGCGCCGGATGGGCCGCGTCTGCAGGGCCTTGGCCGCGCGCTCCTGGCCAACCTGGTGAAGGGCGTGTCGACGGGCTACGAGCGCACGCTCGAGCTGGTGGGCACCGGTTACCGCGCCGAGGTCAAGGGCAACGTGGTGCACCTGTCGCTGGGGTTCTCGCACCCGGTGGCCTACCAGCTGCCGCTGACCGTGACGGGCAAGGTGGCCCCCGACTCCAAGGGCAGCGTGCTGTCCCTCGAATCCCCTGACAAGGCCGCGCTCGGTCAAGCAGCGGCCACGATCCGCGGCTTCCGTCCCCCGGAGCCCTACGGCGGCAAGGGCGTGCGGTACCGCGGCGAGAACATCCTGCGCAAGGCCGGCAAGGCGGGTAAGAAGTAATGGCGAAGCTAGAAGGTCGTGAGCGCCGCAAGGCGCGAATTCGCAAGCGTATCTCCGGTACCTCGGAGCGCCCGCGCCTGAGCGTGTTCCGCAGCGCGCGGCACATCTACGCGCAGGTGGTGGACGACAGCGGCGGCGGCACGCTGGCCGCGGCATCGACCCTGTCGCCCGATCTGCGCGGCACGCTGGAGACCGACAACAAGACCGGCGCGGCGAAGAAGGTCGGCGCTCTGATTGCCAAGATGTGCTTGGAGCGCAAGGTGGAGAAGGTCGTGTTCGACCGGAACGGCTTCCTCTACCACGGCCGCATCAAGGCGCTGGCCGAGGCTGCGCGCGAAGCAGGATTGAACTTCTGAGGCTGGGCTCCCCAGCGCTGGACTTCCACAGTTATGGCATTCGAACAGCTAGACGAAGACAGAATCAAAGAGCGCGTGGTGCACATCAACCGCGTCGCCAAGGTCGTCCAGGGTGGCCGGCGCTTCAGCTTTGCGGCGCTCGTCGTCGTCGGTGACGAAGCGGGTCACGTGGGCGTCGGCCTCGGCAAGGCGAACGAGGTGCCGGAGGCGATCCGCAAGGGCAATGACCAGGCGCGCAAGAACATGTTCAAGGTGCCCATGATCGGCAGCACGGTCGTGCACGAGGTCACGGGTCGCTTCGGCGCCGGGCACGTGCTGCTGAAGCCGGCCGCGCCGGGAACGGGCGTGATCGCGGGCGGAGCGGTGCGCGCGGTGGTGGAGTCTGCGGGCATCCACGACATCCTCACCAAGTGCCTGGGCTCCAGCAACAAGTACAACGCTGTTTACGCGACGGTGGCGGCGCTGCAGGCGCTGCGCTCGGCGGAGAAGATCAGTCAGGCGCGCGGCGTGGACATCAACGCCGTCGTCCAGGATTACCCGGTGAACCGCTACGCGATCAGCGCGGCGGTGCCTCCGGCGGACGGAGCTGCGGGATGAGCGTCGAGTCACATCTGGTTGTTCGTCAGGTCAAGAGCGAGAACGGTCGCCCGTGGCAGCAGCGCCTGGTCCTGAAGGGCCTGGGGCTGCGTGGCTGCGGCTCGCAGGTGACCGTGCTGAACCAGCGCGCCATCCGTGGCATGATCCGCAAGGTTCTCCACCTCGTTGAAGTGAGCGGTGCCGAGGGCGGAGACGCCAAGGCGGCCGCGAAGCCCGCGCCGCGCGCGGCGAAGGGAAGCAAGTCATGAGCGCCATTCTCTCGCAGCTCGCGCCCCCCGAGGGGGCTCGGACGCATGAACGCCGGGTCGGTCGCGGTCCGGGTTGCCGCAAGGGCAAGGTCAGCGGTCGCGGCATGAAGGGCCAGAAGGCCCGCCAGCCCGGCAACCTCGGCAAGGTCAACTTCCAGGGCGGCCAAACCCCGATGCAGCGGCGCCTGCCGAAGCGTGGGTTCCGCAACCCGTTCGCGGACAAGGTGATCGCGCTGAACGTCTCGGCTCTGCAGCGCTTCGAGAACAAGGCGGAGATCGACGAGCAGGCGCTGCGCGCGGCACGCCTCGTTCAGGGTAGCTGCGCTCGCATCAAGTTCCTCGGCGCCGGAGAGCTCACCAAGGCTCTCACGGTGAAGGCTCACGCCTTCAGCCCGTCCGCGCGCCAGAAGATCGAAGCCGCGGGTGGAACCGTGGTCGAGATCGCTCCGGCCGCCGCTGAAGCCGGTGCGGCCACGGCCTCCTGAGGCGCGCCCGTTTTCCTGAGCGCGAGTTACTGAGGAGCACATGGCGGTTTTTGGCGGTTTCTCCAACATCACGAAGGTTCCGGAGCTACGCCGGCGCATTCTCTTCTCGTTGGGGATCCTCGCCATCTATCGCGTTGGCGTGTTCATCACCATCCCGGGCGTCGACCGCAGCGTCATGCAGCAGGTCGTGCACAACCAGGGCGGTCTGCTCGGCATGTTCAACATGTTCTCGGGCGGCGCCCTGGCCCAGCTCTCGATCTTCGCGCTGGGCATCACGCCCTACATCTCGGCCAGCATCATCATGCAGCTCATGGGCATGGTGAGCAAAAACGTCGAGGAGATGCGCAAGGAGGGCGAATCCGGGCGGCGCAAGATCGAGCAATGGACGCGCTACGGCACGATCGCGCTGTCGGCGGTGCAATCCATGACGCTCGCCTCCTGGCTGGAGGGCTTGAACAGCGAGGTCGGCGGAGCGCGCTTCGCCGACGTGGTGAGCCAGCCCGGGTGGGGCTTCCGGTTGATGACGATGCTCACGCTCACGACCGGCACGGCGCTGGTGATGTGGATGGGGGAGCAGGCGACGGAGCGCGGCATCGGCAACGGAACCTCGTTGATCATCTTCTCCAGCATCGTCAGCGGCATCCCGGGCGGCGTGACCAACTACTTCCAGGCCAACGCGGGCGACGTACAGCCGCTGACGCTGCTGATCGTGGCAGCGATCTTTCTGCTCTGCGTGGCGGTGGTGGTGTTCTTCGAGCGCGCGCAGCGCCGGATCCCGATCCAGTACGCGCGCCGCCAGGTAGGCCGCCGCATCTACGGAGGGCAGAACGCGCATCTCCCGCTGAAGGTGAACATGGCGAGCATGATCCCGCCGATCTTTGCGTCCAGCTTGCTCATGTTCCCGCAGACGCTGTCCAACGCGCTGCCGTTCATGGCGCGCTTCAGCGGCGTGCTGAACCGCGGCGACTGGGTGTTCAACACCCTGTTCGGGGCGCTGATCATCTTCTTCTCGTTCTTCTATACCTCGGTCACGTTCCAGCCCGTGGACGTGGCGGACAACCTGAAGAAGCAGCAGGCCAACATCCCGGGGATCCGCCCCGGTCGGCAGACCGCCGAATACATCGACGGTGTGGTGACGCGGCTCACGGTGGGTGGGGCGATTTACGTGGCGGCCATCTGCATCGTGCCGTCGCTGGTGGCGCAGGCCTTCCGCATGCCGTTCCAGTTCGGTGGTTCCAGCTTGATGATCGTCGTCGGCGTGGCGCTGGAGACGGTCAATCAGATCGAGGCGCACTTGATCACGCGCAGCTATGAAGGTCTGACAGGTCCGCGGACGACCCGCTTGACCGGGAGGGGGCCGGCATGAGCGGCGCGCGCGGATTGCGGCTGGTGCTGCTCGGGGCGCCGGCGAGCGGGAAGGGTACACAGGGGGAGAAGCTGGCCCGTGCGCTCGGCATCCCCAAGGTGTCGACCGGTGACATGCTGCGGGCCGCGCGTGACGCCGGCACCGAGCTCGGCAAGCTGGCGGACGGCATCATGGCCGCTGGCAAGCTGGTCCCGGACGACCTGGTCATCCGTCTGGTGGATGAGCGCCTGTCCCAGCCGGACGCGGCGCGCGGCTTCATCCTCGATGGCTTTCCGCGCACGCTGCCGCAGGCGCGGGCGCTCGACGAGCTGCTCCAACGCCGCGGTGAAGCGCTCGACGCGGCCATCTGCATCGACCTGCCGCGCGAGCTCTTGATGGAGCGGGCGACGCTCCGCCGGACCGATGTCCGGACTGGACAGATCTACCATCTCAAGTATAATCCGCCGCCCGATTCTGCCCAACTGGTGCATCGGGACGATGACAAAGAAGAGACGGTGCGTAAACGTCTCGACGCGTATGACAACATGACCGCCCCGCTGCTGCCCTACTATGAGGGAAAGAACCTGCTCCGCCATGTCGATGGCGTGGGCTCGCCGGGCGACGTCAGCGCGCGCATCGATCGAGTGATCGGGCAGCTGAGCACCGTCTCTAGCGGAGTCTCCAGCGCAGCAGAGGCTGCGGCGAAAGGAGGGGCGGACGGCGGCTGAAGCCACCGAGACGGGTGTGATTGAGGCAGTGCTGCCGCGCGCCATGTACCGGGTTCGCTCGAGCCAGGGCCGCGTGCTGCGGGTGGGAGTCGATGCCTTGAGCAGCGGCACCATCGTGAAGCTCATCGTCGGAGATCGCGTGGTCATCCGCATCGCGGAACGCGACCCGAGCCGAGGGCAGATCGTACGCAAGCTCAGAGGCCTCAGCTCAGCTGCCCAGGCTCGTCGCAGGGACCCGCCCGAACCCCGAATATCTGTCTCCGCCCCGAAGGTTTACGAAGAGGACGCCATGAAAGTTCGACCCAGCGTTAAGAAGATTTGTGACAAGTGCAAGGTGATCCGTCGCAAGGGCGTCGTGCGGGTCATTTGCGAGAACCCCCGCCACAAGCAGCGGCAGGGCTGATTCCACTCGGTGATCAGTAGAGTTATCAGAAGGTTGATAGAGGTTCCCCATGGCACGCATAGCCGGTGTTGATCTCCCCCGCCGCAAGGCGATCGCTTACGCACTGCCGTACATCTACGGAATCGGCCTCCACACCGCGAAGGTCATCTGCGCGAAGGTGAACATTCCGCCGGAGCGGAAGGTGGACGAGCTGTCCGAGAACGACGTCAAGGCGCTGCGCGAGACCATTGAAACCTTCAAGGTCGAGGGCGATCTGCGCCGTGAGGTGCAGCAGAACATCAAGCGCCTGATGGATCTCGGCAGCTACCGTGGGCTGCGCCATCGGCGGGGCCTGCCCGTCCGCGGCCAGCGGACTCATACGAACGCACGCACCCGCAAGGGCCCGAAGCGCGGCGTGGCGCGCGCACGTCCGGCCGCCCCCGCCAAGTGATGCCGAGAGCCAACTAGAAAGAAGCCGATGGCAGCGACAACGAGTAATCAGACCAAGAAGCGCGGCACGAAGCGCGTCGCCCGCAAGAACATCCCGACGGGCGTGGCGCACATCCGTTCGACGTTCAACAACACCATCGTCACGATCACGGACGTGGCCGGGAACGCGGTGTCCTGGGCCAGCGCGGGCGCGCGTGGCTTCAAGGGCTCGCGCAAGAGCACGCCGTTCGCCGCTCAGCTGGCAGCCGAGGATGCAGCCCGCCGCGCGATCGAAAATGGCATGCGCTCGGTGGCGGTGTTCGTGAAGGGACCCGGCGCCGGACGCGAGAGCGCGCTGCGCGCCCTGCAGTCGGCAGGCTTCAAAATCACCCTGATCCGGGACGTCACTCCGGTCCCGCACAACGGCTGCCGCCCGCCCAAGCGTCGCCGCGTCTGAGGTAGGAAGAGAATCATGGCACGTTATATCGGTGCGGTCTGCAAGCTCTGCCGCCGCGAAGGCACCAAGCTCTATTTGAAGGGCGAGCGCTGCTTCTCCGACAAGTGTTCGGTGACGCGCCGCCCGTATCCGCCGGGCCAGCACGGCCAGGGCCGCTTCAAGATGAGCGAGTACGGCCTGCGCCTGCGCGAGAAGCAGAAGACCCGTCGCATCTACGGGCTGCTGGAGAAGCAGTTCCGTGGCTATTACACGATCGCTTCGGGCATGAAGGGCCGGACGGGTGAGACGATGCTGGGCCTGCTCGAGGGCAGGTTGGACAACCTAATGCTGCGTGCTGGCCTCGCCTCCACGCGCGCCCAGGGGCGCCAGCTGGTGCGCCACAACCACGTGCTGGTCAACGGCAAGCGCGTGAACATTCCGAGCTACCCGCTGAAGGCCGGGGACAAGGTCGAGGTCCGCGAGAAGAGCCGCAAGATCGGCTTCATCCAGGCCGCGTTGGAGTCCGCCCAGGGCCGCCCCATCCCGAGCTGGGTGGAAGTGGACAAGGCCAATTTCAGCGCCGTGTACCGCGGCGCTCCGCCTCGCGAGGAGCTGCAGGATCCGGCGGTGCGCGAGCAGTACGTCGTCGAGTATTACTCGCGCTGAGCTGTCGGGCCTGCGGGCCCCGCTCGGGCGCAATTCAGTGCTATCTGTCGAGAAGTGTGGGGCCGTCAGCTGCTGGCGGCCCGAAGTTTGATGGCGGGCAGACCGCGGAGCTCGGAAGAGAGCGGGTTCTCCTCCGGGCTCGGGACGGTCGCGCCAAACCCCCAGAAGAAAGAGGAGCTCCATGGTTTCAGCCAAAGTTGCACGCAATTGGATTGATCTGATCCGTCCCCGTTCGATTCAGATCGAGCCGGAGACCGCGACCGATTTTTACGCGAAGTTCACCTGCGAGCCCCTCGAGCGGGGGTACGGCATCACGGTCGGCAACTCACTGCGGCGCGTCCTGCTGTCGTCGCTGCAGGGCGCTGCCATCACCGCCATGCGCGTGGACGGCGCCTTGCACGAGTTCACCAGCATCGACGACGTCGTCGAGGACGTCACCGATATCGTCCTGAACCTGAAGGAGGTCGTGCTGCGCGCCGACGCTCCCAAGCAGCACATCCTGCGCCTGGAGAAGGAGGGCCCGGGCCCGGTGCTCGCGGGTGACATCCAGCTCACCGACGGGCTGAAGATCCTCAATCCCGACCACCTGATCGCGACCCTGGACAAGAAGGGTCCGCTGGTCATGGAGCTGACGGTGAACGTCGGCCGCGGCTACGTCCCGGCGGAGCGCAACAAGAACCCGACCATGCCGCTCGGCACGATCGCGATCGACTCGCTGTTCTCGCCGATCCGCAAGGTGAACTACACCGTGCGCAACGCGCGCGTCGGGCAGATCACCGACTACGACAAGCTGATCCTGGAGGTCTGGACCAACGGCGCCGTCGTGCCGGCGGACGCGGTGGCGTTTGCAGCCAAGATCCTGAAGGAGCAGCTCTCGATCTGGATCAACTTCGAGGAGACCGAAGAGACCCAGTACCAGGCGCCCGGCGCCGAGGAAGAGCCGCTCAACGAGCACCTGTTCCGTTCGGTGGACGAGCTCGAGCTGTCGGTTCGCTCCGCTAACTGCCTGCAGAACGCCAACATTCAGTTGATCGGTGAGCTGGTGCAGCGCACCGAGCAGGACATGCTCAAGACCAAGAATTTTGGTCGCAAGTCCTTGAAAGAGATCAAAGAGATCCTGACCACGATGGGCCTGAGCCTCGGGATGAAGCTCGACAACTGGCCGCAGATGCTGGAGCGCTGGAAGGCGCAGCAGGCGCAGAACTAGGACCGATCATGCGACACAAGAAACTGGGCCGACAATTCAGCCGCGATACGAGCCATCGGCGCGCGATGTTCCGCGCGCTGGCGGCGAACCTCGTCCTGCACGAGCGCATCGAGACCACGGACGCCAAGGCCAAAGAGCTGCGGCGGGTGGTGGAGCGCCTGATCACGCGCGCCCGGCGGCTCGGCGCGGTGGCGCAGACCCCGAGCGACAAGCTGTCGCCGGCCGACAAGGCCCGGCGGACCGCGACCAAGCGTCAGGTGGGCGGCTTCCTGCAGCGCTTCGCGACGAAGACCTCGGCGAGCGGCGAGAGCACGAAGGTGGACCTGCTGGAGAAGCTGCTGGTCGAGCTGGGCGCGCGCTACAAGGATCGCCCGGGCGGCTACACGCGCATCATCAAGCTGGGCCGGCGCCGCGGGGACAACGCGCCGATGTCGCTGATCGAGCTGGTGGACCGCCAAGTCTCCGGGGGTGCCTCCTCGGAGGCCAGCGGCGCAAAGAAAGCTGATCAAACAGAGGCAGCATGAGCATCGGTTCCTCGGGCCCCCGCAAGGGCGACAAAGTTCGACGGGTCGGGATTATTTTCTCGGGGGGGCCCGCGCCGGCGGCCAACGCGGTGATCTCCGCGGCGGCGACGTCATTCCTGGAAGATGGCCGTGAAGTGGTCGGCTTCTTTCACGGCTACTCGAACCTGCAGGAGTACCACCCGGCGAGCCGCCGGCTGGTGCCGGGCGAGCACTATCGCGTGTTCGGCGAGAAGGACCTGCGCGGCCTGCGCAACGAGCGCGGCATCGTGATCGGCACGGCGCGCGCCAACCCGGGCCAGGGCGTGAAGAAGCCCGAGGATCTGCGGGACCCGAGCAAGACACAGCGCCTGCGCAACGTCTACAACGCGCTCGTCGACCTGGAGTGTGACGCGCTGATCTCGATCGGCGGCGACGACACGCTGAAGACCGCCAACTTCATGTACGAGTACCAGCAGACGCTGCCGCCGGAGGCGAAGCGTGTGCGCGTGGTGCACCTGCCCAAGACGATCGACAACGACTATCGCGGCATCGACTTCACGTTCGGCTTCTTCACCGCCGTGGACGTGATGGCGAAGGAGCTGATGAACCTGCGCGCCGACGCCATGGCGACCGGCAGCTACTTCATCGTCGAGGCCATGGGCCGCAAGGCGGGCTGGCTGAGCTACGGCGTGGCGATCGCGGGCGAAGCGCACCTGGTGCTGACCGTCGAGGACATCGACGACAGCCTCACCGAGCTCGAGGACGGGCAGCCCAAGCTCTCGCTGGACAAGCTCGCGGACCGCATCATCGACCTGATCCAGACGCGCGAGCAGCGCAAGAAGCACTACGGCACCGTGGTGCTCGCCGAGGGTCTGGCGGAGCACCTGGCGGCCAAGCACCTCGAGGGCGTGCCGCGTGACGAGCACGGCCACATCTCGCTGGGCAACATCAGTCTGGGCAAGATGGTCGCGGAGCGCGTCGCCAAGCGCTACGAGCAGAAGCTGGGCCGCAAGAAGAAGCTCACTGGCGTGCAGGTCGGGTACGAGTCCCGCTGTGCCGCGCCGCACGCCTTCGACGTGATGCTCGGCAGCCAGCTCGGCATCGGCGCCTACCGCGCTCTGGTCGAAGAGGGCCTGGACGGTCACATGGTGAGCGTCTCCGGGCAGCTGGATCTGCGCTACGTGCCCTTCAAGGAGCTCGTGAATCCGGAGACGTTGATCACCGAGGTTCGCTTCGTGGAGCCCGGCAGCGACTTCCACCGTCTGGCGCGCTTCCTGGAGACGCGTGTCGATCCGCGCGGCTTCGACATGGGCCGCCGTACGGAGCGCTGAATCCAGCGCAGGAGTGCGGCAGCAGCAGCTAGCTCTGCTGGATGCGCTGCCGCACTGCGATCCAGATCACGCCGATCGCACCCAGGAGCAGGATGGCTCCGGCGCCGAGATAGCGCAGCCACGCCCGGGACGGCCCGTGCGGCTCGGGAGGGAGCTGCGCCAGCAACGCGGCAGCCCGCTGGTTGCCGGGGTCGAGCTGACGCGCGCGTTCGAGCAAGCTGCGGTCGATCGGGCCGCGCTGCATCAGCGCCTCCAGCGTCTGGCGCAAGCTGAGCGCGCGGTCGTGGGTTGGGTTTTGGGGCTCGAGCTGCTCGGCTCTGGAAGCCGCCAGGAGTGCCCGCTGCACGACCTCTGCTGGAGGGTTCGGCCCACGATCTAGATAGGCGTTCGCGCAGCGCAGGTAGGTCTCGGCCATGCTCGCAGCGAGCTCGAACGAGGGCTCCTGCGCCAGCACTCGATCGAACGCGGCGCAGGCGGCGAGCACGTCCCCGCCGCGCTCGGCGCTGCGACCCTGCTCGTACAGGGCGCTCAGCTCGCCGCGTCGCTGCTGATCGAAGCGGGCGAACAGCTCGCGCGCCACGCGCTCCCAGGGCCAGCTGAGCGGGGCGCGCTCGCCCAGCGCTTTTTCATAGCCCTCGCGCAAGGCCCAGCCGGCGGCCTCGCCGTAGGCGACCAGCGCCTCGCGCGCCGCCGCGCGCACCACTGCCGTAGCGCTGCTGGCGTGAGCCACGAGCAGGGGCAGCGCCTCCAGCGGTCGCGGTTTGCCATAGGCGCGCAGCACGTCGGCGCGCAGCACCGGGTCCTCGATCTGCAGCGCCTCGCTGGGCCGGGCTCTGCCGAGCTCGGCGAGCTGCCGCTCCGCCCAGGCGGCGATGCGCGGCGCGGGATGCGCCGTCGCCTCCACCAGCGCCGCGACCGCGCGCTCGCCCAGGCGCGTCAGCGCGAGCTGGGTGTCGACGCGCAGGAACTCCCCAAAGCGCACGTAGACGCTCACCAGGCGCCGCGCGGCGGGCAGCGTGCCGATCTTTTCGAACAGGCGGCTGTACGTGACGACCTCGGTCAGTGCGCGCAGCTGAGGGCTCGAGCGGTCGCTCTGGAGCACCAGCATCTCGAGGTAGTCAGGGATGGGGATCGCGCCGGAGCGGCCCTCCGCCTCGAACAGCTCGAGCCGCTCGCTGCGGGTGCGCTCCCGGATCTGCTCCAGCAGTTGTTTCAGGCCGGGCTTGTCGGCGCTGCCCGCCAGCTGCTCGAAGCGTTCGGCCACGGCGGGCAGCCAGCTCGCGTCGACGTCCTGGACGCGCCGGAGGGCTTCCTGGCGTCGAGCGGCGTCGGGCGCCACGAGCCCATCCACCAGTGCGTCGAGGCGTTGAAGGGCTTCGGGGGAGGGCTTCGGTAGCGAGCTATCGATGGACTTCGGCAATTGCGGCAGCGAGAGCCCCGCTTCGCCGGCAGCCGTGCCCGCGTCCGGCCCCGGCTGGGCGAGGCTCCGAGCCGCCCAGAGCGCCAGCCCGGCGGCGAACACCCAGCGGCGGGCCAAGGGCCTCAGTCGACGATGCGAAAGTCCGAGAATTCGCCGGAATAGCTGCGCCAGCGCGTGTCCACCCGATCCACGCGGGCCACGCTCGGGCCTTTTTGAGCCCAGCCATGCAGCTCCCGGATCGAGCTCTCCTCGCCTTCCGCGACAATTTCCACAGAGCCATCGGGCCGGTTGCGCACCGTGCCCACCAACCCCAGACGCCGGGCCTCGCGCTGGGCGGAGGCTCGAAAATACACCCCCTGGACCCTGCCTCGCACGACGAGCTGGAGTTGCTTCAGAGCCATTCTCGACCTTCTTCTTGCCACGTCCCATCCCAGTGCAGCTGGATTGCCCTCTAGTCTCGAGAAAAGTTTGCCGGAGCGCAAAGGTTTGTTTCACGAGGCCGGATTTGTCCGAGTCTCGCTGGATGCCGCGAGGGTGTGGACCTCCCCGGCCGTCCGTGGTTCCCTATTGGAGTGAAAGCCGGCCAGGAGGCAGAATCGCCCCGCGATCCGCTCCCTAGTGCGGGGACAGCCCGCACCCCGGGCGATGGACGCGACGAGATCGCGGAGCTGCGGGCGGCGCTCGCGCGCGAGGTGCGCATCGCGTCAGCGCTGCGCGAAGTCGGCAACGCGCTCGGCACCACGCTCGATCTCGATGATCTGCTGGAGTTGATCCTGGGGCGGCTGACCGATCTCCTGGAGGCCGATCGCTGTACGCTGTATCTGCTCGATCAAGCGAAGGGCGAGCTCGTTTCGCGCATCGTGATCGGCGAGCAGGTGCGCTCGATCCGCGTGCGCGTGGGGCACGGCATCGCTGGAACCGTTGCCAAGACCGGCAAGGCGATCCGCCTGCGGGATGCCTATACGGATCCACGCTTCGAGCCCGAGTGGGACCTGTTCACGGGCTATCGCACGCGCAGCATGCTGGCAGCGCCGCTGAAGAACCACATGGGGCGCACCATCGGTGTGATCCAGGTCTTGAACAAGACCACCGGCGAGGAGTTCACGGCCGAAGACGAGGCGATCCTGTCCGCGTTGAGCACGCAGGCGGCGGTCGCGATCGACAACTCGCGCCTGTTCCTCTCGCAGATCCAGAAGAACCATCAGCTGCTCAGCACCAAGGAGAAACTGGAGCGGCGCGTCGCGGACCTGCAGCTGTTGAACGAGCTGGAGCGCGCGATGGCGCGCGCGGAGTCGATCGAGGACCTGTCGCGCGCGGCGCTGTCGGCGCTGGCCAAGGCCTGCCAGGCGCAGGGAGCGACGCTGCTCCTGGCCGAGGAGGACACCGGCGATCTGTTCCAGTACGTGTACAACAGCGACCACCCCGACTCGCTGGATCGTTTCAGCGTGAAGGCGGGGGAGGGGCTGGCGGCGAACGCCATGAGCTCGGGAGAGACGATCGAGCTGGCGGACGCCAAGCAGAACCCGCACTACAGCGCGCGCGTCGAGGGCCGCTTCAGCTTCTCGATCCAGTCGTGCCTGGTGATGGCGCTGTCGAGCGAGCAGGTGTTCGGCGCGCTGGGCCTGTTCAGCAAGCGCGGCGGGCGGCCCTTCGAGGAAGAGGATCGCTCGCTGATGGGCCTGGTGGGCGCGAACCTGACCACCGCGGTGCGCCTGTACCGGGCCAGCGTGCAGCGCGAGCGCGGGCAGCGCATGACCACGATCGGGCGGCTGCTCTCGCAGGTGATCCATGACTTCAAGACGCCCATGACCGTGATCAGCGGGCACGTGCAGATGATGACCAGCGCCGACGACCCGGCGGTGCGCGCCGAGCACGCGCAGGGCGTGCTCAAGCAGCTGGAGATGCTGACGGCCATGCAGCGCGAGGTGCTCGATTTCGCGCGCGGCGAGCGGCGCATCTTCGTGCGGCGCGTGTACCTGAACCGCTTCTTCGATGACATGAAGAAGGGCATCGAGCAGTACGCCGAGGGCCGCCCGATCAAGCTCGACTTCGACATCGACACCAAGGTCACGGCGCGCTTCGACGAGTTCCGCATCGCGCGCGCCGTGCAGAACCTGGCACGCAACGCCATCGAGGCCATGGGCGAGACGGGCGGCACGCTCAGCGTGTACGCGCACCTGGACGGCGACGACCTGTTGATCGGCGTCAGCGACACCGGCCCCGGCATCCCGGAAGAGATCCAGGGCCGCATGTTCCAGAGCTTCGTCACGGCCGGCAAGCAAGGGGGCACGGGGCTCGGTCTGGCGATCGTCAAGAAGATCGTGCAAGAGCACAAGGGCAGCATCGTGGTGCGTTCGAGCTCGGAGGGGGCGACGTTCGAGCTGCGCCTGCCGCAGGGAGTGACGATTCAGTCGGTGCTGCCGGAACGCGGGGTTCTGGCGGATGAGCCGTCGATCTGAGGCTGCTTTGCCTGCGGCGAGCGCGCCCGTGGCGCGCGAAGGCGGGCGCCGCAGCGTCACCCGCCGCGTCACCGTCTCCTATCTGGTGGTGACGCTGGCGTTCTCGCTGGTCACGGCCTGGAACGTGTTCGCGCTGCGGGCGGCGACGCAGGAGGCGGAGCTGATGCGCTCGGGCTACCTGCCGCTGGCGCTGGCGTTGCGCGACGCCGTGCTCGGGCAAGAGACCTGGAGCGTGCAGCTCAACCACGTCACCGCCGCCAAGAACCCCGCCGCCGAGCGCGTCTGGTTCGATTCCTGGCTGGCTGTCGGGCGGCCGCGCACGTTCCTGGCGGTGCGCGACGCGCTCTCGCTGGCGTTTGGCAACCAGAGCGAGGTTCTGCAGCGCCTCGGCCACCGCCTGGACGCCGAGACCACCGAGATCGAGACCGCGCTGGCGGCCGATCGCGAGCTGATCGGCAAGCTATTCGACGCGCTGCAATCGCGCGAGACGGAGCTCGCCCAGCAGCTGCGCGACGAGCTGGTGCGCCGCAGCCAGGAGGGGCGGCGGCGGCTGAACGGGCTGGAGCGGGAGGTCAAAGGCAGCGTCGACGCTCTGCTCGACGATGCGCGGGCGCGCGAGCGCCAGGCGGCCTGGTTGCTGTGGGTGTCCGCCAGCTTCACGGTGCTGGTCGGGCTCTGGGTGGCGTGGAACGCGCGCCGCTTGCTGGCGCCGCTGGGCGCCGTCACCGAGCGCGCGCGCGCGGTGACGCGCGGCGACCTGACGCCGCACGCGCTGGTCGCCTCCAATGACGAGATCGGCGAGCTCGCGGCCACCTTCGAGAGCATGGTGGCGGCGATCGCTCGTGCCAACGCCGAGCTGCTCTCCAGCGAGCGCCTGGCTGCGATCGGCAAGATGGCGGCCCAGGTCACGCACGAGGTGCGCAACCCGCTCTCCTCGCTGGCGCTGAACGTGGAGCTGCTCGAGGAAGAGCTGGGCGCGCCGGAAGGAGAGGTGGCCGCGCTGCTGAAGGCGGTGAAGCTGGAGGTCGAGCGCCTGATCCAGCTGAGCGAGAAGTACCTGTCCCTGGCCCGCCGCTCGCGCCCGGATTTCCAGGAGGAGGACCTGGGCTCGGTGGTGAGCGAAGCCGTGGCCTCGGCCCAGCCCGAGCTGGCCCAGCACGAGATCAAGAGCCAGCTGCAGATCCAGGAGGGCTTGCCGCCGGCTGCGCTGGACGAGGCGCAGATCCGGCAGGTCATGCTCAACCTGATCCGCAACGCGCGCGAGGCCATGAGCGAGGGCGGCGAGCTGCTGGTCGGGGTGCGGGCGCTCCAGGCCACCCCGCCGCGTGCCCCCGAGACGCTCGAGATCTCGGTCGCCGACAGCGGCCGCGGCATGGACGAGCAGACGCGCCAGCACCTGTTCGAGCCGTTCTTCACCACCAAGCGCAACGGCAACGGCCTGGGCCTGGCCATCACGCAGGAGATCGTCGAGGCGCACGGCGGCAAGATCCGCTGCGAGCGCCGCGATCCGCGCGGCACGCGCTTCGTGATCGAGCTGCCCATCCGCCCGCCGGCGCTGCTCGCCGGCTCGCAGGCACCGCCGCCGCCCGAGCCGAGCTAATGTCGAGCGAGTGTCGGGCGAGGGCGCGCGCCGGGCACCGCGCTCGTGTCGTGTAACGCAAGTTACCGGCACGAACACTACAGTGCCCGGCGTCGCTCAGAGGAGGCCTCCAGCCGCCGCTCAGAAGGCTCCCGCGTCGGCGCTGGGTGCGGGCGCGGCGCCAGCGGGCTCACACACGAACGGCCCGTTGTCGTACGCGCCGGTCAGGACCGTGAACACGCCGTCGCTCGGACAGGTGAAGCTCACCTGCGAGCAGAGCGAGCAGGCGTCATCGTTGATGCTCAACGCTTCGCGCGCGAAGCAGGGCTGGCTGCCCGCGCAGACGCGCAGCATCGTGTCCCCCTCGCAGGTGCCGCCCGTGGTGCAGCCGCCGCAGCCGAGCGTGACCTGCTGCCCCGGCACGCAACCGCCCTCGCTGAACGCGGGGTTGACGGTCCAGCCACAGTCGCGCTGCGGCCCAAACAGCGTGCACGGCTCGAGCAGGCCGATCGGGGCCTGGGTGACCGCCGTCGGCTGGCATGCGAAGGGCTGACCGGCGCTGAACGAGCCCGTGAGCACGCTGTACACGCCGCTCGGCGGGCAGGTAAAGGCAGTCTCCGGGCACGCGCTGCAGGAGTCGTCCGCGAGCGCGAGCGCGTTGAAGCTGAGGCACGCCTCCGTGCCTTCACAGACCCGGAGCACCGGGTCCCCCTGGCAAACGCCACCGGTGGTGCAGCCGCCGCAGCCCAGCAGGATCTGCTCTCCCGGCTGGCAGCTGAGGCCGCGCTCCTTGTCGGCGAAGGCCCAGCCGCAATCACGGAACACGCCGCCCTCGAACTGCGTGCACTGCGCCAGCGGATCGAGCACGGCAGGAGCGCCGATGTGCACCGGGATGTCGGCCGTGTTGTTCGTGTAGTCGGCTTCCTGGATCACGCGCTCCGGGTTGATGCGGATGCGCAGCGTGTAGTCGCCCTCGGGCACGTCGGTGATGTCCACCCACTGGCAGTCGAGCCCGGCGCCGTACACGTCGCTCCAGCCGCGCTGAATGCCCTGGAAGCCGCAGTGGAAGCGCGGCGTCGTGGGCGCGCCCGGGATGCCGACGGGCTCGGAGTCGAGCAGGCAGAAGGCCTGCTTGTGGCCGGTGGCGGCGACGGCGCCCGTGCCGTCGAGCAGCTGATAGTCGGCGTAGCCCTCGAAGTGGAAGTGGCCGTGGCAGGACGCAAACTCGAAGCCCGGGGTCGTCGTCGGGTCGCCGAGCACGATGTCGCTGCCGCCGATGTTTGCCGTCTGCGTCGCAAAGCTCAGCAGGCGGCGCACGCCGGGGCCATCCACGCAGCCCTCCTGCAGCGCGCAGCTGCTCGGGGGGAAGGACTGGAAACCGATGTTCATGCTCTGCTGCGCGGCATCGGCGCTGACCGTGAGATCCGGCAGCGCGCAGCCCTGGCCGGGGCTGAGCTGCTGGCAGGTGCCCAGGAAGCCGCCAAGACAGCAGGTCTGGCCCGCGCCGCAATCGGCATCGGTGCTGCATACCGCCGCCGGGGACGAGGCCTCCTGCACGTCCAGCACGATGTCGAACGAACCCACGTCCAGCGTGTCACCGTCGACCGAGAAGCTCAGCGGCACGCGCGTGTTGCCGCCCAGCGCCACGGAGAAACCCACCGGGTTCGGCGAGATCAACGTGGCCGGCAGCGATTGCGGCTTGCCGCCCACGTCCGACAGCCGCTCGAGCACCCAGCCCTCCTGCAAGAAGGCCGTATAGAAGCCGACCGGCACGGTCGCGCTGAGGCTCGTCGAGCTCGGATCCTGGTCGCTGTCGAGAAAAATGGTGCTGCTCGGGCCCTGCACCACGATGATGGCCTGGCGCAGCCGGTACGCGGCCCCCGAGCTGCTCACGCCGATCAGGTTCAGCTGCAGCTGCCCTTGCTCGGCGACACCGTCGATGATGGTGGTGGACCCGCTCTCACAGCCCAACGGCAACCAGCTGCCAATGCCCGCGAGCGCAACCAGCGTCAGAATGCGTTTAGCTTTCCCCATTCGAGCACCTTCCTGAAGTGACTCCCTCGATCGCTGAAGCGGTCGTGACGCGCCCCAGTAACCACGCAGCCCTGCGCGACGGCGCCGTGCTTCATGGTGTGCGCCACCGTAGCAGGTGCCTCGCGTGCGTGCCCGCTGGACCCACACGATTTATTGCATCGTGCTCGCCAGGTCACGGGAGACCGTCCGAGCTCGTCGTCGCTCGCGCTTGCTCTTGCCCGCAGCGCTCAGCCGCGCGCTTGCCTCAGGCCACTTGCGCGTTCGCTTGCGGTTGCAGCTGCTTGACGATGACGGCAGCGACGTCGTCCTTGATCTCGTAGCCCTCGAGGGTCTCGAGAATTCCGTTCAGCATGCCGCTGGCGCTGGCGTTGCCGTGAGCGAGCACGGCTCGCTCCAGGCCCTGGAGATCGAGCATCTCGCCGCCGCGCCTGGCTTCCGTGATGCCGTCCGTGTACAGCACCAGCACGTCTCCCGGATCGAGCTTCAGGCTTCGCACCGGGTTCAGCCCCCGGATGTTCTTGGCGATGCCCAGCCAGGTGCCCTCCGCACGCAGGTGCTCCACGCGCCCGGAGCGGGCGCGGTACACCAGCAAGTCCTGGTGCATCCCGGCGACCTTGAAGCTCCCGTCTTTGTCGCGGCGCAGAGCGGAGATGGTCATGTATTTGTCCTCGCCCAAGCGCTCGATGTTCTGAGTCAGCGTGCGGTTGACCGTCGCCAGGAGCTCGTCCGGGCTGATGTTGGGCCGCGCCGTGACCACCGAATGCACGGACGTCTGGCACATCATCATCACCAGACCAGCGGGCACGCCGTGGCCGGATACGTCGCCGATCAGCACCCACTCCGTGCCGTCCACCTCGAACACGTCGTAGTAGTCACCGCCCACCTGGGTCGTGGGGCGCATCACGGCCGCCACTTCGCAGTCCCGGAGCGACAGCTCGTGCGGTACGAGCGCGGTCTGGATCTTCTTCGCCAGCTCCATCTCGCCCCACAGCTCTTTCACTGCTTGATCCAGCTTGCGGGTCCGTTCCGCGACCAGCCGCTCGAGCCCGCCGTAGAGCGAGCGCAGCTTGGCGGCGACCACGATCACGGTGATCAGCAGCAGCGTCGACCAGGCATATAGAACGGTTCGATACCAGGATGCCTGGCGCAGCGCGGTATCAAAGTTCTGGCTGTAACGTTGCTCGAGCTCCCCCAGCGTCTTGCCCACGGGCGCGCCCAGCACGTCCCCGCGCACGATCGGGTCCACTTGTTGCTGCATGCGGGACGCCGTCCTGGCGTGCGCGAGCAGCAGCCGGAAGCGCTCGCCCGCCTCCGCAGGGATCGCCGGCTTCAGCGCCTCGACCAGCTTCAGCTGCTCTTCTACTCGCGCGGTCTCCGCGCGCCCCCCGAGCAGATTCTGGGTCAGGGTGACCTGGACCAGCTCCGAGATCGCCCTGGCGGGGCCGAGCCCGTCGAGCTTGCGGGTCGAGGTAGCATCGATCACCTGCTGCGCGGCGAAGGGCAGGTAGTAGAGCGAGTTCTTGAGCAGGGAGTTCTGCCTCTTGAAGCGCTCCACGGCGTCCGCGCGCTGCGCGCTCTGCGCGCGCAGTTCGCCGAGAGCCGCGGCGATCTTTGGATCGAGCTGCGCAGCCGAGTCCAGCGCGAGCGTGAGCTCTTCCAGCGCCTCCTGGAACTGCTCCGAGCTGCGCGTGAGCGGGTCGTAGTTCGGCGCCAGCCCGTCGCGCGCGGCCAGCGTCTCCTGGGCGATCCTGGCGTCGAGCGTGTGTAGCCGGCCGAAGCCGTCGACGATCTTGGTGTGCTGCTCCGTCGAGGTGGGTTGCGTCTTGAAGTACAGCGCCCCCGCGATGCCGATGGCGCTGACTGCCGCGAGCGCCGCTCCCAGGCGCTTCGCATGCTGCTTCAGATGCTTCGCGTGCTTCACGTCGGGCTCCCCGCTTCGCGGCTGGCCAGGATGCTCTTCTGGCGCCCGGTGAGCGACTTCAGAAATTCCACGAGCTTGCCCACCTGGTCCTCGGCAAGCTCCTTGCCCAGCTGATACTTGATCATCACCTTCACGGCGTCGGGCAGCGTCTTTGCCGAGCCGTCGTGGAAGTAGGGCGCGGTGAGCTCGACGTTGCGCAGCGAAGGCACGCGAAACACGAAGCGGTCCTCTTCCACCTTGGTCACGTTGTAGCGGCCGTAGTCGACCTCGGTGATGTTGCCGCGGTCCTCGAAGTAATTGCCGAACACGCCGAACGATTGATACATGTTGCCGCCGGCGTTCTGGCCCTGATGGCAGGCGACGCAGCCTGCCGACTTGAACAGCTCGTAGCCTTCGCGCTGCGCCGCGCTCAGCGCGCTGGCGTCGCCGTCGAGCCAGAGGTCGAACGGCGCATCGAGCGTGATCAGCGTGCGCTCGAAGGACGCGATCGCCTGTTTCACTCCTTGCCGGGAGGGCGCAGCTGCGAAGGCCGCCTGGAAGAGGGCGGTGTATTGCGCGTTCGCGCCGAGCTTGCGCTCGACGCTGGCCCAGTCGCCTGCCATCTCCAGCGGGTGCTGGATGGGACCATCGATCTGGTCCTCCAGCGTCCGCGCGCGGCCATCCCAGAACTGCGACGGATTCAGCGCGGCGTTGAGCACCGTGGGCGCGTTGATCACGCCTTCCTTGCCCCCCGCTCCGCGAGACCGCGCCCGGCCGTCATCCCCGCCCTGGGCCAGATCGTGGCAGCTGGCGCAGGATACCGTGCCGTCGCCCGAGAGCAGCGGATCGTGGAACAAGCGCGAACCCAGCGCCACCAGGCGCTCGTCCTGAGCCGGGCCCCGGCGCAACGGCAAGATCGCCTCCCCCGTCCGCTGAGCGGTGACGGCGGCGCCGCCGGTCCCCCCTGTGCTCTTGCTCTCGACGCGGCTCGCGTCTCGGCTGCACGCCGCCAGAGCCAACAAGCACCACGAGTGGAGACGCCTGCGGGCTCGGCGCGCGCCCATCACGCGCACACTTCCACGTTGTTCAGCCCCGCGAGCGCCGTGCCGATGGCCATGAAGGACAGGCGCTGCCAGGTCTTGTTCTTGTCGTACACCACGCGCACGCTGCTGGCGCTCCCGCTCGCTCCTTGCACCAATTTGAGAATGGGCCGGATCGACGACGAGTTCATGTACTCGAGCGACCTGAAGTCGAACTCCACGGACTGGGCTTTGCTCACGTCGGCGCTCAGTGCCTCGAGCAGAGGGCGGAACGTCCCGCTCGGATCCGTGCCGTCACTCCGGCCGAGCCAGCGCACTACGAGCTTACCTTCCTCCGGGAGCGAGTCGATCGTGAGCTCATCCGACTGATAGCGCATCGATCCTCCTTCTTGCTTGAATGTGGACGCGGTCCCCCGTCACCTCACAGCTCAGCCGAAATGAGCCTTCGTAGGCGATGCGCAGCAGCCCGAGCCCTGATTCGGGTACGTTCGGTCCCTGCATGATCTCGAGCATGCGCGTGATGTACAGCTCGCGCGCATCCTTCTCGGTGATGCGCTTGATGCGCTCGGAGACGGCCGTGGCCGCCTTGCCCGAACGCACGCGGTTCTGGGTGCTGATCACGACTTCGCCCTTCTCGACGGTCATCGTCACCAGGCCGGCGCCGCCTTCCGCCCCGTGCTTGAGCACATTCTCCGCCAGCTCGAGCGCTGCCATGGTGGCGGCGTTCCGTACATCCTCGCTGCTGTTGGCGAAGTAGTCCTCGATGCTCGAGCGAACCCGCTTCAGCTCTTCCCAGGCGTCGCGCAGACTGATCGAGCGCCGTTCCATGTTCAGCTCACTCGTGGCCATCTCCGCCCTTTCACGATTATTTCATCTGAACGCTCACGGCGCGCGGCACGGCCCCCTTTAGCAGGACACAAGGAAACCGCGCTCCAGGGGTGATGGGCGAATGAACGCCGTGCTGGTTCAGACGGGGGCGGCAGGCGTGCACGTCACGTGGCCGCCGCGAGAGGGGGCCAACGAACCACGTGTAGGCGCCTACGTCTCGCACTGGGGCAGCTCGTCGAGCCGGCATAGCTGCACGTTCAGCACCACCATGTGGTCGGCGCCGCGCGCCTGAGCCACCAGCTGGCGCACGCGCTCGTAGTAGTCGAGGTGCAGCTGCCGCAAGCGCAGGAAGTCCGCCGCGCCGATCGGGAACAGATTGTAGGAGAACAGGCTCTGATGGCCCGGCTGCAGGCGTTCGAGCCGTTGCAACGCGGCGGCGGCCCAGTGCCGCTTCAGGCCTCGGTTGGCGGCGAAGTCAGCGCGCGTGTCGACGCTCGACATCCGCGTCGGGCGCCAGCGGCCGCCGTGCTTCTCGATCAAGCGCGCCTCGGCCAGGCGCTGCAGCAGCGCATCGACCTCGGCCGCGCTCAGGCCGAGCGCTGCCGCCAGCAGGCTGGTGCGGTGCCGGGGGTGTGCCTGATACGCGTCCAGCTCCAGCGCGTGCAGCACGGCGTGGCTCCAGGGCAGCTCGTAGGCCAGGCGCTGCCGCTCGAGCTGCTCCAGGTACGCGGCCCGGGTTACTTCCAGCTCGGCGGGGTCGGTGAACAGCGCCACGAAATCGAGCAAGCGCAGGCTGGTGGCTTCCAGGAAGCACAGGAAGTCGGGCAAGCGCGGCTGGGTCTGCCCGCGCAGCCAGCGGCCCAGCGTGGTGCGGTCGAAGCCGGTGCGGCGCGCCAGCTCGAGCGTGCTCTGGTCGCACGCCAGTTGGCGCAGCGGATTGTCCCGGCGGGCTCGCTTGCAAGCAGGGGGTCTGCTCACCTTGCGACGAGGTCTGTGCTGCCGGCTCGTCCTCGGGTGACGAGCCCAGCTGCACGGGGGGTGGCGCTTGCGCCAGCGGGGAGACGTGCGTGGCCTCGCTCTGTGTGCCGGACGCGGCGCTGACGTGCCGTGGGTCCTGCCAGTGCGGGGAGAACCAGCAGTGCGTCGCCTGCGGCGTGGACTTGGAGCAGCGGGCGAGGCAACGAGCACACTCGCACCCTCAGAACCCGTAGCGGCAGCTGGGCGCTCGCTGCCTCGCTCCGCCAAGGACCCGCCCGACCACGGGGGGGGAGGGCACTCCGCACCCCGCGTCCACCAAGTCTTGACCCTCCGGGAGAGCTCGTGCTACGGGCGCGCCGCCAGCTGCCACCGGAGCGAAGCATGCCTTCGGCCGCAGCTTGTGGCCCTGCCGATCCTGAGTCATCGATCTTCGGGGGGGTGGGGAATGAAGCAAGACTGGAAAGGCATCAACCGCTACGCCACAGTGGGGCTCGAGTTTGCGCTCAGCCTGCTCGTGGGTCTGTTCGGCGGGCGATGGCTGCAAGCCAAGCTGGGTACGGGCAATTGGTTGACCTTCGTCGGCTTCGGCTTTGGGGTTGCGGCGGGATACCGAGCGATCTACCGAGCCGTCCAGGCGGCAAACCGCGACGCAGAGCGAGAAGAAGCAGCAGAGCAGGCCGAGCGGCAGCGATACCACGATGAATCTTCCCGAGCTCTCAACGACCGTTCTCGCTCCGAGCCCGCCGACGATGGCGGGGAGCGCGATCCGAAGCGCCTCAACTGAGGCGGCCGGTGCCGATGGGCTCTCGGCTCGGCGCATGAGCGCGCATTTCGCGATCGTGCTCGCGGCGGCCGCGCTGCTCGGCGCGGTGCTCGGCGGCGCTCACGAAGCGCTCTCGGCTGCGCTCGGCGTCGCCCTGTGCGGGGCGAACTTGCTTGTCATGCGCCGGATCACGCGCGCTCTCACCGCCGGCGACGGCGGGTCGGCCGTGTGGGCGTTGGCCTTACCCGTGAAGCTGATCGCGTTGGTAGCAGTCGCGTTTCTGCTGGTGCACACGCGCACAGCGCTCGCTTTTCCGCTGGCCCTCGGCTTCGCGTTGTTACCTCTGACTTCCGTCTTCCTCCCTCGACCGAGTAGTGTGCGCGGCCGTGCCTGAGCATACCAGCTTCCTCACCCTGCTATTGGCCCATGCCAAAGAGACCCTGGCGCACAACGCCGGGTACCTCGGCAACTCCTTCATCAACGGTACGGCGCCGACCTGGCGCAGCACCGAGCCGATCATCGCGGCGCTGTGCGTGGCCGTGGCGCTGGTGGTGATCGGCTTGCTCGGCCGCGCGCGGCTCGCGCGGCTGGACGATGCGGTGGTGCCCGAGTCGCGGCTCTCGCTGGCGACCTTCGTCGAGCTGTTTCTCGGCTACTTCTATGATCTCGCGAAGAGCATCATGGGCCCCGAGCGCGCCAAGAAGTACTTCCCCGTGATCGGGACGTCGGCGTGTTTCGTGTTTGCGTCGAACCTGCTGGGCATGGTGCCGGGTTCGCCGGTACCCACCACCAGCCTGAGCGTCACGCTCGGCTGTTCGCTGGTGGTGTTCATCCTGTTCAATATTTACGGCCTGAAAGAGAACGGGCTCGACTACATCAAGCATCTGGCAGGCCCGGCCTGGTACCTGGCGCCGCTGATGTTTGTGATCGAGACCATCTCGCTCCTGGTTCGGCCGCTGACGCTGGCCGTGCGGCTCATGCTCAACATGGCCGTGGATCACCTGATCGTCGGAATTTTTGCAGGGCTCGTCGCGGTGCTCGTGCCGTTGCCCTTCATGTTGCTCGGTTGCCTGGTGCTGATCGTTCAGACCTTGGTCTTCACCATGCTCACTTGTGTGTACATTGGCCTCGCCACGGAGCACGAGGCGCATTAGAAGAAGGGCCGTTTCCGGCCTCATCAGTAAGGAGCTTGAAGTCATGTTCAGCACGAACAAGCGCGTACTCGCCACCATCCTCGCAGCCCTCAGCGTGGGTCTCGTGCCCGCTACCGCGTTCGCGCAAGCCGGCGCTGCCGCCAACTCTTTCGACATGCAGGCCGCCGCCACGATCGGCGCTGCGCTCGCCATCGGTCTGGCGGTGCTCGGCGGCGCTCTGGGTCAGGGCCGTGCCGCCGCCGCGGCGCTCGAGGGCATCAGCCGCAACCCCGGCGCCACCTCGCGCATCCAGACGCCGATGATCATCGGTCTGGCTCTGATCGAGTCGCTGGTGCTGTTCGCCTTCGCGCTGGCGTTCTTGCTCCAGTCCAAAGCGGGCGGTTGAGTCGCAGCGGGGCCCAGGGCCCTGCTCGCCATTCGGATTGAGGCCGAGCAAGCGGGTCCTTTGGGCCCGCTTGCGCCATTTTTGCCTGACTCGGACCTCGTCACCGCCTGCGGCGCAGGAACCGGCGATAGTTATCACTGAACCAGTGGAAGACGACGCCGCTCAGCGACAGCAGAATCAGCAGCGTGCCCAGGCGGGCGAAGTCTTTGATCAGCAGCGCCGTGCCGGAGAGCAGCAGGGAGCTGGCCAGGACGGCGGAGAAGACCCGGCGCCCCAGGCGGTCCGAGGCGTCGACGATCTCCGTGTCCGTGGTGCGGATCGCGAGGCGACCCAGGCGCAGGTCTTCGAGCACTTCGGCGAATTGCTCGGGGAGCTGGCTGGTGGCGCCGCTCAGCTTTTCCATGCGCCGCAGCAGCTCGTTGCCCAGGCGCTGCGGTGAATAGCGTTTGCGCAGCAGCTCCAGAAAGAGCGGCCGCGACTCGGCGATGATGTCGAAGTCCGGGGCGATCTCCTTGCCCACGCCCTCGATCGTGATCAGCGCCTTGCCCACCAGCACGAAGTCGGGCGGCACCTCCAGCCCGTAGCGGGTGGCGGTGCTGATCAGGTCGCTGATCAGGGAGGAGAGCTCGATGTCGCGCAGGTTCTTCTTGAGGTACTTCTCCGCGAGCAGCGCCACCTCGCTGCGGTAGGCGCGCATGTCCACCTTCTTGGTGGGCGTGGCCAGAGCGTACATCGCGTCCGCGACGCCGTCGTAGTCCTCGCGCGCGGCAGCGACCATCAAATCCACCGTCAGGTCGCGCATGCGCGGCCCGAGCCTGCCTACCATGCCCAGATCGATCAGCGCGTACTCAGGCTTCTCCGGCGTGCCCAGCACCAGCACGTTGCCCGGGTGCGGATCGGCATGGAAGAAGCCGTCCTCGAAGATCTGCTTGACCACGATCTGCATGGCCAGCCGCGCCAGGTCGCGCCCGTCGTAGCCGCGCCGCACGGCTTCGTAGATCTTGAGCCCGTCCAGGTACTCCAGCGTGAGCACGTGCTTGCTCGACGCCTCGGCGTGCACCAGCGGGAAGCGAGCGCCGGGGAAATCGCGGAAGTTGCTGGCGAAGCGCGCCGCGTTTTCGCGCTCGACGGTGAAGTCGAGCTCGTTCTGCATGGCGCGATCAAACTCCTGCACCAGGCCCGCGGGAGAGTACGCGCGGCTCTCGGGAACGGCGTGCTCCAGCAGCGCCGCGAAGGTGTGCAGCAAGTCGAGATCGCTGGCGATGGTCTCGGCGATGTCGGGGCGCTGCACCTTCACCACGACCTGCTTCAGCTCGCCGTCGGTGCGCAGCGTGGCGCGGTGCACCTGCGCGACGCTGGCTGCCGCCAGGGGCGCGTCCTCGAACGACTCGTAGATCTCGTCCAGCGGCGCTCCCAGCGAGCTCTCGATGCGCGCGCGGATGGCGCTTGCCGGCACCGGAGGAACGTCGTCGAGCAGCTTCTTGAGCTCGCTCACCACGTCCGCGGGCAGCACGTCCGAGCGCGTGGAGGCGATCTGGCCGAGCTTCACGAACGAGGGCCCGAGATCCTCCAGGACGTGGCGGATGCGCGCGCCCACCGAACCGGAGGTGGGGCGGGTCTCGCTCGGCGCTTCGTCGCTGCTCTTCTCGCCGGACCGACGCCCGCGGGCGATGCCCAGGCGGTTGACGATCTCTCCAAAGCCGTGCCGGACCAGCACCTTGGAGATGTCTCGCACGCGACCGAGGTCGCGGGCCGCATGGACGATGGATACCATCGGGAAGGGTAAACCCTAACCCGAGCCACCCATTCCGCACCTAGAAAGCGGCGGCTCGCGCCAGATGGCGCCACGCCTCCTCCCATCGCGCGGGCAGTGGGCAGATTCTAGAGCCTGACAGGGAGCTGGGGTGCCGAGCCCCTCTGCTCCCCGTTGTCAGCTCAGCCGCTGCGCGCTCGACCGGTGCGGTCAGTGATACGAGAAGCGCAGCTCGTGATCGCACACGCGGAACGTGTCGCCCTCGCCGACGACCCGCCGCTGGATGCGCTGCCCGGCGTACTCCACGCCGTTGGTCGAGCCCATGTCCACGATGTAGTAGTAACCGTTCAGGTACTCGATCATCGCGTGCTGGCGAGACACGTTCGGGTCCTTGATCGTCAGATCGCTCGACTGGCGGCCGCGGCCGATGATGAAGCGGTCCTTCGTCACCGGGTAGCGCTCGCCCATGTAGTAGATGTTGACGGTGGGGCGACCGCCACCAGCCATGGGCGCGCCCATCGGGGCGACCTGGTTGTTGACGTAGTTGCTCGGCGGCACCGACGACGGCACGTAGTAGCCACCCTGCGGAGCCATCGCGACCGCGGGCACCTGGCGCGTGGCAGGCGGCGGCGGCAAGGGCGCCGGCGGGGGCCGGCGCACCGCCGGCTGCGAGGGGGGCGGCAGCGGAGCACCGCCGCGCGCTTGCGGCGGATAGTAGGGCGACGCGCGCCCGGGCGGCGGCACGGGCGGCAGCGGCGCGCCCTGCGGGCCCATCGGCGCGGGCGGCAGCGGCGCGCGCATCATCGGCGTCGACGGACGCAGCGACGGCGGCATCGAGCTGGTGCTGGGACTCGGCGAGTGCGAGTCGGCGCCCATGCTGTTATAGCCGCGCTGCCGCGCGTACTGTTTCATCGCATCATTCAGCAGGTAATCCACAGAGCACTCGAGCTCTCGAGCCATCTGTTCGAAACACGCCCAAAGTGCTTCGCGACATTGGAAAGTGCGAGTGGTCTGTCTGTTGTCGGTCATGGCTAAACCCTGAAGCCTCCAGATGCGGGGCACACTACTCGATCGGGCCGCATCCGGAAGACACGGCCCGCTAGGACCCCGGCTTTGCCGGGAAACGAGTGCGATAACCGCCTACCAGGTGTCGGTACGCCCTTCAACTATCAAGCGGCGGTTTGCTGTAACAGGCCGATACACAAAGCCCTAGAGCGAACCCGCATCGAGCCAACCGCGGCTCATCCTAGCGTATTCTCGCCAGGGCGCCATTTTGCACGCTTTATCTCGGGGCTGCGGGGTGGCCCCGCAAAAACAGCGGAAGCCGCGCCCCGCGCCAGCGCTGGCGGGCTAGTTCTTGGCTTCGCGAACCACCGCCTCGGCGCTGACTCGAGCTTGCATGGCGGGCTGGACACAATACTCGACGAAATCGCCGATCGTCTTGACGGGTTTGACCAGCTGCTCGCCGTTGGCAGCGATTTCACACTGCCACTCGCAGTCCGCCGCGTCCTTCGCGCACTCGGGCACCTTGGTCGTATCGCTCTTGAAGGGCTCGATCACGCTCAGCTGATCGCGCGTACCCTGATCGAGGTAGTAGCCCAGCGCCGTGAGCCGCACGGGTGCCGGATTCGGCGCCGACAGGTAGCCCTTGATCAGCTCGGCGGCGGGCGGTTTGCCGGGGACGCTCGCGATCAGCTTGCCGTAGCGCAGCGGCTCGGTGATGGCCATGTTCTTCACCGTGCCCAGCTTGCTCATGAACTCCGGCAGATGCTGCGACTCACTGGTGCGCAGCACCAGCTCCGCCGCCACCCAGCGGATCTTCCAGTTTTTCTGCGCGAACAGCCCGTACAACGGCCCGATCACCTGCTTGCGTGGCAGCTCACCCACGCGCCGCAGCGCCTGATCGCGCACGCTGTCGGGCGTGTCCGCGGCGCTCGCCAGCTCCAGGAGGCCGTCAGCCAGGGCCGTGTCCTTGCGGTCGACGTGGCCCTCCATCGCGGCCAGCGCCGCCTCGCGGCGCTTCTCGTTCTTGGTCTTGTCGCGCGCGAGCGAGAGCAGGTAGTTCACGGCAGGCGCTTGCCCCACCTGCTTGAGCGAGGAGAGCACGCGCAGCAGCTCTTCCTCCTGATAGAGCGCGAGCTGCGCCTCGAAGCGCGCGCCTTCCACCTTCTGCCCCGAGGCCTGATTGGCTTCGCGCAGCGCGGGAGCCTTGCGCTCCAGCCAGGCCTTGGAGTCCACTTCCTTGGCCACGTCGACCAGCTTCTGGCTGGCCTCCAGCTTGGTCTGCGCGTCGCCGAAATCAGCGATGAAACCCGCGATGTTGCCGATCTTTGGCGCCTCCGGCACGATCAGCTGCGGCAGCCGGCGCACGCCGTCCGCGCCCAGCTCGGCCAGCAGCTGACCCATGCCGTAGGCCTGCGACGAATCGTCCATGCGCGCGGGGAAGTCGGCCATCACCCAGTTGGCGAGCGCCGTCCGGAGCGCCTGCCGCTGCGCCTTGTCCGCGACCAGCTCCTCGCCCTCGTTGGTGAGCAGCGCAAAAGCCGCGTCCTTGTAGGGGAAGGTGGTGTCGGGCTCGCGCGCCGCGTTGCCCGCCGGTTGCGGCGGCGGCGCCTTCTCGATCTGTTCCACCAGCTTCGGCACCATCCCCGAGACGATCACCGCGCGGCGCGCGGCCGGCAGATCCGCCAGCCCCGCGATCAGCTCGTCGATGCCCACGCGGCGGCCCGCCCGCGGCTTCATCTGCACCAGCGTCATGGCTGCTTCGATGCGCAGCTCGGGCACGTACTTCTCGTGCGTCATCACCGCCGTGAGCTTCTTGGGCCCTTGCTGGGTGTTGGCCCAGCGGTGCACGTCGTCCGAGTCCGTGCGACAGCCCGTGCCAGCCACCAAGCAAGCCGCCAGCGTCAGGCGGCGAAGGTTGCGGCGAACGGGTGCGTGGTCTGTCATGCTGGCTGTCCCCTTCACGTATGAATCGTTGGCGGTGCGCTGTGGACTTCGAGGCTGTACCTGCAGGAGCGCCGCGACGATCATACGACCCGTCTCCGAGAGCTCTCAAGTTGTGGACTCCTCGTCGGTCGGCGGGCGAGTCACTTTGCTGCTTCCCCCCGCGCGGACTTGGCCGGGGGGCACCCGAAAGGGTAGGTTGAGGTGTTCCAATGGGTGTCCGCCTGTTTTCTCCCCGCGCGAGCTTGGGTGAGGGGGAGCCAGAGCCCTCCCGATTCCCCTTGGGCCGTGAGGCCGCCGCTCTTCTGCTGCTGGCTGCCGCGGCTTATCTAGGCCTGGCCCTGGCCAGCCTGCAGCCGCCGGCCACCGGTCTCGAGCAAGAGAGCGGCAACTGGGTGGGGCCCGTCGGCGCCTGGCTGGCGCAGGCCTTCGTGACGGCGTTCGGGGCCGCCGCGTGGCTGCTGCCGATCGAGCTGGTGTTGATGGCCACGCCCGTGTTCCGCGAGCTGCCGCTGCGCCCCCTGCTCGGGCGGCGGCTGGCGGGCGATCTGGTGCTGTGGATCTTGCTGGCCTCGCTGTTGCACGTCGCGCTGCCCGACTCGCTGTATCAGGAGCGCGGCCCGATCGGCGGCGACGTGGGGCTGTTCTTCGGCGAGATCCTGCGCGCGCTGTTCTCGACGCTGGGTTCCTTCCTGATCGGCGGTACCGCGGTCGCGCTGCTCTTGATCGCGCGCAGCGCCTTCTCCTTCATCGAGTGGTGCGATCGCGCGCTGGCGGCGCTGCGCCGGCTGCAGCGCGCGTGCGCGGAGCTGGGGCGGCGCCTCGCGCGCGCCTGGCGTGAAGCGCGCCGTCTGCGCCAGCAGGGCGCGGCCGCGCTGGGCGGCGATGGCGCGCTGCAGCTGCAGCTGCCCGGATTCTCCGCCGCGGCGCTCGACGGCGGCGCCGCCTGGCAGCCGCGCGAGCAGACGGGCGTGCCGCCGCTCGCGGTCTCCTCGGCGCTGCGCAGCCAGCTGGGCCTGGCCGCCAAGGCGCTGCTCGAGGCGGACACGCGCGAGTCGGCCGGCGCGGAGCAGGCAGAGCCGAGCCCCGCGCCGCCGCGCCCGCGCCGCCGCCGGGCGAAGGCCGCGGAGAAGGAAAAAGAAAAAGTCGAGGCCGAGGAGGCGAGCGAAGAGCCCGAGGAAGAAGCAGACGAGCCGGCGCCGGTGCACGTGCCCATGCCCGTGGCTGCGCGCAAAAGCAGCGCCGCGGCCCCGACGATCGTGGATACGCGCCCGCACAGCCGCTTGGTGCGTTCCAGCTCGCATCAGGAAGAAACCGCCGCAGCGGGGGACTACGTGCTGCCCTCGACCGAGCTCCTGCAGCCGACGCCGGTGGAGGCCAGCCCGATCGATCGCCAGCGCGTGCTGGAGCTCGCCCAGCGCCTGGAAGCGACGCTCGCCAACTACGGCGTCGTGGGCAAGGTCGAGGAGATCCATCCGGGCCCGACCGTCACCACCTACGAGGTCTCGCCGCAGGCGGGCACCAAGGTCAGCAAGGTCGCGGGCATGTCCGACGACCTCGCGCTCGGGCTGTCGCGCAAGGTGCGTATCATCGCGCCCATCCCGGGCAAGAGCCGCATCGGTTTCGAGCTGCCGAACGACGCGCGCGCGGCGGTCAACATGCGCGAGCTGATCGAGGATGCGCGCTTCGAAAAGCTGGCCGAGCGCGCGCCGCTGCCCGTGGTCATGGGCCGCGACATCGTGGGCGGCCCCTTCTACGCGGACCTGGCCGCCATGCCGCACGTGATCGTGGCCGGCGCGACCGGCGCCGGTAAGAGCGTCGGCGTGAACGTGATGCTGTGCAGCCTGTTGTTCCGGCGTACGCCGGCCGAGCTGCGCATGTTGATGATCGACCCCAAGGTGGTCGAGCTCGCGCCGTTCGACGGCATCCCGCACATGCTGCTGCCCGTGGTCACGGACATGAAGCAGGCCGCCAAGGCCCTGAAGTGGGCGGTCGACGAGATGGAGCGGCGCTACCAGGCCTTCGCCAGCGCCGGCACGAAGAACATCACCACCTACAACCGCTGGGTGGACCGTGTCCGGGCCGGTGAGCTGCCCGCCCCGAGTGCGGCAGAAATGGAGCTGATCAACGGACCTGGGGCGGCGGTGACCTCACCGATCGGCGAGAACGAGCTGGACGCGCCGCCTAACCTTCCGGACCGGCTGCCGTACATCGTGATCGTGGTGGACGAGTTTGCCGACCTGATGATGCAGCAAGGCAAGGACGTGGAGGCCAGCGTCGCCCGCCTGGCTCAGAAGGCTCGCGCCGCCGGCATGCACGTGGTGCTGGCCACGCAGCGCCCCAGCGTCGACGTCATCACCGGCATGATCAAGGCCAATTTCCCGACGCGCATCGCGTTCCGCGTGGCGCAGAAGGTCGACAGTCGCACGATCCTGGACGAGCAGGGCGCCGAGCTGCTGCTGGGCCGCGGTGATTCGCTGGTCAAGATGAACGGCTCCAATGAGACCCTGCGCGTCCAGTGCCCGTTCATCAGTGAGGAGGAGGTGAGCGCCATCACCGACCACCTGCGGCGCCAGGGCACGCCGGTCTACCACGATGACATCCTCAAGGCCGACGACGACGAGGAGCAGGGTGGGGCTGCCGACGAGCCCGTGGACCCCCGCTTCGACGAGGCGGTGCGGATCGTGGCCGAGACCCGGCGCTGCTCGACGTCTTGGCTTCAACGCAAACTGGGGATCGGTTACAACCGAGCGGCCAAGATCGTCGAAATGATGGAGCACCAGGGGATGGTGGGGCCGCCCAACGGCTCCAAGGAACGCGAGATATGCATCCAGCCGCACTGAAACCACGCGGCCTCGCGAGCGCGTGCGCATGAGTGCCAGGCTCTCCTCCGTGTTCCCGCGCCCGAGCGCCAGCGATCCAGACGACGTGGTCTGGACGCTGCAGACGGCGGCGGTGCAGTGGCAGCGCGGGCTGCGCGCCGACGCCATCGTCTGGGTGCGCAAAGCGGCCGATCTCTCGCTGGGTGGCGGCAGGACCGATCGCGCCGAAGAGCTGCGCAATCAGGCGGCCCGCCTCGCCGAGTACCTGTGGACCGACCCGGAGGAGCCCGGCGTGCTCGCGCCCGCGGGCGGCGCATCGTCGCAATCCTCCGCGCGGCGCGTGGTCAGCCACGAAGACGACGACGAGGTGATCGAGGTCGAAGAGCTCGACGACTACGAGCTCGAGTTCACCGAGACGGACTTGCCCACGCCCGAAGACGCGGCGGCGGACATCTCGCCGGAGGACCTGCAGTACTACCAGGGCGAGGGCGCTCAGGCCGAGCCGGGACCGCTTCCGGACGATCTGGATCTGCGCAGCGATTCCCCGCCGCCGGCAGCGGGCGCCGCGTTCACGAGCATGAGCGCCGAGCTGGACGACGCTGACTTCATCAGCGTCCAGCCGGAGAGCGATGCGGGCGATCTCAACCCGGAGAGCGAGGTCTACGTCGACGTAAACCCCGAGTCGTTGCCGCCGATGTCGTCCTCCGTTCCCGCGGCGGCTTCATCACGGCCGGCGGCGCCGTCCGTCACGGGCCATCCCTCGGATCTGCCGACCCAGCCGCGCATCGAGCGGCCGCCGCCCTTCCGGCCTTTCCAGCCTGCGGTGGAGAGCGCCGAGACGGCGCGGCTGCCCACGTTGCCTTCGCCCGCGAAGGAGCTGGCGGCCGAGCTCGAGGCGGAAGACGCCTCACCCTACCTGCTGCAGACGGTGCCGCCCGCGGGCGGCAGCCTGCTCTCCGAGGACGTGTCCCCGCCCGAGGCGCCACCCGGCGTGGACGGCTTGACCTTCGAGTCCGTGGAAGCGCTCGCCGACCTGCCGGAGGAGGCGCAGACCGAGCTCGCCGGGTGCGGGCAGCTGGTCACGCTCAGCTCCAGCGAGGAATTCCTGCTGCGCGAGGGCGCGGCGCTGATCACGCACGGCCAGGTGCACGTGACCTTACCCTACTCCTACGTGAGCGGCGAGCGCGTCGCCAGCGGCGCGGTGGTGGCGGCGCGCGGCTCTGTCGAAGCGGGCCCGCTGCGCTTGATCGCGGACGCGGAGCGCACGCGGCTGGTGACCTGGACCGACGAGCAACTCTCGAACGCGATGCGCGACTGCCCCTGGGTGGAGGACGACTTGCGCCAGCTCGCCGATCGCCTGCAAGCCCATGCGGCGGCGGGGCTCGGTCCGCTCGGTGAGCGCCTGGATGACGCGCTGCGCGCGACCGTCTACGAGCGGCTGACCGTGCGCGTGCTCGCGCCCGACGAATCCGTCGCCGAGCGTGGCAAGCCGCTCAAGGGGCTGTTCGTGGTCGCGGTCGGCAACCTGAGCGTCGGTGACAGCGGCATCGACAGCATCACCTCCGGGCAGTTCGTGTTTCCGGGCTGCGTGATCGGCGGCGAGCTCCCGCCCCACGACGTCAAGGCGGGCCCGAAGGGCGCGGTCGTGTTGTTTGCGACGCGCCCCGTCGCGCACGAGCTGATGATGAGCGTACCCCCGCTGCTCGAGCTCCTGGCAGGCTGAGGTCAAAGGGGCTCGGAGCCATCCCGCACCGGGCGGCTCCAGGATATGCCCAGCTGCGCGCCGCGGGAGCTTCGAAGTGCAAATGCGCGAGCCGACAGATTTGCCCGAGGGCAAGCTCGTTGAGCTCGTTCCCGTTGACGAGCTGTTGGCGCGCGGGGGCGATGAGCTCGACGACGAGGAGCGGGCTGCACTGCATCGTTCGATCGAGGAGGGGTTTGAGGAATTCGAGAAGGGTGACGTGGAGGATGCTTTCGAGTTCCTGCGTCGGTTAAAGTCGGCACGTGAAGATCGAGATCGGCCGGCGAGCTCGTCCCAGGTCGAGCGCGCAAGTAGTTGGTGGCACGAGAACGCCGAGTATCCGGCGCTGTTTGATCAGGATTTGAAGGAGCCCTGCTTCGGCTGCTCCGGACCCCGAATGCAGGGGCGCCTGACCCAACGGTGAAGCGGCCGCATCTCATGCGTCTTCTGCTTCCGAAAACAGAGCACCACATCTACTACAGCTTGGAGCATGGTGCGACTCGGGCCGTCATCCATTCAGTGTGGGGAGCGCGCCGAGGCCGTACCCCAAAGCTTTAGAGCGTCCTCATTCAAGCGATGATCGGCAGCGATCTGCAGGCGGCGCTCGGCCGCTCCGATGTGGACGTCGTCGTGCTCACCAGGCACCGCCCCTGCTGTGCCACCGCGTGCTGCGCGACGGCGTGCGTCTGCTCTCTCGTTCCAAGCCGGACACCGCCACGCGCAATGGTCAGGCGCTCTCGCAGTACTGCGACTTCGTGCCGCAGCTCCGCAAGATCGAAGCCGCGCATCGGGCGCGGATCGCAGCCGGAAAATTCGGGACATGAGCCCCGGGCGCCTCGGCCCGACGACTCTGCGCCGCCACCGGCCGGCGCTGGATCAGGCATTGGGGCACCTGCAGACGCACGTCACATTGAAGCGTACCTCTCCGCCAGCCCTTGATGCTCAACCCTCGATCTGCCACAGCAGCTGCTGGTGCCCTTGCGCTCCAGCGAAGCGCCCTTACCCTGATCGCCTGCGGGGGGAGTCGGAGCGGCAGGTCACGCCAGTGTGTGTGGCGAGCCCTTCGTGCTCCTCTGCGCTGAGGCGGGACCCCATCAGTGTGCGCCCTACGGCGCGCCCGAAAGGGCAACACCGAGCTGCATGGCGAGCTCGTTGTGGAGTGCGGAGACGGGCTGCTTCCCCGATGCATCGACCCAGAGCCAGTGGGAGTCGAGGCCCAGCGACGCGAAGAGTCCGATGGCGTTCGACCTTCGCTGGTACTCGAAGCCGGACAGCCAGAAATAGCCTGCCAGCCTCGCAGCAACTCGCCCTACGGCCCCTGCGTGGTAGCTGGCGTCCGGGAGTGCCGGCGCCGCTGCCGTCACTTTGAAGTTCGTGTTCCCAACGCCCGCGGAGACGAGCCCCAGGAGAAGCTGTGCATCCAGATCGAAGCGATGCAGCTGGAGCACTCCGAGCGACCCCTGCGCCGCCAGCCCGGTGAGCACTCCCGACACGGCGGCGCCGCTGAGCGCGTCAGCGTGTTCCAGCGCGAGATCGTCGGCGAGACCCACCAGCTCGAGCTCGATGCCCATCCGGAAATGGCTCGCAATGGGTGTCTCCAGGCTCATATTGAAGCCGTGGAAGCCGAATTGCGGACCATCGATGTGCGGGCTCAACTGTGGCCCCAGCAGGCCCATTCTGGCGCTCACCGCGGCACGAAACCCGGCTCGGGCCGCGGCAAAGTCCTCCGGGGAAGCGCTCGCTGGGCCGACCGCCACGGCTGGGCTCGGCGGGCCCTCGGAAGCCCGCGCGGGTGCGCACCACAGGCAGGCCGGCACAGAGGCGGCCAACAGGGCCGCTTTGAAACGGCGCGCCATCCCGACGGGGCGCTGCCGTTCCAGGAGTTGGTGTGTCACGGTGTGACCAGTATACGTGGCGCGAGGGCCGGCGCTTCCCCGCCGAGCAGGATTGCGCGCCCACGCCCACCCCCCTGACCCAAGCTCTAGCCCTGCCTCTGCCTCTCGCGCGGTCGCTCGAGAGGCTACCGATTTCCGAGTGCTAGGCACCAGCTTCGGTCGCCGGGAATTGCACCGTCGCTTCCAGATGCGAGCTGCCTTTGAGCGATTGCGTGATGAGACAGGTCTGTTCCGTCCGATCGAGCAACTGCCGCGCCCGAGCCTCATCGGTGCCGGGCGCTACCTGCAGTGTCGCGCGCACGAGGAAGGACGTGAACTGAGTGACCTGATCCACGCGATCGAGGGTGCCCTCGACTTCGCAGCGCAGGGACGACCACGTGAGCTGCGAGGCGCGCGCGATCGCCCGGAACGTGAGCACGAAGCAATCTGCCACCGCGCCCACACAGAAGGTCTCCGGCGACCAGCGGTCGCCAGGACCGCCGAACTCGGCGGGTGGTGCCGAAACCAGCGGCGGCAGTCCGCTGCTCTCCAGTCGAGTCTCCCCCTCGGCATGGGCCAGCGCAGTGACGGTGTAGTGATGAGGAAGACGCTGCATGGGGCTTGGATGATAGCGCATCGCTCATTCCAGATCTCCGGCTTCCACGCAGCTCGACTCGCCGCCGAGCGCTGCAGCCGGGCCGTAGGGAGGCGGTGTGGCGTCCCAGAAGTCGCACTCGCTGGAACGCAGGCCCCGCCCCACGCTCCATCCGCGCAGCGTCTATGGCAAAAACACGCGGCTCGAACATCGCCTCCGCCGCCGCATCTCCGAAGACTGCTCCCGAGCGTCGCGCAGCGGGCACATGCTAGGGTCGCCGGGCGTGGCCCGGAAGCGAGCCCTTGCTCGAGTCCGCCGCGTCCACCGCTCGAGGGTTCGCGCGTAGTACGTCTGCTGGCAGCGAAGCCTACGAAACATCGCGCAGCGGTGATGCGGGTGACTGCGACTGACACGGGAGCCATCTGAGAGGCTGGCGGTGCCAACAGCACTCTCAGTCGAGCGATTCGCTCTCGGCACCACTCCCCCGAGCCGCGCTGCCGAGGGCCTGCTCCAGCTTGTGCAGCAGCTGCTCGGCGGTGAAGGGCTTGGCGAGATAACCGACAGCGCCGGTCGAGACGTCCTGCTCGGCAGCGCTGCCGCCGGTGTAGCCCGACATGTACAACACGGGCGCCGTCCAGCCCTCCGCCACCAGTCGCGCGGCGAGCTCCTGGCCGCGCATGCCCGGCATGACGATATCGGTCAGCACCAGATCGACCTTGCCCGCGCGCTGACGCATCAGGTCCAATGCCTCCAGCGGCCCTGACGCAGCGATGGGATCATAGCCCGCGCCCGCGAGCAGGGCGAGCAGGGCGCTGCGCAACTGCGCTTCGTCCTCCACCACCAGCACCGCGCCGCCCCGGGCGTTCTGAAGCGAGGGTGGGGCGTGCAGCGGGGTGTGGATCGGATCGTTGCAGACCGGCAGGTAGATCACGAACGTGCTGCCGCGCCGTTCTTCACTGGAGACGGTGACGCCGCCGGCGCTCTGGGCCACGATGCCGAAGACCGTCGACAGACCCAGCCCAGTGCCCTGCCCCGCTGCCTTCGTGGTGAAGAACGGTTCGAAGATCCGCGCTTGCAGCTCGCGCGACATCCCGCAGCCCGTATCGGACACGCGCACCATGACGTGCGCGCCGGGGCGCAGCTCGAGCACCGGCTTGGACTCCTCCTCCACCTGGCAGAGCGCTGCCTCGATGTCGAGGTGTCCGCCCTCGGGCATGGCGTCGCGCGCGTTGACGACCAGATTGATCAGCACCAGCTCCAGCTGCCCCGGATCGACCTTCACGCGCAACGGCTCCTGGACGAGCAGCAGCTTTACGCGGATCGTTTCGCCGACCAGGCGCTCGATCATGGGCAACAGGCTCTTCAGCACTCGCCCCACACAGACGACGCGCGGCTCGAGCACCTGCTTCCGGCTGAAGGACAGCAATTGCGAGGTCAGGTCCGCCGCGCGCCTGCCGGCGCGCAAGATCTCCTCCGTGTGCTGGCGCGCTTGCTCCGGCAGCTCGGGATGTTGGCGGACCAGGCTCGCGAAGCTGAAGACCACCGACAGCAGGTTGTTGAAGTCGTGGGCAATGCCGCCCGCCAGGCGCCCCACGGCCTCCAGCTTCTGAGCATGCCGCAGCTGCGCTTCGAGCTGCTTCTGCTGCGACAGGTCGTGAGCCATGATCGATAGATACGCGCCGTCCGAGCGCGGCTGTTCCAGCGCCAGCACGACGAGCGAGACGGTCATCGGCCGCCCGTCGCTGCCGCGCAGCTCGAACTCACCGCCCCACTGCCCTCTGGCGATCGCGTTCGGTACCACCGTCTGCTCGAACTGCGCTCGGCGTTCTTCCCAGATCAGCGTGCTGACGTGCCAATCACCCAGAGCGGCCTTCGCGTCGAGACCCAGCAGGCACCTTCCCGCCAGATTGAGATAGGTGAGCCTGCCATCGAGGTGGGTGGTAGCTACCACATCGGGGCTGGCGTCGAGGATGGCCGCCAAGCGGCGCGTCTGCAGCTCGTTCTCGTGCTCTCGGGTGATCTCGATGCAGGAGCCGACGGTTCGGGCCGGCGCCCGCTGCGCGTCTGCGGACTCGGAAAAGAAGGTCGTCGCGCGCGTGTGCAGCCAGCGTGTCTCGCCGCTGGGAATCAAGATCCGGTGCAAGACATTGAAGTCGCCGTCGCCGCGAGGGTCGTGAGCCTTGCCGATCTCTCCGAGCAAGAACTCGCCATCGTGCGGGTGCGTGGCGCGAGCGAAATCAGCGATGCTGAGGCGCTGGGAGGCGTCGAGCCCGTAGTGGGACCGCACGATGTCGCAAGCATAGATTTCGTCGGTCACGTGGTCGTGCTCGTAGATGCCGATGCCGCGCGTCGAGACTGCCATGCGCAGCCGCCGCAACTCCGTATCCAGCTCCTCGAGCAGGCTGCGGGCGCGCGTGCAGTCCCGCAGCGTGAGCAGCCAGCCGGATTCCTCGCCGAGATCGGAGCCGGACGGTAGCCTGCGCAGCCGAGCCGTCACCCAGCGCCCGCAGGCGGCGCCGCCCAGCTCGAGCTCGAGCTCCCGTTCTGCGCAGGCCGGAGTGGTGAGCGCCTCACGCAAGGTCGCGACCGAGCTCTCCGCCAACCACTCGCGGGGCTGCAGCGGAGCCCGCGCGCCCCTGTCGGCGCCGAACCAGGACGCGAGCATTTGATTGCACCAGCGCAGGCTTCCCTGCCGATCGGCGATCAGAGCCGCATCGGGCAGCAACTCCAACGACTGCCAGAGAGGCTCCAGCAGCAGCTCGTCAGCGATATCGCCAAGAGTCGAGAAAGGCTCCATGAAGCGGACCGTATCATCGACGCAAGAGTGCAACTCATGCATTCCGGCGCCGGGCGGCGCCCAGCCGGCTGCGGCGTTCGGGCGGCCCCCGCTCGGTGACTCCGGCCTGCTCCGGGCGCACGGCGAACCGGGCCGAGCCGGAGGCGTTCGCGCTGCCGGGCGGGCTGATCCGGCGGCTGCCGCGGGGACGCGGGCGGGCTGTAGCGGTGGACTTGCCAGCGCTGGTCCCAGCTCTGGGTTCAGCGCGGCACCGAACGCGGAGCAAACTGCGACGTTCCAGGGTTCTGCGGCGCAAACGCCGGACAGCGCGCTTGTCACTCGTCAACCGCCGGTCCTCAATACCGAGTCCATCCCTGCACTGGAGTACTGGTATGCGTCTCGACATCGCTCACTTCGCGCTGCTGGCGTTGCTGGCAGCAGCGACTGGCTGCAGCAGCGAAAGCGCCGTGGCTCCCTCCGCGCCCCTGGGCACGCTGTCCATGGCCCTGGCCACAGAGGCCAATGGGATTCACTATCGCCTGAGCAACGACGTCTTCCTGCTGAACGGGCCCGAGCGGCGCGAGCTATCCCACAATGGCGATGGCGCGATCGTATTCGCTGCGCTGCCGCCTGGCGAGTACGAGATGGAGTTGCAGCCGGGCTGGGTCCTGGAGAAGCAGAGCGATTCCGGCTTCGAGGCGCTCCAGGCCGAGCTCAGCTCGCCCAACCCTCGCCCGTTTCAGATCCGGAGTGAACAGACGACGGTCGTGGCCTGGGTCTTTGAGACCGACGGCGTACCCCTGAGCCTCGCCCCCGGCCTGGTGCAGGGCGTACTGGAGGTGCGCGACAGCAGCGCCCCCAGCGGCGAGTGAACCCGCCTCGCGGCGCTTGCACCCGGCTCGCGCAAGGATCTGGCTGCCGTAGCCTGGCTGGCTGCCGCAGCCTGGGCTCAGTCGAAGAGCGAGCGCAAGAGCGGCTCGCGGAAGACGCCGTTCGGTGTGAAGTAGCTCGCGCGCACCACGTAGCCCGGCTCTTTGCCTGTGTCGGTGATGTCCAGGTGGACGCGACCGTCGTCGCTCACGAGCACCGTACGCAGGGCGTCGGGACGCACGCGATAAAAGAGCCGATCGCCGCGCTCATAGCCGCGCTCCTGGAGCGCCCCAAAGGCCACCGCCAGCCGGGCTTCGACGCGGCGCCGGAGCTCGGGCGAGATGAGCTGGGCCTGCTCCGCTCGAGTGAGATTGTCGAGCGCGCCGTAGAGCCATTGCTGAAAGGAGACCTTGCGCACGAAGCGCACCTGGATGAGCAACTCGTCGGCGCCCAGGGCGACCTTCTCCAATTCTCTGGCGAGCTCCGGCGAGTACGATCGCCTGCCGATGACTTCGTCGAATCGACGCTGCACGGCTTTGCCGACGCGCACATCGATCGTCAATACGTCGATCTTGAAGATGGTTGCCTCGAGCAGCAGGTGCATCGCGGAATGTGGCCCCCGCGCCCATTCCGGCGAGGTCAGCGAAGGGGGGGCTCAGCGCGAGCGAGGCCTGCGAGCAGGGAGACCGCGAACGCCAGAACCAGCAGCGGAAGGCCGAGCTTCGTGCTGCGATCGCTGCCCGGTAGCATGGCGCTGCTCGCCACGCGCTCAGGCGGCGCTGGATGCGGAGCTGTGCGACAAGCTCGGAAGCTCGAACGCCGGGTATCGGTCCACCAGCGAGAGATGATAGGCGATCAGCAACGCGGCCAGGGCCGGCAGCATCAGGTACGCGAGCCAGTAAACGGTGGAGCAGCCGATGGTCCCCAGCGCGACCAGCAGCAGCAAGCGGAGCGCCAGATGAACGCGCTCACGAGGCGGGGCTCCGGACACGCGCAAGGCGACGGGGTGAGGGATCATGCTGCCTGTGGGAGCAAGTTGCAGGCCAACTCAATTCGCCGGCCCGACTGCCTCGAACCGCCCCAAAAGCCTCGCGCGAGGGCAGTGTGCGCGCCCTCGCGCGGCGCCGGCGCACCGACCAGCAGCTGTAGAGTGGGGGCGCGCGCAGATCCTGCACACGCGCCCCCGCCGGCGCGCGGATTGCCGGCGCTCCCGTTCGCCGGCTTCAGCCCGCGCGAGCGACGCTGGCGTCGTCCCCTCGGTCGTGGCGTGGCTCGCGCCTGAAAGACGCTGCCGCTCCGCGTCGACCGTCAGGTATCCGGGCGCTCTGGAGCCGCTGGGGCCAAGGCAGCGTCGAACGCCTCGAGCGCGGGAGCGAGCTCGTGGGCGACCAGGCGCGCGCGCAGTGTGCCGAGCTCGGCTTGGAGCTCTGCGCCGCGCTGCCCGGAGAGCCACGCGCCGAGCTGGCGCCCGAAGCTCACGAGCAGGGAGCCGAGCTCATGGGGTTCTTGCCGGCAGGAGGACTCCAGCAGGTCTGCCAGGCGTCGGACCCGTTGCACGTCGCTGATGCGTAGCGAAGCGATCATGTCCCGGTATGCGAACAGCACGAGCGCCACGTTCATGGAGGACGAAGCGAGCACTCGCTCCGCCTCTTCGAACACGCGCCGCAGCCGCTCCGGGTCGCGCTCGGCTGAAATCCAGGCCGCATACGCGGCGCCGCCCGAGAAGCCAATGCTCGAGGCGCGCGCCAGCTCCAGCGCGCGCGCGAGCTCGCGCCCCACGTCGGGCGCCGCTTCGAGCTCCAGGCGAGCCAGCACGAGGTAGGAGAGGGCGAGCGCCTCGAAGCGGCGGGCTCCGATGCGCGCCGCGAGCTCGACGGCGCGCGAAGCGTCCCTGAGCGCCGCCGTCCACTCGCCGAGCAACAGAGACCCCCAGGCCACCGCCGTCCACATCACCGCCTCGCCGCGCAGCGCGCCTGCCGCACGGCAGCGCTCGGCAGTCGCCTGGCAGCCGGCTCGGGCCGCGCGAAGCCTCCCGCCGACCAGCTCGATGATCGCGAGCATCCCCTGGCTGGTGAGCTCGAGCTCCAGCGCGCCCGCCGCGCGAGCGCTCCGCTCGCAGCGCGCGAACCAGGTGCGCGCCGTCGCGAAGCGGCCCGAAATGTAGTGGGCATCGGCGATGCCGCTCAGCGCGTGAGCCTCTGCCAGCAACGACTGCGCCGCCTGAGCGGCCTCCAGCGCGCGCGTGTGCCAGCGCAGGCACGCGGCTGGATCGCCCAGCGGAAACACCACGCTGCCGCGCAGGTAGTGGATGCTGGACATCAGCGCCGGATGGCTCGAGGGGTCGATGCGCCGCTCGGCGCGCTCGAGCGCGCCGAGCGCCTCCTGCGACCGGTCGAGCACGCGCAGCGCCGCCGCCGTGCCGATCCAGGTCCTGGCCTCGCTCACGGCGTCCGGCGCGCTGGTGCGGGCTTGCTCGAACCAGGCCAGCGCCGGATCGAGCCGGCCGAGCGCGCACGACACCTCACCCCGCTGCTGGGCGAGTCCAAAGCGATCGGCCGCCAGCGTGCTCAGCTCGAGGCCCCGCGCGCACAGCTGATCGCAGAGCTCCAGGTTGCCATTGCGCCGCTCGGCGGTCGCCGCCTCGAGGTATGCCCGCGGAGCCTCGCGGGCACCCGCGCGATCGAGGTGGCGCGCGCGCAAGCTCGGGTCGCGCCCGGCGTAATGGCTCGCCGCCCGACGATGCAGCTCCACCCGCCGCTGCTCGGTCAAGCCGGCATAGATGCCTTCCCGCACCAGCTCGTGGACAAAGCGCGGACCTTCGGCATCCTGCACCAGCAGCGCCTGCGCCAGCAGCGGAGCGAGCTCGGGGTGAGGCCTGCCCAGCAAATCTGCGAGCGCTTGCAGCTGGAAGCGCTGGCCGAGCACTGCCGCGGCGGCGAGCAGGCCGCGCGCGCTCGGCTCCAGCCGGTCCATGCGCGACTGCACCAGGCTCTGCACCGTGTCGGGAACGGCGTCGAGCTGGCCGCTGCGCAGCAGCTGTTCGAGGAACAGCGGGTTGCCCCCGGCGCGCTGCAGGGCCAGCTCGACCTGCTGCTCCAGGGCGCGCTCGGCATCGAGCTCGCGGACCAGCGCGCGCGCCTCCTCCTCGGAGAAAGGCGCGAGATCGAGCGTCGTCACTGCGCAACCGCGCAGGGCGCTCCAGAACTCGGGCTGATCGGGCTGTCCGTCGATGCGCGTCGTGACAATCACCACCAGCGGGGCGCGTCCCGAGAGCGCCATCCAGGCGGCGACCTGCGTCAGCGTACCGGGGTCCGCCCAGTGGATGTCGTCGATCCAGAGCAGGCGCGGCTCGCGCGTGGCCTGGGCCTCCAGAAGCCGCACCAGCGCTTCGCGCCGGCGCCGCAAGTGTTCGTCTCGCGATGCGGGTTCGAGCTCGCGGACACCGGACGGCAGGGCCTGCAGCGCGTCGAGCAAGGGCGGCAGATCGTCGCTCGGCAAGAGCCCGTCCGCCACCGCCCGCGAGAGCACCGATAGGGCATCGCCGTCCTCTCCGCCCAGCAGCTCGCGTACGAGCGCGGAGACGGGCTGCTCGCTCCTGCCGAAGTCGACGATGGAGTGCACATGCACTCGAAAACCCAGAGCAGCCGCTCGTGCGGGCAGCTCGGCCACGAGCCGTGTCTTGCCGATCCCCGCTTCGCCGCGCACGATGAAGGCGCGGCCTCGGCGCGAGGCAGCGGCCAGCTCCAGCGCCAGCGTGAGCTGGGCGAGCTCGTAGCGGCGGCCCACGAAGGGCGTGCCGCGCAGCGCCTCCGGCGCCTCGACCCAGGCTAGCACCTGTCGCTCGGACCCGCGCTCAGCCTCTGGCAGCGCTGGCGCGAGGCGCAGCCGTGGCCCCAGCGCTCGCGCGAGCGCAGCGGATACCACCAGGCCCTGGCTCGCTCGCTCGGCGAGCTCGACCGCCTGGCGCAGCACGTCTCCACGCACGGCGGCCGACTCGGCGCGCTCCTGCCAGACGGCGCCGCTCGCGATCCCGGCGCGCAGCGCGCCCTCGAGCTCGCGTGCCAGGGCGATCCCGGCGCGCACCGCGCGCTCGCTCTCGGAGCCGGTAGCTCGCACGGCCCCGAAGACGCCCAGCCACACGTCGGAGCTGTCCCGGACCGGGCTGACGCCGAACGGCTCGAGCACCCGCGCGACGCGAGCGCCGAAGCCGCCCGCGGCGTGCTCCGGGACGAGCACCGCCAGCGCGCACACCTGCCGCAGCTCGGCGGCACCCGCGCTCGCGCCGAGCTCCGTGGCATCAGCGCCGCTCACGGCTCGAGCTTCGACGCCCGGGCGCTCCGCCCGCCGCTCCGCCCCCGCTTGCAGGCGCTGCGCGAGCGCGACCGTTTCGCGATCGGGAGCCGCGTCCAGCTCGCTGCGCAGCAGCTCGCGCAGTGTTTTGAACTGGCGCAGCGCCTCGCTGGTCCGCCCGCTCTCGGCATAAACGCGCATCAGCGAGCGGTGCCCCGACTCGCGCAGCGGATCCATGGCCACCAGGCGCAGGGCGCTCGCCAGCGCGGCGGGCAGGTCGCCCTGCTGCTCTTGTAGCTGCGCCAGCCGCTCCAGCGTGGCGAGCGCCCGATCGCGCACGCGCCGTCGCTCGCCGTGCAGCCACTCGTCGAAGGCCTGAGCGCGCGGCGAGAACCCTTCCAGGAGCTCCCCCTGATACAGCTCCAGGGCGGACTCCAGCGCCGCGCGCTCGTTCTTGCGCCGGCTGTGGTCCGCCCGGCCAAAGCTCTCGCCGCGCGAAAATGAGCCCAGGGACGAGCGGGATCCACAGATCCAGGCCGCGAGTGAGCAGAGTACCGGTGAGGGCCAGATCGAGCGGCGCGCCGAGCAGGACCAGGGTGGCCGTCATGCCGACCTCGAAACCACCGATCCCTCCTGGCAAGAACGAGACCGTGCCCGCCATCGACGCCATCACGAGCGCGACGAAGCAGCTCGAAATGTCGAAGGGAGTGCCGAGCGCCTTCAGCATCGCCCAGAGCGTCGCCCCGTCGAGCAGGAAGATCGCGGTGTGCAACAGGGCCGCGGTGGCGAGCAGGCGTGGGCTACGCACGCGCTGCACGGAGACCGTGCTCACGGTCTCGCGCAGGCGGGTCAAGGGCTGAAGCCGAGCCAGCCACGCCGGCGGTTGCCAATCGCGGTGCCTCAAGAGCCACACGATGCCGAGCGGCACTGCCGCGAGAATCACGCAGAACGCGAGCACCAGCGCCACCACGACCCGCGTCACTTCATGCCGCAGCCACAGGACCCACAGAGCCGCGGCGCCGACCGTCGCGTAGGCGATATAGAACGCGAGGATGTCGATCAGCATGGCTTCGGTCGCCAGTGCGGCGGGCAAGCCGAGGCGCCGCAGCGCCTTGACCACCACCACGTTGCCGGCCATTCCTCCCGCGGGGATGAACTGGTCGATGCTGAGCTTTTCGACGGACAGACGCGCCAGGTCGACGATGCGCAGCTGATGCCCCGCCGACACGGCCACCGCGTGCCAGATGCCGCCGGCGCAGACGTAGGTCGCGATTTGCAGCCCGAGCGCGAGCAGCAGCCAGCTCGGTTGCGAGCGCTGGACGAGCCGCGCGAAATCGCGTGCTTCCGCCAGGTGATGGATCGTGAACACGATCAGCGCGAGCAGAATGAACAGACCGATGCCCAGCCGGAGCTTCGAGATGCGAAGAGCCGGCCTCTCCATCCGAGGCGGCCGCCCTTCGTGGTTCCTTGCTGGCTGCCGACGCATGCGAGAGTGTGCGCCGAGGCGCCCGGGCAAGCTGGTTTGAGCAGCGAGCGATCGCTGCCGCTGACGCGCAATGACCCACCCTGGATCAATACAGCTCGATGTCGTCGAGCTCGACCCAGCGATCGCGCACGCCGTCGGGAAGCTCCCCGGACGCGTCCGTGCCGATGCAGCCGGGCCGCAAGATGAAGCCGTCACCGTCTCCAGGCTCCTGGGTGGGACGAGTGCGCATCCACTGCGTCTCGGCTCTGACCGGAGGTGGCAAATGAAAGCGCTCCTGACCGGAGCCAACGGGCATGTTGGCAACAACTTGCGCCAAGCGTCACTGGAACGCAACGATGACGTGCGAGGGCTGAAACAACGCTATCGCGTGGACGATGTACCGCTCCTGCGGATGCCCGCATTCCTGCTGGGGTACGGCATCGGTGTTCCTCTACCTCTACAGCTGCCTGATGCGGTGGTCGTCGGTGATTGTTCACGAGGGGTGGGACACAACCCTTGCCGATCGCTCGCAGCCATCAGCTCCCGGCGAGCCCGAACCACTGTGGCTGGCATCGAGACGCCTGGCTCACCCTTGGTGGCCTTTCGCTACGAGCCGAAGCAGGTCTGGCTCGCCAATCCGGTCTGGTACACGAAGCCGGTGCACGTGATGCTCCGGCTCATCGGCGTCTGTCCCGTGATCTTGGGCTGCATGGGCCGTTCGGGCAGAGCGGCCGTAGATCAGCTCCTACTGCACCTGCGCGCGGGCGTCGGGCAGGCGCGTGCCGCTCTCGCCCCGCGCCCCGAGCTGCTGGACGCCTATCTCTTCGGGTCTCAGGCGCGCGGGGACGCAGGGCCGCTCAGCGACGTCGATGTGGCCGTGTACGTGGAGCCGGCGGCGCTCGAGCGCCCTGGGTTCGGCATCCAGGCCGCATCGAGGCGAAGCCCCGCGCTTGGTCAGAGGCGCCCGAGCTTTGGCAGATCTTCGCAGCGCTCGAGTTGGCTGGGAGTGAGCATGGCGGGCACCCAATCCTGACCTGCCGCCATCCGCTTCCTTCGAATCAATTCGTGGCGACCGTCGCCGCGGGTGGTGCGCGCGATTGATTCTGATCGGAGCATGGGTATCGATTCGGCTTTGGCGCCGCCACCACGACTCGGCTGGGCCACCGGCTGTGCGGCGCCCACACTCAATACCAGGCATGGAGCGCCGGCGGTACCAAAGCAGCCGGGCGGGCCAGAAACTGCGTGGGCGTCATGCCCCGGCTGATCGCTATCTAGATCTGATAGCAGATCCTGCCGTCATCGAGCAGGGAAAGCCGCTCCGGTGCGAAGGCAGGGCGAGCACAATACCAGAGCAGGCGTTCACGCGCGGCGGGCAGACCACCCGGGATGCTGACGGCGCATGGCGATTGAACTTCAGGTGCTGGGCACCGAGGCCCTCGAGGGAGTTGGGCAATGAGCGGGAAGCGGAGCTGGGGCACCACGCGCCAGGCGGCGTCACGCTGGCCGAAATGCGCTATCCGTGCGATGCTTCAGTCATGGCGGTAGACGCCCGGGCAGCTGCACGGATGGTTCGCGAACGCGCGCAGCGGGCGCGCCCAGCGTGAACGACATGCCGCGGAGGCGCTCCGGCATGTCGAGACACTTGTGCCGCCACTGCTGCCGGAGGGCGGCCAAGCTTGGCTCATTGGTAGCCTCGCCTCGGGCGGTTTTGGCGCGCGCAGTGATATCGATCTCGTCACTCGCGGCGTGAACGGGCCAGACGCCACACGGATCGAAGATGCCATCACCCGCAGTACCGGCGTCGGTGTGGATCTGCTGGAGCTCGAGGCGCTGCCGCCCGGCTTTCGGGAGCGTGTCGAACGCGAAGGAATACCCCTACATGGGCGCTGATGCCGGGAGCATTGCGCGCCTCTCCCGGCTGCTTTCCGAAGGCAGCCTGGACTCGAATGCCTTGGGACAGCGCGCGTCGGAGATAGCAGCTCTCATGAGCCGCTGGCAGGGGGAACGTGGGCTGCCGCGTTCTGAACTGATTGTCCTCGGGGTCAATCTCCATGCTTATTACACCGCGTTGGAGACGCTCTTGGAGCGAGTAGCACGTTTGCTCGATGAAGAGGTGCCGGCCGGTCCAGCCTGGCATCGCGATCTGCTGCTGCAAATGAGGATCGAATTGCCTGGTCTGCGACCCGCGATAATAGCACCGGAGCTCCTGCGCGAGCTCGAAGAGCTGAAAAGGTTTAGGCACTTCTTCCGCGACGCCTATGTGCTGGAGCTGGATCCAGACAAGACACGTGAAAATGGTGAACGCGTGCTGAGGATTCATCCACAGCTGGCTGCGGGTGTCAGCGGGCTGCTGGGCCACGTTCAGCAGATGGTGCAGGCGCTGGCTGCCGGGTGAGCCGTCTCGGAGAAGGGGTCAGCGGTCAGGGATCAGGTCTTCAGAGCTCGCCCTTCTCCGGACCCGAGGGACTCTAGAGTGTGCCCGCTGCACGGCGATGCGCCACCCGACGCGCTACATTGTCTGGGTGACGGTAGCGCAATTGCGGGAGGAATTCATCGCGCGTGCGCGTGCCGCTCTCGCTCCGCGCGCCGAGGTGCTGGACGCCTATCTCTTTTGGATCTCAGGCGCGAGGGGATGCGGGCTCGCTCAGCGACGTCGACGTGGCCGTGTACGTGGAGCCGGCGGCGCTCGAGCGCCCTGGGTTCGGCATCCAGCCGAGATCGGTAGCGATCTGCAGGCGGGGGCTGGGCCGCTTCGATGTGGACGTCGTCGTGCTCAACCAGGCCCCGCCGTTGCTGTACCACCGCGTGCTGCGCGGCGGCGCGCGTCTGCTCTCTCGTTGCGAGCCGGACACCGCCACGCGCGATCGTCAGGCGCTCTCGCGCTACTGCGACCTCGTGCCACAGCTCCGCAAGATCGAAACTGCGCATCGTGCGCGGATCGCGGCGGAAAATTCGGGACATGAGCCCGTGCGCCTCGATGCCGCGACCGTGCGGCGGCACCTGCTGCGCGGATCAAGCGCTGGGGCACCTGCAAGCTCACGTGGGTCGAGACGTTCAACAACTGGAGCAAGACGTTTCGGAGCGCTGGACTGGTCGAGCGCGGCTTGCAGCTCTGCGTAGAGAACGTGGTCGATAGCGCCACCCACCTCGCGCCAGCGCAGGCCACGACCTCAGCGACTACGCGAGCAGCGCACCTCGGGCAGCTGCGAGACTTCGCTCACCACATCGAAGCGCACCTCTCAGCGAAGCCGTGACGGGGCTCATCCATGCCCGTGCCAGCGTCTCAACTGTCGGGCGGGTGCTCGCGAACCCTTAACCCCTAACCCCTGACCCCTCCTCGATCTGCCAGAGCAATTGCTGGTGCCCCTGCGCTCCCGCGAAGCGCAGACCCAGCCAGTGCGCGCGCGGCGAGACCGTGGGACGCCCGTCGAGGGTCATCAGCGGGAAGCGGATCTGGTGCACCACACGCCAGGGGGTGGTGTAGGGGAAGTAGGTGAGCTCGATCGCGCCGGGGTTGGCGATGCGCTTGATCTCCATGGGCGCCGTCTCGCTGCCCTGGTCGTCGATCAGGCGCACGATCCAGGCGGCGTTGTCGGCTGTCAGATCCGACCAGTAGCGGCGCTGCGCGTACAGAGCGACGTAGAATTGGTGATACTTCTGCGTCTCGGCCAGCGATTGTTGCAGCAGCGCGTGCGTCTGGTCGACGGTGAGGCGATAGTCCTCCGCGTAGCGTACGGCGTATGCCCAGCGGAAGTCCCAGGACTCATAGGTGGCCGTGGCCGTGAGGAAGTTGTCGAGCGCGCTCAGCGAGATCATGTCCTGAGTGCGCGTCCAGCGCCGCAGCACCGACTCGTAGTCGGTGGCAACGTATTCGCGTGGGCCTTCGCCCATCGCGACCGTGGGTTGGGCGCATCCTAGGGCCTCGAACAGCGCCACGGCGCCGAGCCCTCCAAACGTACGGCGGTCGAAAGCGCGCGGCCCGGTCACGGGCGGCAGTTTACGTCATTCGCCCCGGATGTCGAAGACGCTGACAACCACCATCAGCGCCAGGAACATCAGCAGGCCGATGGCGTGGATTTGTGCCTCTATCCGCGCATTGGGTTTGCGCCGCGCCACCCCCTCGTAGACGAGGAACATGAGCCGTCCGCCATCCAGCGCGGGGATCGGCAGCAAGTTGAAGCCGCCCAGGTAGGCGCTCAAGAGGGCCAGGATGTAGAGATAGTCGTCCAGGCCGCGGTGCGCCGCCTTGCCGATCTCGCGGCTGATGCCGACCGGACCGGTGAGCGAGGCCTTCTCCTTGCCCGTCACGATGCGGCCCAGGCCGATCACCAGGCGATAGACCACCTCGGCGGGGCGCACGATCGACATCGAGACCGCGTCCGGGATGGCGACGGGCTCGCGGCGCGTGGTCGCGGGCGCCACGCCGATCAGACCGCCGCCGTTCTCGCCCTTGGGCTCCGGGGTGACCGTGACGTGGACGTGCTTGCCGTCGCGCAGCACCTCGATGTCGAGCGGGCGGTTGGGGCTGGCCAGGATGATCTGGCGCATCTGCTCGAAGTTATCGATCTTCTGGCCCGCGATGCCGACGATCTCGTCGCCGTCGTGCATCTCGGCCTTGGCCGCCGCGCCGCCGTCCACCAGGTCCACGATCGTGGTGGGCACGTGCTGGCCCCCGATCATCAGCGCCCCGAAGAACAGCACCGACGCGAACAGGTAGTTCGCCATCGGTCCGGCGAAGACCGTCAGGATGCGCGCCATCAGCGTCGCGTTGGCGTAGCTGCCCTTGTCGTCCGGGTCCGAATCCTCGAAGGGATTCATGCCGGCGATCTGGACGTAGGCGAGGAAGGGAACCAGCGCGACCTGGTAGATGGTCTCGCTCTCGCGCGGCTGGTATCTCCAGATGGGCGGTCCAAAGCCGATGCTGAAGCGCAGCACCCGCATTTTGAAAGCCCGCGCGACCAGATGGTGCCCGGATTCGTGCACGACCATCAGCAGCGCGAGGCCGAACACGGCCGCCAGGATTCCGGTCCAACTCATCGTGTATCCTTCGTTATAGTGTCCGGGGGGCGACCTCGCCACGACTTCGGCCGCACCCGTGGGGTCAGCGCGGCACCCAGAAGGGCGCCGGCGTGTGCAATCGTGCGGCACCAGCGGCGCGGCCCACGGGACGAGTCGGCGGCAGGCCAGTTCCCCCGTTGCCCGGCTGCGTGCGCGCTGCTAGCGTCCGCGCCACGTTTTTTTCGCCTTGGGCCTTTCGGAGGCGACGCACCGGTCGAGCGACTGACCTTCTTGGGGGCACTGGGGCCACCTGGGGCACTCGTGGGGCCATCAGCGCGTGACGTTTTCAAGGGGTCCGGGCGGTGAGAGTCCCGTTCCATCAGTCGCGGGCGCGCGCCACGGAGCCCGCCCAGAGAGCCAGGTGAGTTCATGAGCCAGTCGACCCCCCCCGATGCTGCCGCCGGCGGCAGCGAAGCGAACATCTCCATCGAGGGAGGCGCTGCCATTCTCGCGCCCGCCTCGGCGTTCCAGGGCGGCGTTCCGCAGGGCGCGCTGATCCTGCTGCCGCTGAAGAAGCCGACGGATGAGCTGATCACGGCCATGCAGAACGGGCCGCTGGCGGTCACGCCGGATCAGATGTGGAAACTGCTCGGCTTCAACGGGCCCGCGGTGCAGATCCAGGACGCGCAGGGGCGCCCGATCACCGTGGGCCTCGAGGATCTGCTGACCAGCCTGGAGAAGCACTGGCAGGAGAACCCCGACGATCTGAACCGCGGCCGGCTCTACGCGCAGGAATTGATGAAGTACCGGCGGCACGAGCAGGCGGAGAAGGTGATGGCCAAGGTCGTCGCCTCGGGCGGCAGCGGGCAGGACTGGCTCGGTCTGGGCGTGGCGCAGGTCGCCGTGGAGAAGTGGGACAAGGCCGAGAGCACGCTGAAGGGTGCGCAGAACCTGATGCCGGACAATCCCTTCCCGTCGCTGCATCTGGCCAAGGTCTATCGCGCTCGCGAGGATCTGGGGCTGGAGCGCCAGATGGCGGAGAAGGCGATCGCCATCGATCCGAACTGTGTCGAGGCCTGGGCCTACCTGTTCGCGCGCACGCGCGAGACGGAGAACGAGGCCGCAGCGGAAGCCGCCGTGACGCGCCTGGCCGACGCCGAGCCCAACAAGAAGACGGCCGCGCCGTTCGTGGCGGTGCAGGGCGTGTACGCCGCGGCGGAAGCCACGCGCGACAAGGCGTTCACCTGGGCGCAGCGCGCGGTCGAGCGCAACCCCGACGACACGCTGGCCTTGATCAGCCTCTCGGCGCTGTACGGCGCGAAGCAGGATTTCCAGGGCATCATCAATCTGCTGAGCCGTCACGAAGCCAAGATGTCGCGCGACGTGCGGCTGGCGAACAACTACTTCGAGGCGCTGTTCCAGGCGCGCGAGATGGAGAAGGTGACGCGGCTCTTGAACGCGCTCGCCGGCTCGCCCGATCGCAACGTCAAGCAGTTCGCGGTCGAGCGCTCGCGCATGGTGGCGCAGTACCTGCAACAGCAACAGCAGGCCTTGCGCGGCGTGGCCCAGAATGCGGGAGCGGCGCCGGCCGGCGCTCCCCCGCGTCCGGGCGCCCCGCGTCCCGCCACTCCGCGTTGAGTGGCGTCGAAATGCGCCGCGATCCCGCCAGGATCGCGGTGCTTTGCGTTTGTGAACTAGATCAGTAAGTCGCCGTTGAGGGGCGGCTTTCTTGGCCCGGCGGCGCAAGGGCAGGGAGACTGCGCCCGTGCAAGTCGGCGAGAAGATCGCGGGGCGCTACCGTCTCCTCCGGCGCCTGGCCAGCGGCGGGATGGGCGAGGTGTGGGCAGCCAATAACGAGCTGACCAACCGCGACTTCGCGATCAAGTTCCTGCTCAAGGAGTTCGCCAGCAACGACGAGGCTTACAACCGCTTCGTGCGCGAGGCGGAGACCACCGGCAAGCTGCAGCACCCGAGCATCGTCGACGTGTTCGACGTGGCGCAGACGGTCGATGGGCGGCCGTTCATCGTGATGGAGCTGCTGGTCGGGGAAGGGCTCGACGATCGGCTCAAGCGCGAGGGGACCCTGCCGCCGATGCAGGTGGCCGCTTACTTCTCGCAGATCGCCATGGCGCTGGACCTGGCGCACCGAGCCGGCATCGTGCACCGCGACCTGTCGGCGTCGAACATCTTTCTGGCGCGCGCGCGCGAGCACAACGGCATCTGCCCCAAGATCCTCGACTTCGGCGTGAGCAAGCATCTCGGGCCGAGCGACGGCGCGTTTCAGACCTGCCACGGCGCCGTGCTGGGCAACCCGCTCTACATGAGCCCCGAGCAGGCGCGCGGCGCCGAGCAGGTCGACGCGCGCACGGACGTGTGGTCGCTCGGCGTGCTGATGTATCAGGCGCTCACCGGCGTCGCGGCGTTTGCCTCTCGCAATTACAACGCTTTGATGGTCGACATCATGACGCGGCCGCACCGGCCGCTGCTCGAGCTCGTGCCCGGACTCGATCGCTCGCTCGCCGGCATCGTCGAGGGCTGCCTGGTGAAGGACCGCACGCGGCGCATCGGCTCCGCGAGCGAGCTCGCCGAGCGGCTGGCCGCGGTCGCGCGCCGGCTCGGGCGCAGCGAAGAGGGCTCGCTCGATACCCCGCGCCGCCGGGCCACGGATCGGCTGCCCCCGGTGCGGGGTGTGGTCGGCGCCCTGGATCATCCGGCGAATGCGCCACTGCGGGGCGGTGACGCGCGGCTGCAACGTGGCGCCAGCTACGCGCGGGTGGCCTGGTCGGCGGGGCTGTGCGGTCTGGCTCTGGGTGCGCTGAGCGCCTACGCGATCGTCGCCTGGCGCGGCTCCCGCGCGCCGGCGAGCGTGGCCGGGGCTTCCGCACCCGCCGCCGCGGTTGCGCGCGGCGGCAGCCAGTGAACACCGCCTGAAGCGCGCCTGGTTGGCGCTGTCGGTGTGCCATCTCGGGGGAGCTGCGCGCGCGGCTCAGGAAGCCGCCCGCGCTGCCGATCATGGAAACGCAAATGAACGCGGGGGACAGGACTCGGACCGAGGGCAGCGCCCAGGAGCTCTCCGGCCCGGCCAGCACGATCCGTCGTGCCGAAATCTACCTGGCACGCCAGCCGATCTTCGACGCTTACCGGCAGGTGCACGGCTACGAGCTGCTGTACCGCGCCTCCGCGGAGAATCGCTTCGTCGCGACCGAGGGGGAGCGGGCGACGTCTGCGGTGATCGCGCGCACGTTCCTGTCGCTGGGGCTCGACAAGGTCACGGGCGGCAAGCTCGCTTTCATCAACTTCCCGCGCCAGCTGCTGCTCGATGACGTGGCCGGCGCGCTGCCTCACGACCGCGTGGCGATCGAGATCCTGGAGGACGTCCAGCCCGACGCGCAGCTGATCGGCGCCGTGGAGCGCCTCAAGAGCGCCGGCTACACCGTCGCGCTGGACGATTTCGTGCTGCTGCGCCCCGAGTACGAGCCGCTGATCGCGCTCTCGGACGTGATCAAGGTGGACTGGCGCGCGTCCGAGGCCAACAGCCGTGAGGAGATCGCGCGGCGCTTCGCCAAGCACGGACCGAACCTGCTGGCGGAGAAGGTCGAGACCGAGGCCGAGTACCAGCGCGCAGTCGAGCTCGGCTACCGCTATTTCCAGGGCTTTTTCTTCGCCCGGCCGCAGATGATGGGCGCGCAGGAGGTGCCGGCGTTCAAGCTGAACTACCTGCGTCTGCTCAAGCAGATCCAGACGCCGAGGCTCGACTTTGACGCCATCGAGCGCATCGTCAAGACCGAGAGCACGCTCCTGCACTGGGTGCTCAAGCGGGTCAACTCGGCCGCGTTCGGCTTCCGTGCGCGCATCAACTCGATCCGCCAGGCGCTGGTGGCGCTGGGCGAGAACGAGCTGCGCCGCTGGGTGAGCGTGTTCTGCATCGCCGGTATGGGCGAGGACCGCCCGCAGGAGCTGCTGGTGCAGTCGTTCGTGCGCGCGTACCTGTGCGAGGAGCTGGCCTGTCGCACGCCGCTCGCGCGCCACAAGACGGACGCCTTCCTGGTGGGCATGCTGTCGCTGCTGGATGCGGTGCTCGGGCGCCCGCTCTCGGAGCTGGTCGACGAGCTGCCGCTCTCGCCCGAGGCGCGCGGCGCGCTGCTCGAGTCGACGGGGCCGCTCGCGCCGCTGCTGGCGTGTACGGTGGCGTATGAGCGGGCCGACTGGGCGCAGGTGGCGCAGGTGGCGCAGCAGTTCCGGCTGGAGGTGGGGGAGGTGTCTGCCGGCTACTTCGAGGCGCTGGCCCTGGCTCAGGAAGTCTTCGGCGACGTGCCGGAAGCGCGGCTGCCCGCGCGGGCGGCGCTCACCCGGCGCAAATGAGCGGGGCGGCTCGGCAGCGGGCCGGCAGTCAGCGGGCGGCTCGAGCCCGGAGCGGGCCGATTCTTGACAACTGAATGAATTATCAGTAGTCTGGGCTTCATCGATCGCTAGAGTGTCTCGATCGAGAAGGAGCCGCCGTGCCGGAAGACAAGAGCAAGCAGAAGGCGTTGGAACTCGCCATCGGAAGCATCGAGAAGGAGTTCGGCCGTGGCTCCATCATGCGGCTCGCGGATGGCCAGAAGATCGGCGGCGAGGTCACGGCGGTCTCCACGGGCTCGCTCGGTCTGGACGTGTGCCTGGGCATCGGCGGCTATCCCCGCGGCAGGATCATCGAAATCTACGGCCCGGAGTCGAGCGGCAAGACGACGCTGACGCTGCACGCCATCTCCAGTATTCAGAAGCAAGGTGGCGTGGCCGCGTTCATCGACGCCGAGCACGCGCTCGACGTCACGTACGCGCGCCGCCTGGGGGTCAAGACGGAAGAGTTGCTGATCAGCCAGCCCGACTACGGCGAGCAGGCGCTCGAGATCGCGGACATGCTGGTCAGCTCCAACGCCGTCGACATCGTCATCGTCGACTCGGTGGCGGCGCTGGTGCCGAAGGCGGAGATCGAGGGCGAGATGGGCGACTCCCACGTCGGTCTGCAGGCGCGCTTGATGAGCCAAGCGTTGCGCAAGCTGACGGGCACGGTGGCTCGCTCCAAGTGCGTGCTGATGTTCACCAACCAGATCCGCATGAAGATCGGCGTGATGTTCGGCAGCCCGGAGACGACGACCGGCGGCAACGCGCTCAAGTTCTATGCGTCGCAGCGCCTCGATATCCGCCGCATCGGCGCCATCAAGGAGGCCAGCAAGGACAAGAAGGGCGAGATGGCGGTCGTCGGCAACCGCACGCGCGTCAAGGTCGTCAAGAACAAGATGGCGCCGCCGTTCCGCGAGGCGGAGTTCGACATCTTTTACGGCAAGGGCGTCAGCCGTTCGGGAGAAGTGGTCGACATGGCCGTGGATCTCAACTTCATCCAGAAGAGCGGCGCCTGGTACTCCGTGGGCCCGGAGCGCATCGGGCAAGGCCGAGAAAACGCGCGCGCCTACCTCGAGGAGCATCCCGAGCTGATGGCCAAGCTGGAAGGGCAGATCCTCGCTCACAATGGTATTGGCGGCGCCGCCGCTGGTATTGGCGGCGCCGCCGCTGGCATTGGCCCGAACGGCTCCGTCTCGAACGGCGTCGCTGGCGGCGGCACAAGTGGTGGAGGGGAGAGTGGCAAGGAGGGCGGCAAGGGCGAGAGCAGTCACGCCTCCGGGACCTATGCGGCTGCCAGTGCTTCGGCCTCGAGCCGCAGGGTGAGCGCCGATGATGACGAGGAGGACGAAGGCAGCTCGCGCGGTCGCCCGTTGAAGGCAGCAGCGGCGGGAGGCTCCAAGGCAGCGCCAGTAGCGGCTCCCGCGAAGCGTCCGGGCGCGCGCGCGAATTGACGCCAGCGGCGCGCCACCCTTCTTCCGGCGCGCAGTCCGCTCCGTCTCCTGTCTGACTATCCGGGGCTGCAGCCCAGGCGGTTTGACCGCGCTCGGAAACGGGCGCCGATCAGCGACTGCTCCAGCCGAGCAGATGGCCGCGCTCTGGCCTGAGCCGTCGCGAGGCATCTCTCGATGAGCCTCAACGGACATTTCCCGGTAGGGTTGGGGTTCGATGTCGATCCGGGGGCGAATCGAATCCACTGAGCTCGGGCGCCAGCACTCCACCGTCGAGTTCGGGCCGCCCGGGCAGCTGCACCCGCTGCCGGTGCTGATCACCAGCATTTCCTGCCGCGCTGCTCCCATGCCCTTTCGCCTGGAGTCAGGCAGCTGCATCCTGGGCGCGGGCGAGAGCGCGGATGTGATCATCGAGTCGGACACCGTGTCTCGGCAGCACGCCGAGCTCCGGCTCGTTCCGGAGGGCGTCTGCGTCACCGACCTGGGCAGCAAGAACGGCTGTTACTATCTCGGGCAGCGCTTTCAAAGCATGTGCCTGCAGCCCGGAAGTCGCTTCCGCCTCGGCTCCGCCGAGATCCAGATCGACGTTGATCCCGAGGCGCTGATGGATGGGGTGCCGGGAGAGGCGGATCGCTACGGAGAGCTCTGGGGTGTCTCGCCCGAGATGAGGCGCCTGTTCGATCGCTTGGTGCGCCTGCAGGGCTCCAAGGTCAATCTGCTGATCCACGGTGAGTCGGGCACGGGCAAGGAGCTGATCGCGCGCGCGGTGCACGAGCACTCGGTGCTGCAGGGAGGGCCGTTCGTGGTGGTCAACTGCGGGGCGCTGGATCGCCAGCTGGTCCGCAGCGAGCTGTTCGGGCATGAGCGCGGCGCGTTCACGGGGGCGGTGCGCCGGCATGTGGGGGCCTTCGAGGCGGCGCACGGCGGCACGCTCTTTCTCGATGAGGTCGGCGAGCTGTCGCCGGAGGTGCAGCCCGTGTTGCTGCGCGCGCTCGAGCAGTCCAGCATCACGCCGCTCGGCTCTCACGACGAGCTGCCGGTCCAGGTACGGCTGATCGCCGCCACCCATCGCGACCTGACGGCGCGCGTGAAGAGCGGTGAGTTTCGCGAAGACCTGTTCTACCGCATCCAGGTGGTGCGACTGGAGGTACCCCCGCTCCGTGAACGGCTGGAGGACGTGCCCGTCCTCGCCAATGCCTTCGCGCGCCGCCACGGCGTGCCCCGGCTGCCCGAGGACTTCACCGAGGCGTTGCAGCGCCATCACTGGCCGGGCAACGTCCGCGAGCTGCGCAACGCGGTGGAGGCCTATCTGGCGCTGGGCGTGATGCCGGAAGCCGAGGAGGCCGTCTCTCGTCCCGGGCTGGAAGTCGCGCTGTCGCAATTCGTCGATCCCGAGCAGACGTACGCGGCGCAAAAGGAGGAGCTCTTGCAGCACTTCACGCGCGCGTACCTGGAGCGCTTGCTGCAGGCCACGCACGGCAATCAGTCCGAAGCGGCGCGGCAGTCGGGGCTCGAGCGTAGCTATCTGGGCAAGCTGATCGGCAGGATGGGGCTACGGCGCGGGTAAGCAGGCTGGGCGCGTCGACCGAGCGGGCGCGCGGCTCGGGGCCGGCGAGACGGCTGCGTACTGTGCAACTCAACCTGAGCAGCCGAGTGCGCAGCCGCCCCCCTCGCGGAGCTGCAAATTCCGCCAGATTTTCTGGCGCCGCATCGGCAACAACGCGGCATCGCTCGCCTCTCGACGAGAGCGCGCGCTTGTACACAGCCGGTACGAGAATTGCTGCGCTTTGCTCTCATGGTCGAGAATTTTGCATGCACTCCGTCCCCGGTTGGACAATCCACTGAGCACTACGCCGCCCACACGGGCGCTCCGGCTCCGCTCGCAGGCGCCCGCCCGCCTCGGGTTCGAGCGAGGCCCAGCGGCTTTGACGAGCACACGCTGCGCGGGCTCGCGCGCGCTTGCGACTACGACGCTCAGCGCCTCTCGCGCCACTTTGGTATCTCGGTGCGCCACCTGCAGCGCTGGTTCAACTTGCACCTCGCGTCGACGCCCGGGGTCTGGCTCGCCGAGCAGCGGCTGTTGCACGCTCGCGAGTTGCTGGCCTCGTCGGGCAGCGTCAAAGAGGTGGCGTACGAGCTGGGCTTCAATCACGTCTCGCACTTCTCGCGCGACTTTCGCCGCCGCTTTGGGCATCGACCGTCGGCGGAGTTGAAGCGCTACGCTCGGCCTGCCAGTTGAGGTGCGCCGCGCTCGGGCTGCTTCAGCGCGAGCGCGCCATCACATCTCGAAGGCGAAGCCCGTCACCCAGGTGTTCGCGCCGACGTTCATCTGCTTGCCGGGGTAGTTGCTCACCGACCACTCGAAGAAGACGTACGTGTTGTTGATGCCCATGGTGTTGTCGAGCTCAGCTCCGGCCGAAGGCTCGAGCCAGTCGAGGTTCAGCATGGCTCCGAGGGAGGCTTGAGTGCCGATCGAGATGTCTCGGGCCTTGATGCAGTGCTCGGGATCCGGATCACAGAAGCTGGCGGTCCTGATGCCGTTGTCGATCCACCAGGGAGCGACGGCTAGACCGAACTTGCCATAACCGACCAAGGGTATGCCGTAGTCGTGGGACAGCACATCCACTCTCAGCACACCGACGCCGTACATCGGCATGATCGTCAGCGTGGTCTCCTGCTGAATGTCCTGCGGGGGCCGGTTCTCGACGCCTTCGGGCAGCTGGTTGGCGCCAGAAAGCCGTGTAAAGGCCCAGCCCGCGCCCACACCCAAGGTGCCGACGTGCGGTGCACGCCAGATCTGCCAATCCACTTCCAACCCCAGTTGGAAGCGCGTCTTATCGCCAAAAAAGCTCTCGAACTGCGGTGACGTTAGTCCTTCGCTTTCGTCGATGCGCGGTGCATAGGGCCCGAAGCGAAGCTCCACGGCCATGTCTTGAGACGAGAAGTCGTTACGACTTCGATCCGGGGGTCTGGTCTCGAATGCCGGCGCCGGCACGTTGGAACGGCCAGGCGCGCTCATATCCACGCGATCGCTGGAGGGCGAATCCGCTGCAGCCGCCGTGAGCGCTGAGCAGAGTGTGAGGCAGACTGCCAACGCTCCAGTGTGGCCAGAGCTGAAAACGAAAGAGGACTGGGTCATGGACGATTCCTGCCGCGACGGAGGGCCAGCCCTGCGAACAAGGCGGCAAAGACCGCGAGCGTCGGCGCTTTCGAGCGGGAGCTGGCGGGCGTACTCACGCTGCAGAACCCGCCCCCACCAGGGCCACCAGCTGCCGCATAGAGCTCGAAAAAATCGTTCAGCTGCTTCGGGATGCCGCACGCCAACGTCGAGAGCGGTCCTGCGTTGCCGATGATGTCTTCGCCCGAGACGCCTACGGCATAGAGCTGATCGTTGGCCAGGTTTGTATCCGTCGTGATGACGTTCGACGTCTCATTGGCTTCGCCACATTTCAGTGCGCTGTCGGGGCGCGCACCGGGCATCAGCTGATCGGTAAAGCAAGTCGGCGGTGCGTCCTCCGAGGGAACGAAGGTGCCGTCATCCGCTACAGCCGGAGCGCAGTAGGCAGCGAAGCGCTCGCGGTCGGCATCGGTCTGAACATCATCGAGGTTGACCGTGAGCTGGTTCTCGCCCATGCCGGTATGGATGGAGCGGGGAGGGGCGGGGCCGATCATGTCGTAGCCAACGCCGCCCAGGTTGGTCGGATCCCACGTTTGCGCGGTACCGACCACCTGACCGCCGTTCTGCAGGAAGAAGTACAGCGAGAGCTGTACGCCGCTGGCATCCATGCTCTGGTTGCAGACGTCCGTGCCGAGCTCCGATTCGGGATCTCTGAGCGTGCCGCTGTCGATGCCGACGTTGTTGGATACGATCCTGCGGACGGGCACCGAGATCGTGACGTTAAACGACCCGCTATTGTCGTCGCCGACAATCCAGCACTGGCCGTGATCCTGCAAGGCACGACGCTCGCTGCAGTTTTCCGTTCCCGCCCAGACCTCCAGGCGATACATCGGATTGGTGACGGTGATGTAGAAGTCGAAGTACTCGTTGCGGAGGCACTCGTTGTAGTTGATCCACCAGCGACGCGCATTGCGATAGGGGTATTCGCTGCCGACCTTTGCGTCGGGAAGCCGTCGCCCCACGTTCTTGCCGATGGTGATGGTCGACGTGCTGTCCTGCGCGGCAGCGCGTGCGCTCCAGAAGCCGCATGCTGTGACCAGCGCAGCGAGAGCCGCGCGTGTCCACGCGCGCTGCGCCCCGGAGCGCGTTCCTGGATTCCTCGCGGAAGGGTCCACCTGCTTTTCCGATCTCCTCGGCACTGCTCGACTTTCGCTCCTGACCGCGTTCCAGCATAGTCCGTGCCAACGTGCAATCGGGCTGGTTCTGCGACGAGCGAGTTCC
>DASTRX010000031.1:0-20596 GCA_035760985.1 Polyangiaceae bacterium
GCACGGAACTGGCGCAAGTGATTGGCAACGAGGCGGCCCCACTCACCCCGCCTCTGGCCCGAGCTCTATCCGCCAGCCCTGACTCTGACTCTGCCGCTCACGTCTCCCCTGAAACAGCCAGAGTTTTCGACAGTAGAACTACCAACCGGTCATAGGTGATCCCTTCAGGCGCCCCCCCAGGTAGACCGACCAGGTCGATCCCGATGGCAAGGCGACGCGGCGACGCTCGCGGCGGAGATGGGAGCGTCGGGCATTGGGGGACAGGAAGCGAAAGCGCGCAGAAAGCGGACGCGGGCGGCGCTCGCCACGCGGGGGGGCGCGCGCCGCGACGACAGGTTCCCCAGGAAACCTCAACTCGATTCGCTCCAAGAGGGGCGCCGCCCACGGCGGACGCGCGGCGCTCGCCGGCGCTTGCGAAAGCCTGCTCGCAAAGATGCTACCTATGACCAACCGGTAACGGCCACTACCAACCGGTGACGGCCACTACCAACCGGTAACGGCTACTACCAGCCGGTCACGGCCACTACCAACCGGTAGGAGGGATTTGGTTTGTGAAAGGGCACGCGGAAGTCCAGGCCGCGCGGGCCCGGTCGAAGTGCCGCCGAGCGCCCCGAGGTGCGGCGCGGTTTCGCGCAGCGGAGGCCCGGCCAAACCCAAGCTCCCGGAGTCGTTCGCTGACACCCGTGGACGGCTTGCTGCTTCAGCGTCGGGTCTGGGTCAGCTCCAGCCACTGCTGCACGGCCGGGCGCTGCCAGATGGCGCGCGCGTAGCTCGCCAGATGCTCAGGTACCGGGTCGCCGTTGGCGACCAGGCGCTGGAGCATCGTCGCCAGGTCGACGTCGGCGATGCTGTAGCTGCTGGCGATCGTGCCGCGTTGCTCCAGCACGGCGGCTGCGATGCGCAGCAGGCGCTGGCGGGCGGCCTCGCCCTTCGCCGAGAGCGGCTGGATTGGCTCGCGGTAGAAGATCGTCTCGGTCGAGCGCTCCTCGCGGATGGGGAGAAAATCGCTGCGCAGTAGCCCCTGCACCATGCGCACGCGCGCTCGCTCCAGCAGGTCCTCCGGGTAGAGGCGGCCGTAGCGCGGCGGCGGGAACGCTTCCTCCAGGTACTCGAGGATGGCCAGCGACTCGGAGATCCATGCGCTTCCATGGCGCAGCGTCGGCACGCGGTTGGTGATCGAGCGCGCGACGAAGTCGGGGCGGTGCTGCTCGCCCTGCTCCAGGTTCAGGAGCGTCAGCTGAAACGGCAGACCCTTCTCGACCAGCGCGGCGTACACGCTGAGCACGTACGGGCTGGTGACGCGGGAATTGCCAAACAGCTCGAGGTCAGGCGCGGTGGCGGACATGGCCCCAGCCTATACCACTCCCGCCCCGAAGACGGCATCACGCCGCCAGCAAATCCTCCGCGGGCAATCGCCCGGCGGCGCTCACGCGCGCGTGAGAGAATCGCGCAGCGCCTGCTCCAGCGCGTCCGGCGGGGTGCCTTCCACTCCGGAAACGGCGCGCTCGGCGTAGCGCCCGACGATCTGGCGCGAAACGTAAATGCCCTTGTTCGAGGCGCGTAACAGCCAATGGTACACGCTCGGCGGCACTCGCTCGTAGCAATAGACTTGCCCCGAGCTGAACTCGATCTCCAACTCCGCCGCGTCCAGGTCGTAGCCGACACTGCGGAGCGCACGCGATTGCACTGGCTGGCGCTGCACTGCAAAAGCAGTCTGGCAAAAATGTGAACGTCGCACAAGGCGCGCAGTCAACTTCGTGCCCGTCTACTTCGCAGCCTCGCTCGCGCGGCGCTCCGAACGCTCGCCGGAGAGCTGCTCGCGCGCGTGTGCCAGATCCTTCTCCAGCTGCGCCATGCGCCGCACAGCGTGACCGAGCCGGTACGTCGCGCGCAGCCGCGCGCGCAGCTCTTCCGGGCTGAACGGCTTGCAGATGTAGTCGTCGGCGCCCGCCTCGAGCGCCGTCACGGCCGCGTCCTTCGCCGCGCGAGCCGTGAGCAGCACCACCGGGATATGGCGCAGCGCCTCATCGCTCTTGAGGATCTCCACCAGCGTCAGGCCGTCGAGGCCGGGCATCATCACGTCCGAGAGGATGACGTCCGGCAGCTCTTGCCGCGCCGCTTCCAGCGCCGCGCGACCGTTATCCACAGCTACAACGCGGTAACGCCCGGCCAGCAACTGCCGCAAATACGTACGCATTTCGGCGTTGTCCTCGGCCAGCACCAGGCTCGGAAGCGCTTCTTCCGAGAGCTCGGCGTCGGGCGGGAGAGTGTCGCCGGGCGCCTGCTGCATAGTCGACCAGCGAAGCACTTCCAGGGTCTGCAGCGGCGTGGTGGCTCCGGCGCGGTTGCCAGGTTGTCGCGGCAAGAGCACCGAGAAGCGGGCGCCCTGCCCCGGCTCGCTCTCGACGCTGACGCGCCCTCCCATCAGCTCGGCGAATTCTTTCACCAGCGCCAGGCCCAGGCCCGTGCCGCCGTACTGGCGCGTGCTGGTGGGATCTCCCTGCTGAAAGCGCTCGAAGATGCGCTCGTGGTCGACCGCCGCGATGCCGATCCCGGTGTCCCGGACGGTGAGCTCGAAGTGCTCCCCCTGCGGCCGCAACAGCACGTCGACACGCCCGCCGCGCGGCGTGAACTCGAGCGCGTTGCCGAGCAGATTCATCAGAATTTTCTCGAACATGCCGCGATCGATCGAGAGCGGCTCCTGCTCCAGGTCACTGGCGAACTCCAGCATGAGCCCGCGCGCTCCGGCCAAAGGCTGCGCGTCCGAGACGATCAGCGCCGCCAGCTGGGCTACGTCGGTGTGCTCGCGCACCACGCGCTGCTTGCCGGCGTCGAGCCGGGAGAAGTCGAGCAGGTCGTTCACCATGCCCACCAGCCGCAGCGCGTTGCGGTGGGCGCGCTCGATCTGGGACAGCACCGCGCGCGGCAGCGGCCCGGCGTCCCCTGCCAGCAGGCTCTCCAGCGGGCTCGCCACCAGTGTCAGCGGTGTACGCAGCTCGTGGCTGATGTTGGCCAGGAACTCACCTTTGATCCGGGCGGCGCGCTCGGCCTCTTCCTTGGCCGCCTGCAGCTCGGTCTCGATGCGCTTGCGCTCGGTGATGTCGACGATGATGCCGAGCAGGCCGATCACGTCACCCGACTCGTTCCGGAGTGGAACTTTGCTGGTCAGGATCACCATCTCCCGGCCCCTGTCGTCGTGGGTGACCTCCTCCTGGTTCAGCAGCGGCTCTCCGCGCTCCATCGTCGCGCGATCGAAGCGCCGGTAGCCCTCGGCGTGCTCGCGCCAGGCCATGTCGTAGTCGGTCTTGCCGACCAGCTCGCGCGGGTCGCTGCAGCCGTCCAGGGCGGCGAAGTTCTTGTTGCAGCCGAGGTATCGGCTCTCCTTGTCCTTCCAGAAGATGCAGTACGGGACGTTGTCCACGACGTACTGCAAGATGGCGCGCTCGCGCGCCAGGCTCTGCTCCGGGCTCAGCACCTCATTCGGAGATGGAAGGGTGCTGGCCATCCCCGAGGGAACGGACGATGCGACGCAGGCCTAATCAGAACCCGACATTTCAGCCCCAGCTCCCGGCTCCACCTCGGTTGGATTCGTTGTGCTGTCCGGTGGCACACCTTCCTCCACCGGCGGCGTTCCGTCGCCCGGCGGCGGCTCCATTTCCAGCTCGCTCCCCTCCGGCACTGCAACGCCCGCGTCGGGCGTGGCCGAGACCTGCAGGTAGCGCGTGGTGCAGAGCAGCGTCGCCTGCCCTTCGGGCAGCCACGCCGAGAACCTCATGTCCACGAACATCGACTGCAGATCCGCGGCGCCCGTCCCGCTCAGGATATAGGAACGGCCGTCCGTCGCCCGGCACTCGAACGGTTCCATGACCACCGGGCGCGCCAGCGGCGGGCGCGCCCCGTTGTTGCTCGAAGCGCTGGCCATGCCGCTGCTTCCAGCGAGGCCGAACACCACGGGGTTGCCCGACGCGTAACGCACCGTGACCTGGAAGGGCACCGACTCACAGGCAAAGCCGGCGATCGGCCCGACCGTGAAATTCTGCAGATAGAAGGCATCGCCCGCCTGATAGAAGCGCACCGCGGTCAGCGGGATCGAGACCTGCGGAATCGCTTCCGGCGTGGAGGTGTCCTCCGGCGGAATGCCGACCCGGCACTCCTGGACGCCAACCCACGGCTTGCCGTCGTCCTGCGCGTTGCCGCAGGCGAGCGCGAAGACTGCCAGGCTGAGCGACAGCGCGAGCTTGCTCGCGCTGCCGTGCCGCACCACTCTGCCCTCGCTGCTCGCCATCAAAAGGCGCTCCTCAGGCGATCGTGACTTCCGGACACAGGTACACGTCCTGGATGGCGTTGAGCAGCTTCGCGCCCTCCGCCAGCGGACGCTGGAAGGCCTTGCGACCGCTGATCAGGCCCATGCCGCCCGCTCGCTTGTTGATCACGGCCGTCGTGACCGCCTCACCGAAGTCGTTCTTGCCGGAGGCGCCGCCGCTGTTGATCAGGCCGCGACGACCCGCAAAGCAGTTGAGCACCTGGTAGCGCGTGAGATCGATCGGATGCTCGCTGGTGAGCTGCGAGTAGATCCGCTCGTCGAGCTTGCCGTAGGAGGACTCGCCCGTGTTCAGCGCCTTGTAGCCGCCGTTGTTCTCCGGCAGCTTCTGCTTGATGATGTCGGCGTTCATGGTGACGCCGAGGTGGTTGGCCTGGCCGGTCAGGTCCGCCGAGACGTGGTAGTCGGTGCCGCCCTGCTTGAAGGCCTTGTTGCGGATGTAGCACCAGAGCACGGTCGCCATGCCCAGCTCGTGCGCCATCTGGAACAGATGGGAGACCTCGACGATCTCGCGCGTGGCATCGTCGGAGCCGAAGTAGACCGTCGCCCCCACGGAGGTCGCTCCGAGCTCCCAGGCCTCCTTGATGGTACCCCAGGTGATCTGCTCGGCCTTGTTCGGATAGGTGAGCAGCTCGTTGTGGTTGAACTTCACCATGAACGGGATCTTGTGGGCGTACTTGCGCGCCACGGAGCTCAGCACCCCAAACGTGCTCGCGACAGCGTTGCAGCCGCCCTCGATCGCCAGCTTCACGATGTTCTCCGGATCGAAGTAATCCGGATTCTTGGCGAAAGAGGCGCCCGCCGAGTGCTCGATGCCCTGATCGACCGGCAGGATCGAGAGGTAGCCCGTGCCCCCGAGGCGGCCGTGCGAGAACAGGTCCTGCAGGCTGCGCAGCGTCTGCACATTGCGATCGGAGCCACCAAACTCGCGGCTCACGAAATCCGGCCCTGGCAGGTGCAGCTTCTCCTTGGAGACGGTCTTGGACTGATGCTCGAGGTAGTAGCTCGCCTTCTCACCGAGCTGGGATTGGATCGCGCTGAACAACTGAGACATGCGTGAGCTCCTTTGACGCGGCATTACTACGCCGCCAAGGCGGCCGCGCCAAGCCTGAGCTGCGGGAACGTCCTCGGAAGAACACGTTTCAGCTCCTCATGTGAACGTCCGGACAGCAGAGCCGCCCGGCGAGGTATCTCCTCGGTGACAGGTCACGGCCCCGGACGCGGCGCCTTCAGGATCTCCACACCCGACCCCCCCGAGGGCTTCAGTGTGATCTGCAAGATCTGGATCGGCCCACCGAAGAAGCGCGAGAGCCCGACGTCGATCCGGTACACACGCTCGCCGCAGGCGGAGCTGATCCCGCTCTTCTGCACGGTGTGCCCCACCACCAGGCGCTGGGCCCCGAGCGCGTCGAGCGCGCGCCCGAGCAGCGCGCACTCCTGCTCCGAGACCGGGTCCTGCGAAAAGTCCCGCACCCAGTCCGGGCCGCGCTCGCTAGCCACGATCGCTGGCGCCTTCGGCTCGGCCCCGCGCATCCAGGCGCTCGTCTCGGCATTGATGCGCGCGATGCCGTAGCTCACATGATCGGGCAGCACCCCGCCGTGCGCGAACACGGTATCGCCCACCATGGCGATCACGTCGCGGCGCGCCAACTTCTCGGCATAGGCGCCACCGGGCAGGAATGCGGCAGCGCGGTCGACGAACGGCGGGACGACGCTGCGCGCCAACGGCGAGCGCGGGCTCACGCCGCGGAACGCCTCGGCGGCCCCCGGCGTCACGTAACGAAAGTCGCCCTGCACGTTCATGATCTCGTGATTGCCGTTCAGCGCGACCACGCGGCCCCCGGCGCCCGCTGCCTCAGTGCCGAGGCGCTCGAACAGATCGATCACGTCCCGGTCCTCATCGGCGCGATCGACCTGATCGCCGGTCTGCACCAGCGTCAGCTTGCCGCCCACCCAGTGATCGTCGGCGTCGATGGCGCCGGCGAGTCGGAGGGCGGCGCGCGCCGCGTAGAGATCGCCGTGCAGATCGCCGATGGCGACCAGGCGGGCGGCGGCGGGATAGCGGAAGTCGCGAGGCGGCGTAGCGGCGGTGGCAGAGCTGGTGCTCGTGGCTGGCGCAGGGGCGGGAGCTGGCGAGAGGGATTTTTGTGGGCTCGGCTGCGGCGCTTTCGACGCTGGCGGCGCAGGGGTCGGCGCTTTGTTGCACCCCCACGCGATCCCCACGATGAGCGCCACGCGCGCCGCCCGACTCCAGTATGTGCCCATTGCGCGCCAGCTTATCACGCGGCTCAGGGGCGAGCCTCCGGCAAGCGCCGCTCCGCGGCGCCGAGCCGCACGCGCGTGAGCCGGCGCTGCTCCCCATCCACCCGGAACTCCGCGTGCAGGCTGCGCAGCTCCGCGTGCAGATCGTTGACCTGCGACTGAGACAGCTCGAGCTGCCCGTCGAGCCACTCGCTGCCCGCGGCCGGGCTGCGCACCGACCACGCCTCCAGCTGCAGCTGACAGCTGGGCCAGACCAGATCCAGCTGCTCCAGCTGCGCGCTCAGCTCCTCGCGCGACAGCCGCTGCTTCCACCAACCGTGCTCGTCATCCTCGATTTCGACCGTCACCCGCTCAGCGACGTGCGCGGCGAGCTCGCGCGGGCGCTGCCGCCGATCGCCGCACACGCTCTCGGCCAGAGCGAAGGCGGTCCGGGTCGGCTCCGGCGTGCGCAGCACCAGCAGACCGACCGCGATCAGGGCGACGAGCGCCGCCACCGTGGCGGGGCGCTGCCAGCGCGGGCGGACCGCCTGCGGCGGGAGGGAGGTGCGGGACACGGCAGAGCGCTCGGGATGGGGTTCCAGCAGCGCTTACTGGAGTCCGGCGCGGGAGCGCAACTCCGGGTTTTCTGGAAGCCCGAGCCAGTCGAGCTATTCCGCGGCCGCCGCCAGCTCGCCGGGTCCCCGCTGCGCGCGCGGCTGCTGGGCGCGGCGCTGGCGATCGCCGAGCACGGCATCGGCGATGCGCGCCGCGTCTCGGCCGACGCCGTGGATCATCGTGGACGACATCGCATACAGGAAATGCAGCCCCACGAAGTACAGCCCGGGTGAGGCAGGCACGGCGCCTCGCTCGTGGCGGGGCTCGCCGTGCTCATCCAGGATCGGCAGGTCGATCCAGGAGAAGCCAGGGTGGAATCCGGTGCGGGCTGGGCGTCGCACCAGCTGGCGAGCACCTGGGTCCACTCGCGCGCACGCCCGAACGCATAGACGTCGCGGCACCAGCGGGTCGCGCTGCAATACACCAGCCCGGTGATGATCGGCGAGAGCTCCCCGGAGCTGGCTGCCAGCATGGTCTCGTCCAGCAGCGCGAGCCCCGCGTCGACCTGCCCCTGACGGAGCAGCGCGCCGCCTTGCAGATTGCGGGCGAGCGCCGTCAGATCCACGTCAGCGAAGCGCTCACCGATCTGCGCGGCGCGCGCCGCCAGATCGCCCGCGCCGCTCCAGTCCCCCGTGGCGAGCGCCCGATGCACCGACGGCACGAGCAGATAGCCCTCCTCGGCGCAGCCGCCGGCCTCTGCCTCGACCAGGCGCCGCACCCGGCTCAGCCAGCCATTGGCGCGCCCGCTCTCGCCGAGCGCAAACGAGCGCAGCACCAGCCACACCCCGCAGCGCGCCGCTCGCTGGCTGTGCCCGGCCGCGAGATGCCGTTGATACAGCCGCTCCAGCAGCTCCAGGAAATCCGCGTCCCGCCCGGTCAGAGCGGCAGCCGTGGCCAGCAGCTGCTGCTCCTCGAGCGAGAGCGCCCCGGCCCGCTCCAGCGGCGCCCAGGTCTCGTACGCTTCGCGCCAGGCGCGCCGGCCGTACGCCGCTCTGCCCCGCTCTCGCGCGGCGGCGGCATCGCTGTCGGGCGGGCCTGCCTCGCTCATGCAACGAGTGTAGTGAGCGCGGCGCCGCGTTCAATGTCGATTGGCGCGGCCCCGGCCTCGCGTGCCGGCCTGGCGCTGCCGGCTCAGTACGGAAAGCCCGGCACGGCCGTGCGGATCGAGTACACGCCCGTGCCCGCCGTGATCAGCAGCGTCTTGCGGTCGGGGCCGCCAAAGGCCGCGTTGGTGGTCCTGGGCGCGACGTCGATCACGCCGATCTGCTTGCCGTCGGGCGCGAGCACGATCAGCTTGCCCGCCGCGTGGCTGGCCACGAACAGGCGCCCCGCACAGTCGATGGCCATGCCGTCCGGCTCCTGCACGTCGGCGAAGTGCTGGCGCGGCCCGAGGCTGCCGTCGGACAGCACGGCATAGACGTTGACGCCCCCTTCCGCGGCGCCGACGTACAGCTTGGTCTCGTCCGGCGAGAGCGTGACCCCGTTGGGCTGCTTCAGATCGCCGTCGATCAGCAGCACCTCGCCCGATGGCTTGCGCCAGTACACGCCCGTGATGCCCGTGTCGTTGTGGCGCCCGTTGAGCTGCCAGTCTGGATCGCTGAAATAGATGTGGCCCGCCGAGTGGATGGCGACGTCGTTGGGCGAGTTGAAGTGCTTGCCCTGAAAATCGCTCACCAGCACGCTGCGCTGCTTGGTCTGCAGATCATAGCGAGAGAGCGTCTGCGTATCGTGCGTGCACGCGACCAGACCCTGGCTGTCGATCGCCAGACCATTGCTGCCCGCATCGGGAATGAAGACCTCGAACGCCTTGGGCAACAGCAGGCGATGGATCTTCGAGGGAGGTCCGTTCGGGCCCTGGCTATTGAAGTCCATCTCCGAGAAGAAGAAGGCCCCCGCCTGATCGCTCCACACCGGGCCTTCCAGGAACACGAAGCCGTCCTTCACGAGCTCCGCCTTTGCCGTCGCGGGCACGGGAGCGTCGGCGCTCGCGCCCTGGCAGAACGCCGGCAAGGCCCGCGGGGGCGCCGGGGCAGCAGCAGCAGCGGACGCGGCAGTGGCCGACGCACCCACATCCTCCTTCACCGTCGACGGAGCGGCGCCGTTGTCCGGGCTCGCCGCGCTGGGCGCATGACAGGCTAGCGCGATTGCCACACAGAGCCCCGCTCCAGCGCAGATGGCGCGCTGGAGCGGCGCGCGCCGGGCGCGCACGGTGGGACCAGATCCTGAAGCAAGGCCGAACGATTCCTGGGGCGTCATGTGCCCGCCCATAACATTGGCCCCACCGCTTGCCTATAGCGGTGCTCGGGGCGCGTGCCCCCGAATTGGCTTGCGCCCCTGCCCGGAGTAAATGACTCTATGTAGAAGAGTGTCAGTCAAGGGGAAGCTCTTACTCGTCGAGGACAGCGAAACCCAGGGGTCACGCATTCAGGCCATGCTGCAGAAGCAGGGCTACGAGGTACTCTGGGCACGCTCCGGCATCGAAGGCCTGAAGCTGGCGAAGCAAGATCGGCCAGACCTGATCGTGCTGGATGTCGTGATGCAGGACATGGACGGCCTGTCCGTGTGCCGCTGGCTGAAAATGTCGGGCGAAAGCCGCGATATCCCGATCATCATGCTCACCGTCCGCGGTGAGCTGCAGGAGCGCGTCGAGGGCTTGAACGTCGGCGCCGACGATTACCTACCCAAGCCGTTCGCGGACGAAGAGCTGGAGGCGCGCATCTTTGCCGCGCTGCGCGTGAAGGCCGCCGAGGTGGAGCTGAAGAAGCGCAACAGCGAGCTGCAGTCGATGCTGCATCACGTGGAAGCGCTGGCCATCACCGATCCGCTCACCGGCTTGTTCAACCGCCGCCGCTTCGACGACGTGCTGCGGCGCGAGTTCGCGATGACCAAGCGCTACTCGACGCCGCTCAGCTGCCTGATGGTGGACGTCGATTACTTCAAGCGCATCAACGACCTGTACGGGCACGACGCGGGCGACCGCGTGCTCAAGGGCGTGGCCAGCCGCCTCACCGCGCGGCTGCGGGAAGTGGACACGCCGGCGCGCTACGGCGGCGAGGAGTTCGCGATCCTGCTGCCGCAGACGCCGAAGCAGGGCGCGCTGGTGGTAGCCGAGCGTATGGCCGCGCTGGTGCGCAAGGATCACTTCGAGTTCGACGACGGCTCCGCCAGCGTGACCGTCAGCATCGGGCTGGCGGAGAGCCGCGACGTGACCGGCAACTCGCCGGAGGGTCTGGTCAAGGCCGCCGACAGCGCGCTCTACCTGGCCAAGTCGCGCGGGCGCGATCAGGTGATCGTCTACAGCCCCGAAGCGGAGCCGCCGCAAGCCCCGAGCAGCTGACCCCTCGCGCAGATCCCTGCGCTGGGGTTCGGGAGGGCTCGGAGCTGCCGCACAGCGCCCGACTCCAGGACTCCCCACCGGCCGTCTCCCGGAACCGCTCGACGCTGCTCCGCGGCTGGGCTACGCCCGCGCCCCCAACAAGGAGCTGCGCGATGCGATTCATGGTGATGCACAAGGTCGACGCGAACATGGAAGCCGGCGGGCCGCCGAACCAGCAGATCGTTCAGGGCATGGGCGCCCTGGTGCAGGAATCGCTGAAGAACAAGGTCTTCCTCAATGGCGCCGGCTTGCACCGCAGCGCGAAGCGCGCGCGGCTGGAGACCCAGGGCGGCGAGGACCGGGTCAGCAAGGGGCCTTACCAGGGCCGAAACGAGCTGCTCTCGTCGTTCGCCATGATCAAGGCCAACTCCCTGGAAGAGGCGATCGAACGCGCGCGCCAGCTGGCCCACGCGCTCGGCGGCGTGGAGGTCGAGGTGGGCCCCGTCGTCGAGCCCTGGGACATCGGGGTGATGCCCAAGCCCGAGAAGCTGCCGATGGGGCGCTTCCTCTTGCTGTGCAAGGGCAACCGCGACACGGAGAGCGGCGCCGAGCCATCGCCGGAGCGGCTCGCGGCGCTCGAGAAGCTGCTGCAGTCGCTGCGCGAGGAGGGCGTGCTGGTGCTCGCCGACCGTCTGGCGCCGAGCTCGAAGGGCGCGCGCCTGGTCACCGACAGTAGTTCCCGCCTCGCCTCCGGCGAGCGAGGCAAGCGCACCTGGACCGACGGCCCCTTCGCGGAGTCCAAGGAGCTGATCGCCGGCTTCTCGATCATCGACGTGCCCACGCTCGCCGATGCGCGAGCCTGGACCGAGCGTTACGCCGCCATTCTCGGTGACACCGAGGTCGACGTACGGCCGCTCGCGGATTGACTCAGACCGTCGGCATCACGTTGCCGCCGCACACCGGCACGAACGCGCCGTGCACGTAGCTGGAGAGCTCCGACGCGAGAAACGCCACCACGTTGGCGATCTCGCGGTCGGTGCCGCGGCGACGCAACGGCACTTGCTGGCAATAGCCGGCGTCGTCCGCCGCGCCCCCGCGCTCGGATGACCGCCGGTCGCGATCGGAGATGGTCCAGCCCGGCGCCACCTGGTTCACGGTAATGCCGTGCCGGCCGATCTCGCGCGCCAGCACGCGCAGCACGCCGTCCATTCCGCGCTTGCCGGCCACGTAGGCCGATTGGGTCTCGAACATCTGCATGGTGCACTCGGTGTTGATGCCGATTACGCGGCCCCAGCCCTTGCGTTGCAGCGCTGGCACGAAGGCCTGGACCAGGTACACCGCCTGCAGCACGCAGGTGCGGAACTGGCTCTCGTAGTCCTCGATGCTCTCCTCGAGCACCGTGCTCCAGGGGTGGATCTGTTGCACGGCGTTGATCACCAGAATGTCGGGCTCGCCGAGTTTGTGGGCCGCATCCGCGATGCGCTGCACGCCGGCGCGCGTGCCCACGTCCGCCTGCACGCTCACGGCGCGGCGGCCGAGCCCCCGCACGTCTTCCGCCACGCGCTCGATGCCAGCCTGATCCTGGTGGTAGTGAAGCACCAGGTCGGCACCGCATTCCGCCAGCGTGCGCGCCATCACGCGCCCCAGCTGCCCCGAAGCGCCGGTCAACAGCGCGAGTTTTCCCGAGAGATCGATGGTCAGCATCCGTCACTTTCAGCGCGGCGGAGCGAAGTCCGTCGCGCACGGAAAGTGTACTTCCAGGCGCTGGCCGTCGCCGAGGATCTTTTCGCAAGCCGCACCGTGCACCAGCAGCGTTCGGTCGTCGAGAAAGGTCCAGCCGTTGCGGGCGTCGTTGGCCAGTGTCTGGCCGTCGAGCGTCAGGCGGCCGTCGAGCGAGCGCGTGGCGCCCACGTCGGTCTGCAGATCGATGGTGCAGGTGCGCACGTCGCCGATGATGCCCTTCAGCTGATCGGCGAGCTGCTGCGGATCGGTGCGCGCGAACAGCGGCGGCTCGGCCCCCGGGTCGTTGCCGTACACGAGCGCCGGGTCTTTGCCGGCGCCGGCGTTGGCCAGGGCTTGCAGATCCGGGCCGTTGATCTCCTCGGCGACACCGACCGTGTACACGCGGATGCCCTGCTGGAAGGCGCGCCGGGCCGCGTCGATCGCCTGTGGCAAGCCCCACTGCGGATCGGGCTGCGCGCAGGTGTCGGGAGCGCCGTCGGTGATCAGCAGGATGTACCGGGGCGCGCTGCTGTCGAGCTGGCCCAGGGCTGCAGCCGCCGCGTCGATGCCTTCGCCGGTGGGAGTGTCGCCCGCGGGCGCGGGCTGCGAGGCGAGATACAGTCTGCGCACCTCGTCCACGTTGCCGAAGGAAGGCTGCACGCTGGTGAGCACCGGGCAGCCCAGCGGGCTCCCGTAGCCATCGAAGCTCGTGTACAGCATCAACCCCACGCGCGAGCTCTGATCGAGCCAGGCGAGCAGGCCGTTCTCGGGGTCGACGATCGCCTGGCGCAGCACGTTCCAGCGCGTGCCCCTGCCGAAGCCCCCCTGATCCATGCTCGCCGACTGATCGATCAGCAGGATCACCGTCGCCGGCTCGGAGTCATAGCTGCGCGTGATGTCGACGCAGCCGCGGCTCCGGGCGGGCTCGGGGGCGGCCGCCGGCAGCAGCGGCTCGGGCTGCGGCACGAGCGCGAGCTGCCGATCGGAGGGCGGCGCGTCCAGCCCCGAGCGCGAGCCGCAGGCGACGACAAGCAGGCCCACGACGAGCGGCGTGAAACGAGCACGGGCCAGGCGGTGCATCGGCATGCTCTCGCGCGGGCTCAGCGCGGCCGCTCGAACTCGTTCACACAGGGAAAGCGCACCTCGAGCTTTTGCCCGTCGCCCAGGATCTCGTCACAGGCCTCGCCGTGGATCTCCACCGTGCGGTCGTCGATGAAGGTCCAGCCGTCCCTGGCGCTGTTGGCGAGCACCTTGCCGTCCAGCACCAGCCTCCCGTCGAGCGAGCGCTCCGTACCGACCTGCGTCCCGAGATCGACGATGCAGCTGCGCACATCACCGATGATGCCCTTCAGCTGGTTGGCGAGCTGGCGCGGATCGCTGCTGGCCGTCAGCGGTTCGATGGCTTCGGCGTCGACGCCGTAGACCAGGGCCGGATCCTTGCCCAGACCGGCGTTCGCCAGCTGCTGCAGGCGCGGGCCGCCGATCCCGTCGGACACGCCCAGCGTGTAGACGCGGATGCCCTGCGCGAAGGCGTTCTGGGCCGCGACCAGCGCCTGCGGCATGCCCTCGGAAGGCTTGGGTTGCGCGCAGGTGTCGGGCTCGCCGTCGGTGGCGAGCAGGATGTACTTGGGGCCCGCGCTCTGGACCTCCTGCAGCGCTGCCACCGCCCGGTCGATGCTCTCGCCGGTGGGCGTGTCGCCACCGCGCCGGGGGCTCGCGGTCTCATAGGTCGTGCGCACCGGATTCACGTTGCCGAAGCGCGGCACCACCTCCGTGATCAGCGGGCAACCCAGCGGGTTGGTGAGGCCGCCCTGCCCGGTGTACAGCATCATGCCCACGCGCGTGTTCAGATCGAGCGAGGGGAGCAAGCCGTTCTCCGGGTTCAAGATGGCCTCGCGCAGCACGTCCCAGCGCGTGCTCGCGCCAAACGGCAAGCTCATGCTCTGCGACTGATCGATCAGCAGCAGCACCGTCGCGGGCTCCGAGTCGTAGCTGCGGACGAGGTCGACGCAGCCGCGCGCTTGCGGCTGGGCGTCGAGCAGCGGCGCCGGCGCGGCTGCCTCCGGACGGAGCTCGGGCGCGACGTCCGGCGGCACCACCGCCAGCTGGCGCTGCCCCGGGTCGAGCCCCTCCAGACCCGAGCGCGACCCACACGCGCCGACGCCAACGCCGAGCAGCGCGACGAAGACCAGCGACTCGCGTTTCTTCAGCGTGCCCAACACGGGGCCGGGACTGTAACAGAGGGCGCTTCAGGAACGGATGGTTCGCTCCGTAAATTCGAGAGCCCACATGGGACATCGAAAGACTACATGTCCGGCCCACCGGAAGCGCTTCGACTGCACGCGCTCGCGATGCGAGCGGCGTCTCTGACTGGAGTGTCATTTGGTGCTGCGGACGCTACAGGCGATCGTCGCCGCGATTCAGCTCGCGGCTCCCGGCGTCGCTGATCCCGACGCCTTCCGCTTCGCGCGAGCGCTGCGCGAGCAAGCGCAGGCGCACGACTTCGATCCGTTCACGGCGGTGGCGATGATCCACAGCGAGAGCCGCTTCAATCCGCTCGCCATCTCGCCCGACGGTGAAGACTACGGGCTGGGCCAGATCCGGGCGCGCTTCATCGGCGCCTGCAAGCTGGCGGACAGCCCCGTGGACCACCCCACCGACGGCTGCATCGCGCAGAAGCAGCGCCTGCTCGACCCGGAGGAGAACATCCGCATCCTCGCGGAGATGATCAGCCGCCACCGCGAGCTGTGCCAGCGCAAGGTGCGCAGCGTGAAATTCCAGCACTGGCTCGCCAGCTATCAAGGCCGCAATGACCCGCAGTCCCGGCGCTGGTGCAAGCCCGCGCCAGAGACGTGGAAGGTCGTCAAGTACCGCACCTTCCTGATCCGCGAGCTCTACAAGCGACGGATCTTGAAATCGCCGGTCTGAGGGGGGGCGCCAGCTGCAGGGCCTGTCTACGGCCTTGCGGCACGGATTCCAGCTTCCGCTCTCCAAAAGAACGCTTATAGTTCACGCCGTGAACGATTTGCGGGATCTTCCTCGCCGGCTGGCCCCGGTGCTGGATGCCGCGCTGAGCGCATTCCCCGTAGTGGTTCTGACGGGGGCCCGCCAAACGGGCAAGACGACGCTGGTGCGGCATCTGCTTGCGAGCTCTGCGCAGCGGACGTTTCGAACTCTGGATGAGCTGCGCATCCTGGACCTCGCGCAACGTGAGCCGGACCTGCTGCTGCGCGAAGGCGATCCCCTGACGCTCGACGAGGTACAGCGCGCTCCTGGGCTGCTCCTGGCAATCAAGCGCAGCGTGGATGACGATCGCCGCCCGGGTCGCTTCTTGCTGACTGGCTCCGCAAACCTGCTCTTGATGCAAAACGTGTCGGAGACACTGGCCGGGCGCGCCGTGTACCTGAAGCTAGGGCCCCTGACCGAGTCCGAGAAACAGGGGCGGCCAGGGCTGGGAGTCTGGCCCGCCCTACTGTCGGCGACGAGCGTCGAGCAGGCGCTGATCGCCGTGGCAGCGCAGCCCCGTATCTCTCGGCCGTGGAGCGAAGCCGCCGCAGAAGGAGGCTATCCTCCTGTCCTGGAGCTGCAGGAGCCCAACCGCACTCGCTGGTTCGAAGGGTACGTGGCGACGTACCTGGAGAGGGACCTGCAGCAGCTGGCGTCGATCAGCTCCCTCGCTGACTTTCGTCGCTTGCTCGAGATCGCTGCGCTGCGCGTCGGCGGACTGATCAATCGCGCCGACCTGGCCCGGGATGCCGCGCTCTCTCGCCCCACCGCCCATCGTTATCTCAATCTGCTCGAGGTCTCTTTTCATCTGCGTCCGCTGCAGCCGTACGCGAAGACGCGAGGCAAACGTCTGGTCAAGACTCCGAAGCTGTATCTCACCGACACCGGGCTGTGCGCGCATCTCGCCGGCAGCCTCTCGGCGCCCGAAATCGCGAGCGCCAGCGGGGCGCCTGCCAGCGGCGCGTTCCTCGAGAATCTCCTGTTGTCCCACCTGGATGCGATGCGCGAGTGCCTGACCCCGAAGCCCGAGGTCTATTTCTATCGCAGCGCGGATGGCGCCGAGGTCGACTTTGTCCTCGAACACAAGCGGCGCCTGCTGCCCATGGAGGTCAAGGCCTCGTCACGAATCACGGCGCGCGACCTGACCGCGCTGGAGCGCTTCCTCGACGAATATTCGGTGCCCTGGGGGCTCGTCGCGTACACCGGCGCCGAATCCTACGCGGTCAGCCGGCGCATCGCCGCCGTGCCGGTCGGCGCACTATTGTGACCTTGCCTGCCGCCGATCCACAGACCTGAGGGCCGCCGCCTGGCGGAGGCGGCGGTCCACCCCCAGCTCGCCGATGACGAGCTGGAGCGGCTGCGAGAGCGCCTCGGCCGAGCCGGGCTCATCGCCGCCCGGGCGCCAAGCGCAGGCGTCCGGATCGTGAAGCGGTCACGAGGGCGCCGTAGAGCGGGCACCGGCACCCTGCTCTGACTCCTTCGGCACGGAAGACGAGCCCGAGCGCTTTCTGGTCATCGGCGCGACGAACTCCATTTTCGACGCTGCAGCACAGCTCGCCGGCACGCACGGATTGCGAGCTGACGACTCGGTGCAACTCGCGAGTGCCCGCGCCGCTCTTCGGGAACTGCCGGAAGGGCTCCGCTTTGCGGCGTTCGATCAGGCGCTGCGCGCGGCGGCGGCTCGCGAGGGACTGCAGCTCGTGCCGAGTGAGCGGGGCGAGCCGTAAAATGACGAAGGCCGAAGCGGTTGCCCGCTTCGGCCTCTCGATGCACCGGAGAGTGCTCTGCTCAGCCCGCGGTGGCGCTGCCGGTCACGCTGGCGCTCGCCTCGAACGAGACGCTCACGCTCGCGCTCGCCTTGGCGGTCGCGCTGGCAGCGGCCGTGAACTGCGCCGCGGCCGCACCGATCTGCAGCGTGCAGGAGCCGACATCCGCCGCCACATCGGCGAAGCCCTTGCCGATGTTGCCGACGGCCTCGAGGGCGAGATCGCCCTGGCCCGCGACCTTGACCAGCTTCGGCAAGGCAGCCTCCAGGTCGGCCTTCAACGTGGCATCGGCCATGCCCACGATAGTGACCGACGGATCCGTGCAGTTCGCCTTGAGCGAGGCCGAGCCCTCGCAGTCGGCGTTGCACTGAGCGGTGGCGGAGCCCTGGCACGACGGCGGCTTCAGGTTCGCTTCGCACTTGGGCGCGGTTGCCGTGCCGGTGCAGCCGCCCTTGCAGCGCGCGTTCGCGCCGCAGCTCACGCCGCCCTCGGCCTTGACCTGACAGCTACCATTGCAGCTGCCCATGCAGTCAGCCTCGCAGGTGCCCGTGCAGGTGCCGTCGCACTTGCCACCCGCGTCGGTAGAGCCGCTGCAGGTACCCTCACACTTGCCGGTGCAGGTACCCGTGCACTTACCTTCGCACTTGGCCTGGCAATCCACCGCGACCGTGGCGCTACCTTCGCAGTAGGCGTCGACATCGCACTTGCCCTCGCAGGAGACGCTGAGCTCGCCCGGATCGCAGCGCGCTTCGAGCTCACCCGGCTCGCACTCGACCTCCGCCTCAGCGTAGCACTCGCCTTCGCAGTTGAGCTGCGCCTGCGCATCCACCGTGCACTGCGGCGGCACGATCACGACCGAGATCTCCGCATTCGCCTGGAGCGCCGCCTTGATCTTGGCCTGGGCGGCCTTGCACGTGTCCGTGATCTGCTGATCCGTGGGATCCGTCGGCGCCGTCATGCCGGCGATCTGCGCGCAGGCGCCGATCACGTCCGCCTTGATGTTGCCTGCTACGGCGGTCAGCGCCGCCGAGGAGTCCTGCAGCGCCGTGACCCGGGCGCTGATCTCGCCGCAGCTGGTGGTACCATCGCCGCCGTCACTGCCGCAGCCGGCGGCGATCAAGCCCGTCATGCCGAACAGGGCGACCACTGAAACAAGGGAAGTAAGCTTTCGATTCTGGCTCATCAGAGCATCTCCTGTGCTGCGCCGTCGGGGGGGAAGGCGGGGGGCCGGATCCCTCGGGCTATCCTTTTGGTTGGCTCGTTGGGAACTACCCCTGACCGGAGGGGGTATCTCCGTAACGGCCGTCAGACGCGAATGTTAGCATCTGCACATTTTTCCACGTCACCCCCGTAGCGGTTTTCCGCACACGCTACCGCGGGCGCGTAGACAATGGCCGACCGACACTGATTGAGCCGTACGGCAAAGGCCCGGGCCAACTTCCCGGCCTGAAGCCGATAGATATGAAGCGTTTATAAAGTTTGTCGCGAGACCTGCGACCTCCGCCGGCCGAAGGCGACTGCGACGCGGCGCACGGGTCGGCATCCCACTTTCCATTCCAGGAGAGTGGAAAGTGACCGCTGCGAACCCGGCCCTCGACGACTTCGAGCTGATCGCTCGCTACACTGATCAGCCCCCTCGCCTGCCCCCGGATCAGCGCGCGGCCATGGTGCACGCGAGCAGCGAGGAGCCGATCGCGTACGCGCTGGTCGACCTGGACTCGAGCTTGCACCTCACGGAGAGCTGGCTCGCGTTGACGCCGCGCTTCGTGGTCTTGGTCGCCGCGGGAGCGGCGCCGATCGCTCGCCCGCGCTCGGCTCTGGCGGCGTGTTCGGTCGAGCCGGGCCTCTCGTGTAACACGCTGCGCATCGAGTTCGACGCGAGCCTCGCGCCGGGGCTCCACGCCTGCCCGCCGCTGCTGGCGCGCTACACGCAGCGCCAGCGCTCGGCGGTCGAGAAGCTGGTCGCGGCCCTGGAAGGCGACACGCCCGCGGACGCGCCAGCGACGCCAGCGGACGCCGACCGCAGCTATGCGGCCGAGGTGGTGCGCCCGCTGCGCAACGCGCAAGCCCTGGTCAGCCGCAGCGGGCTGTTCATCATCGCGCGGCTGCTGCGCTACCTGCTGCCCTACCGGCGGCAGCTGATCCTCGGGCTCGGCGCAGCGGCGCTGATCACGCTGTGCATGCTGCTGCCCCCCTACCTCACCGGCTACCTGATCGATGGCGTGCTGCGGCCGGTGCAGGCCGGCGCCATCTCCAGCGAGAGCGCCGCGCGCCTGGGCTGGCTGTGCGTCGGCGCCATGACGGCCGTGTACGTGCTGCGGCGCGCGGCCGCCTGGACGCGCCTGCGGCTGATGGCCGTGCTGGGCGAGCTGGTCGCGCGCGATCTGCGCGAAGAGCTGTACGGGCACCTGCAGAAGCTGAGCATCTCCTTCTACTCGCGCAAGAAGACCGGCAGCCTGATCACGCGCGTCAGCTCCGACACCGATCGGCTGTGGGACTTCCTCGCCTTCGGCGTGGTCGATCTGTCGCTGAGCGTGGTGCTGCTGCTCGGGCTGTGCAGCGTGCTGATCAGCCTCGACCCCGCGCTCGGCTTGCTGATGGCCTTGCCCCTGCCCGCGATCGTGCTGGCCATCCGCGCCAACGGCAAGCGCATGGAGCGGCTGTTCACGCGCGCCTTCCGCCGCTGGTCGAACCTGACCGACGTGCTCAGCGACACCATTCCCGGCATCCGCGTGGTGCGCGCCTTCAACCAGCATGCGCGCGAAGCGCGGCGCTTCGGCGACGCGAACGATGCGGCGACGGCCGACTTCAACCGCATCCATGGCGTGTGGACCTCGTTCTGGCCCGGCGTGATGCTGGTGGTCGAGCTGTCGATCGTGCTGGTCTGGGCGTTCGCGCTGCCGCGGCTGCTGGGCGGGCGCTTCCTGGGGCCGCCGATGTCGATCGGCACGTTCGTCTCCTTCCTGCTCTACACGGGCATGTTCATGTGGCCGATCGAGGTCGTCGGTCAGATGGCGCGCATCGTGAACCGCGCCACTACCTCCGCGCAGCGCGTGTTCGAGGTGCTCGACACGCGGCCCGAGGTCGTGGACGCGGCCGAGCCGCTGCCCGTCTCCACTCTGGAGGGTCACGTTCGCTTCGAGAACGTCAGCTTCTCTTACGACCAGGTACGGCCCACGCTGCGCCACATTTCGTTCGAGGTGCGCGCCGGCGAGACGATCGGGCTCGTCGGCCCCTCCGGCGGCGGCAAGAGCACGCTGGTCAACCTGCTGCCGCGTTTCTACGAGATGCAGGAAGGCACGATCCTGCTGGACGGCATCGACACCAGAACGCTGACGCTGAAAAACCTGCGCCAGCAGTTTGCGCTCGTGAGTCAGGAAGTGATCCTGTTCAACGACACCGTGTTCAACAACATCGCCTACGGCGATCTGCGCACCACGCCCGAGGAAAAAGTGATCGCGGCGGCCAAGGCGGCGTATGCCTGGGAGTTCATTCAGAACCTGCCGAATGGCCTTCAGACGGAAATCGGCGACCGCGGCGTGCGCCTTTCCGGAGGGCAGCGTCAGCGCCTTGCGATTGCCCGTGCGATTCTGAAGGATGCTCCCATCC
>DASTRX010000032.1:0-33193 GCA_035760985.1 Polyangiaceae bacterium
GCCGTCGCCGCAAGTGCGAGATCCAGTCCCATCCCTGCTCCTCCGCAAACCCCATGGAGCAGACTTCTAGAGCGATGGAAAGGGTGGTCGTAATTCTCAAATAATCTCGATCACTTGCGCACTTAAGCGATCGGCATTGGCACTAGAGCCCGTAGGGCGCGCCGTCGACCGTCACCGCCAGCCGCCAGTCCGCGCTCTCCAGGTGCTCGAACACCGTCAGCCCGCTGGCGCTGCGTACCCGCCCGTCGCGCGCACCGGCGGCGATCGCCTCGCGCACCTCCCGGACCTCGAACGGCACGCGCTCCAGCGCCTGATTGCCGTGGATACCCGGGCCGCGGCGCAGCTCGCGCGAGCGCTCGGAGAGCACCACGTCGCCGTGCGCGTCGAGCAAGGCAGCGCCGCGGTAGCCCTCCAGGTCCGCGATGTGCAGCAGCTGCAGCACGTCGTCGAGCATCATGTGCAGCGAGGCCACGCCCGCGAGCTTGCCCTCCGTGTCGAAGAAGGCACTGGAGCAGGCGAGCAGCAAGGCGCCGCTGGTGGCGTCGGGGTACGGGGAACCCCAGACGGGGCCCCAGCGCCCCTGCGTCGCCGTGTACCAGCTGCGCTGGCGCGCCTCGAAACCAGCAGGGAAGAACGTGTTGCCGGGATAGACCAGGATCACGCCGCTCTCGAAGGCCAGGTCCGTCCAGAGCACGGAGGCGTGCTCGCGCGCGACCTCGCGCCGCTGGGCGTCGCTGAAGCCCAGGGCGGTGTCGCCGGCAGCGGAGCGCGCAGCGGTGCTGACCAGCAGCGGCTCGAAGTCCGCCAGCCGCGCCAGCACCGGCTCGATCGCGCCCGGCTCGACATCGGGCGAACGCACGTAGATGGAGCGATCGAAGGAGACGCGCTGGCCGTAGCGCGCGCTCTCGGCGCCCAGCCCGCTCCGCTCCAGCTCGCTCGGGGTCAGCGGGGCCAGCGCTCCGCGCGCCGGTCGCCGCAGGATCTCCGCGGCGGAGCTGCTCAGCCCCTCCAGCAGCAGCTCGACGCGCCGGAACTGCGCGTCGATGCCGCGCGCGCTGCGATCCACCGCGCTGGTCAGCGCGAAGATGTGCTCCGACTCGCGCGCGCTGCGCTCGTGTGCCGCCAGCTCGCGCGCCAGCACCAGCACGATGAGCACGCTGGAGACGAGCAGGCAGGCGACGATCGTACCCAGCACCAGCGACGGGTGGCGCTTGATCCGGCGCCACAGCCGCAACCAGCGCTGGTCGGGCAGCACCGAGACGGGCTCGTCGCGCACGAAGCTGCGCACGTCGGCGGCGAGCGCGGCCACGCTCGGGTAGCGGTGATCGGGCCGCAGAGCGGTGGCCTTGCGCACGATCGCCAGCAATTCGCGCGGCAGCGGGCCAGAGAAGCGCGGCTCGAGCAGCGGCGGAGTGCCGACCAGGGCCGCCGACAGCTGCTGGGAGGGCGAGCCCGGGCGCGGCGTTGCGAGCGTGAGCAGCTCGGCTAGCAACATGCCGAGCGCGTACTGGTCGGTGGCCGGCGTCACCGGTTCGCAGCGGGCCTGCTCGGGGGACATGTACGCGGGTGTGCCGATCACCTCGCCGTCGCGTGTCAGGTCCGCGCCGAGGGCGAGCGCGCGCGGCGGCGCCGACTCGGAGTGCTCCGGCGGGTCATCGAGCACGCGCGCGACGCCCCAGTCCATCACGTACACCTCGTTGTGCATGCCCAGCATCACGTTGCTGGGCTTGAGGTCCCGGTGCACGACGGCCCGGGCGTGCGCGTACTCGATCGCATCACAGATCTTCAGAAAGCGATCGAGCCTGGTCCACAGATCGTACGGAGCCGTGCGGCTGCGCGCCTCGGAGCTGGCGCACTCGCCGAGGTAAACGTCGAGCGTCTCGCCATCGACCAGCTTCATCGCGAACGCCGGCCGCCCCTCGGCCGTGGCCAGAAGCTCGTAGAACGGCACGATGTTCGGATGCTCGAGCTGCGCGCCGAGCTGCGCCTCGACCACGAAGCGGCGCACCAGGCCGTGATCGCCCGCCGGGTCGCCCAGCACCTTCAGCGCCACGCTGCGGCCCAGCAGGCGATCGCTGGCGCGCAGCACGGCGCCCATGCCCCCCCGACCGAGCTCGGCTTCGATCTGGAACTCCTCCACGCGGGAGCCGATCAGCCCCTCGCGCAGGGCGCGCTCTACGGGCTCCGGGCTGCGCCGCACGCTCGCGGTGCGCGGCGGCTGTCCCGTTTCGATCGTCATGCTCCCACCTCTGCTACCCCGACAGAAGCATAGCGGGGCTCGGGCTAGCCGTCGTGTGCTTCCGCCTCAACCTCTCCAGGGGCTTGCGCCTGCGCCTCGGTAGGTGCTTCCGCTCCGGGCGTGCTCGGGAGCGGGTCGGGCGTGGGCAGAGCTGCCAGCATGTCGGTGATTTCCCGTGCTTCTTCCGGCGTGAGCTCGCTGTAGCGCAGCAGGCGCTCGGCGCTCGGTTTGACCCCCGTGTAGGCCGCCGCGCAGCGCAGGTGGACGAACCCCCAGGCCCCCAACCGGCCGTCTTCGATCGGCTGCAATGCCACGCGCCAGGCGCCCTTCTCGATCGGCTCGCGGCACCAGCGGCAGGCGGCGCGCGCGCTCTTCGAGCGCTCCAGCGCGCCGAGCCGCTCCAGGCGGTGATGGGTCGTGGCCAGCTGCGCGGCGGCGAGCCAGCCCCCGAGCTCGGACCGCGGCGGGTCCAGCGCGCTCACCAGCGCGGTGAAGGCCTTGGGCCGCCGCTCGGCGGCGCAGCCCACGTGGTAGTAGTGCTGCGTTTCACCCTCTGCGACGGGGTTCGGCGCGGCTTCGGCGAAGCGTTCTTCCCCCTTGGCGATGACGCGGCGACAGGCCCGGCAACGCGCCCGTCCCGTGGCGGCGACCTCGATGCGATCGGGCATGGCAGCGAGGTAGCAAAACGGCCTGGGTGCGGGAACCCATTCCGCAGACCCCTGCTCACCTGTCACCGCCGCGCGCTCCCGGGTTGGGCTAGCCGGTCCAGAGATCGACCCGCCAGGCCTCGGGCACATGCTCACGGAGGGTCGCGCCCGCGAGATCGAACCAGCTCTCCGCCGCGTCCAGAATCCCGCTGTCCGCCGACACCGCGACCGCTCCGGCGGCGCTCAGCTCGGCGTCCACGCGCTCGCTGAGCAACACCTCCGCCTCGCTGCCGCGCGCCGCGAGCGAACGGCGCAGCAGCCCCGCGAGCATGCCGCTGTTCGAGACCGGGCGATCGAAGTACCAGGTCACGCGCGCCGGCTCCAGCGCCAGCAAGCGCTGCACGAGCAGCTCCAGCGCGGGCGGCGTCTCGCTCACCCGCCGATAGTTGCCGTGTACGCTCGCCAGATCGCGGTGCGCGCCCTCGCGACCCACCAGCACCACTCCGCCGCTGAGCGCCGCCTCCAGCGTGATGCAGACGTTGAAGCCGTCGACGCGCAGCGCCGCTCCCCGCAGCTGCGCCGGCTCGAGCCGGCGGCTGCGCCGCGCCGCGAGCGCCGCATCGGAACAGCAGACGCGCGCCACCGCCAGGCGCTGGCGCGCCACCAGCTGATAGCGGTCGCCGACCAGCGCCAGGGCGGCGTCCGCCGAGTAGCCTCGACTGATCAGCCAGCAATAGTCGACGCTGGCGCTGCGCAACGCCGGCAGCGCGGTCTCGGCAAAGAGCTCGCGATCGCGCGGGTGCGCGCCGCGGTGTCGGCGACGATCGGGCACCTCCCGCTCATAGCCCAGCGGGCAGCCATCGCCAGCGGCCGGTGCTATCCTGAAGGATCGTGACGTCTTCTCGCCCCCTGAGATCCTGGCTGCTGGCCGCGGTCCTGCTCTGCGCGGGCACCTTGCTGGGTAGGTTCGGCTCGCGCTGGCTGGAGCGTTCGGTCGAGCAGCGCCGCCGCCCCGACGTCATCACCCAGGTGCGCGAGCTGTCGCGGCTGGAGGGGGTGAGCTACCACGTCGAGCGGGTCGTCGATCTGAAGGACGAACAGCGCACGCTCTTCGGCATGGTGGCCGCCAGTGATGCCATCCTGCTGGTGGCGAGCGGAGAGGTCGTGGCGGGCGTGGACCTGGCGCAGCTTCGCCCGGAAGACGTGGTGGTGGCGCCCGACCAGCGCTCCATCACCGTGCACCTGCCGCCCGCCGAGGTGTTCTCGGCGCGCCTGGACAACGCCCGGACGTACGTGCACTCGCGCAAGGTCGACCTGCTGGCGCAGCGCGACGAGACGCTGGAGAGCCGGGCCCGGCAAGCAGCGGAACAGACGCTGCGCGCCGCGGCGGAGGATTCCGGCATCGTGCAGCGCGCCGAAGAATCGGTCGCGCGCACGGTCCGGAGCCTGGTGCGTTCGCTCGGCTACGCGGACGTGACCATCGACTTTCGTGATCGCGTGTGAGGCTTTGCGGAGGAGGAGGGATTCGAACCCACGGTAGCCTTACGACTACGCCGGTTTTCAAGACCGGTGCCATCAACCACTCGGCCACTCCTCCGAATCAATCTTCGATAACTGCAAGCTTCGATACTAATGCGTCCGTCCTGCGGCCCGAACCGGCGTAGGTACCAGAGCGCGGGCGCCGGGAGAAGGCTCTCGCGAGCCGGACAGGGCGTTCCTTTCCCGGGAACGGGAGCGACGCTAACTCAGTTAACCTTCAGCCAGCCTGCCCATCCGCCGTCCTTTGCTCTCGCCGGTCGCCGCTCCGGGGACGCCGGCGTGGGAACTCCGATGAGTTCAGACGCAGCGCAGGGCCACAGCGACGAGCAGAAATTCGCTCTGGTCGAGCGCATTCTGCGCGGTGAGATCAGCGCCGACGAAGCCTGTCGCGAGCACGGCTGCAGCGAGAGCGAGCTCACGCGCTGGGTCAGCGCCCACCGCGCCCGCCGCGCGCAGGAAGAGCAGCTGAGCGCCGCGCTCTCGGCGCCCGCCCTGCCGCGCGACGACGCCCCGATCAGCGAGTTCACGGGCAACCTGGAGAGCCTGACGCTGGCGCAGCTGATCCAGCAAATCGAGCACGGGCGCAAGGACGTGCAGATCCGCGTCGACCACGACGGCCAGCAGAGCCACATCTGGTGCGAGCAGGGCCAGCTCGTCGACGCGCGCTCCGGACCGCTCGCGGGCACCGCGGCGCTGTATCGCCTGTTCTCGCTGCGCCATGGCCGCGTCTACGCGCGCTTCGTGCGCAGCGAGCGGACGCGCACCATCCACGCCTCGACGGCTGCCTTGCTCGAGGAGGCGGCCCAGCGCCACGACGAATGTCGCGAGCTGCGCGAGCGCATCGGCGACACCGACGCCGTCTACGTCGCCAGCCCCCAAGCCCGGAGGGCCCAGGCTCGCCTCGCCCCGGAGACCTGGCAGATGCTGCGCGCCTTCGACGGCGTGAGCAGCGTCGAGCGCGTGATCGCCACCCGCAACACACCCGAGCTGGAGAGCCTGACCGAGATCGCCGGATTGCTGGAGCAGGGACTGCTGATGCCCAGGCCCGCGCCCAGCTCGCCGCAGCGGCTGCCGCTCGGCTTCGAGCAGACCGAGCGCGCGCCGCGCGAGCCGGACAGCGACGCACCCCCCGAGAGCAGCTTCCGCCCCTTCGCGGCCTCACTGCGTGCGCGCTTCACCCGGACCGGTCCGGGACGCAGACGCCTGTGGCTGAGCAGCAGCCTGGCGGGCGCCGGGCTCGTGACGCTGGCCTTCGCGGTCGGCTTCTGGAGCGTGCGCCGCGAGCGCGCCAGCCAACGCCCCGCGCAACCCGCGCTGGCCAGCGCCAACGACTGGACGAACGCGGCCGCCGCCGGCCGTTGCCCGGACGGCCTCGTGCGCATCGCGGGCGGCCCCCTGTTTGCGCCGCTGAATGCGCCTGCTCCCGCCGCCGACGGCGCACGCGAGCCCCGCATCCCCCCCTTCTGCCTCGGCCGCACCGAAGTCACCGTCGCGGAGTTCGAAGCGTGCGTCGAAGCGAGAGCCTGCGCCGCCGCCGAACGAGAAATCGACCGGCGCCCAACCCCCGCCGAGCTGCCGAACCGGGCCATGGATGACCGCGCCCCAGATCCCCGCACGGCGCAGTGCAACTCCGGCCAGGCGGGCCGCGAAACCCATCCCATCAACTGCGTCAACCTCGACCAAGCCGAACACTACTGCGCTTGGCGCGGCGGACGCTTACCGAGCCAGACCGAGTGGGAATACGCGGCGGCGGAAGCCACCCCCGATCCCCGCGAGCGCCACCCGGGCACCTTGCCCGTCGGCTCCTTCCCTGCAGGCGCAAATCCACAGGGCGTCCTCGACCTCCTCGGCAACGTCTCCGAGTGGACCACGGGCAGCGTCGGCCTCCGCCAAGCCCAGACCGACGACGGCGCCCACTTCCAGCTGTATGCGGTGCTCGGCGGCGGCCAGCCGGGGGCGAGCCGCCTCGGCTCCCTCGCCTCCCGGCAGTACCTGAACCCCAGCGCCCGGGGCCGCAACATCGGCTTCCGCTGCGCGTTGGATCCTCGGGCTGCGACGGACACCGACCCGCTCCCGCCGAAGTGAACGGCGCAGGCTCGGCTCTCCAGCTGCGCCACATCGCCCATCACCCGCCCGGCGCTGACCTCCGCCGTTCGAGTGTGGGCCGGGCCTCATCCCCACGACGCTGCCGAAACCTCGGGACCCCGAGCGCCACGCGCCGTGCGGAACCGGCGAGTGCCGGCCGCCTCTCAGTCAGCGCGCGCCTTCCGTGGATGCAGGCGCTGCAGGGCTTCGCGCAGCCATTCAGAAACCACCTTCGCGGAGACATCGAGCGAGCTCGACGGCACCGCCGGGGGCGCGGGGTTTTGCCCTGGCACGAGCGCGCTCGGCAGCACACGAAAGTCGCTGGCATCGCCTGCACTGCGCAGCTCACCGCGGTGCAGCGCGCGATGATGGGCCGAGCACAGCGTGACGAGATGGTCCGCGCTGTGACTGCCGCCTGCGGAGTGAGGCTGGATATGGTGCAAGTCGAGGAAAGTGGCGTTCCGGCAGCCGGCGACGCGGCAGCGCCGCTCATCGCGGCGCAGCACCGCGCGGCGCAGCGCGGGCGGGATGTCTTGCCGGGCGCGCGGACGCTTGGAGGTGGGAGCGAAGTCGCCACCGGCGTTGCCCACGTGGGCGTGCGCAGGCGAGGGCGGGGCAGGGTCCGCGGCATCCGCGGAAGGACGCTTCCCGTGTGATGCGTTCTCGTCCAGCGCCGGCAGGCGCTGAGCGTCGCACGCGGCCATGGCCGCGATCTCGGGCGCGACGGCGACCAGCTGTCCGTTGGCCGGCTGCCGCCCGCTGCCGCACTCCGGACAGAGGTTGATCGCAATCTGATAGCTCGAGCGGCCTTCGTCAGGTCGCGGTGGAGCGGAGACGTGCCGTATGTCGCCGTATGTCGAGATCGGCTGCTCCGTGGTGCTCAGCGCGGGCCGCTTTCGCGCCGTGGCGACTGGTCAGTTGCGCGCAGCCACTGCGCCCCCTGCTCTGCCGCGTGCACCGGCTGCTCTGTTCCTGTTCCTGCTCCCGACGTCCCAAGATGGCTCCCATCTCCCGCAAATGGACGAATGGAATGTCCCCCAAAGATCGGAGTCGCGAAATGGGTGTTCTGCCGATCCGCAGTGCTGCTGGGCGCGCAGTATCAAACGCGGTTCGCCCTGGCGGGATCTTGGGACGCTTTCCAACGAGCGTGCCCACGTGGGCGCATCGAACGCCGGCATCCGCCGGCCCATCCGGCATTCGCCGTCCCCATCCCGCATCCGCCCTCCACATGCGCAGCGTCCGTCCACGATTCGTCGCGCCGTCCCGCGTCCGCTATTCGCCGCCCTCCATCCGTCATTCGCCGCCCCCGGTACATTCGTCGTCCCCGTCGGGCATCCGCCGTCCCCCGGTGCAGTTCGGCTCGCCACACCATCCTGCTGCCGCGGTTCGACCTTCGCGCCGTGGTCGTTCCTCCTGCGATCGCTCCCGAACTCGCTCTCCCCACCGACGACGGTCCGAGCCCGGCGATCGCCCCGAGGTTTGGGCCATGACGTGAAGCTGAGGCCCGGCCCATCCTCATTCTCCCGAAGCGCCGCGCTCCACCATTGGCCACCCCCCGCCCCGCTTTGACCTGCTGCCCGCAGCCCAGCGCGCTTGCCGACTCCGGCGGTGGGGTTAGACTCGGAGGATGCAGTTCACCGAGCGCATTTGATCTCGAGCCAGAGCGGTCGCGGCCGCCTGGGGCGCCACGCAGGTGGCGGCCTTGCTGGTCGCCTTCGGCGATGAGCTGTGGAGCGGTGTCGCGGTGGTGGCGGCGCCGTCGGTGGAGCGGGAGCAGGGGCTCGATCATCAGAGCTACGCGCTGTTCGTGTTCGCGCTGCCGTTCGTGCTGTCGGCAGTGCTCGATGCGGGTCTGTCGCTGCTGTGCGATCGGCTGTCGCGTCGCCGGTTGAGGGCGTTCGGGCTTGCCGGCACGAGTCTGTCGCTGCTGCTGGTGGCGGGGGCGTCGAGCGCGTTCTGGCTCTCGTGTGGGCTGGCGCTCGCGGGGGCGGCGAGCGGGCTCGCATGCTCGGCCGCGCGCGCGGAGTTGCTCGCCCGTCACCCCGGCGCCCGCGATCTGGCGCTCGCTCGCTGGACGCTGTTCGGCGGCATCGGTGATCTGGCGTCTCCGCTGCTGGTCGGGGCCGTGCTCGCGTTCGGTGGCTCGTTCCGTGTCGCGTTGTGGGTGGTGGCCGGGGTGCTGGCGCTGCAAGCCGTGGCGGCCTGGTGCGAAGCCGCCTGGTACGAGGCGGAGCGCAACGCCGCACAGATCCGCACGCGCGGCGAGCCGGAGCAGGCGCAGGCGGAGCCGCTCTGGAGCTCGCTGCGCGCCGCCGCCGGTCAGCGGCGGCTGTGGCTGTGGCTGCTGGGCGCCGGGCTGTGCACGCTGCTCGACGAGATCGTGCTGGCCTTCGCCGCGCTGCGCTTGCGTCTGGAGCTGGGCGGGACCGATGCCGCCGCGGCCAGCTGCGGTGTCGCGCTCTCGCTGGGCGCGACGCTCGGCGCCTGGCTCACCGAGCAGCTGCTGGCGCGGCTGCCGGCGCGCCGTCTGTTGCTGCTGGCCGCTGCCGCCTGTCTGTTCGCGCTGGTGCTGGTGCTGCTGGCGCCGTCGGCGGCCTGGCTGCTGCCCGCGCTGTTTCTGCTCGGAATCACGGCGGCGCCGCAGTTCCCGCTGCTGGAGGCGCGCGCGCACGCGGAGCTGCCCGGGCGCCCCGGATTGGTGCAAGCGCTCTCGCAGGTGAGCGTGCTGATCGAGATCGCCGCGCCCGCCGCGCTGGGCGCCCTGGCGCACGCCTGCGGGCTGCGGGCTGCGCTGGGCGCGCTGGCGTTGCAGCCGCTGGTCGCTCTGTGGCTGCTGTGGCTCACGCGAGCTGGCGCCGAAATGGAGGCCCGGCGCCGCGCCTGACACCGCTCGGAAACAGGCCTGCAAACGCGGGAGGCCCAGCCTGAGAGCTGCGATGCGGCCGCCCTTTCCCGAGCCCGAGGCGCGCCTCACCCGGCGATCGGGCGGCGTCGGTCTGCCCGAGGCGGAGCGGTCGCCAGCGCGCAGAGCGCAGGGCGCGCTCGCGCGTGAGGTCCGCCAAGCGCTGGCCGCAGATGGCAGCTGGGCCGCGCGCCTGCAGGGGGCGCTCGCCAGCCTGGAGCGGCACGCGGCGCTGGAGCGCTCCGTGCTGTACGCGCTGCACGGCGGCCGGCTCGAGGTCGTGGCCCAGCACGGGCTCGGGGCGCCACACTATCGCCCGCGCCTGGGCAGCGGCGTCGCGGGGCGCGCCGCGCACAGTCAGCAGCGCATCGTCGTGCCGCAGGTGCGTCTCGATCCGATGGCCCTGAGCGAGCTGACCGAGCCCGATGCCTGGCTCGATCCCGGCTGGAGCTTGATCGCGCTGCCCCTGCCGGGAGCGCAGGCGCCGGTGGGCGTGCTCTGCTGCTACTCTCGCGGCGATCGGGCGCTGGAGGGGGGAGCGGCGCCGGACGTGGGCGAAGCGGCGGCGCTGCTGGCCGCGGCGCTGGAGCGCGCGCTGCAGGCGCTGCCGGCCGAACCCGAGGCGCGCGCCCGCGCCGAGGGCCCCTTCGAGTACGCCAACCTGGTCGGGACCAGCACCGCCATTCGCCAGGTCTACGACGAGATCGCGCAGGTCGCGCGCACCAGCGCCACCACGCTGATCCGCGGCGAGTCCGGCACCGGCAAGGAGCTCGTCGCCTGCGCCATCCACCAGAACTCGGAGCGCGCGCACGAGCCCTTGATCAAGGTCAACTGCGCCGCGCTGCCGGAGACGCTGTTCGAATCGGAGCTGTTCGGTCACGAGCGCGGCGCCTACACGGGCGCGCATGCCCGCCGGCGTGGCCGCTTCGAGCTGGCCGCGGGGGGCACGCTGTTTCTCGATGAGATCGCCGAGCTCTCCCCGGCCATGCAAGCCAAGCTGCTGCGCGTGCTGCAGTCGAGGGAGTTCGAGCGCGTGGGCGGCAGCGAGACGCTGCGCACCGACGCGCGCGTGATCGCCGCCACCAACCGCAACCTGGAACAGCTGGTCCAGAACGGCAGCTTCCGCCAGGACCTGTACTACCGCTTGAACGTGTTCAGCATCTCCGTGCCGCCTCTGCGCGGGCGGCGCGCGGACATCTGCGCGCTCAGCGAGTACTTCGTCAGTCGCCACGCCGCGCAGCACAAGCGCGCGGTCACCGGCATCTCGCACCGCGCCCTCGATCTGCTCTGCGAGCACGACTGGCCCGGCAACGTGCGCGAGCTGGAGAACGCCATCGAACGCGCGGTGGTCGTGTGCGACGGCTTCGTGGTCCAGGAGCGGCACCTGCCGGCCTCCGTGCGCCTGCCGGCCGTGGCGGAGTCGCCGCCGCGCTCCACCCTGAAAGAAGCGGTGGCGGCGCTCGAGTCGCGCATGCTCAGCGACGCGCTCGCCCGCGCCCGCGGCAACTGCGCCCGCGCCGCGCGCGAGCTGGGGGTGAGCGAGCGCGTGGTGCGCTACAAGGCCTCCCTGTACGGCATCGCGCCCGCGAGCTTGCGCGGCGAATAACAGCGCCCAGGCGTCGAGGGGTTTCGGAACAACTCCGGGCGGCGCCGATCCGCTCCGGGTCCGCGCCGGATCGGCGACGGGTCCGACAATTTCGTCGGCGCGCCGATCGCTTCCGACAAAACTGTCGCCTCGCGGCGCATCCACAGTGTTGCACAGTGATTTCTCAGCTCGCGAAGAGCGCGGAATGCCGCGCGACGAAAAGCGCAGTCCAGCCTGGGCACACGCCTTGCTCCAGGAGCGGACATGGCGCCGCCGCACACCGTGCAACCCCGGATCGCGCTGCTGGAGTCGCGCATGAGCCGGGAGCTCTCGCGGCTGGTCGAGAAACACGGCGGAAATCCGCTGTGCGTGCCGGCGTTGCGCGAGGTGCCGGCGACCTCGGAGCGAGCCACGGCGCAGCTGCTCGAGGATCTGGTGCAGGCGCGCCACGAGATCGTGATCTTCATGACCGGCGTCGCCGCGTCCCTGCTGTTCGAGGCGGCCGAGCGCGCCGGGCGGCGGCAGGAGCTGGTCCAGGGCTTGCGGCGGGCGCTGGTCGTGGCGCGCGGCCCCAAGCCCACCGCGGCGCTGCGCGGCTTCGGCGTCCCGCCGTCGCTCACCGCGCGCGAACCCTACACCTCCGCCGAGCTGATCGACGCGCTGAGCGGCATGTCGATCGAAGGGCGCCGCGTGCTCTTGTTTCACTACGGGGAGCGCGGCGCCACGCTCGCGGAGACGCTGCGCGCGCGGCGCGCGCTGCTGGAGGAGCGCTGGCTGTATCGCTGGGTCATGCCCGACGATACGCGCGCGCTGGAGCAGCTGGTGGCGAGCTTGCTGGCGGGCGAGGTCGACGCGCTGGTGATCACCTGTCAGGTCCAGTTCCGGCATTTGCTGGAAGTGGCGCGCCAGCGCTCGCTGGTGATTCCGCTGCTGAAAGCGCTGCGCGAGGAGGTGGTGGTCGCCGCGATGGGGCCCACCTGCCACGCCATCCTGCAGCTGCACGGCGTGCCCGTCGACGTGATGCCCGACCTGCCCAAGATGGGCCCGCTCGTGCGCAGCCTGATGCTCCACCTCGAGCACACGCACCTCCCGGCGGCCGCCGCTGCCGTCCAGCCTGTCGTCCATTGAACCGAAAGACACACCATGCGTAGGCACCCGTTCCCCCCCGAGCTTCCCCCCGACTCGAACCCTTCTCGCTCCAGGCCAGCCCCCCTCCGGCGGCGCGAGTTCCTGCAGGCCGCGAGCCTCGGGGCCGCAGCGACCTGGCTCGGCTGCAAGTCAGAGGCCTCGCGCGCCGCGCCCGCCACCAGCGCCACGGCAGCGGCGGCAGCGCCTGCGGCCGGCGGCAGCGCCGCGGCCAGCGCTCCGGAGACTCCGGATCTGCGCTTCGGTATGATCGCCCTCACCGACTGCTCGCCGATCGTGGTCGCGCACGAGCGCGGCATCTTCAAAAAGTACGGCATCAACTCCACGGTCGTGAAGGGCGCGAGCTGGGCCGCGATCCGCGACTCGCTCTCGAACGGTGACATCCAGGCGACGCACATGCTGATCGGCATGCCGATCGCCTCCACCATGGGTCTGCTCGGCGCGCCCAAGAAGCCGATGATCATCCCCTGGATGCTCAACCGCAACGGCCAGGCGATCACCATGCAGATCAAATACAAGGGGAAGGTCGCGGGCGACCCCAAGGCGCTCAAGCCGCTGGTCGACGCGGCCCAGGCCGCGGGCACGCCGCTCACCTTCGCCATGACCTTCCCGCCGGGCACGCACGCGATGTGGATGCGCTACTTCCTCGCGGCGGGCGGCATCAACCCCGACAAGGACGTCGCGCTCGTGACCGTGCCGCCCGCGCAGATGGTGGCCAACATGAAGGTCGACAAGATGGATGGCTTCTGCGTGGGCGAGCCGTGGAACGCGCGCGCCATCGCCGACGGCATCGGCTACACCGCCATCACCACCCAGGAGATCTGGAAGGATCATCCGGAGAAGGTGTGCGCCTTCACCGAGGAGTTCGCGGAGAAGAACCCCAAGACGGTCAAGGCCGTGATCAAGGCCCTGTACGAGGCGAGCGTGTGGCTCGACAAGCTCGAGAACCGCCCCGAGCAAGCCGCGATCGTCTCGCGCCCGACCTACATCAACTGTCCGCCGGAGCTGATCCTCGGCCGCCTGCTGGGCGACTACGACTACGGCGACGGCCGCAAGAAGAAGGATGAGCTGTACATGACCTTCCACGATCGCAACTGCAACTTCCCGCAGGCCAAGTTCGCGGTCTGGTGGCTCACGCAGTTCCGCCGCTGGGGCATGGTCGATGCGAACCCGGACTATGCCGGGATCGCCGCCAAGGTGATGCGCGCCGATCTGTATCAAGCCGCGCTGCAGGAGCTGGGGGTCGACCCCGGCAGCGCCGACGACTCGCCCGACACGCTCTTCGACGGCATCACCTTCGACCCCAAGGCACCCGAGGCCTATGCGACCTCGTTCCCGGTGCACAGCCTCAAGGCATGAAACCCATGACCACCCGAGCCATGAGCAGCGAAGCCATCAGCGATTCCGGCGCCAGTGAGCCCGGCGGCGACCCGGCCCTGAACGACACCAACGCCAGCCAGGTCGTGGCGCGCCCCCGGCCGGGCACGGACCTGTCGGGCAGCGCGCGCGCGCGCCTGCCGAGCCGCCTGGAGCAGACCATCGGCAACGCCGCCTTGCCGCTGATCGGCGTGGGCGTGGTGCTGCTGCTCTGGGCGGCCGCCAGCGCCACCTTCGCCTCCAGCTTGCCGTCGCCGAGCAAGACCTGGGAGGTGAGCCGCCTGTACGTGCTCGAGCCGTTCGAGAAGCGGGGCGAGCTGGACCAGGGCATCCTGCGCTTCACCTGGTACTCGCTGCAGCGCGTGACCAAGGGCTATGCGATCGCGATCCTGATCGGGGCGCCGGTCGGCTTCCTGCTCGGCATGTCCAAGCTCTTCCGCGGCAGCTTCGATCCGATCATCCAGATCCTGCGCCCGGTCTCGCCGCTGGCCTGGCTGCCGCTGGGCCTGGTGCTGTTTCACAAGCCCGAGCCCGCGGGCATCTTCACCATCGCGATGTGCTCGATGTGGCCCACGGTCTTGAACACGGCGCTGGGCGTGCGCGCGGTGCCGCAGGACTACCTGAACGTGGCGCGCGTGCTGAAGCTCTCGCGTGCCAAGACGCTGTTCAAGATCCTGCTGCCCGCGGCGCTGCCCTACATGTTCACCGGTTTCAGGCTCAGCCTCGGCATCGCCTGGCTGGTGATCGTCGCGGCGGAGATGCTGACCGGAGCGCCCGGCGTCGGCGGCTTCCTGTGGCAGGAGTACAACGCGCTCATCTACGAGCACATCATCCTGTGCATCCTCACCATCGGGCTGGTGGGCTTCGCGCTCGATCGCTTGATGGGTCTGGTCGAACAGCGGCTGCGCGCCGCCTGAGCGGGAAGGGAGCTGCAACATGTCCGACCTGTCCGACGTGCCCATTCTCGCCCTGCACGACGTCTCCAAGAGCTTCGGTACCACCCGGGTGCTGTCCGGCGTATCGCTGCAGATCTCGCCCGGAGAAGTCGTGGCCATCGTCGGCTTCTCCGGAGCCGGCAAGTCCACGCTGATCGCCTTGCTCGCGGGCCTCGAGCGCCCCGACCAGGGGCGGGTCACCTTTCGCGGGCGGGAGCTGCGCGCGCCGGGCCCGGAGCGCGGAGTGGTGTTCCAGAACTACTCGCTGCTACCCTGGTTGACCGCCTCCGAGAACGTGAGCCTGGCCGTCGAGCAAGTGTTCGCGCACCGGCCGAAGGCGGAGCAGCGCGCGCAGGTCGAGCGCTTCATCCAGATGGTGGGCCTGGAGCACGCCAGCGCGCGCAAGCCAGGGCAGCTCTCGGGCGGCATGCGCCAGCGCGTCGCTCTGGCGCGGGCTCTGGCGGCCGATCCGGAGGTGCTGCTCATGGACGAACCGCTCAGCGCGCTCGACGCGCTCACGCGCGGCACGCTGCAGGACAGCTTGGAGCGCATCGCGCGCGAGAGCGGCAAGACGATCGTGCTCGTCACCAACGACGTCGACGAGGCGATCCTGCTCGCCGATCGCATCCTGCCGCTGAGCGCGGGCCCCGCCGCCACGCTGGGGCCCGAGTTCCGCGTGAACATCCCGCGCCCGCGCGAGCGCCGCGCGCTCAGCTCCGTGCCCGAGTTCCGGCACCTGCGCTCCAGCATCGTCGACTACCTGCTCGGCAGCAAACGCGAGCGGCGCGCCTCCGACGCCGCGACCCAGCCCTCATGAAAGAAAAATACCTGGAGATCCATCAGCTCGGAAAGAGCTTCGACACGCCGCTCGGTCCCAGCCGCGTCGTCGCCGGCTTCGATCTGACCCTGCGCGAAGGCGAGTTCGTGTCGGTGATCGGCCACTCCGGCTGCGGCAAGTCCACCGTGCTCTCGATGATCGCTGGCCTCACGCGCTCCAGCGAGGGGACGATGATCCTCGCCGGCAAGGAGCTGGTCGAAGCCGGCCCGGATCGCGGGGTCGTGTTCCAGGCGCCCTGCTTGCTCGCCTGGCTCTCGGCGCTGGACAACGTCCGGCTCGGGGTCGACCAGGTGTACCCCGGCCAGAGCCGCGCCGAGCGCAACGAGATCGCCGCCCGGCACCTGCGCCAGGTGGGCCTCGGCGACTCGCTGCACAAGCGCCCGGCGGAGCTCTCGCTCGGCATGCGCCAGCGCGTCGGCCTGGCGCGCGCGTTCGCGCTCTCGCCGCGCATGCTGCTGCTCGACGAGCCCTTCGGCATGCTCGACTCGCTCACCCGCATCGAGCTGCAGGACGTGCTGCTCGAGCTGTGGGCGCACGACTCCAAGACCGCGCTCATGGTCACGCACGACGTCGACGAAGCCGTGTTCCTCTCCGACCGCGTGGTCATGATGACCAGCGGACCCGAAGCGCACGTCGGCGAGATCCTGGAGGTCCCGTTCCCGCGGCCGCGCGATCGCCATGCGCTGATGGACTCGCCCGAATTCTACGAGCTGCGCGAGCGACTGGTGAGCTTCCTGGAGAACCAGGGCCAGCACGCGCCGGCGCCGCCGGACCGCGCTCCCCGGTCCGCGGCGCGGCCCGGGCGCAGCAGCGGCTTCTTCAGCGCGAACCCTCCGGGGTGAGCTCGGGTGCCCCGCCGGAACGGCTCGGAACGAGGCGCTGGGCCGATGCCTTGCTTGTGGTTGGCGCAGCCCTTAGATTGTCCATTCGCGGAGCCGGAGCCCCGCGTTCCCGTTCCCGGAAGAAGCAGCCGAAAGCTCAATGGCGACCGACCTGTACGCGGACTTGGGGGTCCCCCGAGGCGCCTCACAAGACGAAATCAAGAAGGCCTACCGCAAGTTAGCGGCTCAATTCCACCCGGACCGCAACCCGCACGACAAGTCCGCAGAGGAACGCTTCAAGGCCGTGAACCGCGCCCACCAGGTGCTGGGGGACGCGGACAAGCGTGCCCTCTACGACGAGTTTGGTGAGGTCGCGCTGCGCGAGGGCTTCGACGCGGAAGCTGCGCGCGCCTACGGCCGCGCCCGCTCCCGAGCCGGGGGCAGAGGCGCGAGCAGCGGCGGCTTCTCCTTCGAAGACATCCTGGGCAACGGCAACTTCGGCGACCTGTTCGGCGAGATGTTCCGCGGCGGCGGCGCCCGCAACGTGCGCCCGCGGAGCGGCAGAGGCGCCGACGTCACGACCGAGGTCTCGGTGGATCTGCTCTCGGCGATCAAGGGCACGCAGATCCTCGTGCACCTGCCGGACCATCTCTCGGCGTCCGCCGGCAGCTCGGGCGCGCCCGGCCGCGAAATCCAGGTGCGCATTCCCCCGGGCGCTGGCGACGGCGACAAAGTCCGCGTGCCCGCCCATGGCGCACCGGGCAGCGGCGGCGCGCCCGCCGGCGATCTCGTGATCACCGTGCGCGTCAAGAAGCACCCGCACTTCGAGCGCGACGGCCTCGACCTGAAGCTCGATCTACCGCTCACCCCGGGCGAAGCCTTCGAAGGTGCCAAGGTCAGCGTCCCCACCCCCGACGGCGAAGTCACGCTCAAAGTCCCCAAGGGCACCCAGAGCGGGCAGCTCACACGCTTGCGCGGCAAAGGCGTGCAGCGCAAAGACAAGGTCGGCGACCTCTACGTGCGCTTCCTGGTGCGCTTGCCCACGCACCCCTCCAAGGCCATCTCCAAGGCCATCGCCGAGCTCGACGAAGCCCTGCTCGCCGAGCGCCCGATCCGCGAAGGCCTGCGCCTCTGAGCGCATCTCAGGCAAAGATCAGGGGCTCGGATCCACGCGGCCCTGAGCGACTCCAGAATATGCCCACTGCTCGGCGCGTCGCCGGCAGCCGCCTGCGAGCGGCCCAGCGTGGCAAGCCACGCATCCCCAAGCGGTCTCTCGAGCACGCCCGTGCGAGAGAAGGACGCGACGGAGGCGGTCACGCGGCGCAAGACCCCGCCACCGAATGAACCCCCCAGCGACGGAAGGACGCGCCAGAGGCGGGGCGGTCACGTGCTGCAAGACCCCCTGCCGCCGAATGAGGCCCCCGGCGAGGGAAGGACGCGCCAGAGGGGGTCACGCACGCAAAACCCTGCTACCGGTTGGTAGCGGCTCGTACCAGTTGGTAGCAGGGTTTTCGTCTGGGAAATGCCCCCGCCGCGGGCTGGAAGCTGAAAAGGATCCGGCTTCCACTGCTTCGTGGGGCGGGCGGGAAAGCAGCGGCAGTGGGAGGAATCGTGCTCGAGCACCCCGCGGCGGCTGAAGGACGCGCGCGGAGGAGGTCACGCGGCGCAAGACCCCCGCCACCGAATGAACCCCCCAGCGACGGAAGGACGCGGGGCGGTCACGTGCTGCAAGACCCCTGCCGCCGAATGAACCCCCCGGCGGCTGAAGGACGCGCGCGGAGGAGGTCACGCGGCGCAAGACCCCCGCCACCGAATGAACCCCCCAGCGACGGAAGGACGCGCCAGAGGCGGGGCGGTCACGTGCTGCAAGACCCCTGCCGCCGAATAAACCCCCCAGCGACGGAAGGACGCGCCGGAGGGGGTCACGCGGCGCAAGACCCCCTGCCGCCGAATGAGCCCCCGGCGAGCGAAGGACGCGCCAGAGGTAGCTTCGAACGCGCTCGGCGCGCTCTTCCAGGCACACGGACGCGGAGCGAAGCAGTAACGCCGCCGACGATCGCACGGGCGGCAGACCACGAACGTCTCGCCGCACCGACAACACCGCCGTTGGTAGCCCTGCACTCCGCGCGCGCGGGCTTGTCGTTTTCTGGACTTGGAGCGCGGGAGCGCAGATGCTGGCCGCCGCCGGCGGCGCGTTTACTACCTACGCCCGCGCTTTCCGGCCGAGGACTGGAGTTGCTACCTCCGGTCCTCACCTACACGCGGTCGTGATCGATCCTACCTGTGACCAGTTGGTCGCAGGGTTTTGGCGTGGGAATGCCCCGCCTGCTCGCGGGGGTCGTAGAGGGGACCCTTCTGGAGTCGCCGGGTGCCGCGTGGGTCCGAGCCCTTGATCTGGCTCTCTCGGGCACCGTGTCGCCTCGGGCACCGTGTCGCCTCGGGCACCGTGTCGGTGTCGAGCACCGTGTCGGTGTCGGGCACCGTGTCGCTGTCGCGGGCCCGTGTTCGTCGAGTCTGTTGGGAGCGAGCCGCGGCGCTTGCTGCGCCGTTACGTCACTCGGCGTCCGCCGCGCGCAACTCCACCGGCCGCGGTCGCTGCTCCTGCACGGAGCTGGCTGCCGGCGCCACGGCGTGCTGGCCGTGGTCGTCGTACTGGGCGAGCTCGGCCGAGACTTCGCGCAGCAGGGCCTGCTTCTCGTGGAAGGGCAGGAAGCTCGACTTGAAGCCCGCGAGGACCATGGCCTTGATGTCGCTGAACGGCACCGCCATTTCGCTGTGCACGAGCCAGAGCTCCTTGGAGACGCTGGTGTCGGTGATCAAGCGGTTGTCGGTGTTGATCGTGACGCGCAGCCCGAGGTCGAAGTAGCGCTTCAGCGGGTGGCCGCGCAGCGTCCTCACCGCGCCGGTCTGCACGTTGCTCGACGGGCAGCACTCCAGCGGGATGCGGTGGTCGTTCACGTAGCGCAGCAGGTCGCCGTTCTCGCCCAGGCGGCAGCCGTGGCCGATGCGGTGGGCGCCGCAGATGTGGATGGCCTGCGCGATCGACTCGGGGCCGTAGGCCTCACCGGCGTGGATGGTGCAGTTGATGTTGTTGGCGCGCACCAGGTCGAAGGCCGCGCGGTGGGTCTTGGCGGGATAGTCGGCCTCCGCGCCCGCGAGGTCGAAGCCGACCACGCCGCGGTTCTTGTAGGCCACCGCCAGCTCCGCCATCCCGTAGGACGATTCGGCGGAGATGTTACGGATGCCGCAGATGATCACGTTGGCCTTGATGCCGTAGGAGTTGCGCGCGCGCCGCAGGCCCTGCAGCACGGCCTCCACCACCTTGGTCAGCTTCAGGCCCCGGCGCGTGTGCAGCATCGGAGCGTAGCGCACTTCCATGTAGCGCACGTTCTCCTGGTGCGCGTCCTCGGCGAGCTCGAAGGCGATGCGCTCCAGCGCGTGCTCGGTCTGCATCACGCTCAGCGTGACGTCGAAGCCGCGCAGGTACTCCACGAGCGAGCCGAAGCTGGAGCCGCAGCCGATCAGGCGGCGTACGCCCGCCACGTCGGCGACGCCGAGGTCGACGTCGTCTTGCAGAGCGAGATCGAGAATGGTCTCGGGACGGAGCGAACCGTCGAGATGCACGTGCAAGTCGGCCTTGGGCAGCGACTCGAACACGGACAGCGGGATTTCACCGCCAGCGCCCCCCCGGATGGCGTCGAGGGACGCGGGAATGGATTTTCGCTGGGACATTAGCCAGCTTACCACGCCGTCGGCGATGCGCCACCCGCCACCGGAGGGGCTGAACAGCGGCCCTAGGCGGGGCGGCGGCGCCCGAGCCAGGCGATCACCGCCAGGGCCAGGATCGTCAGCGTCACGTACACCGGCCCGGACAGGCTGGCGCGCGGGGGCCGGAGCGCGCGGTCCAGCGCGTCGCGCAGCGTCAGCTCGCTCGGCAGACCGACGATCATGGCGCTGCCGATGAACATCGTCGGCAGACCCTTGAACTGATCTTCGGGCAACAGCGCCGCCTGCCGCTCCAGCTCGGCCGCGGTCTGGGCCGAGCCCATGCAGGCGTCGTAGCGCGCTGGATCCAGGCGCAGCGCCTCGGCGGCGCGCGCGATCGAGTCTTCACTGAGCTCGATGCCGAAGAGCTGATCCGCCATCGCTTCGCCCTTGCCCTGCGCCGCGGCGCACAGGCCGGCGCGCGCGGCCAGCTCGGCGTGCGGGTGGATCGGGAGCGGGATCAGGTAGCGCTGGAAGGCGACGCGCTCCCCGTACTGCGCGAGCACCGGCTTGAGCAACGCGTGCAGGCGGCGGCAGTACGGACACTCGAAGTCCGCGAACTCGATCACGTTGATCTTGCCGGGCACGTAGAGCGCCCGGATGCTGGGCGGCACCGGCGTCTCGGGGCGGACCCCGTTCCAGAGCAAGGGCGCTGCCACCAGCACGGCGGCGATGGCGAGCCAGGCAGCGGGACGGAGCGGGCTGGGCGGCAGCTGCTCCTGGCCCCGCACCGCGCCGGCCCAGCCCAGCGCGCACAGCGCGGCGCCGATCACGCTCGCGTCGGCGATCACGCACAGCCAGCAAAAGGCGCCGATCACGAAGGCTTGATAGGCGAGCAAGGCCACGGCCAGCACGCCGCCCAGGCCGGCGGCAGCGAACAGCGTCAGCTCGGGGAGCGCCCACAGCGCAGCGGCCCCGCCGCGCGCGAGCGCCTGGGGCCGAGCCTTGCCGCGCCGCAGGCTGAGCGACAGCAGCGCGACTTGCGCCAGCATCGAGAACAGCGGCAGCGAGAGATAGGGGCTGCCGAAGTAGCTGAACGCGCTGCGGCGCGCCGCTTCACAGCCCGAGCGCAGCCCGCAGAAGTCGGAGTCCGCCGGGTCCAGGTAGTGCACATACAGGGCGGCGCTGGCGAGCAGCGCCAGGCACGTGCACAGCTGCGCGCCGAGCAGCCAGAAACGCGAGGGCATCCCGCTCCGAGGAGGCATGCGGCGAATCTAACCGTGGCGGCTGAGGCGTCGACAAGGAAATGCCAGCGGCCGCGCGTTTTGGAGTATGACGCGCCCCATATGGCTCGTTCTCTCCCCAGCCAGCCGGAGATCCTGCGCTACCTGAGCACGCGCGAGCAGGCGCTCGACGTGGCAGAGATCACCAGAGGCCTGGAGCTGGGTGCCGCGTCCCGGCGCAAGATCAAGGATCTGCTCGCGCAGCTGGTGCTGGAGGGCAAGCTGCGCAGCGTCCAGGGCGACCGCTATCGGGTCCCGTTCGGCGCCCGCGATCTGGGCAGCTGGGAGGGCTTGCTCAGCGTGCACCCCCGCGGCTTCGCCTTCGTGAACGCCAGCGGCCAGGAGGATGTGTTCATCCCGCCCAGCGGCATCGGCGCCGCGTTGCACGGAGACACGGTGCGGGTGGCGGTCGTGGCGCGCACGCCGCGCGGCCCGGAGGGCAGGGTGGACGCGGTCGTCAAGCGCCGCAACCCGCGCGTCTCCGGCGTGTTGCGCAAGCGCCGCAAGAGCTGCTGGCTGGAGCCGGACGACGAGCGCATCCGCGGCCCGATCGTGGTCAGCGAGCGCCGCTCGGCGGAGCGGGCCGGCGAGGGCCAGCCCGTCGCGCGTGACGGGGCCGCCGCGGTGGTGGAGATCACGCGCTTTCCGCAGTCCGCCGAGGAGAACCCGGAAGGCGAGCTGATCCGCGTGCTGGGCGAGCAGGGCGAGGCGGAGGTCGAGGTCGCCAAGATCCTGCTGCGCGACAACATCCAGGAGGACCGCGACCCCGCCGCCCAGCTGGAGGCGGAGCGCCGCGCGGCGGAGCTGACGCCGATCTCGCTGAAGGACCGCGCCGACCTGCGCGAGCTGCCCTTCCTCACCATCGACCCGGTGGACGCGCGCGATCACGACGACGCCGTGTTCGTGGAGCGCCGGGCCTCGGGCTACCGCGCGTACGTCGCGATCGCCGATGTGAGCGAGTACGTGCAGCCGGGCAGCGCGCTCGACAAGGATGCGAGCGAGCGCTGCTTCACCACCTACCTGCCCGATCGCGCCGTGCCGATGCTGCCGCGGGTGCTGGCGGCCGAGCACTGCTCGCTGCTCGCCGATCAGGATCGCTACTGCCTGTGCGCGATCGTCGACCTGGACAAGACGGCGAGCGTGCAGCGCTTCCGCCTGGTTCAAGGCGTGATCCGCGTGGCCGCGCTGATCAGCTACGAAGACGCGGCCTACACGCTGGGCTTCATGGAAGGCGAGCCCAAGAACCCGCGCGCGCTCAGCTTCAAGAAGCAGCTGCGCGCCGCCAACGAGCTGGCGGTCAAGCTGCGCAAGCTGCGCCTGCGCCGCGGCTCGCTCGACCTGGATCTGCCCGAGCCGAAGGTGCAGCTCGAGCCCGACACGCGCCGGCCCGTGGCGATCAGCAAGCGCGCCAAGAACCCGGGCATCGTCGGCGCGTACCAGCTGGTGGAGGAGCTGATGCTGCTCGCCAACGAGCGCGTGGCGCGCTGGCTCACGAGCAAGCGCAGCCCGGCCGTGTACCGCGTGCACGCGCCGCCGGATCCGGAGCGGCTGGAGCAGCTGGGGCTGGTCGCGCGCAAGCTAGGCGTGGCCTTCGACGAGGAGGCCACCGAGAGCCCGCTGGGCATGTCGAAGTGGCTCAAGCGCCTGCACAAGCACCCGCTGCGGATCGTGCTGGAAGGGATGCTGCTGCGCTCGCTGAAGATGGCGCAGTATGACACCACGAACGTCGGCCACTACGGGCTCGCCTCGGAGTGCTACGTGCACTTCACCTCGCCGATCCGGCGCTACCCGGATCTGCTGGTACACCGGATCTGCAAGGGCTTGCTGCGCGGTACGGCGGGCAAGCCCACGCCCGAGCAGATCGAGGCCTTACGCGCGCTGGCGGCGCGCTGCAGCGAGATCGAGCGCGTGGTGCTGCAGGCCGAGCGCGAGGTGGTGGACGTGTACCGCTGCCTGTTGATGCAGGACAAGATCGGTCAGGTCTACGAGGCGCGTGTGAGCGGCATGGCCGGCAGCGGCTTCTACGCGCAGATCGACGAGCCCTTTGTCGATGTGCTGGTGCGCTTCGAGTCGATGGGGCCCGATCGCTACGTGGCGAGCGAAGATGGGCTGAGCATGGTGGGGCAGCGCTCGCAGGATCGCATCTCGCTCGGCGATCGCCTGACGCTCGTGATCGAAGACGTGGGGCTGGCGCGCCGCACGGTGTTCGGCCGGCGCGTGCCGCCGACGCGCGTGATCGATGCCGCGGAACAGGCCGCCGCCAGCTCGCCGGAGCTGGAGGACGGGCAACGTCGGAGGCGTTCGCGCCGCGACCCCGAGCGCGCGGAGCGCCTCTCGCAGCCGCCCGCGCGCAGCACCCCGAGCCGGCGCGCGGAGGCGGCGGCGGGGCGGCGCCGGCAGGGCCCGAAGCGCGGGGGGCGCCGGGACAAGGGCAAATTCCGTGGCCGCGACGGGCTGGAGCAGGAAGAGGGCGGGTTCCGCCCGCGCCGGCGCCGGCGCTGAGCTCCGGGCGCCTCGCCAGCGCCGGCCGACGGAGACCGGGGCTCTCGCGTGATTCTTGTCCGCGCAGATGTAGTCCCCGTACCGTTTGCATCCCACCGTGTACGCCGAGTTCTCCCCGACCTGTGCGAACGAGTTCCCGAACGACAATCCGGCGCTGCATGAGGGTGCGCGCTGGGTGTGCAGAGAGCCGCTCGGCGCGCCGCGCGCGCTGCTGCGCGCGCCGCTGAATGAGCCGGTCGGAGCCGGCCCCGCCAGCGCGGCGAGCGCGCGCGTGCCGGAACCCGCGGTCGAGCCGGCGCTCGTGGGGCCGCTGGAGCTCGATCTCGCGCGCATCGTCCTGCCCCACCGCGTGCAGGACATCCCGCCGCCGCCGGAGTTCATTTTCCGGCCTCTGCCCTCGTCGCGGCGCGCGGCGCCAGCGGCCGCGGACGTATTCGAGCCGGTGGCGGTGCCGCAGCGCGCGCTGCCGCTGCTCGGCTATCGCGTGGTGGATCAGCACCTGGCGGCGAGCCGCGTCGATCGCCGCTGGCGCGTCGACGTGGCGCCGTGTGTCGCGGTGGCGGGCGCGCTCGCGTCACCGTCGCTCGCGCTGGAGGCGGCGCGGCTCGTGAGGGAAGCGGCGCCGCCGCCGCCGGTGCCGGCACAGCCCGCCGAGCCGGGGCCGATCGAGGCCGACGACGACAGCGAAGCCGTCGAGCTGGAGAGCCTGGCGCATGCGCTGTTTCCGGACTTTCCGTCGGCGCCCGGGGTCGCGCAGCGGGACCTTCTGGAGCCGCTGGTGCCGGCCGGTACCGAGCCCTCCACACTCCCAGCGAGCGAGCCCGCGGCTCCGGCCTCCGAGAGTGAGGCGCCCAGCAGCAAGAAACGGCAGCGGCGGCGCGCGGCGCGCGTGGCCAGCTCGGCGAGCCTGGCAACGGCGGCGCTGGCCGCCAACGCGGCGCTCACGCGCGCGCTGGGCGAGATCGAGAGCGCCTTCAGCGAGCGCCGTGTCGAGCAGCCCCCGGCCGAGCGCAAGCGGCGGAGCCGCAAGGCGGGCAAGGCCAAGACCGCCGCCAAGAAGACCGCCGTGGAGACGCCGCGACGGCGCGCGGCAAACGCGGTTTGACGCCCCGCCGGGGGTAGGGCTACGCGTCCCGCGATGGCACCCCCCTCGGAGCCTCGAGTCCCTTCGCAGCTGGCGGCCGCCGCGCCGCTGGAGCAGTGGTCGCAGGTCAGCATCGTCGGGCTCGGCCTGATCGGCGGCTCACTGGCGCGCGCGCTGCGCCGGCAGCTGCCGCAACTGCGGATCGTCGGCATCGAGCGCGCGGGCGCCCTGCCGCAGCTGCCCGCGGGGCTGGTGGATGAGGCGCTGTCCGAGCACGACGGAGCCCGCATCGACGCGGCGTTCGCCAGCTCCGAGCTGATCTGCGTGGCGACGCCCGTGGGCGTGATCGCGGGTTGGCTGGAGCGCGCGCTGCGCGAGCGCGCGGTGGTCACCGACTGCGGCTCCAGCAAGCGTTCGATCGCGGCCGCCGCCAGCGCCTGGCCCGATCGCGCGCGCTTCGTGCCCGGGCACCCGATGGCGGGAGCCGGCGCGGACCGCTCGGCGCTGAGCGCGGAGCTGTTTCAAGGTCGGACCTGGCTGCTGTGTCCCGAGCACGCGGATCCGGTCGCGGTCGACGCCGTCGAGCGCCTGGTCTCGCGCGTCGGAGCGCGGCCCGAGCGCATCGCAGCCGAGGCGCACGACCGCGCGGTGGCGGTGACCAGCCACGCGCCGCGGCTGGTCGCCAGCGTGCTCATGGCGCTGGCCGAGCGCGAGCAGGCGCTGGCCGCGGCGGGGCCCGCGTTCGAGCGCATCACCCGCGGCGCCGGCGGCTCGCTGGAGATGTGGCGCGACATCCTGGGCAGCAACGCCGACGAGGTGGCGCGCGCCCTGCGCGTGCTCGTGCAGGAGCTCGAGGCGTGCGCTGTCGAGCTGGAGCAGGGCGGCGTGGAACACAACCTGAGCACCCTGTCCGCGGCCGAACGCTCCCGTGAAGCATTCGACGCCAAAAGGCGCCGACCGGCAGGTTGATGCGCTAGACTCAGCTGCTGGGGTTCCGGCTGTGCCAGTTATGGCACAAATTGCGTCTGTCAGCGCCCGGGTGTGCCGCGCGTGGCAGGGCTCTTGCACAACAGTCGCCGGGACGATTCGTGCCAAATCCGTTTTTGTCATTCCGGGCCCGCTGGCGGGCGCTGCCGTGGGCGATCCTCGCCTGCTGGGCCGGCGCTTGCCTGAACCCGCAGCCGGATGACCAGCCCGCGAGCAACGGCAGCTCGTCGGTGGGCGGCAGCGGAGCGGTGGGCGCGGCGGGCGCGGGTGGCGGAGCGGGCGGAGATTCGCTCTCGGAGGCGGGGGCCGGTGGCTCCGCGCCCGGCGTCGCAGGCGCGGCGGGCAGCGGCGGAGGCGCGGGCACCGGCAACGGCGTGCCGCCGAACGATGCCGGAGCGGACGGCGGTGGCTTGTCCGACGGCGGCTTGTCCGACGCGGGGCCTCTCGAGGGCGGTGATGGCGGACCGTGAGCGCGCGGCGCTGGGCAGCCCTGTCCAGGCGCGCGGGCGCCGGGCGCCGGGCGTTGCCGCCATCGCGGGCCTGATCGGGCTCGCCGCGGCGTGCCTGAATCCGCATCCCGACGACGAGCCGACCTTCGTGGGCGCCGACGTCCCGCCGGCGACCGACGTGGCGCCCCGCGAGGAGAGCTGCGCGGACAATCCCTTGCTCGCCGGGTGCCAGGGCCAGAGCGCGGGTTCGCCTGCGGGGCCTGCCGGCGCGGGCGGCAGCGCCAGCACGGCCGCCGATGCAGGAGCGCCGAGCGGTGGTTCGGCGGGCGCGGCCGATGCTGGCTGCGCCGCCGGCGCCGCCGACGCTGCGGAGCGAGATGCTGGACCGGTTGATGCAACAGCAGGAGCCAGCGATGCGGGCTGAGCCTTCCACCGGGACACGGCGATCCGGATCTGCGCCAGTTTGTGCCAGGTTCTGGGCACTGGTGTGCCTCGCGCTGAGCTGCCTGAACCCGTTTCCAGACGATCAGCCGTCCAGCAAGGACAGTTCCCCACGGGGCCTGGATGATGTTCCGGCCGATAGCTCGGGGCCGCCAGCGAGCAGTGATGGAGACAACCAGACCGGCTCCGGGGTGACGGAGCCGACGGGGGGCGCACCGTCGGACGTGGGCGAGCCGGAGCTACCGGCGGCCGATGCGGGCGCTCCGCCCGATGCGGGCGGAAGTCCCGACGCGGGCGGCAGCCTGGACGCGGGGGCCCCGTGAACGGCGGGCGCCTGCCGTGGCTTCGCTGGTTGCTGCTGGCGGCCTTCGCCAGCTGCCTCAACCCGAAACCGGATGACGAACCCCTGGCGCGCCCCGGACTCGAGGTGCCCGGCGCTGGCACCGAGACGCCCAACGGCGCGAGCTCGGGCGCCGACAACGGACCTCCGATCCTGATCGGCGACGCCCCTGACGAAGAGCAGGTCGACCCCGGCTCATTGCCGGCGGACTCGGCTGCCGACGCGGGTGTGCCGCCGGGGGACGCTGGAGTCAGCAGCGGCGACGCCGGCCCCTCGCCGATCCGCTAGCGGGCGCCGCGAAAGCCCTCTTCGGCACGGGCGCGCGGGGGACGGAGTGGTACAGTGGCGCCCGACGTGCGTTCCCCAGCTCGCCAGACACTTCGTGCCTCTCGCCGGCAGTCCGCCGCGTGTCTGCTGCTGCTCGCGCTCGTCGGCTGCCTGAATCCCCAGCCCGACCCCTTCCCCCAGAACGCCGACTCCCCGAGCCCCCAGGCGCCGGCCCAGCTCGGTCCGAACGACGTCCAGCGCGCGCCGGGCGCGGACGACAGCGCGGCGGCGGCCACGCCCGCGGCTCCCGCCACGCCCTCGGGCAACACGGCGGCGCAACCGCCAGCGCCGGAGAGCACGCCTGCGATCGAAGGCGCAGGCCCCGCCGACGCGGGAGCTCCGGCGCCCGATGCGGGAGCGGACGGTGAGGCTGACGGCGGGGTGCCGGCGAACGGGTGAGGGGGCGTCGTCGCGGCTCGTTGCTGCACGTCTCCGTGAGTTCGCCGGGCGGGCTCGCGCGGGCTCGTCGCGCGCCCATTTCCATTTCGAAAATGGAATGCCGCGACGGACTCAGCGCCTGAGTCATGCCCCGCGATGCGCCCTCATTGTGCGGCGCGGGCACTCGAGCGATCGAGCCGACTGCGGAAACCCGGCCGCGCGGCGGCGCTGAGAGTCGTTCCCCCCGTGAACAGTTCGCTCCGCGTTCGCGGGAAACCGGTTCGGGGCTGACCTGGCCAGGGAGTGACCGCCAAGCTGCGTATCACTCCCGACTCGTTCGTGGGTCATGAAGGACTTGAACCTTCAACCAATGGATTAAGAATCCACTGCTCTACCAATTGAGCTAATGACCCGGCGGGCGCAAAAGGCTCACAGTCTGGAGCCTTCGTCAAGACAGGATCGAATCGGAACCGACAGATCCTGCAGCTCATCGCCGGTGGTGGCGTTCGGACGGCAGTCGTCTTGCCAGCCGCTCGGCGTCGAGCGGTTTCTCAACGCGAACCGCTCTCAGCGCGCCCCGCAGGATTCGAACCTGCGACCTGCGGATTCGAAGTCCGACGCTCTATCCAGCTGAGCTAGGGGCGCGAAGGCCTGGTCGCTCGCACGACGCAAACCCCAGCGAGGGATACCCGCGGCCACCGCTCGCGGTCAAGGCCGATGCCATCGCGCTCTGTGTGCGACAGCGGCTCGCCAGCAGCGTCTAGGGGGGGCCCATGGCGTATCGACTCTGTAACGCTGGGGCGTATGTGCGCCGCGCGCAAAGGAGACCCGGAAAAAGTTGTCACGTGGAATTCGCGGATGAGCCACCCGGCTTTGCCGCGATGCGGTAAGCTCGTCCCGTTCGTGCCGGAAGCCAGGGTCGGCTACCGCTCGGGGCGGCGCGACGGGGCTCAGAATTCGCGCGAGCGATTTTCGTTCGCAGCCGCTTTCCCGGGGAGATCCGCGCGGAAAGCGCACAAAAAGAAACAGCGGCCTGGGTGGAGGGGGGGAAACACCCAGGCCGCCGTTAGAACAAAGCGGCAGCAGACCGGACGGAGGGGGGGGACGCCATCGACCTGCTGCCTCGCGACTGCTCTAGCAAGGTCTGTGCCATGCCTGGGCACTCGGAGTATCCAGGTCTTACCGCCTGATCGGACAGTCTCCCATCTCAGTTATGAAATGCAAGTTGCGTTTCTGAAATACTTCCATGTGGTCACGATGTCGTGACCAGGGGTTACGTTGGTTCGAACGAGCGCAGCCACGGTTTGAAAACCCGGTCAGTGCCTCACTTCAATACGGACGCTCGCGAGCGGTCCTGAACCAGATCGGGAACCGGGAACAGAACAAGGCCGAGCGCCCCGTTTTGTGGCAGTCTCCGCCGCGCCGTGGCGGGTATAGCTTTTCCAGCGTTGTTTCGCGGGCTTGTGCGTCGCGGACGGGAGCTGGCGCGAGCTCGCGGCGGCGCGCTGTTGCTGCTGCTGAGCATCGGCATCGGGCTGCTCGAGCTGGTGGGGCAGCTCCATTTCTCGCACGCGGCCCCACGCCTGGCAGATTGGGAGGCTCTGCGGCCGACGGTCGAGCGCCTGGCACAGGACCATCCGTTGATCATCGTTGCGCCGCACTGGGCGGAGCCGAATGCGCGCCTGGCGTTCGGCGACGAGCTCATGCCGCTCGAGCACGTGGCGCGCGCCGATGACTCGGGCTTCGAGCAGGTCTTGCAGATCTCCATCCTGGGCCAGAGCGCGCCGGAGCTGCGAGGCTGGCAGCGCGAGAGCGAGCTCCGGGTCGGCCGCTTCCAGCTGGAGCGCTGGCGCAACCCGGCGGCGGAAAAGGTGCTCTACGACTTCCTGGCGCACGTCGAGCCGCCGGCGCTCGACGTCGCTCTCGAAGACGCTGTCGGCGAGCACAGCAGCCCCTGCAGCTTCGGCCCGGCGCGGGTCAGCAACGGCGACCTGTTCGGCCACCCCACGTTTCCGAGCCCCCGCTTCAGCTGCAGCAGCAGCGACTGGCAGTTCGTGGGACGCACCGTGATCGAAGACCAGCAGTATCTCCCTCGACGCTGCATCTGGGCGCACCCGCCGGGGCGCGGCGCGCTGCGGCTGCACTTCGATGCCGTGCCGATCGGGCGAAAGATCCGCGGCCACGGCGGCACTCCCTGGTTCTTCGAGCGCGAGCGTCGCGGCGCCGATATCCTGCTGGAGGTGCGCGTGGGCACGGAGGTCGTGGGCACGTATCGGCACGCCGACAGGGAAGGCTGGAAGCCCTTCGAGTTCTCGACCGAGCGCTTTGCCGGCCAGGTATTGCCCGTCGAGTTCCGCGTCTGGGCGCGCTCCGCGTCGCAGCGCGAATTCTGCTTCCAGGCGGACACGCGATGAGCACCACCAGCACGCCGAGTTCGACCACCCCGCCTTCCACTCTGCAGCGCTGGATCGACCGCGCCATCGGCGCCGGCTTGTTCGGCGGCTACCTGGGCGCGCTGCTCTCCAGCGTCGAGAACCTCGGCTACGCGCGCGACGAGGGCTTCTACTTTCACGCCGCACGCACCTACGGCAAATGGTTCCAGCTGCTGATCAGCGATCGACACGAAGCGCTGCGGCGCTCGGTGATCGACAGCTACTGGCAGGAGAACCACGAGCACCCCTCGCTGATGAAGTCGCTGTTCGCGCTCTCCCAGCGCTTCTTCGAGGGCGTGCTGTTCGAGGAGCGCGGCACCGCCTACCGATTTCCGGCGCTGGTGCTGGCCGCGCTGACCGTGCTGCTGCTCTTCGTGTGGGGGCGCCGCGCCTACGGGCGCGCCGGCGGTATCGTGGCAGCGCTGGCCTTCGCCTGCATGCCGCGCGTCTTCTACAACAGCCACCTGGCGTGCTTCGACCTGCCGATCACCGCCTTCTGGGTGTTCGTCGTCTTCGCGTACCAGCGCAGCTTCGAGACCCGCAAGCTGCGCTGGGGCCTGTGCGCCGGCGTCCTCTACGGCCTGGCGCTGGCAACCAAGCACAACTCCTGGGCCATCCCGCCCGCGCTCTGCGCGCACGTGCTCGTGCAACACGTGCTCGGCCTGCGCCGCCCCTGGAAGCGCAACTGGTACCGCATCCATATCCCCTCGGCGCTGGTGTTCATGGCGCTGCTCTCGCCGCTCCTCTTCTACGGGCTGTGGCCCTGGATCTGGACCAACACCGTGGAGCGACTGCGGGAGTACGTCGCCTTCCACATGCAGCACGTCTTCTACAACATGGAGTTCCTGGGGCGGACCTACTTCAAGCCCCCGTTTCCGCGCAGCTACGCCTGGCTGATGACGCTCGCGACGGTCCCCGCGGCCACGCTCTGGCTGGCGGGGCTCGGCGCCCTCGCGACGCTGCGCAGCTACTGGAGCGAGAGGGCTCGGCGCCGCGCGACACCGGAGAGCCACCAGGACCGCCCACCCGATCCCACCGCCTGGCCCCCGATCGATCGCGGCGCCCGCGATGGTGCCCCGTCGCTCTGGCTCCTGTGCATGCTGGCCAGCTACTCCTTCTGGTGGTCGACGAGCACGCCCATCTTCGGCGGCACCAAGCACTGGATGCCGGCCTATCCCTTCCTGGCGCTGTTCGCGGGCGCCGGCTTCGCGCTCCTGCAGCGCGCGCTCGCCCGCTGGCTGGAGCGAGCGTGGGCGGGCCGCTTCGTCCGCTATCGCCCGCTGGCCGAAGCGGCGCTCGGGGCGAGCCTGCTGAGCGCGCCGCTGCTCATGACCTGGCACTCGCACCCCTGGGGCCTCAGCTTCTACACGCCCCTGGTCGGCGGCGCGCCGGGCGCGGCCACGCTCGGGCTCAACCGCACCTTCTGGGGCTACACCACCGGCGCCCTGCAATCCGACATCAACGAGCTCGCCGGGCCCGACGCGCGCGTCTACATCCACGACACCGCCATGGACAGCTTCAAGATGCTACAGCGCGACGGCCGCTTGCGCGGCGACCTGAAGCCCTGGACGACGGTCTCCGGCTCCGCCCTCGCCCTGTATCACCACGAGCAACACATGAGCCGCGTCGAGCACATGATCTGGGTGGACTACGGCACGGTCGCGCCGGTCCGCGTCGGCGGCCTCGACGGCGTGCCCGTCGTCTACCTCTATCAGCGCCCCCAGTGAGCTGCTCGCGGAGGCTCAGCCCTCCTCGTCGACGAGGCGCGTGAGCGCGATCGGTGCCTCGAACGTCTCTCCGCCCAGCCCCAGGTAGAGAGTGCCATCGCTGCGCGTCAGACTGAACGACAGCTTCCGATCCAGCTTCTCGCACACCCGATCCAGGAACCCGACCGCCAGCGGCCAGACCTCGATCTCCTCCAGCCGGTGAATGGGAGCGGACGCCGCCTCCGCCACCAGCAACGACCGCTCCACGTGCGTGAACAAAGCGACCCGCGCAGCCGCCTTCGACGCCTTGTGCAAGCGCCGCGCGGAGGGCGCCCCGACATCGATCCAGGCCGACAGCGCGCCGCTCGCATCCACGATCGAGATCGGCGGCTCCTCGCTGGCTGCCAGCCCCGCCTTGCTGAAGCTGATCCCCTCCTCGTAGCTCAGACAGTACGCCAGCGTGCGCGTCAGCAGATAACGCAAACTCTCCGACGGATGCCGCGCCAGCCGCAGATCCAGCGCCTCGTACCTGGAGCGATCGACATCCGAAAGCTCGATTGCAAAATGGTAAACCGTCGCGCCGAGAGCCATTCGCGCCACGCTACCCCGAACTGCCCGACTCGTCCAAACCGAGCGCCGGCGCGAGTGGGCAACAGGCACCCCGGCTTCAGAGGCGTCGCGCGCCCTCGGAGCGCGCGATCAGCGCAATGAGCGCAGCACCCAACGGCCAAAGTGGGGTTGGCCGGCCCTCCCCCGCGCGGCCCTGCCCCAACCTCGGGGCGCTGCGCGTCGGCTCCGTGCGACGTCGGTGGCGGCTCCGTACGGCTCCGTGCGGGGGGAACGACAGCGGTCGAGTCCCACCGTGTGGCGTCGGTGGCGGCTCGGCGCGAGCGGAACACGCCCGCATGGGGGCGGCGCCGCTATGCCGGGCCGACCCCTCACCGAGCGCGCGAAGCCGGATGCAGGCGCCGCAGGGCTTCGCGGATCCATTGCTGCGGCGCCGCGGCGGCGAGCTCGTTTTGCTGCCGGAGCTCCGCGAGCACGGCGCGCACGTCCGCGGCGCGAAAGCCCAGCTGGCACAAGCCGGAAGCCACCTTCGCGCAGACATCGGGCGAGCTCGAGCCCGGCTGCGTCGTGTCGCTGCCTGCCGACACGTCGACCACGCCGGGCAACACGCGAAAGTCGCTGGCATCGCCTGCGCTGCGCAGCTCGCCGCGATGCAAAGCCCGGTGATGGGCCGAGCACAACGTGACGAGATTGTCTGCGCTGTGGTTGCCGCCTTCGCAGCGCGGCCGGATGTGATGCAGATCGAGGAAGGTGGCGTTCCGGCAACCGGCGACCCGACAGCGCCCCTCGTCGCGGCGCAGCACCGCGCGGCGCAGCGCCGGTGGAATGTCTTGCTTGGCCCGCGTGCCTTTGCGTACAGCACCGCGAAGGGCGCGAGC
>DASTRX010000033.1:0-9089 GCA_035760985.1 Polyangiaceae bacterium
CCGCGTCGTCCTCGAAGTCCTCACAGAACGCGGTACCCGCCGGGCACAACGCGCTGAGCGGCTCGGCGGGGTCATAGCCGCCCGCCGCCACGCTGCCGCTGCCGCCCGCCGCCACAGCCGGCGCGCCGATCGAGCCCCTGCTCGCAGCTCCGCTGCCGCCCGCGAGCGGGGCGCCCGGGCCCGCTGCTTCGCCGCTTGCGCTGCCGCCGTTCCCTCTGCCGCCAGCGCCCGCGGCAGAGCCTGATGGCGCGTTGGGCAGCACGCTCGAGCCCGTCGCCGGGAACGGCGGCGGCAGCTCGGAGCGATGGCCTTCGCCGGAGCTCGAGCACGCGATCGCCACTGCGCCGGGCAGGGCGCAGAGCAGAAACGAAGCGGTGTCTCGAAACGAGCCAGGGCGGCGGGCGCGCATGGCGCACCTCTTAGCCGCAAAACCGAGCTAGCGCACGATGATCGGTGGAGGCGCGGGGGGCTGATCGTCGGGAACGATACACGCCGAGAGGTCGAACAGCATGTAGACCAGCACCTTCTCCTGAGGGCTGAGCCCCATCGAGGTACAGCCGGTCGGGAAAGGTCTGTTGGGCGCGGAGTCATCGCCGCTGGAGACGTGAATGTCGCTGTATACGGTGCGCCCGCACTGATCCCCTGCGGTCGCGCCCAGCGGTGTGTTGGCGCTCACGTACTTCACCGACAGCGCGCCCGTGGCGGCGTCGAGCGGATCGTAGATCCAGCGCTGTGCGTACAGCGGGTTCTCGGAGGCGGCGGTGTTCTGCGCTTGCACCAGGTCAACCGTGCCGGGAGCGGTCGAGCCGCCGACATTGACGAGCCACTCCGCGAGCGCCGCGCCCTTGGGGAAGCTGGTGTCCACGCTGGCGCTCACGTTCAGATCGTCATCGCGATTGTTGAAGCGCACCATGTCCGGGAAGGGGGCGGGGCCCGCCTGCAGCCAGATCTTGTGCCAGTGCGAGAGGAAGGCACGCCCGCCGCCGTTCAAGTAGTCGAACAGCGCCTGGCGGGCGGCCGCGGGCTTCTCATTCAGGAACTCCGCCCCCTCGCAGGAGAGCAACACCATGTCGTAGCGCTGCAAGCTCGACAGCTGATCCCAGAGCGCGCTGCCCGAGGCCGCGAAGGGCGCGCCGCCGTTCAAGCTCGGATCGTAGCTCTGCGTGCCCTGGTGCCCGGCGAACAGGTTCACGCGCCCGGGGCCATCGGCGTTGGTGAACTCCGAGTCCGAGATGCCCACCTTGCGCAGCAAGCACTCCAGCGCGTCGAGCGCGCCCGTGGAGAGCGCGATCCGCGGCAGGTCGCCCTCGCTCTGGTTCGCGGGCAAGCGCGTCAGATTCACGTCCGTCACGGCGTTCTCCGTGCACGCTTCGACGCGCGGCAGCGTGACCTTGCGCCGCCATTTGCCGACTTGCATCACGAGCGGGACGTCGTCGCCGACAGGCACGTTCTCCAGCCGGAAGCGACCGGCAGTGTCCGTGATGCCCGCGACGACGGGGCTGCCCGACACGCTCGCGTCACAGGTGCTGCAGCTCGCGCCATCGACGATCGGGTCCAGCTCCTTGTTGGGCACGTAGACCGTCACGTTGTACAGGGGCAGCTCGCCCGAGGGCGTGAACACCGTGCCGGTCAGCGTGGTGCTCGCCCCGTCCGCGCATTTCACCTGCTGGCACTGCAGGTTCACGCAGGGCTCGCTGCTGGCTCCGCCGCCCGCGCTGTCGCCGTCTTCCGGAAGCAGCAGCCCGCTCACCGTGGTGAGCACCGGCTCGCTGGGGCCGCCGGTTGCGTCTTCCGCGCTCGATACCGTGGTAGCGCGCGGGCGATCGCTCCCGCAACCCAGCAGAGCCGCAATCGCGATCCACGACGCCGGAGCTGTCGCTCGATACATGATGGTTGAGGCTCACTCTATCACACGGGCGCTGGCCTCGTCGCGGTCGAACTCGGCGATGATGATGTGCCGCACGGGGCGACCGAAGCGCTTCACTTCAGCCTCGTGCACGGCCACCTGCGGCCGACCATAGAGCGTATCGGGAGCCGTTTCCGCGAAGCGAGAATCCGTCACCAGCACGATGGTCGCCGCGTCCGGCCAGCGAGGGGTGGGCAGCCAGTGGTCATAGTCGTCCAGCTCGGCGCCATCGCAGCCGACCGTGACTCTCCCCTGAAGCGCGACCTCTGCCTGCGCGCAGACCGCCCAGTGCGGGCCCACCACGAGCGGTTCGTGCCCAGTGCGTTCGCGCGCTCCATTGACGACGGCCTGGAGCAGCGGCCGCCCGGGGCCCCAGGCGTACAGGTCACTGGTCGTGTCCCAGGTCGGCTCGTAGCCGCCCAGCAGCTGCCCGCTCAGAAATGGCAGGTCGGTGCGCAGCCAGCACCAGCCCAGCACGGCCAGCGCCGCGCCCAGCCCCACGCAGCTCTGCACCAGCCGCCGGGGCAGGGGGCCCATGCGCGCCGCGTGGATGGCCAGCGTCAGAACCGCCGGCGTCAGCCAGCTGGCATCCGTGCCAGCGCCGATCGCAAGCAGCAGCAACGGCGCGAGCGGAATGGCCAGATTCAGCCGGAGCAGCCGGTCCACCGGCGACCGGCGCTCGCTCGCCAGTAGGTCGGCGCCCACCAGCGCGCCCGCGAACAGAAAGGGCGGGGTGACCGCGATCAAGGGCCTCAGCAGCACGCCCAGCATTTGCTGCCACGGCAGCGGGTCGATGCGCACGCCCGGGCCGCGTTCCATCCACCAGCGCACCAGCGGAGAGACCAGGATCGCGAACACCAAGGCGGCAGCCCAGGGCGCGAGCGTGCGGCGGCGCGCCGCTTGCGGTCGCTCCAGCAGCACCCAGCCCAGGCTGGCCAGCAGCAGCCAGCCTCCCTGCTGGGAGAGGCAGCACAGCGCCGTGGCGACGCCCGCGCCGAGCGTGGCGAGCAGGCTGCGAAAGCTCGGAGCCGGATGGCGCAGCGCGGCGCCCGCGCAGGCCAGCGCCGCCAGCCAGCAGAGCGCGAAGGGCAGTTCCGGCGTGAACGCCGACGCGCCCAGGCAAAGCTCCGGCAGCAGCGCCAGCGCGAAGAAGGTGCGCCAGGCGGGGGCGCTCCGGGCACCGCAGGCGCGCGCCGCGAGCACTCCGAGCCAGGGCAGCGCCGTGGCCGCCAGCGCCGTCGCGGTATGGATCAGAACCGGCGACGCGCCGGGACCGAAGCCGCGCGCGAGCCAGCCGATCAGGCCGGGATAGTGGACGTACGCGGGCTGGGGGTGAAAGCCGTAAGCGAAGAACAGCGCCTCGCCGTCACTGAGCCCCAGGATGCGCGACAGGTCCAGGCGCAGTCCGAGCAGGACCAGCGAGGAGAGGACCGCTACGATCCACATGGCGTCAAGCGCGGCGGCGGCGGAACCAGGCCAGCATGCCCAGCGCCAGCCACGGCAGCCAGCGCGAGCCGCGCCCGGGCGCCGCTCCCGCCAGGCTCAGGCAGCTGGCGTCGGCGTGCTCGTCCGTGCCGCACTCCCGCGAGTAGCCGTGGTGCGGCCCGGTGCTGCCGGGGCAGGTCACCTGCGAGTCGCCCATGGGCGCATAGATGCTGCAGATGCCGGCTTTGTCGTCGGAGGAGAGTGTACGAGCGCCCAGGTTCGACAGCTCGTAGTCGGCGAGCATGGTCGCGTTCTCCACTCGCGAGTGATCGAGACCGAGGAAGTGCCCTACCTCGTGCGTGAGCACGCTCTGCAGGTCGTTGCTCACCTGCGTGTCGCCGGTCGAGAACTCGTTGGCGAACGAGTTGATCTCGATGTCGGCATCGAAGATCGCGCCGGTCGCGGGATCAAACGTGATCGATGTGCGCGCGATCACGAAGCGCTCGTCCTCGTAGGGCCATTCCCGATCCCGATAGATGACCAGGTTGGCGTTGGCGGAGAGCGGGCGCCCCGACTGAGGCGCGTTAAACTCGACCTGGTCGCAGCTGGCGCCCCCGAGCGGGACGACCCCGATCGATGGGTGGCCGCCGCCGGGGCAGTCGGCGCCGAGCCAGGCGCTGAAGGCGTTGCGCATCACCTGATCGGTCTCGTACGCGCTGATGCCGCGCAGCGGCGAGCCCTTGTCCTGCACGGCGTACGTCACGCAGGCGTCGGGCCAGTACACGTACTCGCCGCGAGTGGCGCAGCCGTTGCGGTCCGGCAGGCAGTTCTTGTCGCAGGTCGTGGTGCGGCAAAAAGCCAGCGCATCGCCCGGCGCCAGCGCAGCGACGATCAGGGCCGCAAGGGTCAGGGCCAGCGATGGAGGTCGGGTGCGCACGTCAGCGGGCGAGCATGATCTCGGAGACCATCTGCTCGGCTTCGACCACCGTTCGAGCGACCAGGCGCTGCACCGCGCAGTCCTTCACGTCGACCAGAGCGGGCATGTCGGGGCTCGCGCGCAGGCGCGCGATCCGCTCCGCGTCATAGGCGAGCGGGTAATGGCCTTGCGCCATGCCGGTGACGCCGAGCACGCCGTCCTGGCTGGGAGCCAGAAACACCACGGCCTGCTCACCGAGCTCGAGCCGCGCTTCGCCGTGCACGAGCTGGCCGATGTCTCCCACGGTACCTCCCAGCGTGCGCACCCAGAGCGAGGTCTCGGGCGGCGGCCGACCATCGATCGGGTGAGACACCTCCACCCGGAGATACGTGACGATGCGCCGGGAAGAGCCCGACGTTTCCCAGCGCGAAGTGGCATCTGTGGGGGTACCGACCAAGGCATATTGCGAGAGCCCGACCAGCTGAGGCAGAGAGATGGCGCGCGCGGTTGACGCCCAGCCGTTTCCCGGCAACACCAGCCCCGACAACGCCGCCCCCGCACATCCGCCCGCGAGCCCCCTCAGGACCTGCCTTCTCGACAACATCGCCGCCGAGCATAGCAGACCGACCGATCTGGGGACACCCGCCTCCCCCCGGAAAAGCAAAGAGTTCTGGAACACTGCGTCGCCAGGGCGCCGAACCAGCACGCGACGAACTGCAGCCGCCGGCACGTGCTATAAGCCCACCCCGACTTCCGAACAGGCCCCTTTACGCAGATGGATAACCCCAAGCTCGATCTCCCGTCGTCGCCGCTGCCGCCGACCTCAACGCCGGAGACCTTGCGTTCCGAAGCCCGCGGCGAGGGGGTCCTGAAGAATCTCTCGGCGAACCTGGTGCCCGAGCTGCGGCGTTACGTGGCCGTGCACCGCCTGGAGATCGAGCGGCTCGTCAAGGACGGCGATGTCTCTACGGGGCTGTTGGCCGGCCAAAGATATTCGAAGGTCGTCGACGGGCTGCTGTCCTCGCTGCTCTACACGACCCGCGCCGTCATGTTTCCGAGCGGCGAGGTGCCGCGCGTGGCGCTGGTCGCCGTGGGCAGCTACGGGCGCAACACGCTCTCGGTGCACAGCGACCTGGATGTTCGGCTGCTCTCCGAGGCGGATCTCTCCGTGGTGCGGCCGCTCGCGGAGGCGTTGCTCTATCCGCTCTGGGACGCGGGTCTGAACGTCGGCCATCAGGTGATCACGCGCGACGAGACGCTGGAGCTCGCGCGCACGGACCTGCCCACGGCCACCTCGTTGCTCGACTTCCGGCACGTCGCGGGTGAGGGCGAGCTCACGCAGGGGCTGATGGCCGCGGCGTTCGAGCAGCTGTTCAACAGCCGCCAGTTGCCGGACTTCCTGGAGCGGCTGGAGAGCAGCGCGCAGGAGCGGCACGAGCGTTTCGGCGGCTCGGTGTTCCTGCTCGAGCCCGACGTGAAGAACGGCACGGGGGGCTTGCGCGATCTGGACGTGGCGCGCTGGGCGGCGCGCGCGCGCTTCCGCATCGAGGACTTCGAGGGGATGGTGCGCGTGGGGGCGCTGGCCAAGCGCGAGTGGCGCGACATCAGTCTGGCCTGGCGCTTTCTCTCCAGCGTGCGCAACCACCTGCATCTGCAGTCGCGGCGGCGCGCCGATCGGCTGATCTTCGAGCAGCAAGAGCGCGTCGCGCTGGCCATGGGCTACGGCCCCGGAGGCGCCGGCGTCGAGGCGTTCATGAGCGACTACTACCGGCACGCGCGCAGCATCGAGCTGGCCTGCCGCATGTCGATCGCGCGCTCGCGCCCGGTGCCCGATCGCAAGCCGGACGAGGTCGATCTCGGCAACGGCTTCAAGCTGGTCAACGGCCGCGTCTCCGTGCACGACGTCGCCTCGATCAAGGAAGACCCGGCGCTCGCTCTGCGCCTGTACAAGGTCGCCGTCGAGCGCGATGTACTGGTCGATGACGCGGCGCGGCAGGCGGTAGTGCGCGCTTGTGGCTCCAAGTCCTTCTGCTCGCGGCTGCGCCGCAGCAAGACGGCTGCGCGCATCTTCGTCGAGCTGGTGAAGGTGGTACAGAAGACGCAGTTCCCCGGCGGCTCGATCCTGCGCGAGTTGCACGAGGTGGGGCTGCTCGTGGCCATGATCCCGGAGTTCTTGCCGGTGGTGGGCCGCGTGCACCACGACATCTACCACGTGTACACGGTCGACGTGCACTCCGTGGCCGCGGTCGATCGCCTGCGCGCGCTGGGCCGCGGCGACCTCGCCGCCGAGCAGTCACTGGCGTGCCGGCTCGCGGCTGACATGGCGCGGCCCGACGTGTTGTTCTTCGCCACCCTGTTGCACGACCTGGGCAAGGACACCGGCGGCCAGCAGCACTCGGAACGAGGCGCCGAGCTGTGCCCGGAGATCCTGCGCCGGCTCGGCTTCGAGGAGCCCGAGATCGAAGAGGTGCAGCACCTGATCTTGAAGCACCTGCGCATGTACCACGTGGCCACCCGCCGCGACATCGACGACCCGCACACCATCCGCGAGTTCTGCGCGGAGCTGCGCGGCCAGGAAGGCCTGAACGAGCTGTTCATGCTCACGGTCGCGGACGTCTCGACCACCAGCCCCACGGCGCTCACGGCCTGGAAGTCGCGCATGCTCAACGAGCTGTACGTCGCCGCCGAGCGCTGGTTCTCCGACGGTCCGACCTCGCGGGGCCAGAGCTACGTCTCGCGCATTCGCGATCAAGTGCAGGCGTTGCTCGCCATGCGCTCGGGCCTGAACCTCGATGCCGCGTTCGTCGATGCCACCTTGAATGCGCTGCCCTCGCGCTACGTGTACGCCAACTCCGCGGCGGGCATCCTCAAGCACCTGGCGGTGATCCACGAGGCCCAGGGCAAGGCGTCTCTGGTGCGCGAGCTCGACACCAGCGAGCCCTACTTCGAGATCTGCGTGGTCGCCGACGATCGCCCCGGCTTGCTCTCCTACATCGCGGCCTCGCTGGCCGCCGCGAAGATCAAGGTGATCGGCGCGCAGATCTACTCCTTCCAGGTACCGGGCGGGCCAAAGCGCGCCGTGGACATGTTCTGGGTGCGGGCCGGGCAAGAGGCGGCCAACGCCCGCCGCCTGCTGCCGCGCGTGGAGCAGTACCTGTCGGACATCCTGGCGGGCAAGGTGCAGGCCGTGGACTTGATCCGCGGCGAGAAGCAGAGCATGCGCTGGAACTACCGGCACGCGCCGGCGGTCGAGACGGAGATCGTGATCGACAACCGCAGCGCCACTCGCCACACGGTGGTCGAGGTGATCACCCAGGACCGGCGCGACCTGTTGTTCTGGCTCTCCACCGCCATGTACCGCGAGGAGGTCACGATCGACCTCGCCAAGATCAACACCGAGGGCGAGCGCGTGGCGGACGTATTCTACGTGACCAACCGCGACGGCTCGAAGCTCGACGACGACCAGGTCAAGAGCGCGGAGCGGCGCGTACAATCGACGCTGGCGATGATCGAGGGAGATACGGAACGAAATGCGGAATGACAGAGTGGGGCTGGGCAGCGTGCTGCTCGCGGCGGCACTTCTCCTGGCGTGCGGTGGCGCGGAGTCGGCGGGCAAAGGCCCCGCGGCTCCGTCGGGCTCGGCAACGTCTGGCGCCCCTGCGCCCGATTCACCCGAGGCGCTGCTGGGCGGCGACGACGCTGCCGCCGCGGCGCCCGAGAGCCCCGAGTTCCAGCAGGGCGTGGCTGCCATCCGCGATCAGAAATTCGAAGCAGCGCGTGCCCACTTCGAAAAGGTCGTCGCCGCGGAACCTCGCAACGCGCAGGCGGCCTTCTACCTGGGCGTGGCCCAGCAGAACCTGGGCCAGCTGCCCGCGGCCAAGGCCAGCTACCAGAAGGCGACCGAGCTCTCTCCCAAGCTCGCCGACGCCTGGGTGAACTGGACCGCAACGCTGCTCGACGCCGGCGACGCCGAGGGCGCCTTGCCGATCATCGATCGCGGCCTCGCGCAGAACCCCAAGCACCCGGCGCTCTCCTATAACCGCGCGCTGGCGCTCACGGCGCTGCACAAAGCGAACGAAGCCGTGCCCGCGTACCGCATCGCGCTGGAGGCGGATCCGGGCAACGCCGAGATCAAGTACGGCTACGCCGAGGCCCTGATCGCCGCGGGCTCGAAGGACCAAGGCCTGAAGCTCTTGAACGAGCTCGCCCAGAGCGACGACCCGGCGGTGCTCGCCTCCAGCGGCAGCCTGCTGGGCCGCCTGGATCAATTCGACGCCTGCATCGCCGCCTTCAGCAAGGCCATCGACAAGAAGCCGGCGGCGGAGCTCTACGTCCAGCGCGGCCTCTGCCAGCACGGCAAGAAAGACGACAACGCCGCCTTCGCCGACTTCCAGAAAGCGATCCAGACCGACGCCAGCTACGCGCCGGCGCACTACTACGCCGGCATGCACCTGCGCTCGAAGGGCAAGAAGGCAGAAGCCAAGCAGGCGCTGAACAAGGCCGTTCAACTCGCCGGCGACGAGGGCGTCGGCAAAGCCGCGAAGCGCGCTCTCGAAAACCTCTGAACCAGCACTGAGTTTGGGTGGCCGGGCCTCCCCCCTACGTCCCTCGCCAATACCTCGGGACCCTGCGCGACCGGATCCTCTCGTCGCTCCGGGTCGAGCAGCACGCAGTGAGGTTCCCGGAGGAACAAGGGGGGTCGAGCAGCACGCAGTGAGGTTCCCGGAGGAATAAGGGGGGTCGAGCAGCGCGCAGTGAGGTTCCTGGAGGAACAAGGGGGGGTCGAGCAGCGCGCAGTGAGGTTCCTGGAGGAACAAGGGGGGGCGAGCAGCGCGCAGTGAG
>DASTRX010000034.1:0-10138 GCA_035760985.1 Polyangiaceae bacterium
ACGAGGAGCCCCAGACCCAGTTGTTGCCCGCGGGCGCGTAGGGCTGGCCCCAGGGCTGCGCCTGGCCGATCGCGAGCAGCGCGTCTGCCGCGTCCAGCACGGAGCGCTGGATCGCATCCCGGCCCGGAACGTGGCTCGGGAGGCTGGCGAGGTCGAGCCGCCCCAGCGGCGCCACGCGCGCCCAGCTGAAGCCACCCGGATCGAAGATGGGCGCGGTGTGCTGGGGCGAAGCCAGCACGGCATCCAGGTAGGCTTGCTCGCCGGTGGTGATGTAGAGCTCCGCCGCCGCCCAGTAAAACTCATCGCTCACATCGCTGTCCGCGTAGGAGCCGCCGCCGGTGCCGTCCGCGCCCGGCGCGAGCAGGCTGGGATTCTGGATCGCCGCGTCCCAGGCGCGCCGCGCGGCGGCCAGCAGCCGCTCGGCAAACGCTCGATCGTACTTGCCGTAGAGGCGGGCGCCCTGGGCCGCCGCCGCAGCCAGGTTCAGGGTCGCGGCGGTCGAGGGGCGGTGCAGCTCGCGCGGCTGCGGGTCGGCGGCGGGGTCCATCGGCAGCCCCGTCCAGGCGGCATCGTGCAGCTTGTGGTGCACCATGCCGGCGAGCGGCTTGCCCTCGGGGACCTGCATGGCGAGCAAGAACTCGAGCTCCCAGCGCGCTTCGTCCAGGATGTCGGGCACGCCGTTGCCCCGCTCGGGGATGCGCAGCGTGCCATCGCCCAGGGCTCGGCCGCGGGCGCGCGCTGCGCCCGCCGGCGCGTGCAGCGAGCGCTCGTACGTCGAGAGCAGCTGGGCCACGGAGATGCCGCCGTTGACCACGTACTTGCCCTGATCGCCCGCGTCGTACCAGCCGCCGCGAGCGTCGAGCGTGTAGTCGCAGGTCCAGGGCTCGCCATACGCGCGCTGGGAGCTCTCTGGCGACTGGCAAGCCACGGCGTAGTCGCCGAGGTTGGGAGCCACGCCCACGTGCCCGGCGGCGCGCGCGTAGCCGGGCAGCAGATTGCCATCGATCGCGATGCCGCTGCGCTGCGTGTAGAAGAACACGAGCGAGTCGCTGCGCAGCGACTCGTAGACGCGGTCGCTGACGTCAAACGCATAGCTGCTCTCGCCGTCCGCTTCGAGCCGGTAGCCGTGCCCGGCGTCGTGCAGGCGATCGAAGCGGAGCTCGTGCACGTTCAGGCCGGAGCTGGCGTCGAGCCCGCGTGGCACGCTCCGACCCGAGAACACGACAGCGCCGCCGGCGTCCCGCACGCGGAAGGGCAGCGCCCGGGTCGCCGCCGTGACCAGCGTGGCGCCCTTGGGACCGAACGGATAATAGCCCAGCTGGTTGACTCGCACTCGCGGCCCCGTCGCCGGCAGGTAGGGTTGCAGCACGGCGCCGCTCTTCAGCGACAGGTTGTCGAGGCAGAACGTCCAGGGCTGGCTGGCTCCGCCCACCTGCAGCGAGACGGCGGCGGTCAGATCCGCGCTGGCGCGGAACGTGTACGAGTAGTGCTGGCTGGTGCCCGTCAGCACCGGGTTGCGATCGAGCGCCGTGGCGTACGGCGGGGCCGGCACCTGGACCAGCGCGCGGACCGTGACCGAGCGCGGGCTGGAGCTGGCATCGAACGAGAGCTCGTACGTCTCCCCGTTGACGATGGGCACCCCCGACTGGCTCACCGCCACGTCCCAGGGGTTGATCGTGCCGCCGGGCACGTCGATGCACAGCTGGCCGTTGGTCAGCGGCGCATTCCCCCACATCGTTTGCGGCGGATCGAAGCCGCCACCCTCAATCAGCTCCTGCTGCCCCGCCGCTGCCTGAGCCCGCGCATCCGGCGCGCCGCTCGCCAGCCCGAGCACCAACCCTGCCGCAGACGCGAGGAGCCACTGCCCCCGCAAGGTTCGCCGCCGTTGCAACTGCACTTGGTGCACTTGGATCCCTGCTCCCTTCGCGCGAGGCCCCGGCCCCGCGCGGCGGCACGCTAGCAAAGATCGGCGGCGGATGCGCGCCAGCGCGCACTGCTGGGAACGTTATCAGATCGCGCGGCGCGCTGCGACCGGCACGGCATCGCGCGGCACGGCATCGCGCGGCACGGCATCGACGGGCCGGCGCGCAGAGCCGGGCGGCAGCAGGCTGTGAGCCCCGGGCTTCGGTTCCGTGGGGCGGATGGCGGTGCCGAGCACGGCCGCCGCATCCGCCTGGATGAGCAGCGCCGAGAACACCTGATAGGCTGCGCCCCATGCGTCCTTCACGCGCGGTGTGAAGTCTTCCGCCAGGCTCTGCTCCAGCGTCCAGAGCAGCGCATTGCCCATGGTCACGTAGTGGCCGGGGCGCACGCCGATGTCGACATGCATGCGGCTCAATCCTTCCAGGCACGGCGCGGCGCTGCTCGGCTCTTCGAGCCTCGGCGCGGCGAGCCCGAGCGCGCGCATCCACTCGGCACCCAGCTTCGACAGATCCGAGGGGAACAGATCCTCGAGGAACGGGTCGAGCTCGAACAGCCGATCGAAGAACAGCTCCGCCACATGGGGCGCCATCGGCGCGAGCTTCTCCCAGCTGCTCTGCACCAGCCAGCGCTGCTCTCGGGTGAGGGGCTCGGGCGCCAGCTCGGGGCCCGCGCTTTCCGTCGCTCGCTTCCCCCCGCTGCTGCCCCACTCCACCGTCTCTCGGGCGGCGATCCCGCGATCGGCTCTGAACTGCTCTCGTGTAGCCATTGACCCCTCCTTTAGCGTCCGTTTGGTTCAGCTCTGCGACGGAAACGTTTCAACGTCCGTCATAGACGCTTTCTCACGTTCACGCGATAACTCTCGAAGCCGAGCTGGCGATTCAACTCCAGCATGGCCGCGTTCTCCACCAGCACATTGCTGTTCAGGAAGTGCGCCCCGATGGAACGCGCCCAGGCCTCACCCATCGCCTTGAGTGTACGCGCTACGCCTTGCCGGCGACAGTGCTTTGCCACCCACAGGCCCGCCACCTGCGCGCCGATCAGTGGTCCCTCCTCGAAACGCCGCAGCGAGTGCACGCCGACCAGCTCCTTGCCCCGCAGCGCCAGCCCCGAGAACGTGTTGCTGGGATTTTCCTCGCGGCGGGCCTTGAGCACGCAACGATCGATGAACTCCGCCGACTTTTCGAAGTGGAAAGGGTCGGCTTCCGCCGAGATCGCGTGGAGAAGTGTAACGAAAGCTCTGACCTCGGCGAGGTCGCCATAGTTCAGGGTCCGAAACACGATCGCCGCGCGCGGATCGCTCCGCGCGACGTCGGTCGGCGTGGCTGCAGGCGCGGCCTCGGGCGTGCCAGCAGGCTCGGATGGGGCGAGAGGCGTGGCGAGAGGCGTGGCGCCGCGCCCGGGCGCGGGCTCGCCTTCACGCTTGACCGTCGACTCGCTCATCGGGTACTTGTGGCCCTTCGAAGTCATAGAGAGTGCTGCAAGATCAGGGAAGCCGGTGTAACGCCGGCGCGGTTCCCGCCACTGTAACTGGGAAGCTCCTCCCGAACATCCACTCGTCCCAACGGGGAAGGTGGGCAGGAGCGCAGAGCGACATCACCCCCGCTCGGAACCCGGAAGCCAGGAAACCTACTCGCAGCAGTCAGTTCGGTTCATCTCCGCGGGTCAACGGGGAAGATCGTTCGAAACGCCTCGCGAGGAGTCGGCGTGCTCCCCTAAGGGATCGCACCACTGGTGGGCCAGCGCACCCGGCTCTCTCTCGGGTCCTCGGCATCTCCCCTGTCCTGCCGCTGCTTCCCATCGCTTGCCAGAGGGAGTCCACATGCCGGGTCACAGCTCGAAGAACAATTTCGGTCATAGGTCGCGTCAGAATGTAGGGGTCCGTCGCATTTTGCGCCGCCCGCACGGCTTCGGACTGGGCGCGCTTGCGCTCGCCGCGCTGGGCTGCAGCAGCGCGGAGGACCGTTCCTTGCTGTCGCCGATGGACGTGCCGCTGCCGACGGCGGAGGAGCTGGAGCACCGCGCGTACGTCATCTCCGAGCAGTCGAACGACCTGTTCATCGTCGACCTGTCGACCATGAAGGAGGTGGCACGCGTCGACACGGGCATCTCGGAAGAGCCCAACGGTAACCACATGTCGATGCTCTCCAGGGACGGCAGCAAGATCTACGTCTCCGCCGCCGATCAGGGGCAGGTCGTGGTCGTGGACGCGCGCACGCTCCAGATCTCCAAGACGATCGAGCTCGGCAGCCATCCGACGCACTCCGAGGCCTGCTTCGACTGCCCGCCCTTCGGGCGTGACGAGCTGTGGGTGGTCAACGAAGAGGGCGGGGGCCCCGCCATGGAGCCCGAAGATCAGGCCTCCACGGGCACGGGCTCCGTCTCCATCATCGACATGGCGACGGACGAGGTCGTGCGCACCATCGCCGATCCCTCGTTCCGCGTCCCCCACTTCGCGCGCTTCCATGACCGCAGCGCGTACATTCCGAGCATCGGCGGCAACCAGATCAGCGTGCTCGACCTCGACACGTACCGGGTGAAAGACGTGCTGCTGCTCGATGGCGAAAGCGCGCCGGGCGCTTGCTCCGGGGATCCGTGTGGCTTCGCCGACGCGCAGATCGACGGCAACGGTTTGCTGGTCGCGGCCCACATCGAGACGGGCCACGTCCTGAGCTACGACACCGTGGCCGAGCGCCGCCGGCCCGATCTGCTGATGGGCAACCGCCCCTGGTCGATCTTCGTCGACCAGCTGAGCAACGAATTCAACACCCACCTGATGCCCAACTGGGGCGACCAGACCGTGTCCGTGATCGACCGCGTACAACGCAAAGAGATCGCCCGCAGCCTGGAGGGGGACCAGGAGTCGTTCGGGATCAACTACAGCCCGCTCGCACCCGGGCAGGCGTTCGTGCTCAACCGCGTCAAGGAGCGCGTCGCGGTGATCGACCGCAGCACGGGCGGCCTGCTGGAGGCCATCGACGTGGGCGGCACCACCGAGACGGCATCCACGACCCAGGACGGCCGCTACCTGCTCTTGCCGCTGTCGAGCACCGATCAGTTCTCCGTGCTGGACGTGACCACCCACAAGGAAGTGGCGCGCTTCAACGACGTGGGCGTCTATCCCTGGTCGGTGACGACGGTGGGCGGCCAGAACTACTGCCACTGAAGGCGACCGAGCCCGCGCCGAGGGCGTGAAGTTCGAGCTCGCTCCAGCCGGAGCGGGCTCGCTGACTCACACGCCCGGAGCGCGGAAGCTCACCGGAGCGATCAGACCGCGCGCCAGCGCCGAGCGATATTCCGCGATCGGTACCTCGCGCGCGCCGAAGCGCGCCAGCTCGTCCGAGTAGAGCTGCGCGTCCAGCAGCTCGAAGCCGCGCTCCAGCAAGTGATCGGTCGCGCCGGCGAACAAGGCCTCTGCGGCGAGCGGGGCGCGCGCGAACTGGCCCTCCGAGCTCCACACGCGCCCGATGCTCACGCCGAAGCTGCCGGCCACGAGCGCGCCGTCCTTCCAGGCTTCGACCGTGTGCATCGCGCCGAGGTCGAACAGCTCCATGTACAGTTTCTTGAAGCGCTCGCTGAGCCAGCTCGCCTGCGAATCCCCGCTCCCGGCGCACTCTTCCAGCACCTGCCGTGGCGCGCGATCAAAGGTGACGATGTAGCTCAACTGGAGCAGCTCGCGACGCAGCTCCGGCGGCAGACGCAGCTCGCGGAGATAGAGCACGAAGCGCTCCGGAGGGCAGTGCCAGCGTGCCTCACCGTTGACGTCCAGCGCGTAGATGCCCTGCGCGTAGCCGAGCAGCAGGTTCTCGGCCGTGAACGGCAGCATGTCGAAGATGCCGCACATCCCGCCGATCACGGAGGGCGCCACCAAGGTACTGGCACGGCCCATCATGCGCTGTACCCCGTTGAATCCCTTGTCGCGCAGCGCCCGCAGCCGATCCTGTTGCTGGCGCAGCTTGCCGACGGCGCCTTCCCAGCGGCGGGCGCTCGGCTGCGCGCTCGATTCCGGCACAGCTTCCTGCTCGGCGCCGCGGTAGCTGCTCTGTCGTTCCACGCTCATGACTTATGAGACAGGCGCGCGCTGCGCGCCAGCGGCGAGTTGCCTGGCCCTCGGTTACCGTGCCGCCACATTCGCGCTAGCCTCGACCCAGCCGCCGCAGCGCGTCCGGGTCTGCCAGCTCATCCAGCCGCACGCCGCGCTCCAGCAGCAGCTGCTCCAGCGCCGGCAGCAACGCCTGGAACTTCTCCTCGAGCGCTTCGCGCACCGTATCGACCACGATCTGCGTACCGCGCTCGATCTCGACGTTGACCTCGCCGCCCACCAGCTTCTGGCCGAGGCCGGTGACGCGCAGCGTCTCCGGGATCAGGCTCACCTCGAACCAGCCCGCGGCGCGATCGACGTCGGAGACCGTCAGGCTGGCGCCGTCGACCGCGATGTAGCCCTTGGCGAAGACATAGCGGCTCCAGGGCTTCGCCAGCCCGAAGCGCACGATGCGATTGTTCTCCGGGGTGCGGATCTCGAGCACGGTGGCCTTGCAGTCGACGTGACCCGACACGGAGTGGCCGCCGATCTCCGCGCCCTCCCTGGCGGCGCGCTCCACGTTGACCCGCGCGCCCTCGCGCAGCGCCCCCAGCGTCGTGCGCGACAGCGTCTCCTGGATCACGTCGAAGCTCGCGAGCTCGCCCGGCGCGACGTGCGTGACCGTCAGGCAGGCGCCGTCCACCGAGACGCTCGCGCCGATGTTCAGACCCTCGGTGAAGCCGGGCTCGAAGCGCAGCTCCAGCCGGCGCAGACCGCTGAGATCCGTCAGCCGCTGAACGAAGGCCGTACCCTGGACGATACCGGTGAACATGCGGGTCTCCGTCAGGCGAGATAGCGGCGCCGCGGGCTCGAGTCCAGCGCCACCGTCCGCTGGTTCCTGTTTCAGGGCTCGCCCCTCCACGATTCCGCGAGACTCCAGGATGTGCCCGCTGCACGCGGAGCTCCGCGCGCAGGGCGTGGAGCGGGCCATCCTGGTGGGCTCGGGGTCGTGCGCCACGAGCCCTCACGCACACCCCTTCACACGATCTGGTCGACGCTCAGATGGCCGGCGCCGAGCTGTGCTGCCAGCGCCCGCGCGCGCCCCAGCCGCACGGCGCCGCGTTCGCAGTCGATCAGTGACGGCTCGAGCGCGCGACAGGCCGCGCGCAGGTCCGAGACGGACTCCGGCGTGCGCCCGTCGCTGAGCAGCAGCAGCCGCTTCTGGACCTGCGCGCCACGGTAGCCGGGGCGCCGGCACAGCGCGAGGGCCGCCAGCAGCACGCTGCGCAGCGGCGTTCCGCCTCCGCCCCCCTGCTCCGCGATCGCGCGCACGATGCCGCACGCGCCGATCTGCAGCTGCACGCTCTCGCCCGCGAAGGCCAGCAGCGCCACCTGCGCCCGCTGCGCGATCGCACGCTCCGCCAGCGCGCTCGCCACGCCCTTGGCCAGCGCCAGCGCTCCGTTGTGCAACATCGACGACGAGCAGTCGAGCGCCAGGATCCAGAGCCGCGTGCGCGGGACCGGCCGCAGACGGTAACGCAGGTCGTCGAGCGTCGGGCGCGGAGCGCGCAACAGGGTCGTCACCCAGTCGATGCCGCCGCGCACCCGCTGTGCCTCCAGGCGTCGCACGAGACGCGCCCCCACGCGCCGCTGTGCCAGCCGCTCGCCGTTTGCTGGCCGCACCACGGGCCGCAACGCCGGAGGCCACAGTGTCACTGGCCGCAATGTCACAGCGCGGGGACGCACCGGCACCGGCGGCAGCGCGCCGGATACCCCTTCTCTTCGCGCCGCGCTGCTGCTGCTCGGCGGCGCCGCGCTCGCTCGAGCCGCCGCCGACGAGCCATCAGAGCGGCCGCCATCGGCTGCACCACTCCGTGGCGCACCGCTCCGCGGCGCTCCGCTCGGGGGCGCTCCGCTCGGGGGCGCAGCGCCCGCCTTCGGCGGCCGGGGCGGCTCCTTGCGCCGGTGCGCGAGCGCCAGCTCCGCCACGGCCTCGACATCCTCGAGCTCGATCTGCTCGCGCTCGTGCCACAGCGCATGCGCGCGCGCGGCGCGCAGCATCGCCAGATCGGCGCGCACCCCCTCCACGCCCGCCGCGTGGCAGAGCTGTGCCACCCGCTCCAGGCCGGGCCCCGCGAAGCCCGCCGTCGCTGCACGCTCGCGGGCGCGCGCGCAGCGCTCGCGCAAGGCGCGCTGCTCCGCCTCGAAGCGCGCGACAAACCGCTCCGGCGCTTGCTCGAACTCCAGGCGCCGCAGCACGATCTGCGAGCGTTCCGGCGGCGCGAGCTCGCCGTCCGCCAGCGCGGACAACCCGAAGCGATCGACCAGCTGCGGGCGCAGCTCGCCTTCTTCGGGGTTCATCGTGCCGATCAGCACGAAGCGCGCGGGATGCGCGTGAGAGACGCCGTCGCGCTCCACCACGTTGCTGCCGCTCGCCGCCGCGTCGAGCAGCAGATCCACCAGCGGATCCGGCAGCAGATTGACCTCGTCCACGTACAGCACGCCCTGGTGCGCGCGCGCCAGCAGCCCGGGCGAGAACTCGACCTGACCTTGCTGCAACACCTTGCCCAGATCGAGCGTGCCCGTGACGCGCTCCTCGGTCGCGCCCAGCGGCAGCTCCACGAACTGCCCCGGCAACAGCTCGGCGAAGGCGCGCGCCAGCGTGGTCTTGGCGACCCCGCGCGGACCGCGCACCAGCACGCCGCCGATGCCGGGATCGATCGCGCACAGCAGCAGCGCCAGCTTGAGTCGCTCCTGCCCGATCACTGCGCTCCACGGAAACGTGCTGCGCGCGCGGGCTGCCCCGGCAACGACGCTCACGCGCCCTCCTCCGCCTCGAGCAGCAGCGCCTCGAGCTCCTGCCGGTGGCGGCCCGGCTCGCGCCACAGCCCGCGCTGCATGGCCTCCAGCAGACGCTCCGTCATCTCGCGCAGCGCGCTCGGGTTGTGCTGGTCCAGAAACTCGCGATTGGACGGCTCCAGCAGGTAGGCATCGCTCAGAAACGCGAACTGGTAGTCCTCCACGACGCCCGTCGTGGCTGCGTAGCCGAACAGGTGATCGACCGTGGCCGCCATCTCCGAGGCGCCTTTGTAGCCGTGGCGGCGCGCGGCGGCGATCCATTTGGGATTCAGCACGCGGCTGCGCACCACGCGCGCCACCTCTTCCTTCAGCGAGCGCACGCGCGGCGCCTCGGGATCATGGTGATCGCCGTGATAGAGCGCCGCCGGCCGCCCGCGCAGGCTCTCCACGGCGCTGCCGAGACCGCCCTGAAACTCGTAGTAGTCGCTGGAGTCGAGCACGTCGTGCTCGCGATTGTCCTGATTCTGCAGCACCGCGTCCACGCTCGCGAGCCGGGTCTCCAGGCTCTCGCGCGCCGGCACCCCGGCTTCGCTGGCGCCGTAAGCGTACTGGCTCGCCGCGAGGTACGCCTGGCTCAGCTCCTGGCGCTCCGTCCAGGCCCCGCGCGCGATCAGCTGCTGCAGGCCCGCGCCGTACGCCCCCGGCCGCGAGCCGAAGATGCGAAAGCGCGCCCGACGCGCCGCCGTGCTCGCCTCCAGCCCCCGAGCGCGCAGCGCCGCCTCGTCGCCCTGCACGCGCGCCCGCAGCGGATTCTGCGCCTCGTTCTCGTCCAGCTCCGCCACGGCGCACACGGCGCTGTCGAACAAGCGAATCAGCTCCGGGAAGGCGTCGCGGAAGAAGCCGGAGATGCGCAGCACCACGTCCACGCGCGGCCGGCGCAGCGCCGAGAGCGGCAGGATCTCGGTATCGATGACGCGCCCGCTCCCCTCGGCCCAGATCGGGCGCACCCCGAGCAACGCCAGCGCCTGCGCGATGTCGTCGCCGCCCGTGCGCAGCGTGGCCGTGCCCCACACGGAGAGCGCCAGGCTGCGCGGATACTCGCCGTGATCTTGCACGTAGCGTTGCACCAGCCGCTCGGCGGCGCGCCGCGCCAGCTGCACCGCGGCCGGCGTCGGCACGGCCCGCACGTCCAGCCCGTAGAAGTTGCGCCCGGTCGGCAAGACATCCAGACGGCCCCGCGTCGGCGCGCCGCTCGGGCCCGGCGCGACGAAGCGCCCGTCGAGCCCGCGCAGCAGCCCGGCGATCTCTCGCTCGCCGCACAGATCCAGGGCGGGAGCCACCTCGCCCAGGATGCGCTCCAGCACCTCGCGGCAGCCCGCGGGCGGCTCGATCTCTCCT